>NZ_JASHFO010000006.1:0-83601 GCF_047460825.1 Streptococcus infantis | reverse complement strand
AAAACTTTGGATGCCTCGACATGGCTGTGTCCCTCTTTGATGTAATTTAATGCTCGTTGTTTAAAATCTGTACTATATGCCATAGCTTTATTATAACATGTATTTTATAAACTAAGTGACTATAAAAGCCTGAGTCGGATAAGAACGAACTCCGTAACTCGCCAAAAGTTGTCCCGAAGGGTCTAACAATACTGGTATATCTTTATAGTCCAATCCTTGATACCATTTTTGGAAGGCTTCTTCTGCTTGCTCTCCTTTTTGACCAGGAGAAACGACTGTCAAAACAACATAGTCATCGCTTTCTTCTTTAGCCAGCTCATCGGTATCAGGGAGGCTGGCTAGACAAATAGAGCACCAAGATGCCCAAAATTTGAGATAGACCTTTTTACCCTTATAATCAGATAGATGGTAGTTTTTCCCATCAACTCCCGTGAGTTCAAAATCTGGAACTACTTCTCCTTTTTTTGCTACCTGAGAGCTAACTTGCACTTGTTTGTCTCCATTTTGCTTATCAGCTTGGTTCTCCATCTGATTGTTACAAGCTGATAGACAAAACAAACTAGTGCAGATCAATACAGTTGCTTGCCATGTTTTCATCTTCATCACCTTCTTTTTTGTTATATGAATATAGATATTCACTTTGTAGTTCTATTATATACCTACCTTGATAAAAATACTTAGAATCTGTTTGGAAAATCATTAAGCTTCTTGATTATAAAAACTCCCACCTGCTAAGCAGATGAGAGCTTTGGATTATTTAAAGATTGAAGTTTTAAAGCTATCTGTTTGTTGAAGAAGTTTCTTGAAGACTTTTTCTTTAAGTGATACGGTATTATCAAATTTGACAGATCCGTTACTTAGAGTAGCCTTATCTTTATCAACTGCTTCAGCAAATGCACGTTTCAAGTCTTCATAGCTATTGTATGTCTTACCATCAATTTCAATAGAATGAAGCCCTTTTTTAGCCTTAGTCACTACTTCTTCGAAGTATGCTTTCTTCCAATCTTCAAGATTGTTGAATTTTCCTTCAGAAATCTTGTTAATGATGAAGTCATCACCTAGAGTCTCTTTACCAGCTTTTTTAGATTCTTGTTTGTATTTATTCGATACAAAACCGACAAATCCTTTTTCATAGCCGAAGTAACCCCAGATTCGGAAAGTGTTATGTTTGAATGACATCGCACCTGGAGAACCTTCGCTGGTGTTTCCTCCGTAAATACCAGTCATGATTGGCACGTTGACATAGGCAGAACCGAAGTCGGATGGATTGTAGACACCATTACCTGGACCACGATTAGTCATAAAGTTATTCATCACCAAATCATTCACAGTATTTAATTGAATTGCTTTTTCAGCATCATTCAAAGGACGTACTTTATCAAATTGGTGTTTGGTGTTAGCGTTACGTAATTGTCTGTCAACCTTCTTGAACCAAGCATTGTTCAGTTCTTTGCTGTGTTTATCAAGTACAGCTTCTCCTTCAAGATAATCAAGAAGCATGAGCGTATCATTGAAACCTTTCATGTAACGATCGATTTCTTCACGAGATTTAAGGTCATTTGGATTGGTGTTGTACCATTGATTACCATCGTTTGGACGTTCAAATGCCATATTCAATCCCAATGCTCCATATTCACCTTGGTGACCTTGTGTTGCAGCTGATTGCAACATACCTTGAGCAAATGCCTCAACAAAGGTTCCTTCGCGGTGACCATGTCCACCAAAATATGCAACGCGGTCATTGACGTGAGTAGTCTCGTGAGTGAAGGCTGAAGCACCATATTCTGTCAGCATATCAGACATGACAAATACGACCTTATGACGATTATCATTTTTATTATCGTAATACGTAGCGTAAGCTCCTGCCATAGCTCCATTGTGACCATAGTATTCACCTACTGGTCCATATAATTCACGAACTGGCGCGTAGATTCCCTTACCATCATCAAAGTTACCATATCTATCCATCCAAGATGGCCATTCATGTCCCCAAACCTTATATCCTTCCCATACAGGTGTTACGATATCTTTCGCAAGAAGGTTCTTAACATTATCATTGGCTAGACGATACCAGAAGTCCAGATAGTTAATGTGTCTACTTGCAGCCAAGTCTATCTCAGGTTTCACATCAGCCATTGATTTACCATACTTATTGGCAGTACCAAATGATAGTGTGTTATATGTTGAAATTAAGAATGCTTCCGTATCTGTCAAGTTCAAGAGTGGAAGGATCATCTTCTGGTGATATCCTCTAGATAGGTTATCAAATGCTCTGTATTTAGCAGACTTAAGGCCTTCCTCACGTGATTGTTTTTCAACAACATAAACCTTACCTTCTGTTGAATGGATAAACCAATCATTGAGGTTTGTATCAGATGTGAAGAGTTCCATATTGTAAGCCAAGAAGTCGATTAAATTACCTGAGCGAGTATTCTTTGCAATAACCTCTCTGAATGCATCCTGTGTACGTTCACCTTTAATATTGTTTTCAGAAGAACCGATTTCAATCAAACGGTCTAATACATTGACGTTCTTACCGTAGAAGTCTGGTTTGAACAACATGAGTTGCTTGATATTGAAGTTATCAAACTTAACTCCGTAGTAACGATTGAGATAAGACAAACCAAGAAGAACAGCAGCTTTCTTATCATCGATTTTCTTGATGAGGGCACGTTTAGCAGCTTCATCTGTATTTAATTGATGATCTTCATTTTCAACCAACTGTTTGACAAATTTAGCCAGATTATCCTTGACTTCTTTGAAAGTTTCTTCCAGGTAAAGGTTCTTAATCGCATTTACTTTGTTTGGACCAGTTCTACCTAGGTGTGTATAGATAGGATCTGATTGCAATTCTACTGGGCTTAATTTTTCAACGATAGCATTGATGAGATCACTGCGGTCTTTGTCAACCATGTTCGGAGTGTAAACAACTTCTCCAAGTCCAGCAATGCTGTACTCTTTGACTTGTTTGACCTTAGAGTCTTTCAGCGAAACAGTAAAGATGTCTTTGGTCTTATCGCCATAATGAACCATAATATGGTCAGCGTCAGCCAATTCTGTCACAAAGGCATTACCCTTCATAGCAGTAACGGACAAGACTTCCTTGGTCAAGAGAGGACTTCCTGCAGCCAATTTGTTTCCTTGGTTAACAATCCACTCTTTATTGTAGAATGGTTGTAATTTTTCAATATTACGGTAGGCAAGTTCACGAGAGTCGTCGTAACCATCGATTGTTTTGTATTGATCAGCTTTGTTGACAATGTTATTGAGTTTGTCTTCAACAGGTTTGGTGCTTTCAAATTTATCAGCAGTGATTCCCATTGCTTCAATCTTCTTGTCAGCTTCTTCTTGTGAGATGCTAGGAATCTTGCGAGAATTCTTATAAGATTTATTCCCCTCACTTACACCCTCAACACTGAAGTTACGTTTTGTTCTTGAATACGTGAAGTAATCATCTGCGTCAATATCCGAGTGACCGAACACCATTTCACCTGTTTTAACTTTCATCATGGTGATGTTGTCTTCAATAGCACCCAAGGCCCAGTTGGTACCCAGCAAGCCACCAGATTGAACAGCTTCTTTCAGCTCGATAGAACCTTTAGCAACTGAATTTCTGAGGACACCTTCTCTTCCTAGTGTATTGTTATCTCCACCATTTTGAGAAGAATAAACTAATCCTGCAGCTTTTGCCTTGTTACCAGTAATTTCAGCATCAACGTAGGCTTTTTCTACGATACCTTTCCAGTTTTCACCTAGAACACCTGCTAAGTACCAACCTTTATTTCCAGCAGCATGAATCTTACCGATAAAGGCAACATTACTTACCTTACCACTACCATCAATTTTATTGATAATACCAGCTACATCGTTGCCCCCGATAACATTACCTGTTACTTTAACATTTTCGACAGTCGCATTATTTTTGATAACATTTGCGATTGGTGCTACTCGATCAAATCCAGGCATGTCAATGTTGACATTTTCAAGCAAGAGATTCTTGACAGTACCACCTTCAATGTTACCAAACAATGGTCTCGTAATGTTATGGATGGCAAATTTATTGCCTTCTGTACTTTCCAATGTTCCCTTGAAGGCATTGGTTACATAAGACTTGCCAGCTGGTTGTACGTTACTTGCATTCATACTGCTACCAAGCTTAAAGGTACCAGTAGGATTGGCCTGCATTGCTTTTACAAGGTCATTGAAATCGTAATAAACATCACCTTCATGGGCTTTTGGTTTAGCAAAGTAATGGACATATTCCTCTGTAAACTGATTATCTGAGTTACGTTGAACTAGGTCTGGTGCTTTAGCAGTGACTTTGAACAATGCTTTACCATCAACTGTGACTTCTTCAATCTTATCAACAGCAAGTTTTGTCACCTTGTTATCATGAGTAGTCACTTTCAAGTAATAAGGTTTAACATCTGATGGTTTTGCTGACAAGAGACTATTATCAGTTTCTACACCTTGGTCATCAACACTGATAAGGCTTGTTTCCTTAATGTTTTTGACTTCGACTTTTTTGAGATCAAGGCGCAGTGGTTCTTCCGTGAGAACTACTTCTTCATTCCCATTTCCACGATCGTAAACCATCTTAGTCGCAATCTTGTAGTCCTTGTAGTATTTCAAGTTTGTAAGATTAGCAGTCAGGTCTCCCTCAGACATATTGACTGTTTGAAGGCTAGTGTCTCCATCTTTCAAAACAACTTCAAGAGATTTAATGGTTACACCTGTTGGTTTCACCAATTGGTAACGAACCTTGGCACTACGCTCTAACTCTTCTTTATCAATTTGAGTAAGTGTCAACGTTGGCTCAGTCAGGATTTGATCACCTTTTTTGATGATACGATCTTGAACTGCTTCAACAACTTCCTCTGAAATCGTTGGAGCATCTGCAGTTTTCACGCCCTTAAGAGTCTTATAGACTTTGGTAATCTTTTTCTTACCATTTTGACCAGCTTGAGCAACAACTTCTGTTCCCTTCGGAAGAGTGCTGTCTACTTCTGTTCTTGTCTCGAAAGGAATTTCTTCAAATGAAACTTCTTCAACTTGACCTTCAATAGCCTTGGTACCACGACTAATTTTTTCGTTTACTGGAGCCTTAACAGTTTCAGTACTTGTGCTGATTGGCTCCCCAACTTTTTGGCCATTGACTGTCTTATAGACACGATGAATCAGCTGACTTCCTGCTTGACCATTTTGAATCACTGTTTCTTCATCAGTGTAACGAGTATCATCAGCTACATACTCCTTTGTATATGGAACTGCTACTGTTTCAGTTTCTGTAATAGTTGCTTCAGCTACTGTATACTCTGGCAATTCTGGTTGAACTAAGGGTTCACCTTCGTGACCTTCTTCTTGAGTACCTTTGGCTGTAAGCTCACCCGTGTAGGCTGGCAACTCTGGTTGAACTAGGGATTCACCTTCGTGGCCTGATTCTTGGGTGCCTTTAGCACTAATCTCACCGGTGTAGGCTGGCAACTCTGGCTGAACCAAAGATTCACCTTCGTGACCTGATTCTTGCGTGCCTTTAGTGCTAATCTCACCGGTGTAAGCTGGGGATTCTGGTTGAACTAAGGACTCACCTTCGTGGCCTGATTCTTGCGTTCCTTTGGCGTTAATTTCACCGGTGTAGGCTGGCAATTCTGGCTGAACTAAGGACTCACCTTCGTGGCCTGATTCTTGCGTTCCTTTAGTACTAATCTCACCTGTGTAAGCTGGGGATTCTGGTTGAACTAAGGACTCACCTTCGTGGCCTGATTCTTGAGTGCCTTTTGCACTAAGCTCGCCGGTGTAGGCTGGAGCTTCTGGCTGAACCAAGGATTCGCCTTGGTGGCCCTCTTCTTGCGTACCTTTAGCTGTAATCTCCCCTGTATAAGCTGGGGATTCTGGTTGAACCAAAGATTCACCTTCATGGCCTTCTTCTTGTGTACCTTTAGCTGTAATCTCACCCGTGTAGGCTGGCAACTCTGGTTGAACTAAGGATTCGCCTTCATGGCCTTCTTCTTGGGTGCCTTTAGCGCTAAGTTCGCCTGTATAGGCTGGTAATTCTGGCTGAACTAGGGATTCGCCTTCGTGACCCTCTTCTTGGGTGCCTTTGGCACTAATCTCACCGGTGTAGGCTGGCAACTCTGGTTGAACCAAAGATTCACCTTCGTGGCCTTCTTCTTGGGTGCCTTTAGCACTAATCTCACCGGTGTAGGCTGGCAACTCTGGTTGAACCAAAGATTCGCCTTCGTGGCCTTCTTCTTGGGTGCCTTTGGCTGTAATCTCGCCTGTGTAGGCTGGTAATTCTGGTTGAACCAAAGATTCGCCTTCATGACCCTCTTCTTGTGTTCCTTTAGCACTAATCTCGCCTGTGTAGGCTGGCAACTCTGGTTGAACCAAAGATTCACCTTGGTGGCCTGATTCTTGCGTTCCTTTGGCGTTAATTTCACCGGTGTAGGCTGGCAATTCTGGCTGAACTAAGGACTCACCTTCGTGGCCTGATTCTTGCGTTCCTTTAGTACTAATCTCACCTGTGTAAGCTGGGGATTCTGGTTGAACTAAGGACTCACCTTCGTAGCCTGATTCTTGAGTGCCTTTTGCACTAAGCTCGCCGGTGTAGGCTGGCAACTCTGGTTGAACTAAGGACTCACCTTCGTGGCCTGATTCTTGAGTGCCTTTTGCACTAAGCTCGCCGGTGTAGGCTGGCAACTCTGGTTGAACCAAAGATTCGCCTTCATGGCCTTCTTCTTGAGTTCCCTTAGCAGTCGTCATTTGCTCTGGTTGGTCTTGGAAGTCTGATGCTTTAAAGTAACCGATGTATTCGTATCCTTCGATTTGAATAACACCTTTTGCCAAGTCCTCTTGACTACTTGCTGCAATCGTTTGGTTGAAGGACACCAAGATTTTATTCTCAAAGGCTTGAGCTGACTGAGGGATAAAGTAACTACCACCTAGAGCTCCAATAAAGAGAATACCCAACATTTTATTGCGGTGTTTTTTAGACATCACCACAACAACCATAGACGCTGTTGCAAATCCAAGAGTTGCCAGTGCTAACTCCTTGCTTCCAGTGTTCGGTAATTGTTGAGAATTCACTTCCTTCTTTCTGTAAACAAGATAGACAACATCATCTTGTTTTAAATCCGAAGGGAGTTCGTGATGGATCAAAGCTTTTTCTGCTTCTGTCAATTCTTGTTCAGCCAAATAACGGTAATGAACTTGGTTGGGTGTTGCCACTTCGTTAGCTGAAACAGTTTCAACTAAAAAGTTATTTGCCCCCAAAAGAAATGTCCCGATAACCGCAGAACCGACACCAACCGAGAACTTCCGAATAGAGTATTTAATGACTCTCTCAAACTGCATTTTTCTAGTATTCATTTTATATCTTCCTAATATGATCTATTGGATATTGAGCACGCGCCCCTCCAATGAGTTTTGGTCGACTAGCAAGTGCCGTTACATGAGCCTGACCAATCTCTCTTAAGACTGGTCGAATGGGTACCTGAACATGTTTGATATGCATACCGATAGCTGTATCACCAATGTCTAGACCAGCATCTGCCCTGATAAATTCGACCTCCACGGGATCCTTCAAATAGCGGAAGGCGGCCAATTGACCAGAACCTCCTGCATGTAAGGTCGGGAGTACACTCACAATCTCCAACTGATGTTTTATAGCTACTTCTCGTTCAACAACTAAAGCCCGATTGACATGTTCACAACCTTGAACAGCCAGGTGAATTCCCTTAGCCGTCAACAGTTCCAACATAGTCTTGACAATAAGTTCACCGATTTCCTGACTCGAATCTTTTCCGATGTGTCCTCCCAGCACTTCACTCGAAGACAAACCCAAGACAAATAGTGCTCCCTCCTGTAAAGAAGCCTTGTCTAATACATCTTCAAGTATCTGCTGTGTTTCTGTTTGAATCCGTCTTTGGTCCATATTTCACCTCGCTTTTTTTCATTCTATCATATCGTTTTTCATCAATTTTAGCAAGATTGGAAGGCATAGGAATACCATTTGCTAGGATTCAAAAACTATATGAGGGCTCTTTTTAAAAACTGATTCAAATTCATCTAGTTTCAAATATAAGATAAATTATACTTTGAAAACAAAAAAAATATAATAGTTTAGTAAAATCATTGATGTAATAACATTTACACCTAAAAGATTTGTCAGTCAATTCGATTATAAACTACCGAAAAGCAACTTCTACCATTCTACCCCATTTCTTTTATTAAAGCTACTACTTTGCTTATTTTTTAGGCACTTTTTCATACTTATAGCTTCAGATGATGATTCAGAAAATTTTCATGAAATTATGCTAAAACTTTAATTTTACCCTCAAATTATAATATATATATTTTTTGGATACAAACTGTATCCAAAATTTTAAAAACTAGATTTTACAAAAACAGAGAAGGGTAGCTTCTCTGTTTTTTATAGATTAAACTTTTTGGAGTCCTTGGACAGCATCATGATTGATGAGTAGTTGCCCATATTCTTGTAGGACAGAACGACTGATATCACTATCATCCGCAAATTCTCGCATACGTGCCAACAACCAAGCTGGATAAAGGCTAGGTTGATCTTCTACATCAACTAAGACTGTCAGATAGTACTGGTCATTCATCTTGTAGAGTTCTGAAGTTTCCATTTGGTAGTCAACCGTTTTGGCAAAAGAAACCAAACTAGATAAATCGTCAAAACGTAAGATGTAGTAGATATAAGGCTCTCTTTTTCCTTCTTCTACTTCGAGGGTTTCATCAAGCGCTGCTTCTTCTTCCTTTTCAACCTGCTCTAAAGATTGAATGGCTTCAATATCATCTTTAGTTTTTTCTGCCATGGTTTTCTCCAAGGTTTTTAAAAACTCATCTGGAGACATTTTAGCCAACTCATCCATATCAGGAAGATCTGCCAAATCGTCAAAATCTAAATTCTGGTCGATCTTAGATTTTGTCACAAAAACATCAACCTTGTCTGGCTTAGGTGTTACTCGGAAGCTAAGCATGCCCGTATCCAAGAAACTGTCTGGCATCTCTAACTCATCCAAGATTGCGTAGAAAAATTCTTCTGTTTTCTCTTGTGGAACGAGAAAGTCTGCGATTTCCATTCCACGATCCATCAAATCTTCTAAAGACATGGTGATTTTTAAAGTCGTATCACTGATTTGTTTCATTTTCATAGTTCGTAACCTCATACTTTCAGTTCTATCTATTATACAAGATTTCAAAAATTTTATCAAAAGAATGGCGTTGGGTTATCGATTACTATCTAGTATAGAATACTTATTACGCTATCACCCTCTTTATTATCAAAGATAAAACACTTCATTATGCACTTGACCTAGTTCGTGCAAGGATTAAAAGAGGATAAAGGTCTGTATCCCTCTCAAAAGTGTTCAGATTAAATATTATGCAACAAAAAGAAGACTCGTAAGGTCTTCTTTTTCTATACAGCCTACACAATAAATACTCAATCAATAAACTTGTTAGAGCAAACGAGGTCAAGTCGATACTGACCTAGCTTAAAAATTTTTTTGAAAAAAATCACTTTATAAATCTACTGTTAGTACCTTCCCAGCTCTCACGACTTGCTCACCTGCAATGTAAACATCATCAACATCACTGGATTTGACGGCATAAACGAGGTGAGAGAGCATGTTTTCTTGAGGTTGGAGATGGATTTTTCCTTGGGGTTGAATGACGAGAAAATCTGCTTGTTTGCCGACTTCCAGGCTACCAATCTCATCTTCCATTCCTAACACCTTAGCACCCTCGATTGTCAGTGCCTTGAGGGCAGTTTCAATTGGAAATTGGCTAGCATCACCACTCTTCATTTTCTGTAAAAGTGCTGCCGTGCGTCCTTCCTCAAACATATCGAGGTTATTGTTAGAAGCAACTGAGTCAGTCGCAATCCCGACTGGCACTCCTGCCTTTTGAAGTTGGACGACTGGTGCAATCCCTGAGGCTAGTTTGAGGTTGCTGATAGGATTGTGGGCGATAGCGACTCTCGAATCTGCCAAGCGGGTAATTTCTGCTTCATTTAACTCAACACCGTGAGCAAATACAGCCTGATGATCTAAATACCCAAGTTCATCTAGAAAGGCTATTGGGCGTTTACCATAGCGTTTCAGGATAATTCCTGACTCTTCCTGTGTTTCTGCTACATGGATATGAAGGGAAATGTTTTCTTCTTTTGCTAGGTTCAAACTAGCCTCTAACAATTCTCGACTACAACTGTAGGGCGAATGAGGAGCCACCATAACCTTGAAATTGGGATCCTGATAGCCTTTGATTGTCCCGATGACAGCACGAGTTTTTGCTATAGTCTCGTCTGTCGTCTCCATGTCTGAAGAAAAGAGAGTTGGAGAAAAATAGCAACGCATCTTGGATGCCTTGAGCACCTCATAAATCTTCTCTATCTCCACACCATTGGGATTGTACATATCGTTGAATGTTGTCGTTCCTGATTGGAGCATCTCTGTTAGCGCCTCTTTGACGGCTTTTGTAGTCATCTCTGGTGTAAATTCTGCTTCTGCTGGCCAGATATAGTCTTCTAGCCATTCGTGGAGATTGCTATCATCACGAATCCCTCTCAAGCCTGTCATGGCAGAATGGGTATGACAGTTAACCAAACCAGGCATAATCCAAGTACTCTGATAGTCTATGATTTGATCTGCTTGCTTGAGAATTTCTTGATTTTCCTGACCGACATAGACGATTTGAGAATTTTCAAGAGCTAAGATACCATCCAGGTAGACATGGAAATCTTGGTCACAAGTCACGATATTTACATGCTGAAAGACTTTCATCAATAGGCTCCTTTTCTATATAAGTATTCATACTGGATAATTTTTCTAGCTATTGTAACAAAAAAGTCACCCGAAGGCAACTTTTCTTGTTGTTTATTGGATTAAAAACGTTTTACTATTTACTCTGGACTAAAGGCTGCTGCTTTTTGCATTTGATAGTATTTGCCTTTTCTCGCCATGAGTTCTTGATGGTTACCATACTCTACAATGTCACCATCTACCAAGACAAGAATCAAATCTGCATCTTGAATGGTCGATAAACGGTGGGCGATGATAAAGCTTGTCCGCCCCTTCATGAGTTTGGCAAAGGCATCCTGAACCAGCACCTCGGTACGGGTATCAATGGATGAAGTCGCCTCATCTAAGATAAGAATCTTAGGAATGGCTAGAAAGACACGGGCAATAGTTAAGAGCTGAGCCTGACCAACAGACAAGGATTCCCCTGCATTTTCAAGCTTGGTATCATAACCCTGTGGCAACTGTTGGATAAAGAAGTCTGCGTTAGCTGCCTCGGCTGCCACAATGACCTGCTCTCGGCTAGCATCAGGATTACCAAAGGCAATATTGTCATGAATGGTTCCCTGCTTGAGCCAAGTTTCTTGAAGCACCATCCCAAACTGCTGTCGAAGAGAAGCTCGAGTATAGTCATAAATGGAATGACCATCCAATAAAATATCTCCAGAGTTAATCGGGTAAAAACGCATAAGAAGATTAATGATGGTAGACTTCCCAGCACCCGTTGGTCCTACGATAGCAACCTTACTACCAGCTGGAATATCAATAGACAAGTCCTTAATCAATATTTTTTCTAGAGTATAGCCAAAAGAAACATGCTTAAAGGAAATAGCTCCTTTGACTTGGTCGCTGTTCAATTCTTTAAGACCAGTTTCTGTAATCTCCGGACTTTCCAACACAGCATAAACACGTTCTGCACAAGCTAAGGCACTTTGCAACTCAGCTAAGACTGATGAAATATCATTAAAAGGCTTGGTGTACTGCTGCACATAGTTCAAAAAGGTCACTAAACGCCCAACCGTCAAAGTAGAACCCGCCATGATGCGCAAGGCTCCAACACCAGCTAGTAGGGCATAAATAAGGGAATTGACAAAACGGGTGGAAGGATTTACTGTCGATGAATAAAAGATAGCCGACTGAGAATAACCTGCGTAGTTGTCATTTGCCTCATGAAGTCTCTCGATAAATTCTTCCTGAGCATTGAAGGACTGGATAATGTTCTGTTGGGTGAGCGATTCTTCTATCAATTGAGTCTGAATACCCCTAGACTCTGTCTGCTTTTGAAAGAGATGGTAGGATTTCTTAGCGATAAAGCGTGAAATGACCATAGATAGAGGTGTTAAGAGCAGAACCAAGAGAGTCATCAATAGATGGATTTGGAGCATAGCAAGGATGCTGACCAAAATCATCAAAACTCCTATGAAAAATTGGTTGAAAATCATATTTAGACCCGCTGCTAACTGCTCGATATCTGTCGTTACACGGCTAACCATTTCCCCACTACCTTGTCTATCTACAAGGGCAATCGGAAGACGATGGAGCTTTTCAATGATTTTTTCGCGCAAATCTCTGGTATAGGAGAAAATCAGTCGATTATAGAGGAGAGGATTGGCCCATTGTACCAGCGTATTTCCAATGACCGCCAAAATCATCTGGAGGAAAATCTGCCAAAATAGCTGGGATGAACCATCGACTAGGACTTGGTCAATCACCTGTCCTATCAAGATTGGTAGATAGATTGATAGGGCTACCTGAGCAATGGTACCCAAGAAAGCCAGGAAAAGAAGGACGGGATGGCCAGCTAAATCTTTTGCTAATCGTTTAAGGGTTTGACTTGCATGTTTGCCTTTCATTCTAGTCCTCCTTTCCATGTTGGGATGCATTGATTTCACGATAGACTTGGCTAGTCTCCATCAATTTCTCATGATTTCCAAGCGCTAATTGCTCCCCTTTCTCTAAAAGGAGAATTTGATCAGCAACCTTCAAGGTTGAAGTTCGTTGGGAAATCAAGATCAAGCTGGTGTTTGGTAGGTTATCTTGAACAGCCTTCAGAAGATTAGACTCGGTAATGGTATCAAGGGCTGAAGTCGCATCATCCAAGATGAGAAATGGTGCTTGGCGCAAAACTGCTCGAGCAATGGACAAGCGTTGCTTTTGACCACCTGAGAAATTACGGCCTCCTGCTTGGACCTCTGCGTCCAAGAGACCTTCCTTTTCACTGACAAAGTCCTTGGCTTGGGCAATTTCTAAAGCCTGCCATAACTCTTGGTCAGAGACTGTCTCTTCCATGCCTAAAGTCAAGTTGGAACGGATTGTCCCCTTAAAGAGTTCAACCTTTTGAGGGACATAGGCCATCCAGGACCGCCATTCAGAAAGATTGCGAGGACTACGTCCATCTCGATAAAGGGAAATACTTCCCTTATCTGCCGTATAAAGACCAAGTAGAACCTGTACCAAACTTGACTTACCAGAACCAGTCCCCCCGATGATTCCAAGAACTTGTCCTTGTTGCATAGCAAAAGAAAGATTTCGCAAGGATGGTTGAGCAGCGTCTGGGTAGGTAAAGCTCAAGTGTTCAACTCGTAAGGACTGGTTCGAGGAAGTTTCTTTTTGAGCAATTTCTGCCAGTATATCTTCAGGCTTTTCTGCAAAGACTTCTTCAATCCGCTTGGCAGAAATATAGGACTGGTTGAGTGAATTAATGAGCATGGCTAGTTTTATTAACTCTACCAAGATTTGCAGGAGATAGTTGATTAAGGCAATCAAGGCACCTTGACTGAGCCAGCCTCCCTGGATAGAAATATAACCATTCCAGTTAATCACCAGCAAAGTTCCATTGACGATCAAATAGGTCAAGGGGGTCAAGAGACTGGACCAGTAGCCTGTTTTCATTTGGATAGCCGTATAGACTTGATTAAGTACTTGGAAATTCTCGATTTCTCGTTTTTCTTGGCCAAAGGCACGAATCACGCGCATCCCCTGTATCTGTTGGCGTGTTTCCTGAACCAGCTGGTCTGTTTTCTTTCTCAAAATACTATAGAGAGGATTGACCAAGCGTGATAACACGACAATGACAAAGGACAAAATGGCAACCATGACCAAAAACCAGAAGGTCAATTCAGGCGAGAGACGATAGGCCATAAAGATAGCCCCAAAGACGATAATAGGAGCCCTTAAAAATAGGCGTAAAAATTGATTAATCCCTGTCTGAATCTGATAGGTATCTGAAGTCAAACGCGTCACCAAACTCGAAGTCGTCAAACGGTCTCTACTATCCTTGGGCAAAGAGAGAATATGACGATAGAGGTCATTGGTCAACTCCTTGGCAAATCCTACTGCTGCCTTGGCTGAGTAAAACTGAGCAACTAAGGCTACTAGGACGCCGATAACTGCAAAAACAAAGAGGAGACCCATTTGCAGCCACAGATGCCCTTGATCTTTGTGAGGGATAGATTGGTCGACAATCCCAGCTATCACCATGGGAACCAAGAGTTCAAAAACGGCTTCTAGCAGCTTAAACAAGGGCGCTAGAAATGACTCCTTGAGGTAGGGTTTAAAGTATGAAAGTAATTGTTTCATGTGTCCCTTCTATTTTCAAAATGAAGAAGGTGGAAAAACCACCATCTTTTTTATTTGTTCAAATATGGAAGTAGATAGCCATATCCAGCCTCTTCCATTTCATCCTTAGCAATGAATCGTAAGGATGCAGAATTGATACAATAGCGTAAACCACCTAGTTCCTGAGGTCCGTCTGTAAAGACATGTCCCAAGTGAGCATTTCCTGAACGTGAACGAACTTCAATTCGCTCCATCCCGTGACTCAAGTCTTGATAGTAGTGGATAAGCTCTTTAGAGATTGGACGGCTAAAACTTGGCCAACCACAGCCTGAGGCAAACTTATCCTTGGCAAAGAAGAGGGGCTCACCAGTCGTGATATCGACATAAATTCCTTCCTCAAAAGTTTGGTCATAAGCATTAGTAAAAGGAGCTTCCGTCGCAGCTTCTTGCGTAACTCGGTAGGACTCTTCTGACAAACTTTCTCGTAAAATTGCCTGACTAGGCTTTTCATAGTTAGCAGCGTCTATCAGTGGTTTCTCTGCATCTCTCACATCGATATGGCAATAGCCACCAGGATTTTTCTTGAGGTAGTCTTGGTGATAGTCTTCAGCTAAGATATAGTGGCGAAGCTCCTCCACTTCCACTGCAATTTTACGACCGATGAGTAGTTCTTGTTCACGAACTACTGTATTGATAGTCGGTAAATCCTCTTCATCTTGATAATAAATCCCTGTGCGGTATTGACGACCACGGTCATTTCCTTGTTGGTTGACAGATAGTGGATCGATAACTCGGAAATAATAGAGTAAAATCTCACGAAGCGAGACTGCCTTTTCATCATAAATAACTTGAACAGTCTCTGCGTGATCTGTTTCTTTGATCAGTTGATAATTGGTGGTTTCTACCTGACCATTGGCATAACCAACACTTGTTTGCAACACTCCAGAAATACGGGAAAAGAATTCCTCTAAGCCCCAAAAACAACCACCTGCTAGATATATTTCTGCCATTTCAAATCCTCCTTGACCGTCTATCGGTCGATAAACACGGGAAACATTTCATACTCTTCGAAAATCTCTTCAAACCACGTCAGCTTCGCCTCGCCGTAGATATATGTAACTGATATCGTCAGTCTTATCTACAACCTCAAAGCGGTGCTTTGAGCAACCTGCAGCTCGCTTCCTAGTTTGCTCTTTGATTTTCATTGAGTATCAGTTCCCACGTTTCATTTTCAAAAAAAGGACAGGAAGCCCTCTAATAGAGAGTTTCCCCATCCTATCGCTATATTTATTTTTCTTCGACGCGAACGCCTTGTGTGTCTACTTGCAAATCATGAAGCTTGCCTTTGAACGGTTGTTTTTCAAGTTCTGCCTTAATCTTAGGCATCTTATCAGGATCAGCTAGAACCATGACAGTAGGCCCAGCGCCAGACAAGTAGGTCGCATAAGCACCGTTTCTCTTGGCAACTTTTTTAATTGTCGCAAATTCTCGCACCAAATCTTGGCGGTAACGCTCGTGGAAAAGATCACTCTCAATAGCTTGTCCTGCTTTGACCATGTCTCCAGTCAGCAAGGCTGCAATAGCTACATTGGCGATAGAACTTGCTGCAACAGCTTCTTTATAAGAAAGTTTCTTAGGCAAGACACCACGACTATCTCGAGTACGCAATTCATAATTTGGAATGTAGGCTAGAAAGGCACACTCTGGAAAAGGCGCCACAACCGCTGAAACCTGACCCTCGACTGAGCTTGCAATGACCAGATTTCCATAGATAGCAGGTGCAACATTATCAGGATGTCCTTCAATCTTAGTCGCCAATTGCAACTTATCGTGATCCGTTAATTTTAGGTTCCCTAATTGATTTGCCAGCTCAATTCCTGCAACGATGACTGAACTAGAAGAACCAAGTCCACGCGCAAGAGGAATATCACTGACCATCTTCAGACGTCTAGGTTGGAGGTCTGGAACAATTTGTAGAGCAATCTTCAGCAAAAGATTACGTTCATCACGTGGAATCCATTTGCCTAGTTGATGCTCAATCATCCATTCTTCACGTTCCTCACAAACCTGAATTTCTAGATACTTAGTTACAGCTACACCAACAGAGTCAAAACCAGGACCCACATTGGCACTTGTAGCAGGTACAATAATCTTCATCTTAGTCTCCTAAAACCTTGAAGGTGTTGAGAAGTTCAAACTCGGCTACACCCTTCAAAGCTGCTGTAATATTTTCAAGTTGCGCCTTGTTGATCTTATGAGTGATGATGACAATACGAGCTTTGCCTTCTTGCTTACCATCTTGAAGGATTTGCTTGAAGGAGATATCTTCCGCATTAAAGAGCTCAGCCAATTTCAAGATCTGACCTTTTGAATCTGGAGCCAAGATTGAGAAATAGTAGTTGGCTTTGACATCTTCTGGCTGAGCCAAAACAAGGTCACGATGGTATTCGTTAAAGGCTTTGCCAATGGTGCCGTCATTCAAACGACGAACGATACGGGCAATATCAGCTACAACGCTTGTTGCAGTTGGTTTTTGACCTGCACCTGGTCCATAGTACATAGACTCGCCGATACCGATAGATTCCACAAAGACCGCATTCATAACACCGTTAACACTTGCGAGTGGATGAGCTTTAGGAAGGAAGGTTGGAGTAACCTCGGCAGCGATTCCAGAAGCTGTTTCTTCGATAGAACCTACTAATTTAACCACATACCCAAGATCTTGGGCAACTGCCACATCTTCTGGAGTGATATTGCGGATTCCTTGGTGGGCAACATCTTCAAATTTGACATTCATCCCAAATGCAAACTGGCTGAGGATGACCATCTTGTAGGCTGCATCAATCCCGTCCACATCATTGGTTGGGTCGCTTTCAGCAAAACCAAGTCGTTGGGCTTCTGCCAAAGCATCTTCATAAGACCAGCCTTCTTCTACCATTTTGGTCATCATGAAGTTAGATGTTCCATTGACAACACCAAGAACACGAGTGATTTTGTCTGATGCTAGTGAGTTAACCAAGGTACGAAGGATTGGAATTCCTCCCGCAACAGCTGCTTCATAATAAAGAGCAACATTATGAGCTTTGGCAATCTCAAGCAATTCTGCACCATGAACAGCCAAAAGGTCCTTGTTGGCTGTCACGACATGTTTCCCTGCTTCTAAGGCACGAGTGATAAATGTTTTTGCCGGTTCGATACGTCCCATCAACTCAACAACAATCGCAATGTCTTTATCTGACAAAATTTCGTCAATATTTGTTACAAAATTAAAATCATTTCCTACTTCAAGCAAGCGTGCTTTCTCTTCATCGTCTTTGACCAAAACTTTGGCTACTTCAATTTCTGAATGTGCTGCTTGAACAATTTTTTCTCCATTTTCCTTTAGCAAGAATGGTACACCACTGGCTACTGTACCAAATCCAAGTAAAGCAATTTTAACTGACATGTTTGTCTCCTTGAAATTTTCTAATAGTCCTATTATACCAAAATTGTGAGAAAATTCCTACCATTCTGAACTAAAAATAGAAGCATCAAATCATAAAAAAGCCTGCCCTGATTCAATCAAGAGCAGACGCTATTTTCAATCTATTTTACAAAGACCATTTCCTTGTCACCAGACAAGTCTTCTCGATAATTGAAACCCGCAAAGCTGAGCTTTTTAATCTCTTCAACCGAAGTTACCTGACCTTCCATCAAGGCTGTCAAAAAGGCTCCTCGGGATTTTTTAGAAATAGTAGAGTGGATTTTAAGTTTACCATCTCGCTCTTCCATAAACTTGAAGGTCACCATTTTCTCACGGATTTCTTTAGGAAAGACAGTTTCAAATTCCGAAGACAAGAGTGAAAAGATTAGTTCTTCACCCTTCACCGACTCTTCATAAGCTGACTGCCAATGACTTTTCAGGCTTTTCCCAGCAATTTTAAGCTTCATCAAAAAGTCTAGTCTGTGAGGTGCAATCGGTGCAAAGGCTGGAATCACACCGTAAAGAGCTGACGTTATCATGAGGTGTTTCTCCAGATAGGCTTGTTCAACCTTGGTTAGATTGTCCCGTTTGATGTTGCGATACATGAGTCCATCAAAGAGGTGCAAGGCTGGATAGTTTTTTTCAGTGCCAGTTTTTAAGGCCTGGATATGGTCATACTCCTCTTGTGCTTTTTCAGCAGAAATTTTGTAAAAACTTTCCAGCTCTTGGGCAGAATATGTCGCTAATGCATCCAGCACTGCCTGACTTTCAGGACGCAATGGTTTAGCCTCTAAACTAGGGATTTCGATATTCATTTCTTTTGCGGTTGGGATTAGAATTTTCATAGTCTTAGTGTAGCATATTTTTCTAGTAGCACCAAGGATTTGAGCCTAAATAATACGACCTTCTAAATGATCTAGTTCATGCTGACAAATCTGAGCTGGAAAACCTGTCAGGGTAATGGTTTGCTCTTGCCAATGGATATCCCGATAAGTCACGGTAATCTGTTCATACCGAGTGATTGGTCTTACACCTGTCAAAGACAAACAACCTTCCTCTGTCTCGTATGGTCCTTCAAAAGATTGGAGAACTGGATTAAACATAACCATGGGAATCATTCCGATATTAAAAATAATGACACGTTTTTGTACCCCAATCATATTGGCCGCTAGTCCAACACAGGTTTCTCGGTTAACCAATAGGGTATCCTGCAAATCCTTTGCTAGGGGTAAATCTTCCTGACTAGCAGGCTGGGATACCTGCGACAAAAACAAGATATCTTTTACTATTTTCTTTTCCAAGATTCTTTCCTCCATACCATATCGTTCTCCTTGATTATAGCACAAAATTATACTCTTCGAAAATCAAATTTAAACCACGTCAGCTTCACCTTGCCGTACTCAAGTACAGTCTGCGGCTCTCTTCCTAGTTTACTCTTTGATTTTCATTGAGTATTATTTCAGTTTATCTTTATATATAAACAAAAAGCCATCTGAAGATGACTTTCATAATGCTTAAATAGCGTTTTTATCTTTTCCAAGTGCTCGTTGTACTGCTTTGACAATCTCAACAAGGACTACAATCATAAGCGCTCCTACAGCGACCACCATCCATTGAGTCAAACTCAAATGTGACACGTGGAAGAGATTATTAAATCCAGGAACCAAAATTGTCACCACAAAGAGGACGAAGGCAACTGGGATAGACCAGTTAAAGGTCTTGTTAGTAAAGAGTCCCACTTTAAAGATAGATTGGTAAACCGACTTAACGTTAAAGGCATGGAGCAATTGGATCAAACCGAGAGTTGCAAAAGCCATGGTAAGGGCATCCGCATGGATTTCAGTATGACTTTGGTGCTCTGGGAAAAGAAGAGCCCAACCATAAACACCTAGAACTAGCATGGTTTGGAAGATTCCTTGATAAATGATTGCTCCGAAGACACCACCATCAAAGAAGTTAGACTTACGACCACGAGGTTTGTGGGTCATAACACCTGGTTCAGCTGGTTCAACGCCTAGGGCGATGGCTGGTAGTGTATCTGTTACCAGGTTAATCCATAGCAAATGCACTGGTTGAAGCACATCCCAACCAAATAAGGTTGCAAAGAAGATGGTGAAGACCTCAGCCATATTAGCAGACAAGAGGTATTGGATGGATTTTTGGATATTTGAGAAGACCTTACGTCCTTCTTCTACCGCTACGATAATGGTTGCAAAGTTATCATCAGCAAGGACCATATCAGAAGCTCCCTTAGAAACTTCTGTACCAGTAATCCCCATACCGATACCGATGTCAGCTGTCTTAAGTGATGGCGCATCGTTGACTCCATCACCTGTCATGGCAACAACTTTACCTTCTTTTTGCCATGCTTTCACGATACGAACCTTATGCTCAGGTGATACACGAGCATAAACAGAGTATTGCTTGAAGACTTTTTGGAATTCTTCATCAGTGAGTTCATTCAACTCAGCACCAGTGAAGACATGATCTTCTGTGTCATTTGGATCGATGATACCAAGACGTTTAGCGATTGCTTCCGCTGTATCTTGGTGGTCACCTGTGATCATGATTGGACGGATACCTGCTTCCTTAGCGACACGAACAGCTTCTGCAGCTTCTGGACGCTCAGGGTCAATCATGCCGACCAAACCAGAGAAAATGAGATCAGATTCAACAATTTCAGATTCCAAGGTTGGGATTTCATTGCTTGTCTTATAAGCCATCATCAAGACACGAAGAGCTTGTTTGGCCAATTCTTTGTTAGTTGCAAGGATAGCATTTTTATCTTCTTCTGTGATTGGGCGAACTTCCCCATTGACTTCAATACGAGTCACGCGCTTGAGCAATTGGTCAGGAGCCCCCTTGACAGCGATAAAGTAAGAACCGTCTGCTTCCTTATGGATGGTAGACATGAGCTTACGGTCAGAGTCAAATGGCAATTCAGCCACACGTGGCTCATCCTGCAAGATTTCACGGACGTCAAAGTTGTGGTCCAGACCAAACTGTACCAAGGCAGTTTCCGTTGGGTCCCCAATCAACTTGCCAGATGGGTCTACCTTTGTATCATTAGCAAAGTTCATAATACGAAGGGTATTGTTGCTAGCTCCAATTTCTGTTGCTGCACTTTGCAATTGACCGTTGGTATAAACTTTTTCAACCGTCATTTGGTTCATAGTCAAGGTACCTGTTTTATCAGACGCGATGATTTCTGTTGAACCGAGAGTCTCAACCGCTGGTAATTTACGAACAATCGAATTACGTTTGGCAAGGGTTGTTGTTCCCAAAGATAGAACGATGGTTACAATGGCAGGGAGACCTTCTGGAATCGCAGCAACCGCAAGAGCAACCGCAACCATCAAGCCTTCCAACGGATGTTCACCACGAACGAATACACCAACCAAGAAAGTAATCACGGCAATCACAACAATCAAGTAAGTCAAGGCCTTAGATAATTGTTCCAAGCTTTGCTTCAATGGTGTCTCTGTCTCGTCAGCATTAGCCAACATATCTGCAATCTTACCAACTTCTGTATACATACCAGTGTTGGTCACGACCCCAATACCACGACCGTAAGTTACGTTTGAGTTTTGGTAACCCATGTTAACACGATCCCCGATACCAGCATCTGCTTCAACAAGTCCTGTCACATCTTTTTCAACTGGGACAGACTCCCCTGTAAGAGCTGCTTCTTCAATTTTAAGGGAAGCTGCTTCAAACAAACGCATATCTGCAGGCACGACATCTCCTGCTTCAAGCAAGACGATGTCCCCAGGCACCAATTCTTTTGAGTCAATCTCAATCACATGACCATCACGACGAACACGAGCCATCGGGCTAGACATATTTTTCAGAGCTTCAATGGCTGCTTCTGCTTGCCCTTCTTGGTAAACCCCAAAGGCAGCATTCAAGACAACAACGGCCAAGATGATAATGGCATCCGTTAGACCGTCCATTCCTTCTGTAATCACAGAAAGTGCCGCTGCCGCAAGCAAGATGATAATCATCAAATCCTTAAATTGATCAAGGAATTTAGCTAGTAGGCTACGTTTCTCTCCCTCTTCCAACTCATTACGACCATAAGTCGCTAAGCGTTCTTGAGCTTGAGCAGTTGATAAACCTTCGATAGATGAGTCCAAGTTCTTTAGGACTTCCTCTGAGGCTTGTGTATAAAACAAGTCTTTATTTTGTTCTTTTGACAAAACAGTCTCCTCCTTTTTGGCCTCTTTTTACAAAAAAAGAGACCTGTTTTTTAAAAAAACAAGTCTCGCTGTTTAATATAGTGCCGGAAATAATTCGTAATGACGACACTATCGCGGTTAACCGCCAGCTACTCCCTTGAGTAGTTCTATTATATCAGAATTTCAAAAGTTTTCAAGTGCTGGGGTGGGATTATTCGCGCTCCATTTGAATTTTCCTTACAAAACCAGTATAATGATAGAATACAAAAATTCTAGGAAGAGAGTCAGATGAATCAATCCGTTTCAAACTTGAAATTAGCTGAACGAGGTGCTATTATAAGCATCTTGACCTACCTTTTCTTGTCTGCAGCTAAGCTAGCAACTGGCCACCTCCTCCATTCATCCAGTTTGGTGGCCGATGGTTTTAACAACGTTTCAGATATCGTCGGAAACGTGGCCCTTCTAATCGGGATTCGTTTGGCTCGCCAACCGGCAGATAGAGATCATCGCTTCGGCCACTGGAAAATAGAGGACTTGGCAAGTCTCATCACTTCCATCATCATGTTTTACGTTGGTTTTGATGTTCTACGGGACACCATTCAAAAGATACTCAGCCGAGAGCAAACGGTCATTGACCCACTTGGGGCGACTCTGGGAATCATCTCTGCTATCATCATGTTTGCCGTTTATCTCTACAATACCCATCTGAGCAAGCAAGCTAAGTCCAAAGCTCTCAAGACAGCAGCCAAGGACAATTTGTCAGATGCTGTGACTTCTCTTGGAACTTCTATTGCTATCCTGGCTAGTAGCTTTAACTATCCAATCGTGGATAAGTTGGTTGCGATTATCATTACCTTCTTTATTCTTAAAACTGCTTATGATATCTTTATCGAGTCATCCTTCAGCCTTTCTGATGGTTTTGATGAACACTTGCTCGAAGATTACCAAAAAGCTATCATGGAAATTCCTAAGATTAGCAAGGTCAAATCTCAACGCGGTCGTACTTACGGAAGCAACATTTATCTGGACATTACTCTGGAAATGAACCCAGATCTCTCTGTTTATGAGAGTCACGAAATTGCGGACCAGGTTGAATCAATGTTATCAGAACGCTTTGGTGTCTTTGATACAGACATTCATATCGAACCAGCACCAATCCCTGAGGATGAAATCCTTGATAATGTCTATAAAAAATTGCTCATGAGAGAGCAACTAATTGACCAAGGAAATCAATTGGAAGAATTACTGGCTGAAGATTTCATTTATATTCGCCAAGACGGACTAGAACTAGACAAGGAAGCCTATAAGGAGGAAAAAGAATTAACCTCTGCTATCAAGGAACTTCACTTGACATCCATTAGTCAGAAGACAAAACTCATCCGCTATCAGGTTGGTGACACCATCCATACAAGTATCTGGCGCAGACATGAAACTTGGCAAAATATATTCCATCAGGAAACGAAAATTGAAAAAGACTAAAGAAAGAGGCCGAGATAAATCTCGACCTCATTTTTTTACTTATTTTGCTACGCTCTTAGCAAGAACGAAGTTTCCAAGTGTAGCTGAACCATTACCTGCAACAGCTGGTGTTACGATATAGTCACGCACATCGGGAACTGGTAGGTAACCATTGAGAAGAGATGTGAATTTTTCACGTACACGGTCAAGCATGTGTTGTTGGGCCATAACCCCACCACCAAAGACGATGACATCTGGTCGGAAAGTTACAGTAGCATTAACCGCGGCTTGAGCGATATAGTAGGCTTGAACATCCCAAACAGGGTTGTTGAGTTCAATGTTTTCCCCACGAACACCTGTACGAGCTTCCAAACTTGGACCAGCTGCATAGCCTTCCAGACATCCCTTATGGAAAGGACAAACACCCTTGAACTCTTTTTCAATATCCATCGGGTGTCTAGCCACATAGTAGTGTCCCATCTCAGGGTGTCCAACACCACCAATAAACTCACCACGTTGGATAACACCAGCTCCGATACCTGTACCGATTGTGTAGTAAACCAAGTTTTCAATACGTCCCCCAGCGTTATTACGTGCTACTACTTCGCCGTAGGCAGAGCTGTTTACGTCTGTTGTGAAGTACATTGGCACATTTAGAGCGCGACGGAGAGCGCCAAGCAAGTCAACATTCGCCCAGTGAGGTTTTGGTGTAGTTGTGATAAAACCGTAAGTTTTTGAATTTTTGTCGATATCAATTGGACCAAATGAACCAATTGCAAGACCTGCAAGATTATCAAATTTTGAAAAGAACTCGATAGTTTTATCGATTGTCTCGATAGGAGTTGTTGTTGGGAATTGTGTTTTCTCTACAATGTTAAAGTTTTCATCACCGACAGCACAGACAAATTTTGTACCGCCCGCTTCCAAGCTTCCATATAATTTTGTCATGATAAACCTCTAGTTTTTATTTTCTCTATTATAGCATATTTCATGGAGGAAAAGTTGCTCAATATTTTAGTTTTTCCTCTGTAAATTTTAAGATTCAATCAAAAACGAACAAACATGACATTTGTTCGTTTTTTTGTTTTATTAAATCGACAGTAGTATACTTAATGAAAATCAAAGAACAAACTAGGAATCGAGCTGCAGGTTGCTCAAAGTACAGCTTTGAGGTTGTAGATAGAACTGACGAAGTCAGTAACACATACATACGGCAAAGCGAGTATGACGCAGTTTGAATTTGATTTTCGAAGAGTATTAAGCTTTAACTTCGATGATTGCATCCCCCTTAGCAACTGATCCAGAAGCAACTGGATTTACTGAAGCAAAGTCTGCAGTGTTTGTCACGATAACCATTGTTGTATTATCAAGGCCTGCAGCAGCAATCTTAGCTGAGTCAAATGTTCCAAGAACATCTCCAGCTTTAACCTTGTCACCTTGAGCAACTTTTTGGTCAAATCCTTCACCGTTCATTGAAACAGTGTCGATACCCACGTGGATCAAGATTTCAGCTCCGTTTGCAGTTTTCAAACCATAAGCATGTCCTGTTGGGAAGACGATTGTCACTTCAGCATCAGCTGGTGCGTAAACAACATCTTGACTAGGTTTTACAGCGATACCTTGTCCCATAGCTCCACTTGAGAAGACTGGGTCATTAACATCTGAAAGGGCAACGACGTCACCAACGATTGGTGTTTGGATGACACCTTCGCTAGGTGCAACAACAGTACCAGTTACTGCTTCGTCAGCTAAACGTTCAGTTGTAGCTTCTGAAGCCACTTCTGTTTCATCTTCATAACCAAACATGTAAGTAAGAGCAAAACCAAGAGCGAATGATACAGCTACCATAAGAAGGTATTGTGGAAGTTGTCCGTTACCAATGTAAAGCATTGTACCAGGGATGATTGTGATACCATTACCAGTACCAGCAAGACCAAGGATTGAAGCAAGTCCACCACCGACTGCACCAGCGATCAATGAAAGGAAGAATGGTTTACGGAAACGCAAGTTAACCCCGAAGATAGCAGGCTCAGTAATACCTAGGAAGGCAGAAAGAGCAGCTGGGAAAGCAAGTGTTTTAAGTTTAGGATTTTTAGTTTTCACACCAACGGCTACTGTTGCAGCACCTTGAGCAGTCATGGCAGCTGTGATGATAGCGTTGAATGGGTTGACATGGTCAGCAGCAAGCAATTGAACTTCAAGCAAGTTGAAGATGTGGTGAACACCTGATACGACGATAACTTGGTGAACTCCACCAATCAAGAAACCACCAAGACCAAATGGCAAGTTAAGGATAGCTTTTGTTCCAAGAAGGATATAGTTTTCAACAACGTGGAAGACTGGTCCGATAACAAACAAACCAAGAATTGACATTACGAGGAGTGTTACGAACGGTGTTACCAAGAGGTCAAGTACATCTGGAACAACCTTACGAACAGCTTTTTCAAATTTAGCTCCGACAACCCCGATAATGAAGGCTGGAAGAACTGAACCTTGCAAACCTACAACTGGGATAAACCCGAAGAAGTTCATAGCAGTCACTTCACCACCAGACGCAACAGCCCAGGCATTTGGAAGTGAACCAGAAACGAGCATCATACCAAGAACGATACCAACGGCTGGGTTACCACCGAATACACGGAAAGTTGACCAAACAACCAAACCTGGCAAGATAATGAATGCTGTGTCAGTCAAGATTTGAGTGTAAGTTGTAACATCTTCTGGAAGTGTCATTCCAAGTGCGTTCAAGAGACCTCGAACCCCCATGAAGAGACCAGTTGCTACGATAACTGGAATGATTGGAACGAAGACGTCACCGAAAGTACGGATGGCACGTTGGAACCAATTTCCTTGTTTAGCAGCTTCTGCTTTCATTTCAGCTTTTGTTGAAGTTGGCAAACCAAGAGCTACGACTTCATCGTACATCTTGTTTACTGTACCAGTACCAAAGATGATTTGGTATTGACCTGAGTTAAAGAAAGCACCTTGAACTTTTTCCAAGCTCTCGATAGCATCTTTGTTAATCTTCGCTTCATCTTTAACCATAACACGAAGGCGAGTCGCACAGTGAGCTACACTGTTAACATTCTCACGTCCGCCCAAGGCTTCGATGACTTTTTTTGCAATTTCTGTATTCGTCATTTGCAAAAATCTCCTTATAAAATTTTTTTCTTGTTTGAAAGCGATTTTATCCGCCCTACGAATATTATTCTATCACGTTTAAAAAATATGTCAAGCGTTTTGCAGAAAAATTTTGCTAATTTTTATTTTTTGATTGTTTTTGCTATTTTTTTCATCAATACAGCAATAAATACCCTATAAACTCAAGGTTTTTACTTTTAAATTTTCAAAAACTTTCATATTTTCATTGTTTTTCATAAAATAGTGCTTCTGCATTCTGTCAAACGTTTGACATTTTTTTCGTTAATTTAGTGTAAAAGACTTGCTTTTTTATAAGGAAACGTTTACTATAAAGGTAGTAGAATTTTATGGAGGAAATAGAAATGGAATGGACTACTGAACGTCGTTACAGACGTTATGAAGATTGGACACAAGAAGAAAGAAAAGAAACCCAAGAAAAGATGGCGCAATCCCCATGGCATGTCAGCTATCACATTGAACCAAAGGAAGGACTTCTCAACGATCCAAATGGGTTTTCTTATTTTGATGGTAAGTGGATTGTATTTTACCAAAACTTCCCCTTTGGAGCAGCCCACGGCTTGAAATCTTGGGTTCAACTTGAGAGTGACGATTTGGTGCACTTTACTGAAACAGGTGTAAAAATCTTACCTGATACTCCACTGGATAGCCACGGCGCTTACTCAGGATCTGCTATGCAGTTTGGTGATCAATTGTTCCTATTCTATACAGGAAATGTCCGTGATGAAAATTGGGTTCGCCACCCTTATCAGATTGGTGCCTTGATGGATAAGGATGGAAATATTAAAAAGATTGATAAGATCTTGATTGATCAGCCTGCTGATGCTACTGACCACTTCCGCGATCCACAGATTTTTAACTTTAAAGGACAATACTACGCAATCGTTGGTGGACAAGACTTGGAGAAAAAAGGTTTTGTCCGTCTCTACAAAGCTGTCGATAATGATTATACAAACTGGCAAGAAGTTGGTGATTTGGACTTCAACAACGACCGTACTGCCTATATGATGGAGTGCCCGAATCTTGTCTTTGTCGGAGAACAACCCGTCCTTCTCTACTGCCCACAAGGTTTGGATAAAAAGGTTCTTGACTATGACAACATCTATCCAAATATGTATAAAATCGGTGCTTCCTTTGATCCTGAAAATGCACGTATGGTAGATGTATCTGAACTACACAACCTCGATTATGGGTTTGAAGCATACGCTACTCAAGCCTTCAATGCGCCTGATGGACGTGCACTTGCTGTTAGTTGGCTTGGTCTACCAGATGTATCTTATCCATCTGACCGTTTTGATCACCAAGGAACTTTCTCATTGGTCAAGGAACTTACCATTAAAGATGGCAAACTCTATCAGTATCCTGTAGCTGCTATCAAAGAACTCCGTGCTTCAGAAGAGGAATTTTCAAATCGTTCTAAAACTAAAAACACCTACGAGCTTGAGCTTAACTTAGAAGCTGATAGTCAAAGTGAAATCGTTCTTCTTGCTGATAAAGATGGCAAAGGACTCTCTATCAATTTCGACCTTGTCAAGGGTCAAGTTACTGTTGACCGCAGTCAAGCAGGTGAGCAATATGCTCAAGAATTTGGAACTACTCGCTCATGTTCAATCGACAACCAAGCTACTACTGTAAATATCTTCATCGATAATTCAGTCTTTGAAATTTTCATCAATAAAGGAGAAAAAGTATTTTCTGGTCGTGTCTTCCCTCATGAAGATCAAAATGGAATCCTCATTAAATCTGGAAACCCAACTGGAACTTACTACGAATTAGAATATGGTCGCAAAACTAACTGATGTCGCAAAATTAGCTGGCGTCAGCCCTACTACTGTTTCACGTGTTATCAATAAAAAAGGTTATCTGTCTGAAAAAACTATTCAAAAGGTCAATGAAGCTATGCGGGAGTTGGGTTATAAACCCAACAACCTAGCTCGTAGCCTCCAAGGGAAATCAGCCAAGTTAATTGGGTTGATTTTTCCAAAAATCAGCCATGTTTTCTATGCTGAATTGATTGACAAATTGGAACACGAACTCTTCAAAAAAGGCTACAAGACAATCATCTGTAACAGTGAGCACGATTCGGAAAAAGAACGTGAATATCTTGAAATGCTAGAAGCTAATCAAGTGGACGGCATTATCTCTGGTAGCCATAACTTGGGAATTGAAGACTACAATCGCGTAACAGCTCCTATCATTTCTTTTGACCGAAACCTATCGCCTGACATTCCTGTCGTTTCTTCTGATAACTATGCTGGTGGAGTCCTTGCAGCTCAAACTTTAGAGAAAACTGGAGCTAAGTCTGTCATTATGATTACAGGTAATGATAACTCCAATTCTCCAACTGGACTTCGTCATGCAGGCTTTGCTTCTATCTTCCCAAAAGCTCCCATCATCAATATTTCCAGTGACTTTTCACCCCTCCGCAAGGAAATGGAAATCAAAACTATCCTAACCAAACAAAAACCAGATGCTATTTTCGCATCGGATGATTTGACAGCCATCTTGGTGATGAAGATCGCTCAGGAACTTGGTATTTCTGTTCCAGAACAACTTAAGGTTATTGGTTATGATGGAACTTATTTTATTGAGAATTTCTACCCTCACCTCACTACCATTAAACAACCTTTAGAAGAAATTGCTCGCCTGACAGTTGATTTACTCCTTCAAAAAATCGAAGGAAAAGAAGTTGCCACAACCGGTTATTTCTTACCAGTCAGCCTCTTACCAGGTAAAAGTATTTAATCCTCTTCGAAAATCTCTTCAAACCACGTCAGCTTCCATCTGCAACCTCAAAACAGTGTTTTGAGCAGCCTGCGGCTAGCTTCCTAGTTTGTTCTTTGATTTTCATTGAGTATAAACAAAAAGCTCAGACTAAATTCGTCTGAGTTTTTCTTATGATCTTAAGTTTTT
Source organism: Streptococcus infantis (assembly GCF_047460825.1). Classification (GTDB taxonomy): domain Bacteria; phylum Bacillota; class Bacilli; order Lactobacillales; family Streptococcaceae; genus Streptococcus; species Streptococcus infantis_V. The sequence goes on along the minus strand of NZ_JASHFO010000006.1, from coordinate 54,052 downwards.
CAAAAGAGTTTGGGCTTTTTCTAAATTAAAAGTTTTTTCAGCAATCAAGTTTTCTACTAGCTTAGGTACTTCTGCCTCAGTCGCACCTGCTAAAAGTGCTAACGATTTTGCCTGAAGTTTCATGTGTCCATGCTGAATCCCTGTACTGACCAAAGCCTTAAGGGCTGCAAAGTTTTGTGCAAGACCAATTGACACGATAATTTGAGCCAATTCTTTGGCAGATGGATGACCTAGCAACTCATGACTGAGTACGACTCGAGGATTGAGACCAATAGATCCACCCTTGGTGGCAACTGGCATCGGCATGGTCATCTCTCCAATAAGCTCTTCACTTTCCAAATCCATCGTCCAACGACTGAGTCCTCGATAAGCACCATCATGACTCGCATAGGCATGCGCTCCCGCTTCAATGGCACGCCAATCGTTTCCAGTAGCAATCAAGAGAGCATCAATTCCGTTAAAGATTCCCTTGTTGTGAGTCGCTGCTCGATAAGGATCTGCCTGAGCAAACTGACTGGCTAAAACCATTTTTTCTGCCAACTCACGCGCTTCATCCTTCTGGCGACTCAAATAACGAAAGGCGATGCGACAAGTTGCAGTTACTAGAGAATCTGTGGCATAGTTGGATAAGATTCCCATTAAACTTTGCCCTTGACTTAGAGCCTCTAGACTTGGTTTTAAAGCTTCAAGCATGGTATTGAGCATATTAGCTCCCATGGCTTCCTGAGTATCGACATGGAGATAAACTACTAGAAAGTCAGCCTCACCAGAAATTTTTTCAACTGTTAGCTCTCTGGCCCCACCACCACGTTTGACAATAGAGGGATAGGCTTGATTTGCCAGTTCCATCAGTTCCGACTTTTGACTCAGAATAGCCTGACGAGCTTGGTCACTATCTGGGACTTGATAGAGAGCCACTTGACCGATCATTTGACGTTGGTGAACCTGAGCAGTAAAACCGCCTGCTCTTTTGATAATTTTGCTTGCAAAACTAGCTGCAGCAACAACAGATGGTTCTTCGGTGACATAGGGAACGGTATACTCCTGACCATTTACCAGAACTTCTGGAACTACTGAGTAAGGAAGCGAGAAGGTCCCCACCACATTTTCACTCAATTGGTCCGCAACTGCTAGACTGAGATTTTCATTCTGCTCAAGACTTTCCTGGGCTTCAATAGTAGTAAGCGCCTGAGACTTAACGAACTCTAGGCGCTCTTGAATTGATTTTTTAGCAAATCCATTCCAATTTTTTTTCATTATTTTTCAACCTTGCTGTAGCGACGTTGGTGGTCTACAATCTCAACCAGTGCGTAGTCTTGTCCTTCATAGCCTGACATCGTTGCAGATCCAGACTCATCTAAGTGGGCTTCCTCAAAGAACATTCGTTCATAACCAGCTACGCTCAATGCTTGACGTTGGTCTAGCAACTCTAAGCGATTATGCTGCAATTGCTTTTCAAAACCTTCAACCAATTCCACACTAAAGAACTCAGATACAGCACCACTACCATAGCTGTAGAGGGCAATCTTATCCCCAGCTTTTAGGCTATCAGAATTTTCAAGAAGAGACAAGAGACCTAAGAAGAGTGAACCTGTATAGATATTTCCAACTTTTTGGCTATAAATAATAGATTCATCAAAGTGCTTTTGAAGCAAGTCCTTCTTCTCTTGAGGCAAGGATTTGTCTAGGATTTTTTTCAATCCTTTGAGAGCTAGCTTCGGATATGGCAAGTGGAAACATACAGCTTCAAAATCCTCCAAGTTACAGTCATAACGCTTTTGGTACTCTTCCCAAGTCGTTTTTAAACTATCAAGATATTGTTGCGTTGAGTAAACCCCATTTACAAATGGTGTTGTCGAATAGTTTGGACGCCAAAAGTCCATAATATCACGAGTTTGTGCAACATTATCATTGTTGAAAATCATCACACGTGGATTTTGGCTAATCAACATAGCAACACATCCTGCACCTTGAGTTGGTTCTCCAGGAGTTTCGACACCATATCTTGCAATATCACTAGCCAGCACCAAAACCTTTGATTTAGGAGAATTTTCTACATGTAACTTAGCATAGTGAAGGGCCGCAGTTGCACCATAGCAAGCTTCCTTGATTTCAAAACTACGAGCAAAAGGTTGGATTCCTAACAAACCGTGTACAAAGACTGCTGCAGCTTTACTCTGGTCAACCCCAGACTCTGTCGCTACAATAACCATATCAATCTCTTGCTTATCTTCTTCAGTCAGGATAGAATTTCCTGCACTAGCAGCCAAGGTAACAATATCCTCTGTTAAAGGAGCGATACTCAATTCTTTTAAAAGGAGTCCTTTACTCAATTTTTCAGGATCAATTCCTCGGGTTTCTGCTAAATCTTGTAATTTCAAAACGTATTGACTGGTCGCAAAACCAATCTTATCAATACCGATTGTCATATTTACCTCTATTTTTATCATTCATTGTAAAAAATCGTTCACCTCTATTTTATCACAATTGAGGTCAAATGAGCTAAAAAAGACTTGATTCCCCAAATCAAGTTCACTCATAAATTTAAGCATCAGGCTTTAATCAAACAAGGTCCTACCATAAACTGATTAGCACAAAAAAATCGAGTCTTAACTAGCTCGATTCTTTTTGAGATAATGATACAATTTCAACAAAACTGTCCCACTGGCCATTCCAATGGAGATAACAAGGGCCAACATCATAACTAGCATGGCACTAGAAATGGCATGGCCGTAGTCACCTGTAACGAAGAAGGAAGTCGTTCGATAGGACAGATAACCTGGTACTAGTGGTGCCAGAATGGCTAGGGCAAAAACTACTGCTGGCGTTTTGTAGAGAATACTCATAATCTGGCTGACACAAGAACCAATCACCGCAGCAATAAAGGTTGCCAAAATGACATTAGTCGGCTCCTTGAGTATCAGATAGAGTAGCCAGATAGACATTCCCAAAACTCCACCAGGTATCAGCATGGAACGCTGGACATTTAAAACGATTAAAAAGGTAATAATGGCAAGCAAACTTGCCAGAGCTTGCAATAAAAATGTTGTTAGTGTCATATTAGTTCATGAGTACGAGGGCGACAGAGGTGCCTGCCCCTAAGGCAAGGGTAATCAGCAAAGATTCAAACATCTTGCTCATACCAGAGTTAATGTGATTGGTCATAATATCTCGAACAGCATTGGTCAGGGCAATTCCAGGTACAAAGGGCATGACCGCACCCGCAATCACCAGATCAGCTGTCGACGGCAAACCAGAATAGCGCGCCCAAAATTGTGCAATCAAACCGAAGACAAGAGCACCTGCAAAAGCTGTCATAAAAGGAATACGAATAAACTTCTCTACATAGAGAGAGAAAGTAAAAGCAAACAAGGTCGCCACTCCTGCTCCTATTGCATCGTAGACATTCCCACCAAACATAATTGAAAAGAAAGGAGCACTGAGGGTCGCTGCAGCCGTTAGCTGAACATTAGTGTAGGGTGAGGCCTTAGCATTTAATTCCTTTAGTTGCATAAAAGCCGTTTCCAAATCAAGCTGTCCCGCTACAAGCTGCCGTGAAATCTGGTTGACATCACACACCTTCTCAATATTATAAGCAGAGGAGGTCACTCGCTTCATGCGAGAGATATTTGTATTTTCAATGGAGAAAAAAATGGCTGCAGGCATGGCTAAAACATTACAATCCATAATACCCTGTGAATGAGCAATCCGAATCATGGTATCTTCAACACGATAAATCTCAGAACCATTGCGAAGCAGAATCGTACCTGCTAGCATGATGACATCAATAACTGCATTCAGTTTTTTTGATTCTTCCATGTTTCCCTCCTTTTTCAAACTCCATTTTATTTTATCATAATTTCGGAGGAAAAAAAATCTTTGCCACAAAAACTGTGACAAAGATTGATTAATTATCTGTGTTATGTTCGTCTGTTTGATTATGTGTTGACGAAGATGGAGTCGATTGACTTTGTGATGGCACTGTATTATCTACTCTGTTAGTGTTACGCTGGCTCGAAGACGGAACCGAAGAAAAAGAAGAAGAAGAAGAAGAAGGTGGTGGTGGAGTTTTTGGTTTATAAATAGAGATCTTTATACGTGTCGTAGCTAGATCAACTTTCTCACCTAGTTTTGGACTTTGATCGACAACAGTTCCTTCAGCAGTGCCCTCAGGTGCTGTCGAAACCTCTACTACTTCGATATTAGCTTCCTTGACACCAACAATTTGAATTAAGTTATTCTTTGCAAATTCAAGACTTGAGCCAATATAACTTGGCATGGTCACGGTTGTCACCTTTTTAGCAACAGTCAAAACGATAGAAGTTGCCTTGCTAAGATCATAGGTTGTACCTTCTGCTAGGCTCTGTTTTAAAATTACACCTGGTTCTGATTCACTGGACTCTTCTTCTTCAATCTTAATCAGATTTTCAGGAACTTTTTTCCCTTTCAGCTCAGCAATGACATCTGTAGATTTACGACCAACATAATTTCCAAGCTTGAAGGATTGTTGACCTGAAGATATGATTAGATTAACTTTAGACCCTTCCTTGCGAGCTGAGCCAGCATCTGGATCTGTTCGGATAACCCGACCTTCCTCTACGGTATCACTCGCTTCGGTCTTCTCCTCACCAATCTCAAAATTCGCTTTTTTCAGATTTTCTTTTGCCTCAGCGACAGTTTGACCTGCAACTTTTGGAATCTCAACAGTAGCTGGTGTTCTAGACAAAATCCACACCAAAGAAGCAGCAACCAGTACGAAACTTGCTAGTAGAACTAGATAACGTGCTTTAAAACGACGTTTTTTCACCGGTTTTCCCACAGATTTTTTAGCACTTGCTTCTGGGCTAGCTTTAGTTGCCTGATGGCTATCTGTCTGTGGTTGAACCTTAGGAATAGAGGTCAAGGTTGTCTGAGAAACCTTTGGCAATGTCTTTGTGTCTGCCTTAGTTGCATCATCAAAAACAAGTTTAGGTTCATTTCTGCGATTATAAGATAGACTGCTCGATAAATCAACATACATCTCTGAAACCGACTGGTATCGATCTGTAAGCTTTTTAGCAGTTGCTTTGATGACCACATTCTCCAAAGCTTGGGGAACAGATGGGTTTTCAGCTATGACCGAAGGAAGAGGTTTTTGGAAATGCTGGAGGGCTATAGTTACTGCACTATCGCCATCATAAGGGATATGCCCTGTCAGCATCTCGTAGAAAATAATCCCCATGGCATAGATGTCACTCTGGACAGTTGCCTTAGAGCCACGAGCCTGCTCAGGTGACAAGTAGTGAACAGAACCCAACATAGAGTTGGTCTGAGTCAGACTGGTCTCTGCAAAGGCTACGGCAATCCCAAAGTCCGTCACCTTAGCCGTTCCATCAGGAGTTAAAAGAATATTTTGAGGCTTTAAGTCACGATGGACAATACCTTTAGTGTGCGCCAAGCGCATCGCTAAGAGAATCTGACCCATGATACGGACAGCTTCTTCATTTGAGAGGGGATAGTGTTCTTTGATATAGCGCTTGAGATCAAGACCAGCTACATATTCCATAGCTAGGTACTGTTGACCGTCCTCTTCGCCGATATCTGTTATCCGAACGATATGGGGATGATCTAAGTCAGCCATTGCACGCGCTTCACGCTGAAAACGAGCAACAGCAATCGGGTCAGTCTGGTAGTTAGTCCTCAAGACCTTAACAGCTACCTCTTCCCCATCTAAAATCAAATCCTTGGCCAGGTAGACATCTGCCATACCTCCACGGCCAATTTGTTTGATAATCCGATACCGCCCGGCAAAAATCTTGCCGATTTGGATCATTCTGCCGCCTCCTCCTTAATCGAAACAAGGGCAACTGTAATATTATCAAGCCCTCCGGCATTGTTGGCAAAGCGTACCAAAGTGGCTGCCTTATCATCAAGCGAAATATCGCTTGTCACAATATCATAGATCTCACTGCCTGAGATCATATTGGTTAGACCGTCGCTATTCATGACCAGATAGTCACCTGGTTCCAAGCTGACAATTCCAAAATCAGGTTGAATTTCGTCTTTTTGTCCGATAGATTGGGTGATGATATTCTTTTGTGGATGTGCTTCAGCTTCTTCAGGTGTCAATTGACCTGCCTTGAGCAATTCATTGACCAAAGAATGATCACTGGTCAGTTGACGGTATTCTTCACCACGAATCAGACCGATACGAGAATCTCCAATATGAGCATAAATAGCTTGATGATCAATAATTGCAAGGGCTTCTAGAGTTGTCCCCATTCCCTTGTAGGCTTCATCACGCCCCATTTGATAAATCTTTTGATTTTCAACTTCTAGATGGTGGGCAAACCATTCGCGAACTTCATTAACGGTGTCAATCTGCGTATCAACCCAGGCAACACCTAAATCCGTAACTGCCATCTCGCTGGCAATATTACCTGCACGGTGTCCTCCCATCCCGTCAGCCAAGATGATCATTGTACGACCGGCACGGTTGACAAAAAGATTAACATAGTCTTGATTATTTGTACGTTTCTGACCCACATCTGTTAATAATGAAATCTCCATTGTGTCAGTTCCTTCCTAATCGGATATCTTGCGAAATTGGCTGATAAAGAATCCATCACTACCGTATAATTCCGGAGTAATGAGGATACAACCATTTTTCACGATATCCTTACATTCGTGTTCTAGTTTAACCTGCTCGAACTCTGGATGACTTTCTAAAAATGCTTGAACCACTTGAAAGTTCTCTTCAGAGACAATAGTGCAGGTACTATAAGTTATTATACCACCTTTACGTAGCGTTTGACAAACACTACCTAATATTTCCAACTGAATTTCCTGTAATGACGCGAAATCTGCTGTCTCTTTATTATATTTGATATCTGGTTTTCGACGCAATAGACCAATCCCTGAACAAGGAGCATCAACAAGAATCTTATCAAATTGATCCTTACCAAAAAATTCATGCACTTTTCGAGCATCCAGTTTTTGCGTTTGGACACGGTCCGCTACACCTAGTCGCTTTGCATTCTCTTGAATCAAAGTGAGTTTATGGTCGTAGAGATCTAGAGCCGTTACCTGACCTGTCGTCAAATAGGATGCCATATGGGCGGTCTTTCCACCAGGAGCTGCACAAGCATCTAAAACCTGCTCGTCGCCTTGTAGCTCTAGTGTCGGTGCAACCAGTTGACTAGACTCATCCTGGATAGTAATAGCCCCTTCAGCAAACAAGTCATGACCAGCAAAATGCCCCTGCTCCTTGACCAGACCAGCAGGAGATAAATGAGAATCACTTGCACCAAGCAAAGCTTTAATTTCCTCTTTTCGGCTCAAATCTGTCACACGGATACTGGCTTTATTGCGTTGCAAAAGACTCTCAAAAATCGCTTGCGCTCGCTCTTCTCCATACTCTTCCTTGAGCTTAGAAACCAACCACACTGGCAAAGAGTAGGCGATAGAATCACGCTTATTTTTACGTTTGATACTGGAAATATCTGGCAAACCTTCTCGCAGGATACGGCGAAGGACTGCATTGATCAGTTTTTCGCTACCTTTTTTGCGAAGTTTAGCCAGTTCCACCGCTTCATTGACCACTGCATGATCTGGAACCTTATCTAGATATTGGAGTTGGTAAGTACTCATGAGAAGAAGAACATAGAGCCAACTATCTAGCTTCTCTCTGTCTGGGATAAAATGAGATAAATACCATTCTAAAGTTAGTTTACGGGCTACCGTTCCATAGACCAGTTCGGTCACCAAGCCTTTATCTGCCGCTGACAGTTGACTTCCCTTAAGATGTTTGTTTAAAGCGATATTGGAGTAAGCTTGTTGGATAAAGACATCCTCCAATACCTCTAGGGCTAAACTTCTAGCCGTTTCTACTTTAGTCACCAAATCGTTCTCCTACTGCCAAAGTTCGTCCCACACCGTTGAGGAAGGAAGCAATGTCCATTTTAGGTTTTCCTGCTGGTTGAACCTGTTTGAAAGACAGGGCTCCTTCTGCTGTTGCGACAATCAATTCTTTCTTACCGATAGAGATAATCTCACCTGGATTCCCCTCGCCTTCTACAGGCAGAGCTTCATAGATTTTGAAGCGTTCGCCCTTTAGAAAAGTATGAGCAACTGGCCAAGGATTCATCCCACGAATTTGGTTAAAGAGTTGACGATTGGTCTTGTTCCAGTCCAACTTTTCTTCTTCAGGTTTGATATTAGGCGAAAATGTAATCTGGCTTGGGTCCTGTGGTTGAGGCTGAATCTCGCCAGCAATGTATGCAGGCAAAGTATCCAAAAGCAGATCACGACCAATAATTGCCAATTTCTCAAACAAGGTTCCTACATTGTCCTCATCTGTAATTGGAATACTACGACGAGAAATCATATCTCCGGCATCCATTTCCTTGACCATTTCCATAATGGTTACTCCTGCCTCCTCATCACCCTGAATCAAGGCATAATGGATAGGAGCTCCACCACGGTGCTTTGGAAGAAGCGAAGCATGAACGTTGACTGCAAAATCCATGCTATCAAGGAGTTTACTTGGGAGAAATTGTCCAAAAGCTGCAGTCACAATCCCGTCAGCTCCCAAATTCATGATAGCTTCCATCTCTGGACTACCCGATAATTTTTCAGGTTGGTAAATAGGAAGTCCTGCCTCTTTGGCTGCTTGTTTCACTGGGGTTTCTTGGATGACTTTTTTACGTCCAACCGCACGGTCTGGCTGAGTTACAACTGCAACAATCTCGTAGCGGTCATCTGTCAAAAGTCCCTTTAAAACAGTCGCTGAAAATTCAGGCGTTCCCATAAATATTAGTTTTGTCATATCTTCTCCTTCTTATAAAAATTGTTGCGGTTCGTGGTCAATACTGAGACGAAGTTCGCTATTTTCCCGTTCTTGTGTCAAGGCCAAGACCTGGTTAAGGGTTGGACCCAGCTCATCTTCTAAACGATATTTAATTAAAATCTGATAATGATAGAGGTTATGAGTACGAGCGATAGGTTTTGGCGTCGGACCTAGAATTACACTAGCATCCGATAAACCTGACCGCAAAATCTCCATGACTTCATAAGCACGTCTAAGAACCTCTTCTTCTTTTTTATGAGATAAGGTGATTCCAATAGTGAAATAATAAGGTGGATAACCCAACTGACGTCTGATGCCCATTTCATAGACATAGAAACCTTCGTAATCCTGATCCTTTGCGAATCGAATGGCATAATGCTGAGGATTATAAGACTGAATCAAGACCTGACCTGCTTTTTCAGCCCGTCCTGCACGACCTGCCACCTGGGTCAAGAGTTGAAAGGTTCTCTCAGAAGAACGGAAATCAGGCAGGTTCAAGGCTGTATCCGCATTGAGAACACCAACCAAGGTCACATTTGGAAAGTCCAAGCCCTTGGCAATCATCTGGGTTCCCAGAAGAATATCCGCTTCACCCTTGCCAAACTGCTCAAGAAGTGCTTGGTGACAACCTTTTTTGCGAGTTGTATCCACATCCATGCGCAGAATACGTGCCTCTGGAAAGAGTTCAGCCAGCTCATCGTAGGCCTTCTGGGTCCCTGTTCCATAGTAACGAATACTACGACTCTGACAGTTTGGACAAACATGAGGAATTTCCTTAGAAAATCCACAATAATGGCAGTTCATGGTTTTAGTATCCATGTGTAGCGTCAAGGAAATATCACAGTTTGGACAGGTATCAACAGTCCCACATTCCCGACACATAACAAAACTAGAATAGCCACGGCGGTTGAGCATGAGAACCACTTGCTCTTTTTTATCCAGTCGATCTTGAATGGCCTCAATCAGTGGTGGTGTAAAGTTTGATGTTTCATTCTGCCCGATATAGTCACGGAAGTCAATCAGTTGAACTTCAGGAATACTTGCTAAAGGATTGGCACGTTTAGTCAGGCGTAGATGCTGATAGACACCCTTGCCAGCACGCGCACGACTCTCTAGACTCGGTGTTGCAGAACCAAGGACTAGGGCAACTTGATTGTACTGAGCTCGTAAAAGAGCCACATCTCTAGCATGATAACGAGGATTGCTGTCTTGCTTATAACTAGCCTCATGCTCTTCATCGATAATGATAACACCTAGATTTTTCAAAGGGGCAAAAATAGCAGACCTGGCCCCAACAACTACCTGAGCATCTCCACGCTCCACCTTGCGCCACTCATCATACTTTTCACCATTGGACAAGCCTGAGTGGAGGATGGCAACTTGCTCACCAAAACGAGCAATAAATCGCTCGGTCATTTGAGGTGTCAGAGAGATTTCCGGAACTAGAACAATCGCTGTTTTTCCCATATCCAGGGCACCTTGGATAATCTGCAGGTAAACCTCGGTTTTACCACTTCCTGTAATTCCTTGAAGCAGAAAGGGAGGATATTGCTTCCCAATCGCTCCAACAACTGCCTCACAGGCTACTTTTTGCTCTTGATTTAACTCTAAGGCTTGATTCGACTCGATTCCTTCAAAATAAGCAGCTGAGCGTTGAACTTCCTTTTGAAAAATCGTCAAAGCACCCTGTTCCACAAAGAAATTGACTTGTTCCCGTGAGTAATGTTCTAACAAAGTAGCCAAAGGAACTGTTTCAGGATGAGCTAATAAATAATCTCGCAGTTCCAATTTCTTCTTGGCACGGTTTGAGATTTCTAGCTTTTCTAATTTATCAAGATTCACTTCAACCCAAGACTGCGTTTTGACCTTCTTCTGGTCTACAGCCTGATACTCTAGCCTCAAGAGACCTTTTCGAGTCAATCGCATCATCTCAGCCTGCTTTTCTATGTCTAGAGATGAAAATGCTAGAGACTCCTGCGAACCAAACAAACGGTCTCTATCTTCTTGACTTAAGCCTTTCAGAGGATAGAGGATTTTATCATAGCTAGAATTCAAAAATCCAGGGAGCATAGCTTTTAGAATGGAAATTTTGTAGGAGAAGACTGATTTACGTAACTCCTCTGCTAGCCAGAGTTGTTCCTCTGTTAGAACTGGAGAAAAGTCAAGTACCTCTGCAATCTCTTTCAAATCTTCGTCTGCCACATCTGCATCAGATTGAGACTCCATTCCAAGAACAATTCCCTGAATCAAGCGATTGGCCTTTCCAAAAGGTACATGAACTCGCATGCCGACTTCCAGCATCCCCTCAAATTCCTCAGGAATTTTGTAGCTATAGGGCTGGTCTGTCTGCATCAAGGGAACATCCACAATGATTTTTGCAATGGCCATATCCTCACCTCCTTCTCTTCTTAAATCCTTTTAATTGATTGAGTATTCTTGCAATAGAAAAAATAAGATTGAGTCCCCCCAACCTTAAATTTTTTCACCTTCTTCTTTTTCTTTCGCGATTTGCTCTTTGATTTTCTTTTCTTCTTCTTCTTTCAATCGTCTTTCTTCTTCGATACGACGGCGAACAGCTTCGCGTTTTCCTTCTGGATCTGGATGAATGGTTACATTCCCTGATTCAATTTCTTCCAAGGCACGAAGCGTAGATTTTACAGATTTGAATTCTTGAGTTGGAGGTGCTCCAGCTTCCAATTCGTGAGCACGTTTTGCTTCCAAGATTACGAGTGAATATTTTGATGGTACCTTGTCAAGTAAGGTATCAATAGAGGGTTTAAGCATCATTTGTTTGTACCTGTTTTCTATAGTTTATCGAATAGTCGGAGACTTTGGTAGCATATCCTGATAGTGACCAATCACGCGGTCTACACGGAAATGTTCTGCTTCAATCACACGTTTGACACGTTCTGCGGCAAGAGAAACATGGTCATTGACAATAGCGTAGTCATACTCACGCATCAAAGCAATTTCTTCCTTGGCTTTTTCGATACGCTGAGCAATTACTTCTGCGCTATCTGTACCTCGGCCTACGAGACGGTCTTGCAATTCTTCCAAATCTGGTGGTGTCAAAAAGATAAAGACAGCATCTGGAACTTTTTTCTTGACCTGAAGAGCTCCCTGCACTTCAATTTCAAGAAAGACATCGATTCCCTTATCAAGTGTTTCATTAACATAAGTCAGAGGAGTACCGTAGTAGTTACCGACATACTCTGCATACTCTAACATCTGTCCTTGACGGATCAATTCTTCGAATTCTTCACGCGTACGGAAGAAATAGTCAACTCCGTCTACTTCACCTGGACGTTGCGCCCGCGTTGTCATAGATACAGAATATTGAAATTGATTTTCAGAACTCTCAAAAATTTCTCGTCTAACCGTTCCTTTTCCAACTCCTGAAGGACCTGAAAAAACGATTAGTAAGCCTCGGTCTGCCATTATATCTCCTTTGGATAGTTTGTGAAATGACTTGAAAATTTCTGTAAGATTATATATCTAAAGCCATTTCTGCTCGCTACAATCTTTCTATCTAGTGTAACAAAAAAGCAGTAATTTTTCAACTGCTCTTTCTTATTTATTTTGCATAATCAACTGCACGAAGTTCACGAATCACGGTTACCTTGATATTTCCTGGGTAATCGAGATTGTTTTCGATTTTCTCACGAACTTTATGAGCCAAGATTGTGACCTTGTCATCTTTGATTTGACCTGGATTTACCATAATGCGGATTTCGCGACCAGCTTGAAGGGCAAAGCTATTTTGAACACCTTCAAAGCTATTAGCAATTTCTTCAAGATCATGGAGACGTTTGATGTAGCTTTCGAGTGACTCACTACGAGCTCCTGGACGGGCAGCACTCAATGCATCCGCCGCAGCAACGATGACTGCGATCACACTTTCAGGTTCTACATCTCCGTGGTGACTAGCAATAGTATTCACCACAACTGGGTGTTCCTTGTACTTGCGAGCTAACTCGGTACCAATCTCAACGTGGCTACCTTCTACTTCACGGTCAATGGCTTTACCAATATCGTGGAGGAATCCCGCACGACGAGCAAGGGTAGCATTTTCACCAAGTTCGCTGGCCATGATACCAGCCAACTTAGCAACTTCAATCGAATGACGCAAGACATTTTGTCCGTATGAAGTACGGAACTGCAAGCGACCCATGATCTTCATCAAGTCTGGGTGAAGGTTCGGTGCACCAATTTCATAGGCTGCGGCTTCACCATATTCACGAATCTTGTTATCAATCTCTTGACGATTTTTCTCAACCAACTCTTCGATACGAGCTGGGTGGATACGTCCATCCTTAAGCAAGGTTTCCATCGTCATATGGGCAATCTCGCGACGGATAGGATCAAAACCTGACAAGGTTACCACTTCTGGAGTGTCGTCAATGATAACATCAACCCCTGTCAAACTTTCAAAGGTACGGATATTACGTCCTTCACGACCAATGATACGACCTTTCATGGTATCATCAGGCAGATGAACGGTTGAGTTGGTAGATTCAGCTACATACTCACCAGCAATTCTCTGCATGGCTTGAGACAAGATATCCTTAGCCAATTTGTCTGAACGTTCCTTGACTTCTTGCTCAGCCTCACGAATACGGCTAGCAATTTCCTTAGTCAAGTTTTCCTCTGTCTGGGCCAAGATAATGTCTTTTGCTTCCGACTGAGTCAGAGTTCCAATACGCTCTAGTTCAGCTTGCTTTTGTTTCTCAATTTCTTCTAGTTGCTCTTCACGTACATCAAGGTTTTTTGCTCTATCAGAAATACTTTGTTCTTTTTGTTCAAGTGTTTTTTCTTTGTTCGTCAAATTGTCATCTTTACGATCAAGACTGCTAGCACGTTCGGTCAAACGACTTTCGATTTGCTTGAGTTCTTGACGTTCTGACTTAAATTCAGCGTCCACTTCTTCACGGTATTTTCTGGCTTCTTCTTTGGCCTCCAATAGTGCTTCTTTTTTAAGAGACTTGCTTTCGCTCTTAGCTTCATTGAGTAATAAATCCGCTTCGCGCTCAGCTTGTCCTCGTAAATTAGTTGCTTCTTGTTCAGCATTTAAAAGCATCAACTCCGCAGCCTCTTGTGATGATTTCATCTTGACTGAGATGCTGACATATCCAATGACTAAACCAATGATGACGGCAAAAACAACGATAACAATCGCCATAATTTCCATGTTTTTACCTCAATTTATTTGTTTATCCGAATGAATTACATTCTTATACATTTTACCATAAAAATTGATTTTTAACAAACCTTAATTTGAAGTTGTTTTGCTTATTTCGGCGATTAAAATCCTTATTTTCCCTAATAAAACAGGCTATTCTCCCTAAGTAAATTTTTAAAGATTTTTTTACAAAAAAATAAGTTAAAAAGCCTACCTCAAAGTAGACTTAGTTTGTTTCGATTCTGATTGGTACTCGACCAAAATTTTGTTCTGCGATACTTGGGTGTCCCAGTTGATAAATTTGGTCTGCCTTTTGAGTCATAGCATCCCAGGGATCTTTGCCGATTCGGCTAACTAGATTAACCTGCTCCTTAAGAGTTTTAAGGTGTTGTCTACCTTTTTCGGTAAAACCAAGGACATGAATACCTTCTGGAAGGTCACTTTCTCTGGCTTGTACCAAGATATAGGTCAAGAGGCGTCGCACACGCGCCTTGGTGTAGCGTTTGGTAGCCACTAACTCAACCAATTCCTCAATAGATTTTGCTATTTTGATGGCTTCCTTAATACGCACTGCCATTTCCTGATTGAGCTGATAAATGATGGTCAGGTCTAGATTGGACAAGATTTGATAGCGAAGCAAAGGAAAATAATCTTCCCAATTTACCTTACTAGCATTTTCAAAAAGGGAAACAGAAGGCATAAAGCGTTCTAAGAAATCTTTATCACTTTGGTGCTGACGGAGAGCTGTGGCCGAGGCAAAGTCTACATCCTTGTTCACAGAATGATAGCCGGCTCCTTGACGCTGAATCGGATGAAGTCTGATGTTTCGTCCTGCAACCGCCTTGGCATAAGCGAGAGCAAGGACATGATTAGGCGTATTGCCTGAAAAATCAAGACCTGCAAATTCCTTCCACATAGCTTGCGTTTTCTGAGGGTAAGAAAGAGAATCAGATAAGTTATCCACAAATTTCTCCATCTCAGCACCTTTCTCTGTGTATAAGTCAGCAATTTTCTGGTAATCCAGAACTTCCTCTGTCCCAAAAGCTAGGCTATCAATCCCCAACCGTGCCAAAATATCTACTGCTCCTTGTCCAAAGAAGTCCGCTGCTTGGACACTGACTAAAAAGGGCAATTCTACCACTAAGTCCGCCCCATTTTCCAGCGCCATCTGAGCCCGTGTCCACTTATCCACGATAGCAGGCTCCCCACGCTGCATGAAATTCCCAGACATGGCAACGATTTTCAGTCCCTCTGCCTGTTCCAGTAGGTATTTGTGGCCATTATGAAAGGGATTGAACTCCGCGATGATACCTGTAATGGTCATGGAAATCTCCTACTTCTGAGCGACGAAAAACCAACGGGTACTGGTTTCTGTTGGTTCCTTGCCTTCAAAGTCCGCAAAGAGTTTGAAGGACTTAAAACCAGCTTGTTCTAACAAAATATCATAGGTCAAGACTTCGTAGGTTCGCTCCTCATGTACCTCATCATGACGGCTAAAGGAACCATCTGCCTCCTTGACAAAGAAGGTCAGTTCATGCACGATGGAGTGAGGGGCTTCATCTTCATAGGTATCCCAGAGCATGGCAAAGTCTTCGGCGTTTTCATGGTAGGAATAACCTGGGAAGACCTCATCTGTCTGGTAAGTCGAATGCACATCAAAGATAAAAACACCATCTTCATTGAGGGCATTATAGACTTCTTTAAAAACGTCCCCAACTTCCACTTCATCCTGCATGTAACAGATTGAGTCCGAGTAACACGTGACAAAGTCGTATTGACCAGCCTTGGATAAATCCAGCATATTGCCTTCAATGAAATCAATCTTTTGCTTGGCTGAAGCCGCTCTCTTTTCGGCAATCTTCAACATATCCGCACTCAAATCAAGTCCAGTCACATCAAAACCAGCCTGAGAGAAGCGCACTGATTGAATTCCTGTTCCACAAGCAAGCTCCAATAGTTTCTTTCTGTCCTTGGTTTTAGGTAAATGACGCAGAGAAAAGTCCGTCCATTTGTCGTATAAACTATCATCCATAACCGCATCATAGACCGCCGCAAAAGTTTCATAAGTTGCCATAATCATGATACCAAGAGCCCCATGGTAAACACCACTAGCCCTTACCTTTCTAACAATTTTCTTCTAACATAAGCAAATAAAACCCAGTTGATTACAACTGAGTTCATCTTCTATGCTAAGGCTTCTGAAATGTCTACAGAATTTGCCTCATGCCATAGTTTTTCGAGGTTATAGTGGGCACGCATTTCTTCTGAGAAGATATGTACTACGACACCACCGAGGTCTAATAGGACCCAGCCTCCAGCTGCATCGCCTTCAACATGGCTACCTTTAAAGCCAGCTTCAGCTACTTTTTCACGGATATTATCAGCGATAGCATCCAACTGACGACTATTCATAGAACTAGTGATGACAAAATAGTCAGTCACACTAGTCAAATCTTGTACATCAAGTGCGAGGATATCCTCTGCACGTTTCTCATCAGCCGCTTTCACGACTAGTTCTAGTAATTCTTTTTCGTTCATTTAATCCTCTTTCTAGAAAATATGTTTGTAATCTAGGACATCTGCAAAGCGCTCCTCCCAAATGTCCTCATAAAATTCATTTATCGTTTCAGCTGGAATGTCATCCCCATCAAACGTTGTGCAAGTTCCTTCTGGAATAATAAGCTTATAGCCATATTCAAAAGCAACCTTGACAGAGGTATCCACACAATATTCTGTCTGCATACCACATAAAACTAATTTTTTAATCCCCTGTTTATCCAAGTATTCTTTTAAACCAGTTTCTTTGAAAATACTATTATACTTCTTCTGAAAGACCTTTTCATCAGGTTTTCGATTTAAAAGCGCAGATAACTGCCAATCTTCTGATGTTTGGGCTTCAGGGTTCTCAATATGTTGAACATAGATAATTTCGATATTCTTACTTCTAGCTTGGTTTTGTAAATAAGAAATTTTTTCCAATAGACCTTTTGTCTGAAACCCCGTTTCCACTAAAATATTTTGTACATCAATAATGATAAAAGCCGTCTTCATTTAATCCTCTTTCAAATAGTGCACATAGGCGTTATAGGTTTCAAGGGTTTGGGGATAGATGGGAAATCCCTGGTGAGCTAAATGCTCCACAGTACGAGCTGTTTCGTAGGCCACAACCTTATTGAGCGATTGCTCAGCAATCTCACGTGCCTGGTCCACACCTGGAAAGGCACGATTGTGCTCGATATAGTCTGCGACGTAGATAACCTTATCAAGGTCTGTCATCTGACTTGCTCCGACTGTATGAATTTCGATAGCCCGTAAAATTTCAGGATCTTGCAAGTTCAAATCTTCCTGAATCTTGTAAATGCCGACCATCCCATGCCAGACATTATTACCCCAGTTTTTAAGGTCAGAGTCAAGTTGATATCGATCAATCAAGTCTAGAAACTCTTGATCTGATAGCTTTTTAGCATAATCATGAAGTAGCCCTGCTAGACCTGCTTTTTCAACATCCACACCGAAACGTTGAGCTAATTCAATAGCTGCGCGCTCTACACCCAAACAATGGGTCAAACGTTTCTCAGGTAGGAGCTCTGCCATTTTTTCCAACAATTCTTCACGCGAACAGTTGATATAGTCTTGGTATGTCATCAGTAAAGCCCTTCTTTCTCAATATAGTCTAGCACTGATTTTGGCAAGAGAAAGTTAGGTGTGCGACCTTGGGCGATGAAATCACGTACCATACTGGATGAAATATCCATGAGAGGCACATCCACCCAGATGACTGGATAAGAAGTCCCAGCCTTGTAGCGTGGACGCTGAACTCCTACAAACTGAACAAGGTCGACCAGCTCATCAATTCGATACCACTTAGGCAGATAGTCCACCATATCGGCTCCGATAATGAAATAATAATCTGTATCTGGATTCTTCTCTGTCAAAATCTTCATGGTGTCGTAGGTGTAGGAAATACCCTTGCGCTCCAGCTCGATGGTCTCAATAGCTAAACCTTCGATTCCATCGATAGCCAATTCAAGCATCTTGAGGCGGTGGTGTTCAGAAATGGTTTCCTTTTTGTCTACGTGAGGTGGTTGATATTCAGGCATGAGCAGAACCTGATCCAATCCCAACTGTTGGCGCACTTGGTCTGCGACGATAAGGTGGGCATTATGAACGGGGTTAAAATTTCCACCCAAAATACCGACTTGTTTGCGTTTTTTATCTTTGATTTCTGGCTCTAACTCCACTTTCGTAAAGGGAGTTAATAATTCGATTGCCATAGGTTAATCTCCTTTACTCTTCTGTAAAAACAGTTTTTTGGAGTATCGTTCTTAGATTTCTTTAACTTTTTTAGAAATCTTGCGATTTTCTTTCTTGCTTGATTGTTTATACAAAATCAAGATGCGGCCGATTTTTTGGACTGTATCCACACCGATTTCTTCTTCCAAGATTTCAGCTACTTCGTGGATATTTTCGTCTGTGTTTTGCAAGAGAGTAACCTTGATCAATTCACGGGCATCAAGTGCCTGACGAACGCTGGTTTTGATTTGGTCGTTGAGTCCATTTTTCCCGATTTGGATGATAGGTTTGAGGGTGTGTGCCTGGCTGTTGAGGAAGGCACGTTGTTTCGATGTTAATGACATATTCTTTCTTCCTTTTTTGATAGTTATTTTAGGTGGTGGGGGGCGGTCGGAACTAATTTTTCAATGATTTCATCTTTGAAAAATGGATTTCCTGACCTCACAATTGAACCTGGATCTCAATTGTGCCCCTTGCCAATCTATGGATTGGCAAGCACACCACAACAATAACTATCTTTTTATGAGCTCACTTTGTTCGCTCAGTGATTTTGTTTTAAATAATGGCTTTTCGTGTGACGACTGCGACGCCTTCTGGGGCCCAGACAGCGACTTTGGCGGTGCCTGTTACACGAATCCAGCCTAATCCTGAGATGACTAGGTCTGTCTTATCCTTGATGGTAAATACATGTTGGACTAGTTTTGGAAAGTCTTCTTTTTCCTTGGTATTTGGTGGCGTGAGGAGAGTTCCAAGGTGCTTATCGTAAAAGTCACTCGCTCCTTCAAGCTTGGTACGGTGAAGTTTGAGTTCATTGTCAAAGAAAGCTGTAAATCCTTGCTTTTCTCCTGCAATGAAATCAAAGCGTCCCAAGCCACCTAAAAATAGGGTTTGTTCAGGGTTTAGCTGATAGGTTTTTGGCTTGATTTCCTTTTTAGGGCTGATATACTTGAGATTTTTGGCCGTCAAGTAGTGAGCCATCTGGTGACGATGGATAATTCCAGGCGTATCGTAGATATAAGAACCATCATCGAGCGGAATTTCAATCTTATCTAGAGTTGTCCCTGGGAAGCGTGAAGTTGTGATGACGTTCTGGTCACCCGTAATTTCCTGGATAATAGCATTGATAAGAGTTGATTTCCCAACGTTGGTCACACCAACTACGTAAACATCACGTCCCTTACGGTAGTGCTCGATCTTGTCAATGACTTCCTTAATGGCATGCTTATTTTGTGCAGAAGTTAGGACGACATCGACTGGACGAAGACCCTCCTCATGGGCACGTTCCATGAGCCATTGGCTAATTTTACCAGGCTTAACAGACTTAGGAAGGATGTCTTTTTTATTTCCAACCAAGAGCACATCATTACCTGACACAAAGCGTGGCAATCCTGGGATAACAGAGCCATTGAAATCAAAGATATCAATCACATTGACCACCAAGGCATCGCTATCTCCAACCTCGTGCAAGAGTTTGAGGAAATCATCATCTGTCAACTGAACATCAGTGATTTCATTGTAGTGACGAAGACGGAAACAACGCTGGCAATAAACTTCTCCAGTTTCCAAACCTTTTTCAAGTGCTGACTGAGGTGTAAAACCTAAACCAATCTTATCTTCCGTCTGAATGGTTGCTCCGCAACCAATACAGAGAATTTCTTCCATAATTAGATTCCTTTTTTATATGTAATTGGTCCGTACTTTTCAGCGATTTTTCTCATCACACAACGCTCACGCGCTCGGTTAATCTGAGTCTTAATAGAGTCGTGCTGGACCAAGGGTTTAACCAAAATCGAACGAATACCTGCTCGATGGGCTGCTCGAATATCCGTCATCAGCTGGTCGCCTACCATGACCACTTGGTCTTTTTCATAGTGGAAATGTTTCATGGCACGGTTAATTCCTAAAGTAAAGGGCTTCAGTGCCCAGTAAATATAGTCAATGTCAAATTTTTCAACTGCTCGTTTGACACGTTTGGGAGTATTGTTAGATACCACAATGATACGTATCCCAGCATCGCGCAGATCATGCAACCATTGCTTCATCTCTACTGTTCCATCTGGATTATTCCAAGCAATCAGGGTATTGTCCAAATCCACCAAAACAGCTTTGATTCCCTGTTTTTGCAAGCTTTGAACTGTCAGATCATAAACTGCTTCCACAGCAAAATCTGGCATGTAATTTTCAATCGCCATTCTGGCTCCTTTTCTTTCTATTTTTTAGTTTCTAGCAATTTTCTTTAGATACTGAGCCAAGATTGCCCATAAAATTAAACTAGCAATCAAAATATATATCCAGGCATTAGGCTCTTCTGTAAATGGCAGAGGGACATTCATTCCGAAAAATCCTGTAATGACTGCAAGAATGGCTAGCAAAACTGAGATAATGGTCAAGGTTGTCAAATTATCATTCAGATTGTTGTTTAGGATATTATTGTAAGATCCTGAGAGTTGTTGTAAAACCTGGGAAATCAAATCTGTCATGGACACTAACTGATGTGCTTCAATCATAGCATCATCAAACTGCTCTCTTTCCACTTCGTTAAAGTTCCGATAAAGCGCATGTCCCTGGATATGCTCCAAGAGGAGGCGATTTTGTTTAGCCGCAGCTGTCAAGTAAACCATACCAGTTTCCAAGTCAGAGAGGGCAAAGAGATTTTTTTTAGTGGTTGTTTGACGCAACAAGGCACTGATTTCATCCTTACTTTTATCCATCTGTTCAATGACAGGATAATAAGCATTGCTGATAAGCTCTAAACCGGCAAATAGAAACTTGTAGATTGAAATGATTTCATGATTTTCAAGATAGCCTAGCATCTGATCAATGACATAAGCGTTCTTATGATTGCTGATGGTAATCATTCGTTGCTTTTCCACGATAAAGGTCATAGGAATAGCTTCATAGTATTCCTTGTCCCTTTCTAAGTCAAGAACGTTGTAGATAAAGGTCACTGTCCCGTTTTCACGGTTATAATCCATGTGGGCTCGTTCGTTTCTATCCAGCGCATACTCGATGGTTTCTTTATCCAATCCATAGATTTCAGATAAATCTTCAAGATTTTTGATGATTTCCACATCTAGATTAATCCAGGTGCAACCATTCCCTAACTGCTTATCTAAAAACATCGTTTCTCCTTTACCAAACTCTTTCTATTGTACCATAAATCAGGTAAAATTTCAGTCCTCGTCTTTTCTTGAAAAATTGCTAACCACAGTAATATTACGGTTAGGAACAAAGTGAAGGGCTTGGTCATCACTTCTCAGTTGAGTTGTTCGAATTCCGACACTAACCACTTTTCCTGATACAGTAATAGGCCCATTGGTCAAAACAACTTCATCTCCTACATCCAACTGGCGTTCAAAGAGAATAAAGAAGCCATTGATGACGTCTGATAGAAAACCTTGTGCCCCCATACCGATAGCCACCCCAGCAATCCCCGCACCTGCAATCAAGCTAGAAACAGGCAACCCTAAAATAGACAAGATACAGTAAATCAAGAAGAAATAAAGCGTGTAGTTGAAAATATTTTCAAGCAAACGAGAAATAGTCTTTTGTCTACCTGCATCTCGATTTGAAAACTTAAGTGAAGGTTTAACAATCTTTCCTACAGCAACATGGAGGAACTTTTTAGCTATATAAAATAGAAGGATAAGAAGTAGAAGAGAAATCACCTTGGTCAAGAGATTTTCTAATACAGTTGTTAGATCTAATTTATCCAAATAACGTTGAAAAAATTCTTGCATATAAAACTCCTTTTCTATCCATTATACCATAAATCCTTCCCAGCCATCCTTTTCATAAATATTCATTTATTCCAACAAAACTTATAACTCACTTGCTTTTCAAGCATATTTATACTATAATCATAAACAATACACAAAAAAGGAGACCTCTATGAAAAGAATTATTCGTGCTTGGAACAAAACAAATCTAATCAAACGGATCGGTATCGGAATGGTCTTGGGAGCAATTCTAGGTCTACTCTTTCCTAATCTAACTGGCATTGGTTTATTGGGAGATTTATTTGTAGGAGAACTAAAAGCTATCGCTCCTATCCTGGTTTTTGCTTTAGTCGCTAACGCCCTTTCCCAACACCAAAAAGGCCAAGATAGCAATATGAAAAGAGTCATTTTCCTCTATTTGCTGGGGACTTTTGCTGCGGCTCTTGTGGCGGTTATGTCCAGTTTTCTCTTCCCTGTTCAGATGGTCTTGAGTAGCGCTAGCACAGAAGTTACTCCTCCAGACGGTATCGGACAAGTGCTCAGCAATCTTCTGCTAAAAATAGTAGATAATCCTGTCCACGCCATCATCGAAGCTAACTATATCGGAATTTTATCTTGGGCTATCGTCTTTGGAGTTGCCATGCGAGAAGCTAGCAAAAATAGCAAGGAGCTACTCAAAACAATGGCCAGTGTGACTTCAAAAATTGTCGAATGGATCATCAACCTTGCGCCATTTGGTATCCTCGGGTTAGTTTTTGAAACCATCTCTGACCAAGGTATCGCTAGTTTAGCAAATTACGGAATCCTACTCGGACTTTTGATTGCCACTATGGTTTTCGTTGCCCTAGTGATCAATCCTCTGATTGCTTTTCTCTTTATCAAGAAAAATCCATATCCCTTGGTGTGGAAATGCTTGCGTATCAGTGGCGTTACAGCCTTTTTCACCCGAAGTTCCGCTGCTAATATCCCTGTTAATATGAAACTCTGTGAGGATCTAGGTCTTAATCCAGATACCTATTCTGTCTCAATCCCCTTGGGATCAACCATCAATATGGCTGGAGCTGCTGTTACCATCAACATCTTAACCCTAGCAGCTGTCAATACTCTAGGAATCTCTGTTGATTTTGCAACAGCCTTTGTACTCAGTATCGTTGCAGCCATCTCTGCCTGCGGTGCTTCAGGAATTGCTGGAGGTTCTCTCCTACTTATCCCGGTTGCTTGCAGTCTCTTTGGGATTACTAATGATATTGCTATGCAGGTTGTGGGTGTCGGATTCGTCATCGGTGTTATCCAAGACTCTTGCGAAACAGCCCTCAACTCTTCAACAGATGTCCTCTTTACAGCAGTAGCCGAATTTTCCTCTGCTCGCAATAAATAATCAAGGCAAGCCTATTTAGGGCTTGTTTTGTCTGGTTTCTATCATTTATTATAGGAAATGTCTCATGTCTATCACCCAACGTACTTTTAAACTCGTTCTGGCAACCTGTTTGGCCTGTGTTCTAGCCTACTTTCTGGATTTATCTTCAGCAGTGTCCGCTGGTATCATTGCCCTATTGAGCTTATCGGATACCCGTCGAAGCACCATTAAGCTAGCTCGTAATCGTTTATTCTCTACCCTTCTTGCTCTTTTCATTGGTGTCCTTTCCTTTCACCTGACTGGCTACCATATCTGGAGTTTCGGTCTCTATTTGGCCCTCTATGTTCCCCTTGCCTATAAATTCGGCTGGGAAATTGGCATTACCCCGAGTAGTGTCCTGGTCAGTCATCTCTTAGTTCAAGAGTCTACATCACCAGATCTGCTAGTGAACGAGCTTCTCCTATTTCTTATCGGTACAGGATTTGCCTTGGCTGTCAATCTCTATATGCCTTCTCGGCAAGAAGAAATCCATCTCTATCATCTCAAGGTAGAAGAAAAACTCAAACACATTCTACAACGTTTTGAATATTATCTTGGAAAGGGCGATGGCCGTAACCGTGCTCAACTCGTTGATGAACTGGATCAGCTTCTTGAAGAAGCTCTCAAACTGGTCTATCTTGATCACTCTGACCATCTCTTTCATCAGACCGACTATCATATCCACTATTTCGAAATGAGACAGAGACAGAGTCGCATTCTTCGCAATATGGCCCAGCAAATCAACACCTGTAATCTAGCAGCAAGCGAAAGCCTAATCCTTGCCCAACTATTTGCTAAAATTGCGGATCAACTCAGTCAGACCAATCCAGCCAACGATCTATTAAATGATATTGAAAGCTACCTGCAGGTATTTCGCAATCGTAGCCTCCCTAAAACAAGGGAAGAATTTGAAACACGCGCAACATTACTTCAACTCCTGCGCGAATTGGAAAACTTTATCCAACTGAAAGTTGACTTCTATCAACGCTATTCTGAAGAAAAAAGCAATCTATCTTAATCAAAAAAACTTCTATCAGCCAACTAGTTGCTAATAGAAGTTTTTGTTATTTTAGGATTCGAATTGATGATTAGTGTTTTTTTCGAATCGACATGAGACTGATATCTCGCAAACTAAAGTAAGCAAGGACCAGCATAGCTACTGTGATAAAGAATTCTGTTGGTAGCTGAAAGATTTGCAGGATGGACAACATGAGCAAAATCACGAGGGAAACGAGACCAAAAACAAGAATTACAATATTAACCGTCCCCTTGATACTTTGAGGTGTCGCAAATATATAGAGTAAGAGTAATAAAATCCCTATGATTAAATAGACCATTTTCTGCTCTTTCTAGCTTTTATTCAGCTGATTTTTTCTTTTTGTTTGCTTTCTCACGCTCTGCCTTGTTAAGGATTTGTTTACGCAAACGAATAGATTCAGGCGTTACTTCCATGTATTCATCGTCGTTCAAGAACTCAAGTGATTCTTCAAGGGTCAAGATACGAGGAGTTTTGATAACCGCTGTTTGATCCTTAGTTGCTGAACGAACGTTAGTCATTTGTTTCGCTTTCGTAATATTAACAGTCAAGTCATTTTCACGAGAGTTTTCACCGATGATCATTCCTTCGTAAACCTCAGTACCTGGGTTGACAAAGATAGTACCACGTTCTTCGATAGACATGATAGAGTATGTTGTTGCCTTACCGGTATCGATAGAGACAAGGGCACCACGGTGACGTCCACCGATTTCACCTGGAATCAATGGCAAGTATTGGTCGAAGGTATGGTTCATGATACCGTAACCACGAGTCATTGACAAGAACTCAGTTGAGTATCCGATCAAACCACGCGCTGGAACAAGGAAAACCAAACGAGTTTGACCATTACCAGTTGAGATCATATCCAACATTTCACCTTTACGTTCAGAAAGGCTTTGGATAACGGATCCTTGGTATTCTTCAGGTGTGTCGATTTGCACGCGTTCAAATGGTTCACATTTGACGCCATCAATTTCTTTTACGATAACTTCTGGACGAGATACTTGAAGCTCATAGCCCTCACGACGCATTGTTTCGATAAGGATTGACAAGTGCAATTCCCCACGTCCTGATACAGTCCATTTATCTGGTGAGTCAGTTGGTTCAACACGAAGAGAAACGTCTGTTTGCAATTCTGCTTGAAGGCGCTCTTCAACCTTACGAGAAGTGACCCATTTACCTTCACGACCAGCAAATGGTGAGTTGTTGACCAAGAAGGTCATTTGAAGTGTTGGCTCATCGATGTGAAGAACTGGAAGAGCTTCAACTGCATCTGTTGGAGTGATGGTTTCGCCGACAAAGATATCTTCCATACCTGAAACGGCAATCAAGTCACCAGCTTTAGCTTCTTGAATTTCACGACGTTCCAAACCAAAGAAACCGAAGAGTTTTGTAACTCGGAAGTTCTTAGTTGTACCATCCAATTTAGAAAGTGTAACTTGATCCCCTACCTTTACACTACCACGGAAGACACGTCCGATACCGATACGACCTACGAAGTCGTTGTAGTCCAAAAGTGACACTTGGAATTGAAGGGGCTCATCTGAGTTATCAACTGGAGCTGGAATGTGGTCGATAATAGTGTCAAAGATTGGCGCCATAGTTTTTTCTTGGTCTGCTGGATCATCTGATAATGAAGATGTTCCGTTGATAGCTGACGCATAAACAACTGGGAAGTCAAGTTGGTCATCATCCGCACCAAGCTCGATGAAAAGTTCCAAGACTTCATCTACTACTTCTGCTGGACGAGCTGATGGCTTATCGATTTTGTTAACCACAACGATAGGCACAAGGTCTTGTTCCAAGGCTTTTTTCAATACGAAACGAGTCTGTGGCATAGTTCCTTCGTAAGCATCTACGACCAAAACAACACCGTCAACCATTTTCATGATACGTTCAACTTCTCCACCGAAGTCCGCGTGTCCTGGTGTGTCCATGATGTTGATACGAGTTCCGTTGTAGGCAACTGCTGTATTTTTCGCAAGGATGGTGATTCCACGCTCTTTCTCAATATCGTTTGAGTCCATTGCACGCTCAGCTAACTCTGTACGCGCGTCAAGAGTTTCAGATTGTTTCAACAATTCGTCAACGAGGGTAGTTTTACCGTGGTCGACGTGGGCGATAATCGCGATATTACGGATATCTTCTCTTAATTTTGTCATGATTTCCTCTATTATATTCAAAAATTTATTTTCTAACTGAACGATTATACCACAATTTTAAGCAAATGACTTAATTCAAGTAAGTGTAAATGTTTTCAAAAGAAAATTCATTCCTTCTCTTTTCTTTTCAAAAATTCCGACTTGTGATAAGATAGGCTGGTATGCGTTTAGATAATTTATTAGCCCAGGAAAAAATCAGCCGTAAAGCCATGAAACAAGCTCTTCTGAAAAAAGAAATCTTTGTAGATGGACACCTTGCTCGTTCCCTTGCACAGAATGTTGATACAGGGTTGCAAGAGCTGATTTTCAAAGATAGAAAAATCCAAGGATATGATCACACCTACCTCATGCTACACAAGCCAAACGGAGTCGTAACTGCAAGCAAGGATAAAAAACTCCCAACTGTCATGGACCTTCTTCCTCAGCATCTCCAGTCTGATCAACTCTACGCCATCGGCCGTCTGGATCGGGATACGACGGGTCTCCTTCTCTTAACGGATAATGGACCTCTAGGTTTTCAACTCCTCCATCCTCAGTATCATGTGGATAAAACTTACCAAGTAGAGGTCAATGGGCCACTAACTTCCGACCATATTCAAGAGTTTAAAGATGGTATTGCCTTTCTTGATGGAACTATCTGTAAACCTGCTCAACTTGAGATTTTATCCTCAAGTCCTAGTCTCAGCCAAGCCACTATCACCATCTCTGAAGGAAAGTTTCATCAGATCAAAAAAATGTTCCTTTCTGTTGGAGTCAAGGTTACTGCTCTCAAACGAGTTCAATTTGGAGATTTTATATTGGACCCTGAGCTAGCAGAAGGTGATTTCCGACTTCTAAACAAAGAAGAATTGCAGGTTATTAAAAATTACTTAGAAAACAGTGGATAAAACAAAAAAAGCTTTAAATAAATAAAGCTTTTTAAAATCTTCTTTAGCGTATAAATACCATGACACCTAAAATAAAGTGAAGTGCAGAAATTACAATCCCTAGGATGGACAGATTTTTTTCCCTCTTATAGTCTAGCCCAGATTCTTTTTGATGTGAGTTAGCTAAGACTAGACCAATAATACCCAAAATCAAACTTACCACTGGCGAAAGCAAACCAAGAATGATAGACAAGATCCCCAAAATAAGTGACGCTTTTTTCTTTTCTTTCATCTTCAAAAAACTCCTTAAACTCATACAAATGAATAATACTATAAAAATTAGCTTTATCAATTGGATAAAACAAAAAAGCTTTTAAAGATAAAGCTTTTTTTGTTAGAATCCTGATTAGTGCATCATTAAGATGAGACCTGCAACCCAGTTAACTACAGAAATTACAATCCCTACGATATTAAGAATTCGTTCTGTTTTGTAATCAAGCTCAGATTCTTTTTGATGTGAATTAGCCAAGACTAGACCAATGATCCCCAAAACGAGACCTACGATTGGAGATAGCAAACCAAGGACGATAGATAGGACACCTAAAACAAGTGATGGTTTTTTCTTTTCTTTCATCTTCAAAAAACTCCTTAAATTTTATACTAACAATTATACCATAAAAAGCCAAGACTTTATATTAAACATATGTGACAAGTTTTTTCACATTGTTAATTAGATTTCACCTTCCCTGTCCAAGAATCCAATCCATAAGAGAGGATATAGATTTCTGAGAAACCTTGTTTTTTCAAGAAAAGCGCTGCATTTGTGACACGTTGCGCACGTTGGTTTTCATAGAGAAGGACAGGCTTATCCTTGCGAAGCGCTGCGAGACTTGTCTTCAATTGATTTGAAGGGATATTACGAGCTCCGAGGATATGTTTTCTGTGGAAGTCAGCTGGATCACGCAAATCAATCAACTGACCTGTACGAATCAAAGACTCAAACTCTGCATTGTCTACAATTTTCGCTGCACGACGAATGCGAAGATAGTTATATCCCATCCAAGCCAACATCGCTATAATAAGTCCCCATAATACCCAAGTTACCATATTACTTAATCTCCATTTTTTTCTAAATAGTCTAATTCTAGTTTGTGCTCTCTGCGAAGAACAGCCTCCGCTTCAAGATAATCCAGCTTGTCCATCAAGCCTGCATCATAGATTCGAGATAGCTCGATCTTCATCAGTTCAATGTCATAGAGACGTTTCCCCATATAGACAATAATGCCAAACTGTTTGAGAAATTGTTGCACATCGTAGAGTGTTTTCATAGCTTTCATTTTAGCAAATAATCAGAGTTTTTTCAATAGTTCCCTAATAGTTCGGGGTAGGTTTCCTTTTTCACTATTATCTGAATTTCTTTACACTATGACAAAGAAGAAATCCTAAAGTCATTCCAACGATATTTTGCATGAGATTTGGAATAATTTCTGGAATAGCTGCACCCCAACCATTCATCCAAGCTGATGCCAAGGCATAACCAGCTACCATGAATAAAGTCGCTAAGACTAAGCCTAGCCATTGCCATTTCCCTTTAAAGCCTGCGAAATAACCTTGGAAACCATGGTTAATTAAGCTAAAAATCATCCACTGAGGGTAGCCTGAAATGAGGTCAATAAGAAATCCTGCTAAACCTCCAACAACGGCCCCTTCACGACTGCCAAAGTAAAAGGCTGTGAAGAAGACTCCAACGTCCAAAAGTGTTAGAAATCCAGTTGGTGTCGGGATTTTTATAAAATACCCCAATACGACAGAACTAGCTGCCAAGATGGATACTAGGGCAATTTTAGTTGTTTTGGTTTGCTTCATACTGTCTCACTCCATATTGATCTGCTTGTGCAATGGCACGGTAAACAAAGGCTTTGGAAGTTTCAATTGCTGGTAATAGTTCCTCTCCCTTGACTAACTGACTAGCAATACTTGATGCAAAGGTACATCCTGCACCAGCATTTTGTCCTTGAATGACTGGATTTTCAAGAATGGTAAAATTCTCTCCATCATAAAAGACATCCACAGCCTTATCCTGACTGAGGCGATTTCCACCCTTGATAATCACTGCTGGTGCACCCAAGTCATGTAATTTCTGCGCTGCAGCCTTCATGTCTTCCAGACTTTCAATCTTTTGGTCTGCAAGCAACTCTGCCTCAGGAAGATTCGGAGTAATCACTGATACATAAGGGAAAAAGCGAATCAACTCTTGACAGAGCTCGCTGACTGCAACGTCGTGCGTTTCCTTACAAACCAATACAGGGTCTAAGACTACAGGAACTCCTGATCGTTCCTTAATGAAATTCAAAGCTTTCTCAGCAACACCAACAGTCGGTAAAAGACCAATTTTAATAGATGCAAAATCTACACTCTTGAGACTATCTAACTGTTGTTGGAAAATAATTTCATCTGTCGTAAAGACTTCAAAACCATTTTCAGTCAGAGCAGTTAGACAAGTCATGGCTACAAAACCATGCAAACCATTTAAAGTATAGGTGGCAAGGTCAGCCGCTAAGCCACCCCCGCTAAAAATATCATTTCCTGACAGTGCTAAAATACGATTATTCTTCATAACGAATCTCCTTCAAATACAAACCATTAGGCGCTGCAGTTGGGCCTGCCAACTGTCTGTCTTTTTTCTCCAAGATAAGGTCAATTTGTTCAATCGGCATCCGATTGTTACCAATTTTAAGCAGAGTTCCGACCATATTTCGAATCTGCTTATAGAGGAAACCATTGCCAGAGAAAGTAAAGGTCAAAAACTGTCCTGTTTCATCAACTCTAAGGCTAGCTTCCGTGATCGTCCGAACCTTATCCTCCACGCTAGTCCCTGATGCTGTAAAACCAGTAAAGTCATGTGTTCCCTCCAGTTTTTTTACAGCAAGCTGCATCCGCTCCACATCTAGTGGATAGGGATAATGAGTCGCATAATGACGACGCATAGGATTTTTAGGACGTCCTCTATCTACGATAAACTCGTAGGTCTTGCTATGCTTGGCATAGCGGCAATGAAAATCGGCAGCCACTATCTCAATCGAAATCACATCGATATCTTCAGGACTTTGGGTATCAAGAGCAAAGCGAAGTTTCTCCTCATCCATCTGATAGGGAAGATCAAAGTGGATGACCTGACCTAATGCATGAACACCACTATCCGTTCGCCCAGCGCCATGAATGGTAATAGCTTGTCCCTTATTTAATTTTGTTAAAGTTTTTTCAATTTCCTCTTGGACACTACGCGCGTGAGGTTGCCGTTGAAAACCAGCAAAAGCGTAGCCATCATAAGAAATTATAGCTTTATATCTAGTCATGTATCTATTTTATCAAGAAAATTTCTCTGCAACAAGTTTGAGAATTAAAAATTGTAAGGGGACAGTTCCTCGAAGTTATTTATGTTCTATCTGACCTTTTTCATGATGTATTTTCGTATAGGTACTTCAACCATTTGAACGATTTCAAATCCCTCTTTTTGGTAAAGATTATAAGCTGTTTGATTTGCCTCGTAGACATTTAGAGAAATAGTATCTATGTCTTCATTTTCAAAGGCCAAACTAACAAATTTCCTTAAAGCCTGGCTACCTAACCCCTGCCCCTGTTTCTGGGGATTGATAAAAAATCTCCCGATATGAAGATTCCTGTCTTCTAGCCTGATTTTCTGGATGATGCCTACAAACTCTTGTCCTTCAAAAATGGAAAAATTTCCTTCCAGCTTTTGTAAGGATTGAGCAATTAAGGGATAATAAATTTTTGGACCCATCCATTGTTTCTGAAAACTTTCTCCCAAAGCATTAGACCACTGGCTAATGAGTCGGGCATTTTCTAACTGAAGTCCTTTTTCAAAGTGAATTTTCATATTTGTTCCTAAAACTTCTCCTATATCCAACTATTATACTCTTTCTCTTATTTTTTCCGAATAAATAAGTATGATTCATCTTTACTTTTTTCTTGTTGGAACGATTCTTGCTTCCTTTCTAGGCTTAGTCATCGATCGCTTCCCTGAACAATCCATCGTCTTTCCTGCTAGTCACTGTGATTCTTGTCAGACTCGTTTGAGACCACTGGATTTGATTCCAATTGTCTCTCAAGTAGTCCATCGCTTTCGCTGTCGCTATTGCAAGGTACGATATCCTTTCTGGTATGCTTTCTTTGAGTTGTGCTTGGGATTGCTCTTTTTAACTTTTTCTTTGGGATTTCTAACTTTAGGTCAAGTCATTTTGATCACCACTGGCTTGACTTTAGGCATCTACGACATCCGCCATCAAGAATATCCCTTGCTAGTCTGGCTGACTTTCCACCTAGTTCTCATGGCTTGCTGTAATTGGAATCTGGCCATGGCTTTCTTCTTGATTCTTGGAATCATTGCTCATTTCATCGATATTCGCATAGGAGCAGGTGATTTTCTCTTTCTAGCCTCTTGTGCACTCGTCTTTACACTTACAGAAATTCTGATTCTCATCCAATTTGCTTCCACAACTGGCATTCTAGCCTTTCTCCTACTAAAGAAAAAGGAAAGACTTCCTTTTGTGCCCTTCCTCTTGCTTGCTGCTTGTGTGATTATTTTTGGTAAGCTACTGCTTCTCGGATAAAGTCAGCGATTTCTGCTACTTGTCCTTCATGCAGAGCCTTAACAATCTTGGAACCGACGATAACACCGTCTGATACAGCATTGAAGCGTTCCACATCAGCCTGAGTGGATACACCAAATCCTGTCAAAACTGGAATGTCAGCCACTTGGTGAAGTTGAGCCAAGTGCTTATCCAAATCATCTCGGTAATTTCCTGATTTCCCTGTTACCCCATTGATAGCAACGGCATAGACAAATCCTTCTGCCCCTTCAATGAGTTCCTTTTGACGGTCAATTCCTGTCGTCAAGCTGACTAGAGGAATCAAAGCAATGTCTGTACCTGCCAAAAAAGGCTCTACAAAGTTGGCATGTTCATGAGGGAGGTCTGGAATAATCAAGCCCTTGACTGCTGTATCAGCAAGATCTTTAACCAATTTCTCCACACCGTACTGAAAGAGGGGGTTAAAGTAGGTCATGATGACAAGCGGAATTTCTGTTTCAATGGTTTTCAAGGTTTCAACCAAAGCCTGGGTAGAGGTTCCGCGAGCTAGACTGCGCAAACCAGCTTCTTCGATAACAGGACCATCTGCAACCGGATCCGAGAAGGGAACTCCCACCTCAATGGCAGACACACCCAGATCTTCTAAGAAGTGAATTGTTTCACCGAGACCATTCAAACCTTTTTCGTGGTCTCCAGCCATGATATAGGGAACAAAAATTCCCTTTCCAGTTGTTTTGATAGCGTTCAATTTTTCTGTTAGTGTCTTAGGCATGAGCTTCTCCCTTCTTTGCTGCGTCTGCTTCCAAACGGTCTTTGACTTGAACTACATCCTTGTCCCCGCGACCTGATAGACAGACAATCATAGACTTGTCTGGACCAAGTTCTTTGGCTAATTTCACCGCAAAGGCGATAGCGTGACTAGACTCCAAAGCTGGGATAATCCCTTCCACACGAGACAAGAGTTGGAATCCTTCCAAGGCTTCCTCATCTGTCACAGGAACATAGGTCGCGCGCTTGATATCGTGGTAATGAGAATGTTCTGGACCGATACCTGGGTAGTCTAAACCTGCTGAGATAGAGAAGGCTTCTAAAATTTGACCATGAGCATCTTGGAGCACATCCATGAGCGAACCGTGGAGAACTCCTGGTCTACCCTTGGTCAAGGTTGCTGCATGATGCTCTGTATCCACACCTAGTCCTGCTGCTTCAGCTCCATACATAGCCACTGACTCATCTTCCACAAATGGATGGAAGAGACCGATAGCATTAGAACCTCCACCAACACAGGCTACTAGGGCATCTGGCAAATCTTGCCCTGTCAAGTCACGGTACTGTTGTTTAGCTTCGCGTCCGATGACACTTTGGAAGTCACGAACAATTTCTGGGAAAGGGTGGGGGCCTAAGGCAGAACCAAGGATATAATGAGTGTCATCGATATTGGCTACCCAAGAACGAAGGGCTGCATTGACTGCATCCTTGAGCACTCGAGAACCATCTGTCACAGCTTCTACCTTGGCACCCAAAAGTTCCATACGAAAGACATTAAGGGCTTGGCGTTTGACATCTTCCTCACCCATATAGATGGTACATTCCATGTTAAAGAGGGCCGCAGCAGTTGCAGTTGCCACACCATGTTGACCGGCACCTGTTTCAGCAATAATTTTCTTTTTGCCCATGCGTTTAGCCAGAAGAACTTGTCCCAAGGCATTGTTAATCTTGTGGGCACCTGTATGGTTGAGGTCTTCACGTTTGAGGTAAATCTTGGCTCCGCCGATATGCTGGGTCAAGTTTTTTGCGTAGTAAAGGGGAGTTTCACGTCCTACATACTGGCGCAAAAGTTGGTTTAACTCTTCTTGGAAACTTGGATCTGCCTGACTTTCACGATAAGCCTCTTCCAATTCCAATACTGCTGTCATCAATGTTTCTGGGACAAAACGTCCACCGAATTTCCCGTAAAATCCATCTTTATTTGGTTCTTGATATGCCATGTTTTACCCTCTCTATAAATCTTCTAATCTTTTCATGATCTTTTTGTCCGTTTGATTCTACTCCACTTGATACATCTACTGCATAGGGAGTAAAGTGTTGAATTGCTTCTTCTACATTATCCTCATTGAGCCCGCCTGCGATGAAGAAAGGCTGAGATAGTTCTGTCGTATCCAGTTGACCCCAGTCAAAGGTTTGACCACTCCCTGCCACAGGTGCATCAAAGAGGAGATAATCTGCCCGAGAATTGGGTACATGACCATCTCCATCCACCTGAACAGCCTGAATGCTGGCACAAGGTAAATTCTCAAACAAATCATCCGCCACCTGACCATGAATTTGAACTAAGTCCAAACCAATCTTTTCAATCGCTTCTAGTAGTTCTTCCCGACTTGGTGAAACAAATACCCCAACTTTTTTTACATTTGTAGGAATAATCTCAGCCAGTTCTATTGCTTGTTCCAAGGTCACCTGTCTTTTGCTAGGAGCGAAGACAAAACCGATGTAGTCTGCTCCAGCCGACACAGCTACCTCTACTGCTCCTTTGGTCGATAGTCCACAAATCTTAACCTTTGTCAATCTGCAACTCCTTGATTCTCTGGGCGACATCTTCTGCTTGCATGAGAGCTGTTCCTACCAAAATTCCATTAAAGTAGGGTGCGACTCGGTTCGCATCTGCTTCTGTAAAAATAGCAGATTCAGAAATGTAGAAGCAATCGTCCTTGAAGTATTTGGCCAAGTCTACACTTGTCTGCAAGTCAACTTCAAAGGTGGTCAAATTGCGATTGTTGACACCGATAATTTGAGCGCCAAGACGGTGGGCAACTTCTAGCTCTGCTAGATTATGAGTTTCCACCAAAACTTCTAGACCTAGCTCTGTCGCATAGTCATACAGTTCCTTGAGGCGTTCTTCTGACAAAGCCGCTACGATGAGCAAGATAACTGTCGCACCTGCATTGCGAGCACGGATGATTTGCTTTTCATCGATAATAAAATCCTTGTTCAGCGTTGGAATCTGTACTTGACTGGAAATCTCACGAAGATAATCCAAATGACCTTT
The DNA here is from genome assembly GCF_047460825.1 of Streptococcus infantis. Classification (GTDB taxonomy): domain Bacteria; phylum Bacillota; class Bacilli; order Lactobacillales; family Streptococcaceae; genus Streptococcus; species Streptococcus infantis_V. The sequence goes on along the minus strand of NZ_JASHFO010000006.1, from coordinate 18,918 downwards.
GAAGAAAACTTCATCTGTCAGAACAGAAATCATAACAGCGCCGTTAGCCTCGTAAGTCTTGGCCTGTTGAACAATATCCACATCCAGATTGATATCACCCATACTTGGACTAGCCTTCTTGACCTCTGCAATGATTTGCAAACGGTCCTGATGGTTTTTCAAATATTCAGCTAAGCGATAACTTGCTCGCAGGGGACGAAGTTCCTCTCGTTCCATCGTTTCAACTTCACGCGCCTTTTGCTCTAGGATACGTGACAAAAATTCCTGACTCATCTTTGGTACTCCTGTAATAGTCTAAGTTTTTCAAGAGCCTTACCACTGGCAATCACTTGACGTGCCAATTCAACTCCGTCCTTGATACTGTCTGCTTTACCATTGGCATAAAAACCAAGGCCAGCATTTAAGACTGTTGTTTCCAAGAATGGACTTGGTTCGTTATTAAGAACGCTGACAAGGATGGCTGCATTCTCATGAGCATTACCACCACGAATGTCCTCAATAGCAATGCGTTCCATTCCCAAATCTTCAGGAGTAAAGGTTGACAAAGTGATTTCTCCATTTTCAAGAAGGGCAATGCTGGTAGTTCCATTCAAACCAGCTTCATCCAATCCTTCTGGACCAGCTACTACGATAGCACGTTTGCGACCCATGTTTTTCAAAACCTGAGCAGTACTTTCCAGAAGTTCAGGACGACTGATTCCTAGAAGCTGTGTTTCCAAGACCATTGGGTGAATGAGTGGACCTGTCAAATTCATGATAGTTGGAATTCCCAACTCCAAACGAGCTGGCATAATGTATTTCATGGCTGGGTGCATGTTTTTTGCAAAGAGAAAGACGATTCCTGTTTGATCAAATACCTTACCCAATTGTGCTGGCTTGAGGTCAATATTGATCCCCAAAGCTTGCAAGACATCTGCTGAACCAGATTTAGAAGAGATAGAACGATTTCCATGTTTAGCCATGTGAATTCCACCACCTGCCAAGACAAAGGCTGCAGTTGTAGAGATGTTAAAGCTAAATGACTTATCTCCACCTGTACCACAGTTATCCATAGCATCTTGAATATTTGTTGGAATGTGTTGAGCATGTCCTCTCATGACTTGAGCGAGGGCTGTTCTTTCTTCAGGTGTTTCTCCCTTCATCTTAAGGGCTAAAAGTAGTGAAGCAATTTGTGCTTCTGTCACTCGCCCTGTCACGATGCGTTCGATCACATCTGTCATTTCAACACTTGATAGATCTTCAAAGTTCGCTAATTTTTCAATAATTTCTTTCATTTTGTGTTCCTCACTTTACAACTTTCTCGACAAAATTCTGAATAGAAGATAGGCCATCTGGCGTTCCAATACTTTCTGGATGATACTGAAAACCATAAATCGGAAGAGTTTTGTGTTGAATACCCATAATGGCTTGGTCATCTGTCGAACGAGCTGTCACTTCAAACTCTTCTGGCATCTCTTCGATTAAAATACTGTGGTAACGCATGACTGGACGATTGTCCTCAATCCCTTGATAGAGAACGGATGGAGTCTCAAACCGAATCTGGCTTTGTTTACCGTGCATAACTTTAGGAGCCAATCCCAACTTACCACCAAAGACTTCTGCAATGGCTTGGTGCCCCAAACAAATACCTAGAATAGGTTTCTTACCTGCAAAATCACGAATCATTTCTTCCATTTTCCCAGCATCAGCTGGCCAACCTGGACCAGGAGAAAAGACCAGTCCATCTGCCTTTGTAGCTTCTTCATAAAGGTTTGAATCATCATTTCTCAAAACCTGAACTTCTGCGAAATTCCCGATATATTGAGCCAGGTTATAGGTAAATGAATCATAATTATCAATCAATAAGATCATAGTCTTAGTTCTCCTATTCTTGTCATAGATTTAGCTTTGTTAATCGTTTCTTGGTATTCGTTCTGAGCGATGGAATCATAAACAATTCCTGCACCAGCCTGTACGTAGGCTGTTTTATTTTTAAGAATCATGGTTCGAATTGCAATGGCGAAATCCATATCTCCAGTTGCTGATAGGTAACCGATAGCTCCTGCATATACGCCTCGCTTCTCTGTTTCTAGTTCATAGATGCGTTTCATGGCCCGAATCTTTGGTGCTCCCGATACTGTTCCTGCCGGAAGAGTCGCCTTCAAGGCATCCATTGCAGTTAATTCTGGTGATAAACGTCCTTTAACCACGCTGGTCAAATGCATGACATAGCGGAAAAGTTCGACTTCCATATACTTAGTTACTTGGACACTGGCTGTTTCAGCAATTCTACCGATATCATTTCGTCCCAAGTCCACCAACATTCGGTGTTCTGCCGTTTCCTTTTCATCAGAAAGTAGATCATTTGCTAAAGTCGCATCTTCCTCGTCATTGGCACCTCTAGGTCGCGTACCTGCAATTGGATTGGTTGTCACGACACCATTCTTGACGGAAACCAAGCTCTCAGGACTGGCACCGATGATTTGATAATCTCCAAAATCATAGAAATAGAGGTAATTTGATGGATTAGTCACGCGGAGATTTCTGTAAAAGTCAAAAGGATTTCCAGTTACTTCTGCGGAGAAGCGCTGACTGAGCACGCATTGGAACATATCTCCGTTACGAATCAAGTCGCGAGCTGTTTCCACCATTTCCTCAAACTTCTGAGGAGCGATATGGGGTTTGAAGTCAAGTGGTGATAAATCCAAATCTTCAAATTCATTTGGAGCAGGGATTTTCAACTCTTCTAAAACCTGATCTAAAGCCACTTCTAGTTCTTCATTACTACGTTCACTGTAGAGAGCATCCTCGATGACATGGATTTTTTCCTTCTTGTGGTCAAAGACCATATAGCTCTCATAGACAAAGAAATGCATGTCTGGCGTCCCAATGGTATCCTCAGGGATTTGACCAATTTCTTCATAGAGCGAAATCATATCGTAACCAACAAAGCCAATAGCTCCACCACCAAAAGGTAGGTCTGAATGGTGCTGGCTCTTATGAGTAACCTCATAGAGGAAATCCAAAGGATCACGATCAATCTCTTGTCCATTTTGATAAAGGACTCCATTTTCGAACTTAATTTCAAAAACTGGGTTATAGGCTAAGATAGAAAAACGAGCATTTTCCTTTTCTCTTGGGATACTTTCAAGTATGACCTTGTGTTGTCCGTTCAAACGCATATAAGCCAAGATTGGTGATAAAACATCTCCATGAATGATTCGTTCCATTGTAATTTCCCTTTCAGTTCTTCTTAAATTCCGTGTTGATTCTACAAAAAATCCCCACGCAAAATAACTTGCGTGAGGACGAAATTCGTGGTGCCACCTCAATTATAGGATTTCTCCTATCTCTCATTCCTGTCTCAGAACCTTCCTGTAACAGGTTGTGCGATAAAGGGCACTCCCTTGAGAATCATGTTTTCTTCTCTCATTTCAGACGGACCCAACCTTACAGCTTTCTCTGCTTGTTTTCAGCAACCACAAGCTCTCTGTGAGAGAAATCTCTGTATCTTTTCCATCTTTTATTTTTTAGCTTCAAGGTAGTCTGCAATAGCAGCTACGTCCTTGTCTCCACGACCAGAGACATTGATGATGATAATCTCATCTTTACTTAGTTTTGGTGCTCGTTTGACTGCTTCAGCGATAGCATGGGAGCTTTCAATAGCTGGGATAATTCCTTCAGTCTTGCTAAGTAAAAGCAAGGCTTGGACAGCTTCTTCATCAGTCGCTGCAACATATTCTACACGACCAGAGTCTTTAAAGAAGGCGTGTTCTGGTCCAACCCCTGGATAGTCTAAACCAGCAGAGATAGAGTAAACAGGTGCAACATTTCCATCTTCACCAAAGACTGCATAGGTTTTCATTCCATCGACAATTCCTACACTACCCTTGGTCATTGTTGCCGCGTGTTTGTCGGTATCTAAACCGTGACCAGCAGCTTCTACCCCAACCAATTTAACTTCTTCATCAGCTACATACTGCGAGAAGGCACCGATGGCATTAGAACCACCACCCACACAGGCAATGACGTAGTCTGGCAAACGTCCTTCTTTTTCCAAGATCTGACGTCGAGACTCTTCACTAATCACTTTTTGGAATTCATGAACAATCGTTGGATAAGGGTGAGGTCCTACAGCTGAACCTAAAACGTAGAAAGCATCAAGGTCATTCATCCATGCTCCAAAGGCTGCATCTACCGCATCTTTGAGGGTACGAGTACCTGTTTCAACTGCGTGAACAGTTGCTCCCATCATCTCCATACGGAAGACATTGAGGCGTTGACGTTCCACATCTTCTGCCCCCATGTAGACATCACATGTCATACCAAATTTAGCCGCAGCTGCAGCTGTTGCAACACCATGCTGACCAGCTCCTGTCTCTGCAATCACACGTTTTTTCCCCATACGTTTAGCAAGAAGGATCTGTCCAAGGACATTGTTAAGTTTGTGTGAACCAAGGTGGTTAAGATCTTCACGTTTGAGATAAATCTTAGCCCCACCTAGATAATCCGTCAAACTTTCTGCAAAATAGAGCGGAGTCTCACGGCCTGAATAATCTTTTAAGTAATGACGATATTCTGCCAAAAACTCTGGATCGTCCTTGTATTTATCAAAAGTCACTTCCAACTCATCTAATAAAGCCTGAATTGGTTCTGGTACAAAACTACCACCAAATTGTCCAAAATATCCTTTTGTTGTCATAAAATTTTCCTCCTTCTGTATGAATCCGGTTTTTTATTTGCTTTTAGTAGTAGGCAAGGAGCTGTAGATAGAACTCAAGTTCATCAAAGCGACTTAACGCCCTAATAAAAGATAAATAAAATGACGGATAGAAAAAAGCCCACACACGGAATTTACTTCCATGTGAGGGCGTTCGTAACGCGGTACCACCTCATTTGTAAAGAGAATATCCCCTTTACATCTCTGCCTTGTCTAACAACAAGTTGCACTGTAAGGTGTGCCTACCGAATTTTCATTGTTTCAAATTCACTTTTAAAATCAGCCCAATTTCACTAGTTCCAACCACCTGTTCACAGTAACCACAGGCTCCCTGAAGATTAAAAATAATTACTTTTCTGATTTGTTGAGTTAATTATATGTTATTGTTTTTTCTTTGTCAACCGTTTTCACTAATTTTTTACTAATTTTTTTAATTATTTTTCTGAAGCACCTAGAACTTCTTCAGAAACTCTGACAAAAGTTTCGATGATATAATCTACTTCTTCATCCGTTAATTTCGTGTGAAGTGGTAGTGTAATTTCATTTACAAAGAAAGCATAAGCTCGTGGATAATCAGCCATGTCAAATCCTAGATTCTTATAGGCTGTCAAAAGAGGAAGCGGTTTGTAGTGAACATTACTTGCAATTCCTGCCTTGGCCAATTCTTGGATAATTTGATTACGTTGCTCGAGACTTGCTCCTTCTACATGGGTGATGTAGAGGTGACGACAAGATTCTACTGTATCTGTCTCATGAGCCAATGGATGGATTCGAGTCCCTGCAAATCCACGGTCATAGCGATCTACGATGTCCTTACGACGTTGTAGCAAAGCAGGATAACGGTCCAACTGAACCAGACCAAGCGAAGCCATGATATCTGTCATGTTGCACTTGTAGGCAGGTGTTACGATATCGTATTCCCATGAACCCAGTTGCATCTTGGCAAGAGCATCTTTTGTTTGACCATGAAGGGAAAGAATCTGGAATTCCTTGTACATTTCTTCATCATCAATAGCTGGATTAGCTTTCCAGGTCGCACTTCCCCCTTCAGCAGTTGTAAAATTCTTAACTGCGTGGAAAGAGAATGATGTAAAGTCTGCAATGGAACCAGCTGGTTGTCCTTTATAGGTTGAACCCAAAGCGTGGGCACTATCAGAGACAATCACAATACGGTTAAAGGCCTTTTGCCACTTGCTAGCCGCTGTAAAGAGGTCACGTTTCTTCTCAACAACTTGGAATAAACGGTCATAGTCACAGATAATCCCTGCAAGTTCAACTGGAATAATAACCTTTGTCTTCTCAGTAATAGCTTGTTCAAGCTTGTCATAGTCCATTTCAAAGGTATCAGCTTGGATATCAACCATAACTGGTGTCGCACCTACGTGAGTGATAACACTACATGATGCTGTATAAGTCATAGCTGGAACGATAACTTCATCACCAGGTCCTACTTCAAGCACGCGCAAAATCAATTCAAGAGCTGCTGTTGCAGAGTTGAGGCAGACTGTCTTAGGTGTCTGAGTATAGAGAGATAAACGTCGTTCCAATTCTTTTGTCTTAGGACCTGTTGTAATCCAACCAGAACGAAGGGTATCAGCTACTTCAGCAATTTCAGCTTCGGTAATATCGGGTGGTGAAAATGGAATATTATACTTTGTCATTGATTTACTCCTTTTACTGTATTCACTCTTGTGACTACTTTATTTTAAAACTTCAACTACAGTCTGGAACATGATCTTGATATCTCCGAAGAAATTAAAATCACGTAGGTAGGCTAGGTTAAAGTGCATTTTCTCTGGAAGGACTCTTTCCACATAAGCCTGGTCAACGGACATACCTTTTGCAGTCATTTGACTGATAATGGCATCCTCGTCCTTATAGTTAATGCTGGCAAGCGATGTAATCCCTGCTGGCAAGAGCAAGGTAGCCATCATTTCTGGGCTGTACTGCTCTGTGTAGCGTGGTACTTCTGGACGAGTTCCCACAAAGGACATCTCTCCTTTGAGAACATTGACCAATTGTGGAAGTTCATCCAAACGAACACGGCGAATGAAATTTCCAACCTTGGTGATGCGGCTGTCATTGGCAGAAGTTACTAGACTTCCTTTCTTGTCCGCATCGGTCACCATGGTCCGGAATTTCCAAATCTTGAAATGTCGGTTGTACTGGGTTACCCGGACTTGCTTGTAAATGACTGGACCCTTGCTATCTAGCTTAATCCAAATGCTTAGAATCAGAAATACGGGTGAAGTCAAGACTAACAAGACCAAGGCTAGAAACAAATCTAGACAACGCTTGAGAATCAGTGAACCTTTTCTTCTAGAGACGAGCTGGTAGTATGGTTTTACCTCGCTCAATTGCATCTCCTGAGGTAGTTCATCCCATTTCAGCATGCACATTCTCCTCTATTTTTTAATATGTAATCTTTAAACATTCTACATTATACCACAAAATGAAAGAGGCAGTGCAAGAAATCTGTATTTTAAAGGAATTCTTCTCTAAGAAAGAGCCCCTGCCTGTAAACTATACATCTTGTGATAGGTTCCTCCTAAGGCCAAAAGTTCCTCGTGTGTGCCGCTCTCGATGATTCGTCCCTTATCTAGGACATAGATACAGTTAGCATCCTGAATGGTAGAAAGACGATGGGCAATGGCAATGGTCGTCCGGCCCTGTCTCATCTTGGCTAGAGAATTTTGGACCAGAGCTTCTGTTTCAGAATCAATATTAGCTGTCGCTTCATCCAAAATCAGTATTTTCGGTTGACTGGCAACAGTTCTAGCAAAAGCAAGCAGCTGACGTTGCCCGGTTGAGAAACTCGAACCACGCTCAGACACAGGGGCATCATAGCCCAAAGGAAGATCCTGAATAAATGAATCTGCATCGACAAATTCTGCCGCAGCCTTGACTTGGTCATCGCTGATATCTTGGTACATAGCGATATTGGACTTGATGGTTCCATGATAGAGGAAAGGTTCCTGTAGGACCAGACCGATATTTTTTCTCAACTCCTCTTGACTATACTTACGAATATCCACACCATCAAGTAAAACCCGACCAGACTGGAATTCATAAAAGCGCATAAGAACATTGATGATAGAGGATTTCCCAGAGCCAGTATGCCCGACAAAGGCGATAGTTTCACCTTTATTGACGGTAAAGGAAATATCATCGAGAATCTGGTGTTTTCCGTCATAAGAGAAGGACACATGTTCAAAACGGATATTTCCTTCTCTAATCTCCGCTTGTCCATTTTCTTGGACCGGTTCATAGTTGGTCTCATCGATAAGTGCAAAGACACGACCTGCTGACACCATGGATGTCTGAAGGGTAGAAAAGTTTTGCGTTACCTCGATGAGGGGATCAAAGAGACGATTGATGTACTGGATAAAGGCATACATGGTACCTGCCGTTATGCCTAGATAGAGACCACGATAGCCGAAGTAAGCCATCAAAACCGCATAACCCAACAACTTCAACAAACTCATAGCCGGACGTAAAAAGAGGGAGTCCAAGGCTACTGAACGATTAGCATAGACCAGGTGTTCCTGATTTATCTCATCAAACTCTTCTTGTAGGCGTTTTTCTTGATTAAAGGCTTGAATAATGCGAATCCCTTCGATATTTTCTGCCAGCTTACTGTTGATATCTGACAAGAGACTTCTGGTTTTTTCAATGACCTTGACCGATTTTTTTCGGTAGAGATTGACCAAAAGGAAAATCAAAGGTAGAAAGAGCAAGACTAAAACTGTCAGACGATAATCCAAAATAAGCATGGTATAAAGGGTTGTCACAAAGATAAAGACTGCCGAGATAAAGCTGGATAAGATCCCTGAGAACATATCACTAATAGTCTCAGTGTCATTGGTCAAACGTGAAACGATAGAACCTGCAGGCGTTTTATCAAAGTAAGACATGCCTAGCTTCTCCATATTGGCAAAGGCATCACGTCGGATATCTCTAACGATGCTGTAGGACACGCGCGCAAAAAGGAGATTCCCCACATATTGGACAATGGTTTGAAGAATGTAAAGCCCATAGTAAACTAGCAGAACTGTAACGGCAAGCTGATTGAGATTGTTTAGATACTGGTCGATAAAGTGGGAAGCTACTAGGGGAATTACGCTTTTAATAACAGTCGTCGCAAGGAGAAAAGCAAGTGCTAAAAAGGTTAGGAGACTATAGGGCTTGAGATAAGACAACAAACGCTTCAATACAGCCCATTGTTCTTGTTTATTCCGCATCTTCTTCTCCTTTCATTTCTAACTGTTGAGACTGGTAGGTTTGGGCATACCAACCATCCAAGGCGAGTAAGTCTTCATGAGTGCCTCGTTCAATGATGCGACCATTTTGCATAACCAAGATCAAATCAGCATGAACAACTGCACTAAGACGATGGGCAGTGATGATGGTCGTTTTATCTTTGCGAGTTTCCTTGAGATTATCGATGATTGCGAACTCTGTCTTAGCATCCACAGCTGACAAGGAATCATCTAAAATCAAGATATCAGGATTTAAAATCATAGCCCGACTCATAGCCAGACGTTGCTTTTGTCCACCAGATAGACTAACACCTTTTTCCCCGATAACTGTATCAAATCCCTCAGGCATGGCTTGAATGTCTTGATAGACTTGAGCCAACTGAGTCGCTTCTTCTACTGCTGAGAAAGGTAGGTCGGGATTTCCAAAGCGAATATTATCTATGATAGAACTGGCAAAAAGAAATTGGTCCTGTGGAACGTATCCCATCAAACTACGTAAGTCAGCTAGTCGATAGGCACGAATATCGTGACCATTTAGATAAATGGCTCCTTGATCAACGTCATACTCACGTAGGAGCAACTTAATCAAAGCTGTTTTTCCTGAACCAGTCTGCCCAACCAAGCCTAGAGTTTGCCCTTTTTCAAGACTAAAATGTATATCTCTCAGCGTCTCCTCGTCTTCAAAGGCAAAACTATCAATAGCATAGTCCAAGCGCCCATTTTCAATCCCATCAAGTGGAGACTCCGGATCGTTCACAGGTGACTCTTTGGACAAGAGACTTTCGATACGTTGGTAGGAAACTTTTCCTCTTTGAGTAATATTAAAGAGGAAACCAATCGCCATCAAGGGCCAGACCAACATATCCAAGTAAGAAATAAAGGTGACCAGATTACCAACGGTTACTTGTCCCGCTTGCACCATAAAGGCACCAACTAAGAGAGTTAAGGCATAAGAAGAACCAACAAAGAGCAAAACCATCGGGTCAAAGAGACTATCATATTTCATGGTTTGCAGATTCTTTTGGAAGGTCAAATCATTGACTTCCTGGAAAGATGCCAATTCATCAGACTGATAGCCAAAGGACTTGGTTACCTTGATACCCGATACAGACTCTTGAACCTTATTATTAAGTTCAGAAAAGGCTGCTTGTGATTCTCCGAAAGCCTTATGGGTCTTTCTCCCCAGACGACTAGTCCCATAGGCCATAAACGGCAAAGGTAGAATGGCAACCAAGGTCATCTGCCATGAGATGCTAAAGAGCATAGTCAATAAAGTCACCAAGGCTGTGATAGAAGCATCCACTGCAGACATGACACCCCCACCTGCTAGACGAGTCAGAGCATTGATATCATTGGTTGCGTGAGCCATCAAATCCCCAGTCCGATAACTCTGATAAAAAGCGGGAGACATTTTTGTAAAGTGCTCAAATAGTCTTGAACGCATGATTTGTCCAAGTCGGTAGGAGGTCCCTAGTATATACATGCGCCAAACGTAACGCAGATAATACATCCCGAAAGCTGCCAGCAGGAGATAAAAGAGATGAAGCAGGAGCTCATCTTGTGTTAATCGTCCCGAAGTGATGGCATCGATCACGCGCCCCATGACCATAGGTGGGATGAGATTTAGTACAGAAACCAAAACCAAAGCTACAATTCCAACTAGGTAACGGCGTTTTTCTAATTTAAAAAACCACCAGAGTTTTTGGATGATGGACATAAAATTCCTTTCTAATGACAAATGGAAACCTGAGGCATGAACCCCAGGTTTTTCTTATTCATAGGTGACGACACTTAGTTGACCCTTGTCATACTCAGCGATAAAGATATTGGCCACATTATCATACCCTTGCTTATTCAGATGATCTATGAGCCATTCTTCCGTTAAGCTGAGAGTATCGAGGACATCCGACTGAATGACACCATCTGTGATGACAGGAAACTTAGGATTTTCATCTCCATTTTGTACTACAATCAGCTGACCGTTTTGTTCTCGTACAGCACGCTTGACTTCTTTAAGCTGGAAGATACCTTGGCTACGAAGTTTAAGGGCTACGTCAGAAGCTGATAAGCCAACAGATCGACAGGCTTCTGGATCGATTTCCCCATTTTTGATGAGTAAAGTTGGTTTCCCGTCAATCATTTGTTTTACAAAGCCAACGTTATTCGTAAGCCACTTGAGAAGCAAAACTAAAATCGTCCACATAATCAAGATCTCTGCATACTGAAGGATGGTAATAGAGCTACTATAGATAACCCCACCGATGATTCCCCCAAGAACATAGTTTTGGATTTGGTCAATTGCTGAGTTGGGCGCTAGATTTCCCTTCCCTGTCACATTGATAACAAAGACAAGAGATACAAGACCTAAAGCCAGTTTAATAAGAATTTCGATATAGTTAAATGTCATTTGTTTGCCTCCACTAATTCAATGTCACTTGTTTGATACAAGTCAAGTTTTTCCAAGAGATATTTATCCGGCTCACTGCCACTTAAGGCACGGTAGAATTTGTCTCCTACCTTGAGAAGGGTACCATCTGTCGTTGCAGAAGTATTGACGTAGACCTCTGATTTATCCACCCCTAAATCCTCAGAAACAACTTCTATAAAGTGAAGTGAAGTTTGAAATTGGTTGTTGGAAGCTTGATTTGACTGATATGTAGATATAATCCCGAGAATGACAGCCAGTAAAGCCAAAGACGAGATCATCACCAACTCGCGAAACTTGGTTCCTCGATGGTCGCGGTAAGCCTTAAAAGCAAAAAATCCAGTGATGGCAAGCAAGAATACTCCAAAGCCAATCATGACACTATTTTGTTGGCCAATCTGGCTCAAGACATATTCATATGAGTAAAATTTCATTTATTTTCAATCCTTTACATAAATCATTCTTTATTATAAAGGAATGACCTTGATTTTTCAAACTATACGCTGGGGAAATACTTCTTTTTCTGGTATAATATTGTCTATAATCTGAATGAAAAGGTACACACTATGAAACTGATCTCATGGAACATTGATTCCCTCAATGCAGCGTTGACGAGTGATTCTGCGCGTGCGAAATTGTCTCAAGACGTTCTCCAAGCTTTGGTAGCCGAAGACGCTGATATCATCGCTATCCAAGAAACCAAGCTTTCAGCTAAAGGTCCTACTAAAAAACACCTTGAGGTACTGGAAGAACTCTTCCCAGGCTACGAAAACACCTGGCGTTCCTCTCAAGAGCCCGCCCGTAAAGGCTATGCTGGAACCATGTTCCTCTATAAGAAAGAACTAACTCCAATCATCAGCTTCCCAGAAATTGGCGCACCTTCAACTATGGACTTGGAAGGTCGCATCATTACTCTTGAATTTGATAAATTTTTCGTGACTCAAGTCTACACACCAAATGCAGGTGATGGACTCAAACGCTTGGAAGAACGTCAAGTCTGGGACGTCAAATATGCGGAATACTTGGCTGAGTTAGACAAGAAAAAACCAGTTCTTGCTACAGGTGACTACAACGTTGCCCACAAGGAAATTGACCTTGCCAACCCAGCAAGCAACCGTCGTTCACCAGGTTTCACAGACGAAGAACGTGAAGGATTTACAAACCTTTTAGCCAAAGGATTTACAGATACCTTCCGCCATATCCATGGCGATGTTCCAGAACGCTACACTTGGTGGGCCCAACGCAGCAAAACTTCAAAAATCAACAACACAGGCTGGAGAATCGACTACTGGCTCACAAGTAACCGTGTAGCAGACAAAGTTACCAAGTCAGATATGATAGATTCAGGCGCTCGCCAAGACCATACACCGATTGTCTTGGAGATTGAATTATAAGGATTTTCTTTATGGACTACAATGCAGTTATTCCCGAGTTTATGGTATCAAATATAGAACAGTCTCGTTCCTTCTACTGTGATTTACTAGGTTTTACTATCGAATACGAGCGACCAGAAGAAAACTTCCTCTTCTTATCGCTTGAAGATTGCCAACTAATGCTAGAGGAGGGAACAAAGGATGAATTAGTTGAACTGACCTACCCCTTTGGTCGTGGAGTCAACATCTCCTTCGGCATAGAGGATGTCCCTCGACTCTATCAGAAAGTAATAGAGTCTAACTATCCTATTCATCGTCCTTTGACCAAAAGAGAATTTCGTGTTGGTGAACAATATATCTATCCTCATGAATTTGCAGTTTTAGACCCAGATGGCTATTTTTTAAGATTTAGTGAATAGAATAATAAAGCACTAGAGTAAAAAAAGAGGCTGAACAAAAAGACTTTTAAATTAGAAAAAACGCATAATATCAGCTGTTGAAAAACCTTGATAATATGCGTTTTATTGTGGGAAGATTTACTTACTTCATTTTTCTTAAAATTGAGTTTAGCTCAGTTTTTTGTTATTTTCATGAATAAAATTGTATAAATTAAAACTGTTGTTATATTGAGTTATAAATTGGTATCTCAAAAATACTCACTTTAACTATCTAAACTATCTATCAAAATTTTAGAAATAATAGTATGGCCAGCTCCAGAAGAATAACTTGAGTATAAGCCATTTGGAAGCCAGTAGTCAGACGAAGAATTTATTTTTTTAATTGCAATTCTGATTTCTGTTAACAAATTTAGTTTATCATTTGTTTCAAGAGGATTATTTTGTAAATAATTGTATATAAATTTAATAATTGCGCTTGATCCTATAGTCCCTTGAATAATACTATTGTCCCCTTCTTTTAGAAATAGCTGTGGCCATTTATTCTTGAAAGAAACCCAAATAGTATTGATAATCTCAAAGCAAAATTCTATGTATTCATTTAATTTTGCAAGATTATTTATATCAATAAAATTATTATTTTTTAAATAATTAACAATTGGCATATAAGCTCTGACAAACGAGTTTAGAGAAATTAACTTCCCTGTTGCCCTCGGTGTGCCTTCCCAAGCAATATTATTATAAAAACATGAATCTTTAGAACTATCCATTTTACGAGCAGTCTCTACTAAAATATATTGTTTTATTGCCGAAACTTGACTCTCTTTTAATTCAGAGTGTAATGTCTTAGCTATAAGTGCTAAGGAGGTATCAACTTTTTTTGAGGTCTTGTTAATAGTTATAAATGTCTCAACCTCTAACTTTAAAGTTGGTTTTATTAAAGTAATAATATTAAGTTCAAAATCCTTAATTTTATTATATAATTCACTATTTTTATTTTTGATGTTTTTAAATGCTTGGACTCTATGTTGACCATCAACTATATATAAAGTCCCTATTTCCTCATCTCGTAAAGAACAAATGATAGGACTCGGAAAAAGGAAATTACCTTTTGCAAATTCTTCAGTGATGTAATTTTCTATTTTTAAAACATGTTTCTCATTAATTTCTCTCTGATAACCTGTGAAATTGCTAGAATTGAAAACATCAACTTTTGTTACTGTAATCAAATCATCAATAGTAATATTTTTTGATTCAATTCCATCGAATTCTGTATGGACTTGATTAATTTTATTCTCTATCATTTTATTTTATCCTTTTTATTTTAAATCCTTTTGTCTCTAACAATGTTAATAGTAAACGCGTATGGTCTTTATGATCGTCTTCCTCTTCATCATCAACATCAAAACCTTCGTTTTCTGTTTCTTCTTCCAAATTTAAACCAGAATTTTCTATAATAGAAAAAATTATGAGATCTAAGAATTCAGTATCTGTGATGCTGTTAAAACAAAAATCAAAAATTTTTTTAATTGTTATTATTTCGTCTGGGAGAAGTAAAACTGAAATTAGTTCTCTCAACTGTTGGTAGAACTGATTTGAATGTAAATTTGTAAAAGAATAGTCTATTTTTAATTCTATACTTTTTTTAGTCATCAACTGAGATAATAACTCTTCTAAATCAGAAATATTTATATGAATAAACACATTAAAGAAAATTGAATAAAAATAGTGAGAGTTTAGAGGTTCTACCAAGTTTGCTTGTTCAAGATAAATCGTAAGTAATTGTTTTAATAAATCCTCTTTTTTGTATATTTCTTTTTTTAATAGATATAGTTGTCTATCGCAACTAGTTAGAGTGTTCCAGATTTCCTCAACATTTTTCTTTTTTTCTTTAATACGAAAATCAAAATTATTCGGTTTATAAATTGAACCATGTTCAACTTCACCCCATAAATTATGAATAGATGATTTAATTTGTATTTCAAATCCAAATTCTAGTTCCGGATCATCTACAGATTTAATAAGTCCCTGGAACTTCATTATCGGGTGACCATTTGCTTGTTGATTATGTGGATTTAATTGATCGGCTGGAATTTCAATATTTTGCTTTTTGTTTAAAAACTCGATTAACTTCTTAGCTAGTTGCTCCTCTTCATTAAAAAATAATGTATTAATTCTATAGCCAATAAAATCTGGTAAATTTCTACTAAGAGTTTTCTTATTTTTTTCATCCTCCCCTATAATATAATCCCACTTATTTAAATAATCATTTCTGACTAGTTTTTCCACAAAGCTAACATTTGATTTAATCCTATTTTGTTTCCCTGTAATTCCTTTAGTAATATTAATAGATATAAACTCTTCAAGGTATTCGTTTAAACATTTATTAGATTGGCTGACAGAATCAGAGAGCATATCAAATATATTTAACCAGTCCTCTTTACTCGCTCCCATACTTTTCCTCCCATTTTTTAATATAAATTCCAATTTTTTTAACAATCTCAGTAACCAAGGCATTTCCCATAAAAAACATTCTCATTTTATCAGAAACGTCAACAATAGATCCGTCAGCTAATTTCTTTTTAGCTGTCCAATTATCTGGGAAATCTTGAAGGCGTTCTGCTTCAACTGGAGTTATTAGACGGTATTTGCCATTAACTTTAAGAAAATGAGTAGAACGATTAACAGTACCTTCCGAAGTTAACATAGTACGACCAGGTAAATTTAAATCGTCATAAGGAGCCATTCTTCCTTCAGAATAGATATAAGTATGACCGTCGGCAGAAGTACGTTCTATTCGTTTTGGTCCTCTTAGAAATTGGAATTTTTCCAATTTTGCTGGGTCTGTAATAAAATATTTCTCAGATACTTCCTCTTCATCCTGAAGAATTTCACCTAGTGTAATTGGTCTTCCGTTAAAGTTAGGTTCTGTATCAATAGAGTAGTATTTTCCATACCTCATAATACCTGTGTTCCAAACAGTACCTGTAAAATTATCAGATACCTCTACGATATCATCTCCAAATTCATGAAAAACATGTCTATTTTTAACTGGAATGTTTTTTATTGGAAATTGAGTCGCAAATAAACCTGTTTGAAATAAATACTCATCATATTTATGTTCTTCAGCTACTGATTCATTATTTTCGTATTGTCCATCAACTGATTTCGCAAATTTAGTATCATTACGATAAACGAAAAAGAAAACACGACGACGTCTTTGGCTTCGTCCGTAATCAGCCGCATTGATAACTCTCCATTCAACTGAATATCCCAAATTATTGAAGGCTGTTAGCATGATTGCGAAGTCTCTTCCTCGTTGTTTAGAAGGAGCTTTTAGCAATCTATCGACATTTTCGAGGATAAGATATTTAGGTTTAATGTTTTCAGTAGCACGAATGATTTCCCAAAAGAGAACTCCTTTTTTCCCTTCGATGCCTTTTTCATTTTTTTTGCTTCTAGCGACAGAATAATCTTGACAAGGAAAACCACCTACAATCATATCTGCATCCATTTTTGAAAAATCTTCATCGCTAATTTCAGAGATACTAATATTGATATTCTCACTGTTAGGGAAATGATAGTCATAGACCTCAAATGCATCTTGAGATTTACGAGACGGTTCCCACTGGTTTGCCCACTTTGTTTCAAAGAACTTTTTATCAGCTTTTTCTAATCCTATTCGGAATCCCCCGACCCCAGCAAATAGTTCGAGAACTTTCATCTTTTCTCCTTAATTTTTCAGTTTAGTCCATTATATACTATTTTTAAAAATTGATCAAGTAATAATGTTTGCTGTATATTTAATTTGATATAATATAGAGAGTAGGAGAAAAGAATGGAACAAAATTTATTTAACTATAATGATGAAGATATTGACAGTGTTATAAATTACTCTCACCAACTTTTGAATAGAAAATTTGCTGATGTTATGGAAGAGTATAATCAATCTCTCTATAAAACATACGAGGACTATCAAAATCAAGAAGTTAATGAGTATGAGAAAAAAGAGATTAAACCATCATCAAAGGGGAAGTATGCGAACTATATAGAACGATATTATTATGGATATCAGCCTAATAGTAATGCAGCAGCCGATTTTGAAAAAATTGGTGTAGAGCTTAAGGTGACTCCATTTAAAATTAATAAAAATGGAACTATCTCTGCAAAAGAAAGGCTGGTCTTAACGATTATCAATTATTTTGAAGAGAATTTGGATGATTTCTATCAATCACACCTGTGGAAAAAATGTTCAAAAATACTTTTACTGTTTTATAATGGTTTGATTCCTGAAAACACAGTTTTTGATTATATGATTGAAAAAGTTTTCCTTTTTGAATGGTTTGAGGAAGATATGAATGTTATCTTAGATGATTATGCTCGAATCACACAGAAAATTAAAGAGGGACGAGCGCACGAATTATCTGAATCGGATGGTAACTATTTATCGACTTGTACAAAAGGAGCCGGTAAGGAAAAAGACTGGAGAAACCAACCTTTTAGTGATGAATTAGCCAAGCAAAGAGCTTGGGAATTGAAACCTAGTTACATGACTTATCTGATTAATCATAAAATATTTAATCAATCAGATCAAGAAAGTGTTTTGGCTACTGCAAAAGGAACGAAAAAAACATTTACCCAGCTTATTGAAGAAAAAATTTTGAAGTATGAAGGATGGAAGACAGAGGACTTATATAATGCGTTCGATGTTCCTCGTCGCTCAAAATCTAGAAATAATTTACTGATTCGTAAAATGATTGGTATTACTGGTGATTTAGAAAATACCCAGGAATTCCAGAAAGCCAATATGAATCTTAGAGTTATTATTGTGAATAAAGAGGGACTTCCCAGCCAAGACTCGCCGTTTAAAGTTTATAATTTTATAGAATTAGCAAAAAATGATAACTGGGAAGAATCTCATGTTTTCCAAGAAGTTTGTGACAAACGCTATATGTTTGTTGTATTTAAAGAAGGAGAAAAAGGAGAATATGTTTTAAGTCAAGTGAAGTTTTGGGGATTTCCTGAACGTTTAGTCGATGAAGCCAAACGTGTCTGGAATGAAACACGTACCATAATTAATGAAGGGGTACAGTTAACTCAGACAAAAAAAGGTGTTTCGACAAACTTTCCTCAAAGCAAAGTGAATAAGTTCTTGTTCACCAAAATTCATGCATCAAACTCTTATTATGAGATTGAAAAAAATGTTTTTGTAGGAAAAGGAAAACTCTCAGATACGAATCCTCTTCCTGATGGAAGACGAATCACCAAGCATTCTTTCTGGATTCCTAAAAAGTTTCTGAAAGATATTTTGAATGGTAAGTGGGATTAAGTTATTTGAAATATAGTGGATTGAAATAATATATGAACAAAGAGATTAGGAAAGTCAAATTAATTTCTAAAAACGTTTTAGAATCCTTAGCGTACTATTCTAGATTCAATCAACTATAATAAAAAGAGGCTTGAGCCTCTTTCAGATTGAAGACAAAGTCCTTAGAACCCAAGTTTCTAAGGGCTTTTCTTTTTGTAAAGTCGTATAATAGAGGTAAGAAAAGTTGTGAGGTGTTCCCTATGTTTCACAAAGAAAAACCTGATTATAACCGTAAGCAATATGGTTTCTATACAATAGACGAATTGGTCCCAAAAGATCACTTTCTTCGACAAGTAGATTCAAAGGTTGATTTTGACTTTATCTATGACTTGGTAGAAGATACCTATAGTCCAGATAATGGTCGTCCTAGTCTTGATCCCGTCATGCTAGTCAAAATTC
>NZ_JASHFO010000005.1:0-84790 GCF_047460825.1 Streptococcus infantis | reverse complement strand
AAAACTAACCTTCAACCCCATTCAAACGTCTCACACTAACTTCCACCATAGCGGAACTTAATCTGAAACGCTTTCAGATGAGAGGATTTTGTGCGCTCTTTTTTTCGATTCTTTTCGGCTACAAAAATGATGAAATCAAACATTAGTAAAACCAGTGGAACTTACCCTGACACGGATTTCCACTGGTTTTTACGATTTTTATCAGACTAACTTCCACTTTTATTGGCGATGGAAGTTAGTTTGGGAATTTAGCGTTTTTAATGATTTGAAAAAGTAGCAATGATTCGTTGGCAAACTTCTTCCAAGACAGATGTCGGCATGGCTACATTTAAGCGAGCGTGGAGGGCTCCTTCTTCACCAAAGTCCAAGCCTCTGTTCAGGATAACCTTGGCTTCGTCTCTTAAGAGGCTTCTTAATTCTTCATCACTAATATCGTAGGCTGAAAAATCAAGCCAAATGAGATAGGTCCCTTGAGGTTTCATGACCTTAATTTTAGTTTCTTTCCCAAACACATCGACGACATAATTGATGTGTTTCTCAATCAGTTCTTTGAGTTCTGTTAACCAATCTTCACCATAGCGATAGGCAGCTTCTGTTGCCAAATATCCCAACCCTGAGATTTCATGTTGATTATTAGCCAGCTGGCGTTTTTGGAAAGCAAGTCTCAACTTTGGATTTTCAATAATGGCATAGGAATTCTTTGTTCCAGCAATGTTGAAGGTCTTAGTAGCGCTGCTTAAAATGAGTGAGAATTCTTTGAAATCTTCATTTACCGTATTGAATGACTGGTGCTTGTTTCCAAACAAGGCCAAATCTTGGTGAATCTCATCAGACACCAACAAAACTCCATGTTTTTGACAAAGTTGTCCAATCTTCTCTAAGACTTCCTTCTCCCAAACACGTCCACCAGGATTATGAGGGTTGCAGAGAACATAGAGTTTCACATCCTCTTCGACAAAGTCTCTCTCTAATTGATCAAAGTCAATCTCAAAAAGTCCGTCTTTTTCTACTAGAGAGTTGGTGATTAGTTTACGATTATTGAGCTTAATGCTCCGAGCAAAAGGAGGATAAACCGGTGTGTTAATGAGGACTGCTTGGCCTTCCTTGGTGAAGGCTTGAATGGCTGTTGAAATGGCAGGTACTACTCCTTCGATAAAGACTAGGGCATCCTTATCAAAGCGATAACCGTGCTGTTTTTCCTCCCAATTTTGAACAGCTTCAATCAACCCATCACTAGCATAGGTATAGCCATAGACTAATTGCTCAGCATAGTCATGAACAGTCTGACGAATCTCAGGTAACACTTCAAAGTCCATATCAGCAATCCAGGCTGGCAATACTTCTCGGTCAGTCTCTGCTTCTTTCCATTTGTAGGTATGATGTCCAAAACGATTGGGCAAGGTCGTAAAATCATATTTTCCCATAGTTTTATCCTTCCAAGGCTTGACGCAAGTCTTCAATCAAATCTCTAACATCCTCAATCCCGATTGACAAACGCAAAAGGTCATCTGTCAAACCATAAGAATGGCGCACTTCTGCTGGAATATCGGCATGGGTTTGAGTGGTTGGGTAGGTAATCAGACTTTCTACACCACCCAGGCTTTCAGCGAAAGAGAATACTTTCAAGGTATTTAAGATATGAGGAATACGCTTCTCATCTGCTACTTTAAAAGAAATCATTCCCCCACGTCCTGTATACAAAACTTCTTTGACAGCAGGCGATTGTTCCAAAAAGGCTACGATCTCTTGAGCATTAGCTGTTGAGCGCTCCATACGAAGTGACAAGGTTTTAAGACCACGAATCAATTGATAACTATCAAATGGTGACAAAACAGCCCCTGTTGTGTTGAGATTGTAAAAGAGTTTTTCGTATAAATCAGCACTATCTGTCACAACTACACCAGCTAGAACATCATTATGACCTGCAAGGTATTTTGTCGCTGAATGAAGGACGATATCTGCCCCGTCTTCAATTGGACGTTGATAGATTGGACTGTAGAAGGTATTGTCCACGACAACTTTAGCACCCTTAGCATGAGCTAATGTTGACAATTTTTCAATATCAAATTCCAACATCAAAGGGTTGGTTGGTGTTTCGATATAAAGTACATCCACATCCTTTTCTAGCTCAGCAATCAACTCTTCTTCTGTGTTGGCATAGGTAAAGTTGAAACGACCTTCCTGTTCCACTTGATTGAACCAGCGGAAAGAACCACCGTAAAGATCACGGACAGCCAAAACCTTGCTTCCTACTGGGAAGACACTAAAGGCCAACACAATCGCAGACATACCTGAACTAGTTGCTAGAGCATAGTGGGCTGATTCAATAGCTGCTAAGACTTCCTCTGCCTTGCTACGAGTTGGGTTTTTAGTGCGGGTATAGTCAAATCCAGTTGATTGACCAAATTCTGGGTGCTGATAAGTCGTTGAAAAGTGAATTGGTGTAACCAAAGCACCTGTTGCCTCATCAGACTTGATCCCTGCTTGTGCTAAAATTGTGTTGATGTGAAATGATTTACTCATACAATACCTCCAAATCTATAGTAACTATTGTACCACTTATTTGGGATCCTTCGTTTTCTTGTTTTCAAGAGCTAGTTATAGTTTCAAACTATACAAAAACGATAGCTTCCTGAGAAACTATCGTTTTTCCTGTTGAATAGACTGATTATTTAACGTGTTTTGCTAATTCTTCTTGGGCTTTTTTATTAGATTCCTCTTTTTCTTTCAGCCATTTTTCTTTAGCTTTTTCATACTCATCAGCCGTTACAGTCTTATCTTGCAACTTGAGATATTTGTATGATTCGACACCCTTATTTCCTGCTTGTGAGAATGGCGATGAGAATGGAACTGTCTTTCTCAAGGTCGGTGTTCCACCTTGAGAAACGTTCGGAATAGCAAGGGCGCTATCAACGAGCCAAGCTTGAACTTCAGCATATTTTTCATAACGTTTTGCTGGTTCTTGCTCCTTGTTCGCTTCTTCTAGCATTTGAGTGTAAGTATCCAGACCAACTGCCTTAGCCTTGTCATTGACCTCACCTGGTTCTAGACCAATGTTTTGCAACATACCACCGTTATTGACATTTAGGATATCTAGATAGCTTGATGGATCCAAGTAGTCCGCACTCCAACCGCCATTATAGATATCAAAGTCTTTTTGAGCTGCAGTTTGAGCTAGGTAGCTAGAATTATCGAAGTCGTCTGTTGATAATTGTTGAATATCGATAACCACATTCTCAGCTCCTAGAACAGATTCGATGGATTGTTTCAAAGAGCTTGCTTCAAGTACACCTTTTTTAGCTGATTGGTCAACTGATACATCCAAGTGGATTGGGAATTGCACACCCTTAGCTTCCAATTCTTTCTTGGCTTCCGCAAATTTAGCCTTAGCTTTATCAGGATTGTAGTATGGGTCTTGTGCATCTGCAAAGTTGATTCCTTGCCATTCTTGGCCATAGTTGACCATCTTTTCTGAAACAACATCGCCAAAGTCTTTTCCGTTGATACTTACAAATGTTGGAGGTACAACTAGGTTACGAATAATCTTCGTTGCTCCGTCCTCCCCTTGAGATTGTGCTCCATAGGCTGTACGGTTGTATGCATAGTTGAAGGCTTGACGGAAGTTTTTATTCAGAACTGCTTCTTGGGTTGATTTCTTTTCAATATCTGAGGACTTAGACGTGAAGTTATAAGATTTTCTGTCCAAGTTGAAGTTCAAGTAATAAGAAGTTGCATTTTGCATACTATAGATGATGTTATCCTTGTTCTTCTCTTTAATTCCTTCAAAGCTTGAGCTATTTGGATAGAGACGCGCGTAGCTATAGACTCCTTCTACAAAGTTACGTGCTAGTGCATCTTGGTCACTACCATCATAATAGGCCAATTTCACATCATCCACAAAGACATTTTTTTCATCCCAGTAGTTGGGATTTTTCTTGAACTCGATAACAGATTTTGAAACAAAGGATTTCATCAAGAAAGGTCCATTGTACAAAATGCTAGAAGGGTCTACCTTACCAAAGTCGTCCCCTTTTGATTTCAGGAAGTCTGCATTGACAGGGAAGAGAATGGTTGATGTTGTTTTAGAATTCCAATAAGATTCTGGTCGTGTCAAAGTGTACTGAACTGTTTGGTCGTCAATCGCCTTAACTCCAACGGTTGAAAAGTCCTTGTTTTTTCCGTTGATATAGTCACCCAAACCAGCAACAGAATCTTGTACGAGGTACAAAGCTTCGGATTTTTTATCAGCTGCATATTTCAAACCAGTTACAAAATCTTGGGCAGTTACTGGAGCATATTCTTCACCTTCAGAGGTATACCACTTAGCA
Source organism: Streptococcus infantis (assembly GCF_047460825.1). GTDB lineage: Bacteria > Bacillota > Bacilli > Lactobacillales > Streptococcaceae > Streptococcus > Streptococcus infantis_V. The sequence goes on along the minus strand of NZ_JASHFO010000005.1, from coordinate 80,462 downwards.
TCTTTACGAAGTTTATAAGTGTATGTCAAACCGTCCTGAGAAACAGTCCAATCTTCTGCCAAGGATGGAACGTAGTTACCGTATTGGTCATTTTCCATCAACCCATCTACCAAATTGGTAACGATGTCATTGGTTGTTGCACGGTTTTCTGCAAGATAGTTCAAACTAGACGGATCGCTAGAATAGACATAGTTGTATGTTTTAGTTGAACTAGCTGAGTTGCTACAAGCCGCCAATAGTAGACCGGCACTTAGGGCAAGGCCTGCCAGCGTCAGATATTTTGCCTTAGACTTTTTCATTTCCAGAACCTCCAAATTTAAATATTTGTATCATTATACAGCTATTGTTTTTTTTAGTCAAGCAATTTTATCTAATTTTTACCAAATTATAGATTTTTTTCTACTAATTTTATATTTTATCCTATTTTTTAAATAAAAAAATGAACAATTTAAACTTTTTCGGATAGAAAAGTTCAAATTATTCATTTTATTTATAAAGCATTATGATAATTTTAATCGTGCTCGTAACTGGTCAGCTTTTGCCTGTCCAATAACCTTATCTAAGAGACGAGTATAGAGACTCATGAATCCGTAGAGTCCTCCACCGATTGTTCCGATTAGAGCGACATAAATGAAACTCCAGAAACGTCCAGTTGGTTGGAAGACAAATCCTATCATCCATTGTAAGAAGCCTACCAGAATAAACATGACAAGAGTTAAAATAGTCACTAGGCTGGTTCGTTTAAGGATGATCTTTCGACGAACTCCTGTAATCTGACAGATTTCGCGATACATCAAAACAATTGGAATGATAAGACCGATAGTCGTTGAAATGAGAGGACCATAACTATGAAAAAGCGCTATTGATGGTAATTGTAAAACAATCTTAGCAATTGAGCCATAAACAAAATACAAGACTGCCTTACGGTTACGGAACATAGCCTGAAGCATTGGTGACAAGACCATGTACAAGCCTAGAATTGTTGATTGCAAGACCGCAAAGATAAATAAGCCCATAGCCAAGCCATCTGGCTTACCGTAAAAGACTGTATAGAGTGGTTCACCTACCATGACTACTCCAACCGTTGCAGGTAAGAGGAATAGGAAAAGCATGGTAATACTATCTTGCACTAAGCGAGAAGCTGCTGGCAAATCCCTCTTGACATAGTTCTCAGTTAAAAGTGGTAATCCCACACTACCAATCGAAACTCCAACAGAAATGAGAATCATGGTGATTTTATTAGGATTGGCAGAGAAATAAGAAAACATGACAACTAAATCTTCATTATTGTAGTTGGTAAACCACTTCATACTATTGATAAAGGTCATCTGGTCTAAGATTTGGAAGAGTTGAATAGCTGAACCTGTTATGATAAAAGGAATAGCTTCCTTAATCGTATCCAGTAACAGATGTTTGCTATCAATCTTATCTCGTGTTTCAAAGACTTTTTGAAGCATTCCTTCTTTATAGAGGAAATAAAGTAAGACTGCAAAACTAGCTACCATTCCCACAAAGGCTGCAAAGGTAGACTGGGTGACTGCTGCTAGATAGTCTCCCGAACCAAGCTTCATGATGATAAAGGTTGCTAAGAGCATCCAAATAACTCGGATAACTTGCTCAGCGATTTGACTCATGGCATAAGGCTTGAGATTATTCATCCCTTGGAAAAATCCACGGATAACACTCATAGACGGGAAAATCAAGACAGCCCAAGCTAGACTCTGCATAATGGGAATCAAATCCTTCCCGACACCCGAAAGATCTGCCAACCAAGGTGCAAAGAGATATAAGATCAAAGCAAAGGCAAGTCCCAATACCGTCATAAAGCCTAAGAAGCTTCGAATCAGGGCAAAACTATGCTCTTCCTCATGCATGGTATTGTATTTAGCGACCTGCTTAGCGACTGCAACAGGAATACCCGCTGTCGAAATTAACAAGAACCAAGCATAGATATTGTAACCCATAGTAAAGAGACCATTAGCCTTAGCAGCATAAGTCCCCATCCAGATATACCAAGGGATGATGTAAATGGCCCCGAGCAGGCGACTGATAAAGTTACTAGCCGTTAGCCAGGCAGTTCCGCGTAACATCTGGGCCTGCTGATGATTATTTTCGTTAGACATAACTTCCTCATTCAATTTTAATAACGGAAATGTTCCTTATCTTCCATTATAAACTTTTCCTTGTTACTTGTAAAATTCAGACTTTCGGTTTACAATAGAAAGTATGATAAAGATTGAAACTATATTAGATATTTTAAAGAAAGATGGTCTCTTCCGTGAGATTATCGACCAAGGACATTACCACTACAACTACAACGATGTTATTTTTGACAACATCAGTTACGATAGCCGAACAACCAAAGAAAATACTCTATTTTTTGCAAAAGGAGCTGCCTTTAAAAAAGAATATCTGTTTTCAGCTATTGCACAAGGGCTTGGTTGGTACGTAGCTGAGCAGGATTATGAAGTAGGCATTCCTGTTATCGTCGTTAGCGATATTAAGAAGGCCATGAGTTTGATTGCCATGGAATTTTATGGTAACCCTCAGGAGAAATTAAAATTACTTGCTTTCACTGGTACTAAAGGAAAAACTACGGCAGCTTACTTCGCTTACAATATCTTAAATCAGCAACATCGTCCAGCTATGTTGTCAACAATGAATACTACCTTGGACGGTAAAACTTTCTTCAAGTCTGCTCTGACAACTCCTGAAAGTATCGACCTCTTTGATATGATGGCACAGGCTGTTAAGCATGGAAGAACACACCTTATTATGGAAGTTTCCAGCCAAGCCTACTTGGTTAAACGAGTCTACGGTCTCACTTTCGATGTAGGAGTTTTTCTCAATATCAGTCCTGACCATATTGGTCCTATTGAGCATCCAACCTTTGAAGACTACTTCTACCACAAGCGTCTCTTGATGAAAAATAGCCGAGCAGTTGTCATTAATAGCGATATGGACCACTTCTCTGTTCTGAAAGAACAAGTTGTGAACCAAGAGCATGACTTCTACGGTAGCCAGTCAAATAACCAGATCGAAAACTCCAAAGCCTTTAGCTTCTCAGCTACTGGTAAATTAGCAGGAGACTATGATATCCAGTTGATTGGACATTTCAACCAAGAAAATGCAGTCGCTGCTGGACTTGCCTGTCTTCGTTTAGGTGCTAGTCTTGAAGATATCAAAAAAGGGATTGCGTCTACTCGTGTCCCTGGTCGTATGGAAGTTCTCACTCAGAAAAATGGCGCAAAAGTGTTCATCGACTACGCCCACAATGGTGACAGTCTTAAAAAACTAATCTCTGTGGTTGAAACACATCAGACTGGAAAAATTGCTCTAGTACTTGGCTCAACTGGAAACAAGGGAGAAAGCCGTCGTAAGGACTTTGGACTTCTTCTCAATCAGCACCCTGAAATTCAAGTCTTTCTAACGGCTGATGATCCAAACCACGAAGATCCAATGGCTATTGCAGATGAAATCAGTAGCTATATTCATCATCCTGTTGAAAAGATTGCTGACCGTGAGCAAGCTATCAAGGCTGCGATGTCTGTTACAGGTCAAGAACTGGATGCTGTCATTATCGCTGGTAAAGGAGCTGACTGCTACCAAATCATCCAAGGTAAGAAAGAAGACTATCCAGGTGATGCTGCTGTTGCAGAACGTTATCTATAGTATATTTAAAGAAGGCTAGGAAATTTCCTAGCCTTCTTCTATTATTTTATAAAGATGAGTCTTTCTTTATCAAATTCGACAGCTAACTCATATTTCCGATCTTCCTTTTGAACGATGTAGCCTAATAAGACTAAACTATCAACAAAGATATCACGTCGTTTCTGCATGAGTTGATCTTTCTTAAGAAACTTGAGCAAAAAAGTAGTCATATACTTAAGGGCATACTCAGGGTTGACATCTCCTAAAATTCCATAGAGCGCCTGCTGTTCTTCCGTCAAAGGATACTGATGCTTGACCTTATAAAAATAGTTAGACAGTGTCATCTTTTCTCTTGCAAAATCGGTATATTCTTTTAAGATTGCTGCATTGGTTTGATTGCGCAATTCGGTCTGAAAATGTTTCTCCAGGATTTCTTGATAGATTGGGCTATTATCTCTCACAAAGACTTCTTGGTCCAGTTCAAGAGATTCTGTAGATTCTAGAAAGGGAAGATTGAGATAATAGCGTTTATTTTCTCTCAAAATCAAACCCGCCTTAATGTATTCCTCCAAGAGCTTGTCAACTGGAACTTCTGGAAAATGTGCCTTAATTTGTCTTAAAATGACATCCGAATGTTGATCAAGATAGTCAACCAAATCCTTAAAGAATGGCTGTCGCGTCAAACGAGATGGATTAAAAATCTGAATCATGAAGATTCCTTTCTTTACAAACTAAAAGTGGTGATGCTGCTAATTGACTCGGATTAGTGCCAGGCTGATTCAGAGGTACAGGAAGCCCCAAATCTTGATAATATTCTCTCCAGAAATCACTGATTTCCTGTGTATTATCCCCAAACTTCATGGGAATGGTCTCAAAAATAGGAAGAATTTCTGCTACAAACTGAGAACAGTAAAAACCAGCTCCGTCGGGATAAAAGGGGGCATTGTAGGGAGCCCCTAAAAGGCTCTCTGCCAGCTTTTTGACTTCTTTTTGATCCATTTTTGGATAGCGATAAAGGTCATATACTTTCTCAGCTTCAAAGAAATCTTCAGGTAATTGTGCAATGACACCACCTTCAACCGTTGCATGATAAACCTGTCCGTCCAAAAAGATGGCCACATGGCTATAGTGACCAGTAGATTCCTGGATGGCCTGTCCTATATCCGAATCATCTTTCACAAAAATCAAATCGCCATTTTCTAACATACTTCTCTCCTAGCAAAAAAGGAGTCTTGACTCCTTTTTAACAATGGGTATCCCCATTTTTATATTACAATTAAGCATTAAAGCTTTCTGTCAATTGTGGTACCACTTGTTTCTTACGTGAAACAGCACCTGGAAGGAAAGCATGGTTGTTTTCAAGTTTGAAGTTAAAGGCTGCTTCCACCTTGTCCATGTTGGCACCAAGTGCAAGGATTTCTGAGTTTGAGTTAACGATATCTGTGATCATCAAGACAAAGTCAGAGTAGCCATTTGCTGTATTTGCGGCTTGGATGGCTGCTTCGATTTCAGCTTGGCGTTCCAAGACTTCAGCAATATCAACTGTATTCACTTGGGCAACACGTACGTTGTTACCGTTCAATTCAAAAGTCTTTGCATCGATGTCGATCAATTCTTCTGCTGACTTGCTTGCCAAATTTGTACCAGCCTTGAGCATTGCAAGACCGTATTCTTCCAAGTTCACACCAGCTAATTCAGCCAATTCAGGCGCAATCACCTTATCAGATGGGTGTGTTGTTGGAGATTTCAAAAGAAGGGTATCTGAAATCAAACCTGAAAGCATCAAACCTGCAATTTCTTTTGGCACAGCTACACCATGTTCTTTGAACATGCGGTAAACGATAGAAGATGCTGATCCAACAGGCTCCAAACGCATGTATAGTGGGCTTGCAGTTTCAAAATTAGCAACACGGTGGTGATCTACAACACCATAAACTTCTACTTCAGCGATATCTGATACAGATTGTTGGAATTCATTGTGGTCTGTTAAGATGACTTGTTCTGCACCTTCTGCTTTAGCTGATGTGATCACGCGCGGTGCTTCCAAACCAAAATAGTTCAATACGAAAGCTGTTTCTTCATTTGGAGTTCCAAGAGCCACCGCTTCTGTATCCAAGCCATAAGCTTCTTTTGCAAGATAGGCAAAGGCTACAGATGACCCGATGGCATCTGAATCTGGATTTTGGTGACCAAATACTAGAATCTTAGACATGATAATACCTCGTTTCTTTATTCACTCTATTGTAGCATTTTTTTCAATTTTTGACAAAAGTAAGAGGAGTCAAAGAACTCCCCTCTACTCTTCAAAATGACTGATACTCTTCGAAAATCTCTTCAAACCACGTCAGCTTCGCCTTGGATTATATATGTGACTGACTTCGTCAGTCTTATCTACAACCTCAAAGCAGTGCTTTGAGCAACCTACGGCTAGCTTCCTAGTTTGCTCTTTGATTTTCATTGAGTATGAGTAAATTTCTATCTTGGTTTTCAAATAAAAATCTTTCCTTCTGTGGCCTCTTCTTACGTTTTAGAAGCGCTTCGGCTGACATGGCTTCTTCTTTACTATCGAAACCTTCTACATAGATAAGTTTTACTGGCAACCGAGCTCGTGTGTACTTGGCTCCCTTACCACTATTGTGAACGGCGATTCTTTTTTTGACATCCGTTGTATAGCCAGTATAGTAGGTACCATCACAACACTCTACCACATACATGTAAGCCTTATGATCCATAGTAAATCTCTTGAATTTCTTGTGTATAAGTACCATCACTATTATGAACAATGAGTGGTGGTAAAACCTTAAAACCACTAGTGGAGCCGTCCTTAATAGCCTCAATCAAAAGCATATTGGCTTCCTTCTCCCGTTTAGGGTAAACAAATTGCAGACGTTTTGGAGCCAAATTATGCTGTTGGAGCGTATCTAAGATATCTAATAATCGATCAGGACGATGAACCATTGCCAAACGCCCATTAGACTTGAGAATACTTTGAGCACTGCGACAGATTTCCTCCAGATTGGTTGCGACTTCATGCCGCGCCAAGAGATAGTGCTCGCTCTCATTTAAGTTAGAATGAGGATCTACCTTAAAATAGGGAGGGTTGCATAAAATCAAATCAACCTTACTCCCCTGAATGTAAGCAGGCATATTTTTCAAATCATCACAAATGACCTGCATCTGTTCTTCTAAGCCATTTAATCGGACTGACCGGTCTGCCATATCCGCCAATCGTTCCTGGATTTCAACAGACAGAATTTTCGCCTTAGTGCGACTACTGGCAAAAAGTCCAACAGCTCCATTACCCGCACAAAAATCCACTATCAAGCCATTTTTAGGAAAGCGAGGAAAGCGTGACAAGAGTACACTATCCACCGAATAGCTGAAAACCTCTCTATTTTGAATAATCTTGATATCTGTAGAAAAGAGCTGATTGATTCTCTCTCCTGATTTTAATAATTCTTCTACCATACTTCCATTATAACAAACTATATTAACATTGCAAGAGAGAAAAAAATCAATTAAGACTTTTTCTTATTTAGATTAGAGATGGCTTCCTTGGTCCAGATAGGCATCATGCGAGCCAAAGGAGCAAATCCGTATTTGACACGGTCACTTGAAAAACGTCTCCGTCTCGGTAATTGATGTTTCTCTTCTTCCAAAGTCCGAATAGAAAGACTTGCTTTACCTGTATACTCGTCCAAATCGACAACCTGGACTTGAACTTCTTCACCGATTTTCAGTACATCATAGATATTCTCAATAAATCCTGTACGAATTTCAGAAATATGAATCAAGCCTGTGATACCAGTCTCTAACTCCACAAAGGCTCCATAAGACTGAATCCCTGTAATTCGCCCTGTTAGCTTATCACCTATTTTCATCCTAGTCCTCGATTTCAATCGTTTCGATAACGACATCTTCAACTGGCTTGTCCATTGCACCTGTTTCTACACCTGCAATTGCATCCAGAACTTCATAAGAAGCTTCATCCGCAAGTTGACCGAATACAGTATGACGACGGTCTAGATGAGGAGTTCCACCTTGTTCCGCATAAATTTCCGCAATTGGCTCTGGCCAACCACCACGAGCAATTTCTTTCTTAGAGTATGGCAAGTGTTGGTTCTGCACGATAAAGAACTGGCTACCGTTTGTATTTGGTCCAGCATTAGCCATAGAAAGGGCTCCACGGATATTGTAAAGTTCTTCTGAAAACTCGTCCTCAAATGACTCACCATAGATTGATTCGCCACCCATACCAGTTCCAGTTGGGTCTCCACCTTGAATCATAAAGTCCTTGATAATACGATGGAAAATGACACCATCATAGTAACCGTCTTTAGACAGAGCAATAAAGTTGGCAACTGTTTTTGGTGCATGCTCAGGGAAAAGCTTAATACGCAAGTCTCCATGATTGGTCTTAATAGTCGCAATCGGGCCTTCTACTGTTTCAATGTCTACTTGTGGCAAATATAATTCTTTTTCTACCATACCAAATCTTTCTAAGGCATTAAAAATGCCATCTTCTTCTAATGTTTTTGCAATATAATCTGCTTTTTCTTTGATTTTTTCATGAGAATTTCCCATGGCAATGCTGATACCTGCATAATCAAAAAGCTCCAAATCGTTCAGTCCATCCCCAAAGACCATGACATTCTCAGGTTTAAAACCTAAATGTTCTACAACTTTTGCTACACCAGCTGCTTTTGAACCTGAAATTGGTACCACATCTGACGAATGTTCATGCCAGCGTACCATACGCAAAGTCGATGCTAAACTTTCAGGCAAAGTCAGGTCATCTCCCTGATCCTCAAAAGTCCACATCTGATAGATGTCTTCTTTTTCATAAAAATCAGGATCAACATCCAAGTCAGGATAAATTGGATCAATGGCCTCACTAATCAACTCAGTTCTAGTGGAGAGTTTAGCAGTATGACTACCAACTAAACCATAGTCAATCCCCACTTCCTTAGTCCAAGCAATATAGGTTTCAACCTTATCTTTAGAGATTTTGTTACTATCAATCACATTGCCTTTTTTATCCTCAATATAGGCACCATTCAGAGTAACAAAAAAGTCAGGTTTAAGCTCGCGAATCTCTGGCACGACACCGAAAATCCCACGACCAGTCGCAATCCCAGTCAAAATACCTTTTTCACGTAATTGTTGAAATACTGTTGGAATTGAGGTTGGGATAAAACCAGTCTTTGAGTTTCGCAAAGTATCATCAATATCAAAAAAAACAATCTTTATTTTTTTTGCCTTATATCTTAATTTCGCATCCATCTCATTACCTCCTTCAATTCACTCTTTCCATTATACCATAAAGTAGAGGAATCCCACATCCCCAATAAAATCCTTGTCTCTTGTCCGAATTCCTTTACTAGATACAAAACCAAATCATCATTATTTTGGCTAGTTGCATTCATTTCCAAGGGTTGATTTCGATACCAGACACCTGTCCCATCTGGAATGTAGCCCCGTCTGATATACAATCTCTGGGCAGGGCCATAGCCTAAGTGCAAACCTACACCAAGAGTGACCTTACTCGAAACAAACTTGACTCGTTTTTCTGCTTCTTCTAGCAGTTGATTCCCAACTCCTTGATTTCGAAAAGGCTCAAACACATTAAAATCTGATAATTCTGGATAGACTTCTGCAAAAGGACCATGTTTAGCAGAGGGCAAAATGGTAACGTAGCCCGCTACAGCACCATCAATCTCTGCAACTAAGACTTCTCTCTCCCCACTTTCCTGTTCCAGAAAATATCTAGCCAAAATTTCCTCTCTACCAGGCCAACCTTGATTCATAAATCCATGAGATAAGGATTCAATATCAGACTTAATCATATTTCTAATCGTACAATTCATCTTTGACTTACCCACCTTTACTCTTTCTATTACCATTATAGCACGCCAAGGTCAGAAAAAAACTATCTCTTGAAAAAAGACCCAACCGGGTTTTAAATCGCTTTCTTGTTTTCAAGCTCATGAAAAAGAGGGCCACTGGACCTGAAAAAAGACCCAACCGGGTCTTAATTCGCTTTCTTATTTTCGGGCTCATGAAAAAGAGGTCCACCCGGACCTCAACTCGCTTTCACATTTCTATGCTCGTGAAAAAAAGACCCGAAAGGGTCTTTTCTTTAATCTTCGTTTACGAAAGGCATCAAAGCCATTACGCGAGCGCGTTTGATAGCTGTTGTTACTTTACGTTGGTTTTTAGCTGAAGTTCCTGTTACACGACGAGGAAGGATTTTTCCACGTTCTGAAACGAAACGGCTAAGAAGCTCAGTATCTTTGTAATCAACATATTCAATTTTGTTTGCTGCGATGTAATCAACTTTTTTACGGCGTTTGAATCCGCCACGACGTTGTTGAGCCATGTTTTTTTCTCCTTTATAGTATTAATTGTCCATTAGAATGGTAAATCATCATCTGAAATATCCAAAGGATTCGTTGTTCCGAATGGATTTTCATCACGTGAAAAGTCAGGTACTGATTGAGTAGGTGCTGAATAATTTGAACTTGGCGCTGAATAAGCTCCACCAGTATGTCCTTCACGCACACTACGGCTTTCCAACATTTGGAAATTCTCAGCCACGACTTCCGTCACGTAGACACGTTGTCCTTGCTGGTTATCGTAACTACGAGTCTGAATACGACCTGTCACCCCGATAAGTGAGCCTTTTTTAGCCCAATTAGCAAGATTTTCAGCCTGTTGGCGCCACATAACGATATTGATAAAATCAGCCTCACGTTCGCCATTTTGACTCTTAAATGTACGGTTTACTGCAAGAGTAAAAGTCGCAACTGCTACATTTGATGGGGTATAACGCAACTCAGCGTCACGAGTCATACGCCCTACAAGTACAACATTGTTAATCATAATCTACCTTCTTACGCGTCAGTTTTGACGATCATGTGACGAAGAATGTCAGCGTTGATTTTTGAAAGACGGTCAAACTCTTTAAGAGCTGCATCATCATTTGCTTCAACGTTAACGATGTGGTAAAGTCCTTCGCGGAAATCTTGGATTTCGTATGCAAGACGACGTTTTTCCCATGTTTTTGATTCAACAACAGTTGCACCGTTGTCAGTCAAGATAGAGTCAAAACGTGCTACCAAAGCGTTTTTCGCTTCTTCTTCAATGTTTGGACGAATGATATAAAGAATTTCGTATTTAGCCATTGATATGTTCCTCCTTTTGGTCTAATGACCCCAAGACATTGCAAGGGGTAAGTGAGGTTTGCTCACAATAAATTATTATACTAGAAAAAAATTTTTTTAGCAAGTAAAAACTGCTTCTATTTTATTTTTTACAGTTTTTTTGCTAAAGTTTGTGTAATTTCTTCAACCTGAATATTCTCAGATTCAAATTTCTGTTTAAAGGTAGCTAGATCAACCGTTCCCTCAATTTGAACTTCGATAACAATCTTACCATCTTTACGTGGAATATTAACAGTATGAGAAATATTAAGATTTTCCTCAACGATTAAAGAAACAATCTTACCAAGTACCCCAACTTCATTTTCTGTGATAAAACGAACACGGATTCCCTCTTCGCCATAACCAGAAATTTCAAGAAATGCTCTGAAAACATCACGGTCGGTAATGACACCATAGACTTGTCCATTATCAATAACTGGCAAGATTCCAATCTTATTTTTCAGCATAAGGTAGGTTGCATCTTCCAAACTTGCATAACCGGAGACAGTTACAACATTACGAATCATGACGTCCTTTACTTTTGTTTTATTGAGCAAGTAATTCATCTCGAAGATTGAAAGACTCGTTGCTTTTGACGGACTGGCTTCAGCAATTGTTCCTTCTGTTACTAGACCAACTAATTTATCATTTTCAATAACAGGAAGTCGATGCAAACCTTGTTCGCGCATCAAGTCTGCTGCATGTGCTACAGTCGTATCTGGGCTAATATATACGACCTTTCGTGTCATAAAATCTTTAACTGCCATAGGAATTCTCCTTTATGTTTATAGCTTTATTATACACTTTTTACGAAAATCAATCAAACGCTTTCATCTCTTTTTCAAGATTCTGAAAACTCTGAAATACTATAAAAAGAGCCCTAGATTAGAGCCCTCAATCTTATGATTATGTAATTTATTTGGTAATCTTTCCCGCGAACTAAAACAATCCACTGGTTCTGATGATTGCCAAGCAATCTCTATCCGCCGACTAAAAAGGTCCCCCGGACTAATGTAGATTGCTGGCGTAATCTTTATCTGCCGACTAAAACAATCCACTGGATTGTTTTAGCCACCTAGATATGCTTTTCTGACTTCGTCTGATGCTGCGAGTTCTTTACCTGTTCCTGAAAGAACGATTTTACCTGTTTCAAGAACATAGCCTCGATCTGCGATGGCTAGTGCTTTATTGGCATTTTGCTCGATCAAAAGAACAGTTGTACCTTGTTTTTGAATATCTTGAATGATATCAAAAATTTCTTGGATGAAAATTGGTGCAAGCCCCATTGATGGTTCATCTAAGAGAAGAAGTTTAGGCGTTGACATAAGCGCACGTCCCATAGCAAGCATCTGTTGCTCACCACCAGAAAGGGTAGCTGCATCTTGGTTTTTACGTTCTTCCAGACGAGGGAAGCGTGAAAAGACTTTTTTCAGATTTGCTTGGTTCTCTTCACGATTTTTCTTAAGAAAAGCTCCCATCTCCAAGTTTTCCATAACTGTCAAACCAGGGAAGACGTGACGTCCTTCTGGTACTTGAGAAAGTCCTGATGCCACAATTTTTTGTGCAGGCATCTTTTGGATTTCTTGTCCCAAAAATTCAATTTTACCAGAACTTGGACGAACAAGTCCTGACAAGGTACGAAGGATGGTTGTTTTACCAGCCCCGTTGGCACCGATAAGGGAAACAACTTCTCCTTCGTTTACTTCAAAGCTCACATCACGTACAGCTTGAATCATACCGTAGTGTACTGAGAGGTTTTCAACTTTTAACATAGACATTAGGCTTCACCTCCTAGATAAGCTTCGATAACACGTTTATTACTCTTGATTTCATCTGGTGTTCCATGAGCAATCAAACGACCGTACTCAAGAACATAGATACGCTCAGTAACTTCCATAACCAAGTTCATATCATGTTCAATCAGCATAATAGTAATATTGAATTCATCCTTGATGCGACGAATCAACTCAGTCAATTCTGCAGTTTCTTGTGGATTCATACCCGCTGCAGGCTCATCCAAGAAAAGGATTTTAGGTTCTGTAGCAAGAGCACGAACAATTTCCAAACGACGTTGTTGACCATAGGCTAAATTTTTAGCTAGAGTTTCAGCATCTCCATCCAAATCAAAGATTTTTAGTAATTCTAAGGCTTTAGCTTTCAATTCTTTTTCATTCTTATAAAAAGCTGGTAAGCGCAAGAAACTTGCAAAAACATGTTGTTTATGATGATTACTAAATGCAATCAGAACGTTATCCAAAACTGTCAAGTCCTTAAAAAGGCGGATATTTTGGAAGGTACGCCCTAAACCAAGAGATGCGATTTTATAGGGTTGCTTGCCATTTAACAAGTGACCATCCAAGGTTACTGTCCCTTCGCTTGGTTCATAAACACCTGTCAACAAGTTGAAGAGGGTTGTTTTCCCAGCACCATTCGGTCCAATCAAACCAACAAGTTCACCTTCGTTCAATTCGAGAGTGACGTCCCCAACGGCTGTCAGACCACCAAAATGTTTGGTTAAATTTTTTACTTCAAGTAATGCCATTAGTTTTGTCCCTCCTTCTTACCTTTTTTAAAGAGACGTGATAGGCTCAATTCCCATGTCCCAAGAAGACCACCTGGTCTGAAGATCATAACGAGTACCAAGGCCAAAGCATAGATAATCATACGAACGCTAGCCACGTCTTGAAGGAGCATGTTCAAGATTCCAAGCACGATCGCCGCAACAATTGCCCCTGTAATGGATCCTAAACCACCAAATACAACGATAATCAAGACATTGATAGAGTTGATAAACGTGTAATCTTTTGGTACGACTGATCCGATAAATCCTGACTGAAGAGTACCTGCGATACTTGCAGTAACAGCACCAAAAACAAAAGCAATGATTTTAATTTTTGTAGTATTGACCCCTACTGACTCAGCAGCAATCTCATCTTCACGAACTGATAAGGTTAAACGTCCGATAGGACTACGAAGGAAATTAAGAGTGGCAATCGTTGTAATCACAGCAAAGAAATATACCATTTGCCAAGTTGTAAAGTTAGGAATCCCCAAAATACCAGCAGCACCGTTTGTAAGGCTTCCACCATTAATAATGAAAATACGGATAATTTCAGCAACACCAAGTGTCGCAACCGCGAGATAATCCCCTTTCAAACGTAGGGTCGGAATTCCAACGATCAAGGCAACCAAACCAGCAATGATAGCACCGAGCAACATAGCTCCAAAGAATGCACCATAGGTTGGAGATTTAGAACCAATAATAGCTGCTGCATAGGCACCAATAGCCATAAATCCAGCATGTCCAAGTGAAAACTGACCAGAGAACCCAACGATTAGGTTAAGACCTACTGCTAGAATAATATTGATACCGATTTGTTCAATAATCTGAATATGGAAAAGGTTCAAGACTCCTACTGAAACCAATAGGCTAATCAAACCATATCCAAGCAACAAAAGGAATAACCATAGAATATTAACTTTTAAATTTTCTTTCATTGTTTACACCTTCTCTTTCACATTCTTACCGAGGATACCAGCTGGACGAACAATCAAGATTAAGAGCAAGATTCCATACACGATGGCATCACGGAAATCTGACATTCCGAAGGCGGTAGCAAATGTCTCTAAAAGACCAATAACAAAGCCACCCAGAGCTGCACCAGGGATAATTCCGATACCACCAAGAACGGCAGCCACAAATGATTTAATACCTGGAGTCATTCCCATCAATGGTTCAAGAGAGTTATAGTAAAGTGCAATCAAGACACCCGCTGCACCAGCTAGAGCTGAACCCAATGCAAAGGTGAAACTGATTGTACGGTTCACGTTAATCCCCATCAGCTGAGCAGCATCACTATCTACAGAAACGGCACGCATGGCTTTCCCCATCTTAGTTTTTTGTACGATGAGTTGTAGAAGAACCATCAAAACAAGTGAGACAGTCAAAATCAACAATTGAATATTTGTTAGACTGATTGGTCCCAAATCATAACGCACTGTTTGGATTGCTTGAGGAAAGGCACGTGTATTGGCACCTACCAGATAGACCATCCCATACTCCAGTAAGAAGGATACCCCGATAGCTGTAATCAGTACAGAGATACGAGTTGAATGACGTAATGGACGATAAGCTAGGAACTCAATGATAACACCGAGAATTGCAGTACCGATCATCGATAAGATCAAGGCAACAAAGAAATTTAATTGCAAGGAATTAATCAAGAAATAACCCATGAAAGCACCCATCATATAAATATCACCGTGGGCAAAGTTAATGAGCTTGATAATTCCATAAACCATAGTATAACCTAGGGCTAGCAGCGCATATACACTCCCCAAGATTAGACCATTGACAAGTTGTTGAAGCATATGGTTCACTCTTTCTAAGTTTTATTTTTTAGGATTTTTATAAAAAAATAATCCTTTCATAAACACTGAAACAGGGAGTGAGTAAAAGCTCATTCCCCATTTCCTGTATCTATAATTATGGTTTTACGACTTCTGCCGCTTCTACTTTACCATTATTCATGGTCATCATGAAGGCTGTTTTCACAGTGTTGTGATCTGCATCAAAGCTTGTTTGACCTGTAACACCTTCGAAGTTTTGTGTTTTAGCAAGATTGTTCTTGATATCAACTGAAGTTTTTGCCCCTTTTGCTGCATTAGCTACAAGGTAAACTGAGTCATAAGCAAGAGCTGAAAATGTTGAAGGATCTTCGTTGTATTTTGCACGGTAAGCTTCAAGGAAGGCTTTTGCTTTATCTGAAACCTCTACAGTAGTTGAGAATCCTGAGATGAAGTAGATATTTGATGCGCGTTCAGCTGTTGCTTGTTGAACAAACTCTGCACCGTTGAATCCATCACCACCAATGATTGGTTTATCAATTCCCATACCACGAGCTTGGTTTACAATTTTACCAGCTTCTGTGTAGTAACCAGGCAATACGATTGCATCAAAGTCTTTATCTTTGATTTTTGTCAAAGCTGCTTGGAAGTCAGTGTCACCTGATACAAATGTTTCATCTGCTACGATTTCGCCTGAGAATGAATCACGGAATGATTTTGCAATTCCTTTAGCGTAGTCACTTGAGTTATCTGTATATAAGACTACTTTCTTAGCGTTCAACTTGTTTGTAACATAGTTAGAAATGATTTTCCCTTGGAAGCTATCTTGGAATGTTCCGATGAAAAGGAAATCTTGACCTTTTGTCAAACCATCTTGAGTAGCACTTGGAGAAATCAATGGAACTCCAGCTTGTGTAGCATTTGCTACTGCTGCTGCAGTTGCACCTGAAGTTGCAGGTCCTACGATAGCTGCTACTTTAGATTGAGTAACAAGGTTTGTTGAAACTGAAGCAGCTTCAGCAGTTTCAGATTTGTTATCTTTGTCTACTACTTCGATTTGTTTTCCATCGATACCACCTGCTGCGTTAATTTCATCAACTGCAAGTTGGGCACCTTTTTGTTCAGATGTACCGTAAGATGCTACAGCACCAGTTTCTTCAAAGTTGAAACCAATTTTAACGACTTTCTCATCCACTGGGTTACCAGTTGAGTTTGAAGCTCCTGACTTCACTTCTCCACAAGCTGCTAAAACAGCCACACTTGCAAGAGCTACAAGTGACAAGGCAAATTTTTTCTTCATGTTTATCTCCTTTTAATTTCTTAATTTAAATTACATGTTAAGAATATACCGAATTATCAGAAAATTGTCAACACATTTATCTCAATTTTTACATGATAACGTTTTCGTTATTTCTGTAGAGACTACCAACAAAGGGAGTTTCCAATTCTTGGATATGACATCGTCTCACTTTTTTGACAAATTTCTCTTTTCCTAAACGGCTAACCAGTTCTTCCACTTCTTCTGTTGGGACATAAAGTTGCAGATAACGGTGTTTTTTTGAGTGGTAACAAATATCACCATAATTATCGATTTTTTTTGCATCACGATTATAGTATAGGTAGATAATCAGACCAGACCGATTCTCTTTTTGAAACATATTACAACTTCCTTCTAACAATCTTCTTACTATTATATCAAAAAAAGCAAGCTCAGTCGAGCTTGCTTTAGTAGTTTAATTCAAAGAATTATTAGCCATAATTTCGTCAATAAAACCGTAGTCAAGAGTTTCTTGAGCGCTCATCCAGTAATCACGTTCAGCATCTGCATGGATTTGCTCAACTGATTTACCAGAATTATCTGCAAGAATTTGCTCCAAAGTCTTACGAGTTTTAAGCAAGTGTTCAGCAGCAATCGCCATATCTGTTTGCTGTGTACCACCGCCTGTACCACCCATCGGTTGGTGAATCATGTATTCGGCATTTGGAAGCATGAAACGTTTGCCCTTTGCTCCACTTGAAGCGATGATTGTTCCCATTGAAGCAGCCATCCCCATAACAATGGTTTGGACATCTGCCTTGATAAAGTTCATAGTATCAACGATTGCTAAACCAGCTGATACAGAACCACCTGGAGTATTCACATAAAGGTAGATATCTTTTGTACTATCTTGGGCATCCAAGAAAAGCAATTGGGCGATAACTGAGTTTGCCATATTGTCTTCGACTGGTCCAGTCAACATAATGATACGATCTTTTAAAAGACGTGAGTAAATGTCGTATGAACGTTCTCCACGACTTGTTTGTTCAATAACTACAGGAATCATTCATTTCTCCTTCTGATTTCTAAATTTCCTAGTCAAGCGACTTGATACAGGACTATTATATCTTTTTGGTCAAAAAAGGTCAAATTTTTGCTCTATCCTAAAAACAGACACAAAAATTCAACCTCCTTTCTAGACTAAAACTAATGAACAGTTTTAGGGTAAGCTTAGAATTTTACTTAGTTCCGAACAAACGGTCTCCAGCGTCACCAAGACCTGGAACGATATAGCCATGTTCGTTCAAGCGTTCATCCAAAGCTGCTGTAAAGATTTCTACATCTGGGTGAGCTTCTTGAAGAGCTTTTACACCTTCTGGAGCAGATACAAGGCAGACAAATTTGATGTTTGATGCTCCACGTTTTTTGAGGGAATCAACAGCCAAGATTGCAGAACCACCTGTTGCAAGCATAGGGTCAACCACAAAAATTTGACGTTGGTCGATATCTTCAGGTAATTTAACCAAGTATTCTACTGGTTGAAGAGTTTCTTCGTCACGGTACATACCAATATGTCCAACTTTGGCTGCTGGAACCAAGCTCAACAGCCCATCGACCATCCCGATACCCGCACGCAAGATTGGAACAATTGCCAATTTTTTACCAGCCAATTGTTTTTGGACTGTTTTTGTGATAGGTGTTTCGATTTCAACGTCTTCAAGCGGAAGATCACGAAGCACTTCATATCCCATCAACATAGCAATTTCATCTACTAACTCACGAAAAGCTTTTGTAGAAGTGTCTGTGCGACGCAAGATTGACAATTTGTGTTGAATGAGTGGATGATTAATGACTTCAAGTTTTCCCATTTTCTGAATTCCTTCTTTCAATTTATTCTTCTTATTATATCAAAAAATGGTTTAAAAATCCTTCTAAACCATCTATTTTTTTATAATTTTTAAATCAAATCTGCTTCTTGAAGAGCTGCTTGTACTGTCTCTAGCGATAAATGGGTCAACTCGGTACCTTTTTCACGATAGAGATACTGGGCGTAGTCATCCATACGGTATTGATTGATATACACGACACGCTCACAACCTACCTGAAGCAATTGCTTGGTGCAGTTGAGGCATGGAAAATGTGTAACGTAGGCTGTAAATCCTTTTGGAACGCCACGTTCGGCTCCTTGTAGTATAGCATTTACCTCTGCATGAAGAGTGCGCACACAGTGGCCCTCAATCACCAGACAGTCGTGGTCAATACAGTGCTCCGTTCCTGATACAGAACCATTGTATCCTGTTGAAATCACCTTATTATCCTTGACTAAAACAGCTCCTACCTTAGCGCGTTTACAGGTTGAACGATTGGCAATTAATAGAGCTTGAGCAGCAAAATACTCATCCCAAGCCAGTCTTTTTTCTGTCATATCTTCTCTCCTCTTGGTTTATTTTTTGAAAAATGGTAGGCGTAAATCTGCAATTTTTTCAGCAGGAACCTTCATTCCATCCTTAATCCATTTAAGCAAAACTGATACGATGGCAGAACTCCAAAAAGAATGCAAGTAAGAGCTGACTCCTTTTGATTTTCCATAGTATTTTTCTAAAAATTCTTGCATGGCTTGCACAAAAATTTTTTCCAAGTGGTAGTCCAAGGCAAGCTGAATAACCTTAGCCTCTTTCTTAGCTTCTCGAAAGAGGCGAACCCAAACCAGATAGAGGTCCGTTTTTACATCGTAATGGCTCAATTGCTCCATAATGTTATGGACGCTTCGTTTAAAGACACTTTCTAAAATCTCTTCTTTGGAGTCATAGTTTCGATAAAAGGCTGCACGGGAAACACCAGCACGTTTGACCAACTCAGAAATGCTAATCTTTGTCAATTCCTTTTTCTCCAAAAGTTGCAAGAGAGCTGTTTCGATAGCTTCTCTGGTCAGTAAATTGGATTCTTGATTGGATTTTCTGAGATTTTCAAGTGAATTTTCAGAAATTCTTCGTTCGGCCATAACACTTCCTTTCTACTTGTGACAACAGAGTGACGAGACTTTTGTTTTAAGATTTTTCATGATATAATTGTAAAAAAAGACAGAACCTTTGTCAATGTATAAGTGATAAAGATGGAGAATTTCTATGACTTGGAAGATTGTAGCTGACTCTGGTTGTGATTATCATCAACTGGCAAATCCAGCAATTGATACTGAATTCATCAGTGTTCCCTTAACCATTCAAGTGGCTGATCAAGTCTTTATTGACGATGCTAGTCTTGATATTGACAAAATGATGGAAACCATGTATGCAACTTCTGAAGCTTCAAAATCAGCTTGTCCTAGCCCTGATGATTACTTGCGAGCATTTGAAGGGGCAAAACATATTTTTGTAGTGACCATTACCGGAACTCTTTCTGGTAGTCAAAACAGCGCTCAATTAGCTAAGAATCTCTATCTCGAAGAACATCCTGATACTCAGATTCATGTTATTGACAGCTTGTCTGCTGGTGGGGAAGTTGATCTAATCGTTGAGAAAATCAATGATTTGATTGACCAAGGACTTTCTTTTGAAGAAGTGGTTAAAGCTATTACTGCCTACCAAGAAAAAACTAAGTTACTATTCGTCCTCGCTAAGGTTGATAACCTCGTTAAAAATGGTCGCTTAAGTAAGCTGATCGGTACAGTTGTTGGGCTCCTTAATATTCGTATGGTCGGGGAAGCAAGTGAAACTGGAACCTTGGAACTCCTACAAAAGGCTCGTGGTGCTAAGAAGTCCCTCCAAGCTGCTTATGAAGAGTTAATCAAGGCCGGCTACGCTGGTGGGCGTATCGTCATGGCTCACCGTAGTAATGATAAATTCTGCCAACAACTCTCAGAACTCTTACGCGAGAAATTCCCACAAGCTGAAATCAAGATTATCCAAACCTCTGGACTCTGCAGTTTTTATGCAGAAGAAGGTGGACTCCTCATGGGATATGAAATTGACTAATAAATCAAACAAGAGATGACTTATCATCTCTTGTTTTTTTATGGTACAATACTTTTATGAAACATTTTGACACTATTGTAATTGGGGGAGGCCCTGCTGGTATGATGGCTACGATTTCAAGTAGCTTTTATGGGCAGAAAACCCTTCTCATCGAAAAAAATCGAAAACTTGGAAAAAAATTAGCTGGTACTGGTGGTGGTCGCTGCAACGTGACCAACAATGGAACTCTAGATGACCTATTAGCTGGAATCCCTGGAAATGGGCGCTTTCTTTACAGCGTCTTCTCCCAGTTTGATAACCATGATATTATCAACTTTTTTACGGAAAATGGCGTAAAACTCAAGGTTGAGGACCACGGGCGTGTCTTTCCAGCCAGCGACAAATCTCGGACCATTATCGAAGCACTGGAAAAGAAAATCATGGAGCTAGGTGGGCAAGTTGCCACTCAAACAGAGATTGTTTCTGTTAAAAAGATTGACGACCAGTTTGTCCTTAAGTCTACAGACCAAACCTTCACTTGTGATAAACTCATTGTCACAACAGGTGGAAAATCCTATCCTTCTACTGGCTCTACTGGTTTTGGTCATGAAATCGCCCGACATTTCAAACACACTATTACCGAACTCGAAGCTGCTGAAAGTCCATTGTTGACTGATTTCCCGCATAAGGCCTTGCAGGGAATCTCCCTAGACGATGTGACCCTAAGCTATGGTAAGCACGTCATCACCCATGACCTGATCTTTACCCACTTTGGTTTGTCAGGTCCTGCTGCACTACGCATGTCTAGCTTTGTCAAGGGTGGGGAAACTCTCTCTCTAGATGTCTTGCCACAACTTTCTGAGAGAGAATTAGTCGACTTTTTAGAAGAGAACCGTGAGAAATCCTTGAAAAATGCCTTAAAAACCTTGCTCCCTGAACGCTTGGCAGAATTTTTTGTCCAAGGATATCCTGAAAAAGTCAAACAACTAACAGAAAAAGAACGCGACCAACTTGTCCAGTCCATCAAGGCTCTTAAAATCCCTGTAACTGGCAAAATGTCATTGGCTAAATCCTTTGTAACTAAAGGTGGAGTTAGTCTCAAGGAAATCAATCCTAAAACGCTGGAAAGTAAGCTAGTACCTGGACTCCACTTTGCTGGCGAAGTACTAGATATCAATGCCCATACGGGGGGATTTAACATCACTTCCGCCCTCTGCACCGGCTGGGTGGCAGGCTCAAACTAGAACTATAAATGATATAGTATCTAAAGATATTGGATAAGAAAGGAGCTATTTTGGAACATATTATTTTACTGAGAGGTGTTACACCGAATGGACAAAATGCTATCCCTAAAATGTCTTATCTAGTAGATATCTTAACAGAGGTTGGTTTTCAACACGTTCGAACTTATATTCAAAGTGGAAATATTATTCTTGAAAGCGACTTAGCCATAGAAGAAATACGAGAACAAGTCCATACTCTAATAAAAGAAAAAATCGGAGCCGACTTGAAAATGGTCATTAAAAATAAGAGTGATTTTACAAAAATTGTCCAAGAAAATCCGTTTGGAGAACACTATCTTTATGACCGTATACATATAATTCTTTTCCAGAATGCTATCCAAAGTCTACCATTTGAAAAATTGGATAGTGACTATGGTGAAGAAGAAATTTGTATCGGCAACCATTGTCTTTACCTCTATCTCCCTAGAACTGCAAAACGAAAAAAGCTTAATACCAACTATCTCGAAAAGCTGTTCGGCGTTGATCTGACCATGCGAAAGTTAAACGTGGTAGAAAAATTACTAACAAAATAGGAAAAATAAGATGAACAGAAGAGAATCAGTCGAATTTGTCAATATGTGTATGATTAAAAATGGGGATAAGGTACTGGTCCAAGACCGAGTTAGTCCTGACTGGCCTGGTATTACTTTTCCTGGTGGTCATGTTGAACGCGGCGAATCCTTTGCTGATGCCGTCATTCGTGAAGTGAAGGAAGAAACTGGATTAACTATTTACAAACCCCAACTCTGTGGTATCAAAGATTGGTATAATGATGAGGATTATCGCTATGTTGTCCTCTTATACAAAACAGAACACTTTACTGGTGAGATCCAATCTTCAGACGAAGGAAAAGTCTGGTGGGAGGATTTTGACAATCTATCTCATCTAAAACTAGCTACTGAGGATATGTCTGACATGCTTCGTGTTTTTTTGGAAGAGGACCTCAGTGAGTTCTTTTATTACAAGGATGGGGAAGACTGGTCATACCAACTCAAATAATAGTAAATCGGCAGAGGTCACTCCGCCGATTTTTATCTTGTCTAATCTTCAAGCTATGTCTGCGTCCTCCTACTAAAATTCTGTTACTGGCTTTGTCAGTCCCAGCTTAGTCTTTGAGTTTTATCGAGTTTGTGTGCTTACATAGTGGGCAATGACATCTGATGTGTACTGGGCTGTTCCATGTCCAAACTTGTCAATGTTTTCCTTAAACTCTGGATTATAGACATAGCCTTTGCCGATATGAGCAAATACTTCAATAGAACAATCAAATCCATAAGTACGGATGGCTTGTAAGAGCTTGATTGCTTGCTCTTGGTTTTCAGTTGCTGTTGCAGGTAAACCAGTTTGAAGATTTTGTGCCAAGGTTCGAAAAACTTTGTTGAAGGCAGCCGTAGCTTCGTCTTCGTGACCTTTTTGGCGCTCGAGCGCTTGGTCCATCACTTCTTGTCCATATTTATCTACCGCCTCTTGGTGGTATTTTTGATGGTCTTGATAGCTAAATCCAGTGAATTTTTCCTCAATAGTCATTTTTATTTCTCCTTTTTGTTCTTGGATAGTTTTTTGTAAGGTTGAAATCAAAGTATCCAAATGTTGTCTTTCTCTAGTCAAATACTCCAACTGTCTAGTCAAGTGGGGCAATAAATCTATCCTTTCTTCCTTTAACAGCTCTGCTATTTTTTCTAAAGAAAAGCCTAGATATTTGTAATAGAGGATAACCTGTAGTCGTTCTAAATCCTCTTGACTGTAGGTTCGATAGCCATTTTCTGACTTTAATGGAACCAAAAGTCCAATCTTGTCATAATGGTAGAGGGTCTTGACGGAGACACCTGAAAGTTGCGCAGCTTCTTTGATATGGTACATGATTTCCTCCTCACATAAATAGTATATACCCTCCCCTTTGAGGAGAGTCAAGTATTTTATCGCATTTTTTATGAAAACATGAAAATCGCTTTCTTGACAGACTTGAAAAATCATGATAGGATAATCAAGTCTATCAATCAAATAAAAGCTCATAAAGAGCAATTGAGAGAAGGCTATTTGACAACTCAAGTAGCCTTTTCTTATTTAGAAAACTAGATTGGAGTTTAACAATGTCTGAAAAATCGCAATGGGGCTCAAAACTTGGCTTTATTCTAGCATCTGCTGGCTCAGCCATCGGGCTTGGTGCCGTTTGGAAGTTTCCCTACATGACTGCTGCCAACGGTGGGGGAGGCTTTTTACTGGTCTTTCTCATTTCTACCATTTTAATCGGTTTTCCGCTCCTGCTTGCTGAGTTTGCCCTTGGTCGTAGTGCTGGCGTTTCTGCTATCAAAACCTTTGGAAAACTTGGCAACAATAGCAAATACAATTTTATCGGTTGGATCGGTGCCTTTGCTCTTTTCATCCTCTTATCCTTTTACAGTGTTATTGGAGGATGGATTTTAGTTTATCTAGGCATTGAGTTTGGAAAATTGTTCCAACTTAGCGGAACAGGTGATTATGCTCAGTTATTTACTTCAATTATTTCAAATCCAGTCATTGCCCTAGGAGCTCAAGCAGCCTTTATCATATTGAATATCTTTATTGTATCACGTGGGGTTCAAAAAGGAATTGAAAGAGCTTCCAAGGTTATGATGCCTCTTCTCTTTATCATTTTTGTCGTCATCATCGGGCGCTCTCTCAGCTTGCCAAATGCCATGGAAGGTGTCGTTTACTTCCTCAAACCTGACTTTTCAAAATTGACAAGTACTGGGCTCCTCTACGCTCTAGGACAGTCATTCTTTGCCCTCTCACTAGGGGTTACAGCCATGCTGACCTATGCTTCTTACTTGGACAAGAAAACCAATCTGGTCCAGTCAGGGATTTCCATTGTAGCCATGAATATCTCAGTATCCATCATGGCAGGTCTAGCCATTTTCCCAGCCATGTCAGCATTTAATATCCAGTCTGAAGGGGGACCGAGCTTACTCTTTATCGTCTTGCCTCAACTCTTTGACAAGATGCCTTTTGGAACCATTTTCTACATCCTCTTCCTCTTGCTCTTCCTCTTTGCGACGGTCACTTCTTCTGTCGTGATGCTGGAAATCAATGTCGGCAATATCACTAATCAGGATAACAGCAAACGTGCCAAATGGAGTGTGATTTTAGGAATCTTGACCTTTGGCTTTGGCATTCCTTCAGCCCTGTCTTATGGTGTCATGGCAGATGTTCACATTTTTGGGAAGACCTTCTTTGACGCTATGGACTTCTTAGTTTCCAATCTTCTCATGCCATTTGGGGCTCTCTGTCTTTCTCTTTTTACAGGCTACATCTTCAAAAAAGCTCTTGCCATGGAGGAACTACACCTTGATGAAACACCGTGGAAACAAGGACTTTTCCAAGTCTGGTTCTTCCTTCTTCGTTTTATCATCCCAATTATTATCATCGTGGTCTTTATCGCCCAGTTTATGTAACTATAAAAATGGACTTGAGTAATGAACTCAGGTCCTTTCTTTTTACGGATGGCTAACAATCAATTCCAAATCTTGTCCTTCAAGTGTCCAAGATTCAACATCGCTTGGAAGGATAAAGTGGCTACCTTTTTGAATTGGATAATCTTTACTGTCCACAGTTAGTTTCCCTTGACCAGCTAAGACACTCATCAAGCTATAGTCAGCTGTTTTTTCAAAGTCAACTTTTCCAGTGATTTCCCACTTGTAAACTGCGAAGAATTCATTGGATACAAGGAGAGTTGAACGCAAATCGTCTGCTTTGACAGTTACAGGACAGCTGTTAGCAGGCTCACCAATATTTAGAACATCGATGGATTTTTCAAGATGAAGCTCGCGCAAGTTACCATTATCATCCTTGCGGTCAAAGTCATATACACGGTAGGTTGTATCACTAGACTGTTGCGTTTCAAGGATCAAGATACCTGCACCGATAGCGTGCATAGTTCCACTTGGAACATAGAAGAAATCCCCAGCTTTTACAGGAACTTTTGTCAACAAGGCATCCCAGTTTTTATCTTCGATCTGCTGGCGGAGTTCTTCTTTTGACTTAGCATTATGGCCATAGATAATCTCTGAACCTTCATCTGCAGCGATGATATACCAGCACTCTGTTTTTCCGAGTTCGCCTTCATGCTCTAATCCATAAGCATCATCTGGATGGACTTGAACACTGAGCCAGTCATTGGCATCGAGGATTTTAGTCAAGAGCGGAAATACTGGCTCTGGACGATTGCCAAATAACTCACGGTGTTCTGCATACAAAGTAGCGAGGTCAGTTCCCTCAAAGCGACCATTGGCTACCTTGGAAACACCATTTGGGTGAGCTGAGATTGCCCAATATTCACCAATCTTTTCGCTCGGGATGTCATAGCCAAACTCATCACGAAGTTTAGTCCCACCCCAAATTTTTTCTTGCATAACGGAATTTAAAAATAATGGTTCTGACATGTTTCATCTCCTGTCTGATTTTTCACCCTCATTATAGCAAAAAAAGAGTCCTAATTGAACTCTTTTTTCTATCTTATAAAGAAGGGAGAAGATTTTATAAAAATAGTGAATAAATGAGTTCTACTCAATGCTTGCACCATTACTAGCAATGACATCCTTATACCAGTAGAAGGATTTCTTCCTGCTACGTTTGAGACTTCCATGACCTTCATTATCACGATCCACATAGATAAAGCCATAGCGCTTGTTCATTTCGCCTGTTCCAGCTGAAACCAGATCGATACAGCCCCAAGTTGTATAACCTAGCAAGTCTACTCCATCTTGGTAAATGGCATCTCGCATAGCCTTGATGTGGGCCTCTAGATAAGCAATTCTATAGTCATCTGCTACATAACCATTCTCATCTGGTGTATCCATAGCACCGAGGCCATTTTCTACGATGAACATGGGCTTTTGGTAACGATCCCAGATGGCATTGAGGGTGATTCGAAGCCCAAGTGGGTCAATCTGCCATCCCCATTCTGAAGATTCAAGATAAGGATTTTTGAGAGAGGCAAAAACATTTCCAGCTGTTAATTCTTTAACATCTGGATCACCTGAGGCCACTCGACTTGCATAGTAAGAGAAGGAAACAAAGTCAACAGTGTAATTCTTCAACAAGTCCAAATCCTCTGCTGTCATTTCAATCTCAATTCCCTCACGTTCCCACTGCTTCTTGGCATAGTTTGGGTATTCCCCACGCGCTTGAACATCGATGAAGAAGTAACTCTTGCGGTCTTCCTCCATAGCAGCCCAGTAGTCTCTCGGATGGGCAGTGTTGGGATAGTATTGCCCTGCTGCCAACATACATCCCACCTTGTTTTCTGGATCAATTTCGTGGGCAAGCTTAGTCGCTAGAGCTGAAGCCACCAACTCATGGTGAGCTGCTTGGTATTTGACTTGTTCTTGATTTTCTCCTTCTTCAAAACAAATTCCTGCTCCTAAAAAGGGGGCATGCAGAATCATATTGATTTCGTTGAAGGTTAGCCAGTATTTGACCAAGCCCTTGTAACGGGTAAAAAGTGTACGACAGAGATTCTCATAGAAGTCCAACATACGACGATTGCGCCAACCACCATACTCAGTAATTAAGTGCATGGGGCAGTCAAAATGCGTGATGGTTACCAGAGGTTGGATCCCATACTTGTGGCACTCCTTAAACAAGTCTTCATAAAAGGCTAGACCAGCTTCATTTGGCTCTGCTTCATCTCCTTTGGGGAATATTCTTGTCCAAGCAATGGAAAGTCGATAAGTCTTAAAGCCCATTTCCGCAAAAAGGGCAATATCTTCCTTGTAATGATGGTACATATCAATGGCTTCTTTTGCTGGGTAAAAATAGCCCTCCTCAAACGAGAACATCTTTTTCTGACCTGTGATTATGGCTTCACGGTCAGGTCCAATCGGTACCACATCGACATTAGCCAGACCTCGACCATCTAGATTATAAGCTCCCTCACATTGATTAGCTGCCGTAGCACCACCCCAGAGGAAACCCTCTGGAAATTGTAGTATTTCTGTCATCACTTTACCTCACATGATTTAGTACTACTATTATACTATCAAACATTTAAAGAAAGCTGAAATAGCTCCAAAAAATGTTTTAAGAAAAGCATTTTCTTTACAAAAAAGCTTCTACGATGAACATAGAAGCCAAATAGGGTAGTTGAAATTTGTATACAAAACTGCTTTATTTCATAAGATTTGGAAGAATGAACATGATAAAGAAAGCTAGAGCAACCATAATAAAAACATTAAGATAGATAAAACATTTTGCCAACCATGCATATCGCCCAGGTCTTAGTGGTCTTTCTACATAGGAATGTTTTGGTTTTTTAGGATCATAATAAACAGCAACTTTTCCACCAATTGGAAAGCGTTCCTTAAGAGGAGATTTTGTAAAAGACAAAAAACTATTCCCCTTAACTTTGTATCTTAAAACTTGTGGAATTTCACCATTTTCAAAATTATCCGTTTTTACATCAGATACAATTGAACCTAAGGGAGTACTGATTGTATTTGAAATAGCAGATAGAAATTTAGGCCCTACGACCTTGTATAGGTTTCCGTCAACAGTGTACTCAACCACTGGAAGGCTAATCCCGTTATAAAGAGCATAGGAATATCGGATAATAACTCCTTCCGTTCTTTCGGTACATCTCTTGGCATTACTATAATTACTAAATATAAAATAGGAAAACATAAAATAGGTGAAGGCAGCAAAGCCTAACATCATTAAGCCAAATAATGGAAAGAAAGTTGTTGGCATCTTTTTCTCCTTAAAATATCCTAATGAATCTATTTTAACAGAAAAGATATAAAAGAAAAAGACCGGATTGCTCCGATCTTTCAATAGTTCATATTCGCACATTTTTTTTAAGAATCATTATGGTTAACTTCAAATGACTAAGCGTCCTATTTCATACGATAAAAATCAATCACTAGACCAGCAGGGCCACTTACTAGCAGGGATTCGGTTCCCCAATCAGTTACAACTGGCCCATGTAAAATCTCAATCCCTAATTCTTTCACACGCTTTTGATTCTGTTCCAAATCTTCAACTTCAATGTGTAGAATGATTCCTGACTGAAAATTTTCCAAAGGTATCAAATGATTTTGGGATAACATGAGGCAGTGACTGCCAATCGTGAACTGAGCAAAACTGTTATCAACATAGTCCGCTTTTTTATCCAAAATACGCTCCAAGCTAGCACAGACTTGGGGAACATCTGAAACGATAATATCTAGTTGATTTAAATTCATTTACTATCCTCCACAAAAAGACCGGATTGCTCCGATCTTTTAAGTTTCTCTCTAAGAAAATCAATGCATAAAATCTACAATGTTTACTTTTGATTTTCGACGAGAGGAATTATTTAATTGCGCGTGATTGCAATCCTTCTTCTTCCAAGAAGAGGCGGAATGGTACAAGCTCTTCAGCTTCGTATTTTTCCTTGAAGGCTTTAATAGCTTCTTCTGAGTGTTGTTTTGGATCCAACTCAAGTACTTCTACTGGAAGTGGACGATGTGGAGTGATGCGAGCATCGATCACGACTGTCTTACCTTCTTTGTTCAATTTAACAGCTTCTGCAACGACTGCGTCGATGTCTTCGATACGGTCAACTGTAAATCCAATAGCTCCTTGAGCTTCAGCGATTTTCGCATAGTCAGCATTAGGGAAGTCACAACCAAACAAGTGTTTGTTTGTGTCTTCGTATTTGTCCTTGATGAAGGCATATTTACCATTTGAGAAGACAACGTTGATAACTGGAAGGTCGTATTGAACGTTTGTGATAACGTCTGGGTAGCACATGTTGAATGCACCGTCACCCATGATGTTCCATACTTGGCGATCTGGATTGTCTTTCTTAGCAGCGATACCACCAGGAAGGGCAATACCCATTGTCGCAAAGAGTGGAGATGTACGCCACATGTTCTTAGGTGTCATGTGAAGGTGACGAGTAGATGTTTGAGTAGTGTCACCTACGTCGATTGAATAGATCGCATCTTGATCAGCATGTTTGTTGATTGCATTGTAAACTTGATACAATTGCAATTCACCCTCAGTTTTACCTTCGAGTTTGTTCATGTAATCACGCCAGTTTTGGTTGTTCTTCACGTTTGCACGCCACCATGGAGTAGATTCAACTGGATTCACTTTGTCAAGGATTGCTTTGGCTGCTTGACCTGCATCCCCAAGGATTGAAGCGTCTAGGGCATGACGTTTCCCAAGTTTGTAAGGGTCGATATCGACTTGGATGAATTTTTCAGTATTCTTGAATGCTTCGTAAACTTCAGCAAATGGGAAGTTTGAACCAAGGAAAAGAACAGTGTCTGCTTCAAAGACTACTTCATTGGCTGGTTTCCAACCAACACGGTAAGCAGAACCTGTCAAACCTTCGTAGTTCCATTCAAAAGCTTCAAAGTTTTTACCAGTTGTGATGATTGGTGCTTTGATTTTACGTGACAATTCAGTAATCACTTCACCTGCTTTAACACCACCGTAACCAGCATAGATAACTGGACGTTCAGCATTGTTCAAGATTTCAACTGCTTTGTCAATTTCAACTTCGTTCAAAGCAGGAGCGATGAATGAACGTTCGTATGAACCTGAACCGTAGTATGAGTTTTCGTCGATTTCTTGGAAACCAAAGTTTACTGGAATTTCAACAACGGCTGGACCTTTTTTAGAAACGGCAGCACGGCAAGCTTCGTCGATTACTTTTGGTAATTGCTCTGCGTAAGCTACACGTTTGTTGTAAACAGCGATACCGTTGTACATTGGGTTTTGGTTCAATTCTTGGAAGGCATCCATGTTTAATTCGTTAACTGGACGTGATCCAAGGATAGCAAGGAATGGAGTGTTATCCATAGCTGCATCGTAAACACCGTTGATCAAGTGAGTCGCACCTGGACCACCTGAACCAACTGCAACACCAATAGATCCGCCAAATTTAGCCTGCATAACCGCTGCAAGAGCACCTGTTTCCTCGTGGCGAACTTGCAAGAAACGGATATCTTTGTCTTCAGCCAAAGCGTCCATTAGTGAGCTAAGTGTTCCTGATGGGATACCGTAGATTGTGTCTACGCCCCATGTTTTCAATACGTTAAGCATTGCTGCAGATGCAGTAATTTTCCCTTGAGTCATAATGATAACTCTCCTTAAAAGTTAATTTGATGAATAATAAAAGCGCTTTTATATGTTTTTTGAAAACGATTCAGTAAATTTACACTCCTAATTTATCACATTTACTTATAGTTTCATAAGAATGTGCTCAGAAAACTTCATTCTCTATTACAGTACAGATTGAAAACGTTTTGAAAATCTGTTTTAGAATAGCAAAAAAGCGGTTAAAACCGCCTTTTTATACTCAATGAAAATCAAAGAGCAAACTAGGAAGCTAGCCACAGGCTGTACTTGAGTACGGCAAGGTGAAGCTGACGTGGTTTGAATTTGATTTTCGAAGAGTATTAATCGACTTTAGTAAAATTAAGCATAAGAGAGCTGATTAAAACAGAGACTGAACTAAAGGCCATGGCCAATCCTGCAAGTTCTGGATTGAGCACCAAACCAAGACTTGAAAAGACTCCTGCTGCAATCGGAATACCAATGAGGTTATAGATAGAAGCCCAGAAAAGATTGAGTAGAATACGATTAAAGGTCTTCTTACTCATATCAAAAGCACGTGCCAATCCTAGTAAATTGTTGGTTGTGAGGACAAGATCTGCTGATTCAATGGCAATATCTGTCCCAGAGCCCATAGCAATTCCGACATCCGCTACACTGAGGGCTGGCGCATCATTGATACCATCTCCAACAAAGGCCAATTTGCCATTCTTTTGAAGCTTGTGAATTTCATGTGCCTTTTCCTCTGGCAAGACATTTGCGATTACTTCTTCGATTCCAATTTGCTCTGCAATCGCATGGGCTACTCCAGCATTATCTCCAGTAAGCATGACCGTTCTAAGGCCACGTTTTTTCAATTTAGCAATAGCTTCTCGAGCATTTTCCTTAGGGACATCCTGCAAGGCAATTAAGCCTTTTAACTGACCATCCACGGATAGGAAGACAACTGTTTTTGCTTCTTTCTCAAGCAAATCAAATCGTTCTTGATAATCATGTGGAATAGCAAGATCATCTAAAAGTTTAGCATTCCCAAGCAAGACTTGTTTACCATTAATAATCCCAGTCACACCTTTTCCATGCAAGGCTTGGAAGTTTTCCACTGGGTAAAGGCTAATTCCTAGTTCAGATGCACGATTAACAATAGCTTGAGCTAGCGGGTGTTGAGATACATCTTCCAATGAAGCTGCCAAACTTAGCACTTCTCTTTCATCACCAATAACATCTGTCACTACTGGCTTCCCTTCGGTCAAGGTTCCTGTCTTATCAAAAACAACCGTTTGGACTTTTTGGATTTCCTGTAAAACTGTACCATTTTTGAGAAGAATTCCCATCTTGGCACTTCGTCCTGTTCCAACCATGAGTGCTGTTGGTGTCGCAAGTCCCAGAGCACAAGGACAGGCAATTATCAAAACAGCAACTCCGTAGAGAAGTGACGTCACAAAGCTTTCTCCTAGGAAAACAAACCAGATCCAAAAAGTAAGAAGTCCTAAAATGACAACTGCTGGTACAAAAATCCCAGAAATCTTGTCTGTCAAATCTTGAATAGGAGCACGACTCGTTTGAGCTTTCTTCACAAAATCCACAATCTGAGCCAGCATAGTCTCAGAACCAACTTTTTCAGCTCTAAAGATGATCGTACCACTATTATTGATGGTTGAACCAATGACAGCATCTCCAACTGATTTATCGACTGGAATACTTTCCCCAGTCACCATTGACTCATCAATACTCGTTTCACCTTCTAACACAGTCCCATCAACGGCAATTTTTTCACCTGGTCGAACGCGAATGAGATTCCCAACTTTGACTTGTTCTAGAGGGATTTGAACATAAACATCATCACGTAAAACTTCTGCAGTTTTAGCTTGCAAATCTAGTAATTTCTCTACAGCTTGGGAAGTATTTTTTCGCATTTTTTCCTCAAAAACTGCTCCCAAAAGAATGAAGAAGAGGATAAATGCAGCACTTTCAAAGTAAACGGGCAGACCAGTGAAGAGGGCAACTAAGCTATAGAAATAGGCCACTAGGGTTCCCAGAGCAACCAAGGTATCCATGTTGGAATTGTGCTTTTTAAAACTAGCCCAGGCGCTTCTGATATATGGAACTCCAGCTACCAGCATAATGGGTGTTGTGGCTAAAAAGGTGCCCCAACGCATGACTTGGTGACTAATTCCTCCTGTAGACATCCCAATCATGAGAATCACAAGAGGCACAGTAAAGATACTAGTAATCCAAAAACGCTGTAAAAGGCTTAGAGATTTTTTAGTTTTTTCAACAACGGTATAGGTTCCCTTTTGCATCTTCATGCCACAAGAAAACTCGTGCTCACCCAGGTCTTGAGGAGTAAAACGAATGAGTTTTTCCTCATCTTGAGCGATTGGTTCTAGAATCCCTTCTTCTTCGAAGAGAATCTCTTTATAACAGTTTGAAGGTGTCACACGATGAAAGGTAATCTCAGCAGGAATCCCTTTTTGCAGTTTAATGTGGGCTGGATGGTAGCCTTTGTCTGCCGTGATACGAATTTTTTGCACACCATTTTCAAGGCTTGCTTTTACAATTTCAGTCATATTCTTCTCCTATTCTACAATCATCTTACCGTGCATCATATTCATGCCACAAGAGAAACCATACTCACCTGCTTCTTCAGGAGTGATTTCAACCACATATTGGTCTCCCATAGGCAGATCTGCATGCACTCCAAAGTCTGGAAAAACGATTTGATCCAAGCAAGGTGAAGGATCTTTTCGATCAAAAATAATGCGAGCAGGTTGCGATTTTTTGAGGATAATGGTTTCTGGAGTATATCCTCCCATGACCTCCACTCGAATCTCCTGATAGCCATTTTTTTGCTGGGCTCTCTTGGCATCTTCTTGCGGTTTTTTGAAAAACCAAAAGAGGATAAAAGCAATCATTCCTAAAACAACAATAGATACAAATAGATTTAACATAGCGTCTCCTTTACATACAATTACATCTTACTTCTGTTACAGCACTTGCTTTTTTCTTTGAAATCACTTCTTCCAAACCTTCCAAGTCAGCTAGGGTAAAGTCACATTCTTCAATCAAATCAGCTAGCAAGAGCTTTATTCTTCGAGAACAAAGCTTGTCTTTGATATCCTGAACCATTAAGCCCCTACTATCATCTAGCGTTAAAAGGGCCGAATAGACAAAGGACTTGCCCTGTTTTTCCCGAGTCAAACATTCTTTCTCCACCAAACGGGCCAAGAGTGTCTGGATCGTGGATTTGGACCAACTGAACCTTTTCTCTAATACTTTTATGAGATCAGTACTAGTCTGTTCTCCCTGCATCCAGATAATCTTCATGACCTGCCATTCTGCATCCGAAATCTGCATTGTTATTCCTCCTAAATCTACATTTGTCAATTACAATTATTACTATACACCTATAATCTACATTTGTCAACCAAAGAAATCACATTTTTAAATTTTATCGCCGCTATAAATATTTTTTATCACCACAATAAAAAATACATATTATCCAAAGCTCTCTTTTAATGCTACAATAACTGTATCATTTTCCTAGATGGGAGGTTCTACTTTTGGATTGGTCCATTGTTGAACAATATCTACCACTCTATCAAAAGGCATTCTTTCTGACCTTGCATATTGCAGTTTGGGGAATTCTAGGTTCTTTTTTGCTGGGACTCATCGTCAGCGTCATCCGGCATTACCGCCTTCCTGTTTTCTCACAGTTAGCAACAGCCTATATAGAATTGTCACGAAATACACCCCTTTTGATACAACTTTTCTTTCTCTACTTCGGTCTACCGCGAATAGGGATTGTTCTTTCTTCAGAAGTCTGTGCAACAGTCGGGCTCATCTTCTTAGGTGGTTCCTACATGGCAGAATCCTTCCGAAGCGGGCTAGAAGCTGTCAGTCAAACCCAGCATGAAATTGGTTTAGCCATTGGCCTCACACCATTTCAGGTCTTTCTCTACGTGGTTCTTCCACAAGCGACAGCGGTTGCGCTACCATCCTTTAGTGCCAATGTTATTTTCCTCATCAAGGAAACTTCTGTCTTTTCAGCAGTTGCCCTTGCTGACCTTATGTACGTTGCTAAGGACTTGATTGGCCTCTACTATGAAACAGATATCGCACTAGCCATGTTGGTAGTTTCTTACCTTATCATGCTTCTACCTATTTCACTAGTCTTTAGCTGGATAGAAAGGAGGCTCCGTCATGCAGGATTCGGGAATGCAAGTACTCTTTCAGGGAAATAATCTCCTAAGGATCTTACAGGGATTGGGCGTCACGATTGGGATTTCTATCCTGTCTGTCCTCTTATCCATGATTTTTGGAACAGTTATGGGAATTATCATGACCTCTCATTCTAGAGTGATTCGCTTCTTAACACGCTTCTATCTAGAATTTATCCGGATCATGCCTCAGCTGGTGCTCCTTTTCATCGTTTACTTTGGTTTAGCTCGAAACTTTAATATCAATATTTCTGGTGAGACTTCTGCTATTATCGTTTTCACCCTCTGGGGAACAGCTGAGATGGGTGACTTAGTTCGTGGAGCTATCACTTCCCTGCCTAAACATCAATTTGAGAGTGGACAAGCACTTGGCTTAACTAAATTTCAACTCTACTACTACATCATCATCCCTCAGGTCTTAAGAAGATTGCTCCCACAAGCCATCAACCTTGTCACTCGGATGATTAAAACGACTTCCTTGGTTGTTTTGATTGGGGTTGTTGAAGTTACCAAAGTTGGACAACAAATTATAGATAGCAATCGTTTGACTATCCCAACCGCTTCCTTTTGGATTTATGGAACCATCCTAGTCTTGTATTTCGCGGTTTGCTTCCCTATTTCCAAACTATCTACTCACTTAGAAAAACATTGGAGGAACTAAATGTCTGAAACTATTTTAGAAATCAAGGAACTAAAAAAATCCTTCGGAGACAATCCTATCCTCCAAGGACTTTCCCTAGATGTTAAAAAGGGGGAAGTGGTCGTCATCCTAGGGCCGTCTGGTTGTGGGAAAAGTACCCTACTTCGTTGCCTCAATGGTTTAGAAAGTATTCAAGGAGGAGATATCCTGCTGGATGGCCAGTCCATCGTTGAAAATAAAAAAGATTTTCACTTGGTTCGCCAAAAAATCGGTATGGTCTTTCAAAGTTATGAACTCTTTCCTCATCTAGATGTCCTTCAAAACCTCATCCTAGGTCCTATCAAGGCTCAAGGGAGAGATAAAAAAGAAGTCACTGAAGAAGCTCTGCAACTACTAGAACGTGTCGGACTTCTAGATAAACAACACAGCTTTGCTCGCCAATTATCTGGTGGACAAAAGCAACGGGTAGCCATCGTTCGTGCCCTTCTCATGCATCCAGAAATTATCCTCTTTGACGAGGTAACGGCTTCACTGGACCCAGAAATGGTGCGTGAGGTCCTCGAACTTATCAATGACTTGGCTCAAGAAGGGCGTACCATGATTCTGGTAACCCATGAAATGCAGTTTGCCCAAGCCATTGCGGACCGCATCATCTTCCTTGACCAAGGGAAGATTGCTGAAGAAGGAACTGCTCAAGAATTCTTCACAAATCCAAAAACGAAACGAGCACAAGAATTTTTAAACGTCTTTGACTTTAGCCAGTTTGGCTCATATCTATAATCAATAAAGGAGATTATTATGAAACTACTTAAACCAATTCTAACTGTTTTTGCGCTAGCATTTGCGCTTATCTTCGTCACAGCTTGTAGTTCAGGCGGAAGCTCTGATGCTTCATCTACTAAGGCAACTGCCAAAGCTCGTACCATTGATGAAATTAAGAAAAGTGGCGAACTTCGAATCGCGGTATTTGGAGATAAAAAACCATTTGGTTATGTTGACAACGACGGTTCTTACCAAGGTTACGATATCGAACTGGGTAACCAATTAGCACAAGACCTTGGTGTGAAGGTTAAATACGTTTCTGTTGATGCTGCCAACCGTACTGAATACTTGATTTCAAACAAGGTTGATATCACCCTTGCCAACTTCACAGTTACTGACGAACGTAAAAAACAAGTTGACTTTGCCCTTCCTTACATGAAAGTTTCTCTCGGTGTTGTGTCACCAAAAGATAAAGTTATCAAAGACGTTAAAGAACTTGAAGGCAAAACCTTGATCGTTACAAAAGGAACTACTGCTGAAACTTACTTTGAGAAAAATCACCCAGAAGTGAAACTTCAAAAATATGACCAATATAGCGATGCCTACCAAGCCCTTCTTGATGGACGTGGAGATGCCTTCTCTACTGATAATACTGAAGTTCTAGCTTGGGCCCTTGAAAACAAAGGATATGAGGTAGGAATTTCTTCTCTAGGCGATCCAGATACTATTGCGCCAGCAGTCCAAAAAGGAAACCAAGAACTACTCGACTACATCAACCAAGAAATCGAAAAATTAGGTAAAGAAAACTTCTTCCACAAGGCCTATGAAAAAACACTTCACCCAACTTACGGTGACGCTGCTAAAGCAGATGACCTAGTTGTTGAAGGTGGAAAAGTAGACTAATACTCAATGAAATCACAAAAAAGAAATCAGGTAATCCTAGTGACTACCTGATTTTTATATATCTTAAGCATTTTGCCAATTTTCTTGGTCTTCTTTAAAACGTTTTAGGAGGTCAAGTCCTTCTGGTGTGATGTAGCCTTCTTCTTGAGCCAAATGAATCAGTTCGCTGTAGTTTGAAAGGGTTACTAGTTTGACACCAGCATCCGCAAAGTTCTTATCTGCTTTTGGCAATTGATAGCTGAAGATAGCCACAACTCCAAGAACATCAGCTCCTTCACGTTTGGCTGCTGCAACGGCTTCGAGAACAGAACCACCTGTTGAAATAAGGTCTTCGACAACGACCATCTTTTGCCCCTGAGCCACACGGCCTTCGATTTGGTTTCCTGCACCATGGTCTTTTGGTTTGCTACGAATATAGGCAAATGGCAGGTTCATCTTGTCAGCGATGATGGCACCATGAGGAATACCTGCAGTCGCTGTCCCTGCAATCACTTCTACTTCTGGGAATTCTGCCTTAATAGCTTCCACAAAACCATTTTCAATCAAGCTACGAGTATCTGGATAAGCAAGCGTCACACGGTTGTCCGTATAAATCGGTGACTTGATACCTGATGCCCAAGTAAAAGGTTCTTCTGGTTTGAGGTAAACGGCTTGAATTTTCAATAGATGGCTGGCAATGTCTTTAGCAAGTGTCATGGTCTACTCCTTTTGTTTTTATAATCTATTTCTTTAATTTCAGTCTTGGTTCCACTCATCCTTGATTGCATGATAAGCTGCTACTGGATCAGTGGCTTGAGTGATTGGGCGTCCAACTACGATATAGTCACTACCAATCTGATAAGCATCAGCAGGTGTCATGACTCGTTTTTGGTCTCCAACTGCAGCGCCTGCTGGTCGAATACCTGGTGTCAGGCAGATAAAGTCTTGGTTGGTAGCTTCTTTGATGAGTTTCACTTCCTGAGCCGAACAAACCACACCATCTAAACCGGCTTCAGCAGTTTTCTTGGCATAATGAATGACCGATTCTTGAAGACTGGTTTGGATATTTTGAAAGTCTCTCATTTGTTCTTCAGAAGTTGAAGTCAACTGGGTAACAGCAATCAATTTTGCTTCTTTCCCAAGACCTTCTCGCGCAGCCTTCATCATCTCTACACCACCTGCCGCATGAACATTGGTCATGTCAACACCCAGATTAGACAAAACCTTCATGGCTGACTTAACCGTATTGGGAATATCATGAAGTTTGAGATCCAGAAAGACACTGTGACCTAAGTCTTTCAAATAAGAAACAATCTCCGGACCTGTAGCATAATAGAGCTCCATACCTACCTTTAGATAGAGACTCTCTTCCGCTGGAAAAAGAGCTAAAAATTGCTTGACTGCCTCAAAACTTGGAAAATCAAGAGCAATAACTGGACGAGATTCGCGCATACTTTTCTCCTTTTACCTTTGTTAGCTAGAGAGCATGAAAAAAGGAACCTGCCTACAGCAAGGTTCCACGAAAAATGGGTAGAATTCACCCTTTCACCGTCTAACCTTAGCTGCCTCTCTGGACTGCTTTAAAGGTTTTTTACTATTCTATTATTTAAAGCGGTAGTTGTCAAGTAAAAACCAGCGATTGAACTTGTAGAAAACAGGACTCATCATCAAGTCAATAGAGGCATCTCAAACTTAACGACTCTGTGATTGTTGGGTTGTTTGATTTTGAGTTTGTGTTTGATTCTGAGTTTGATTCCCTTGCTCTTCTTGTTTTTTCTTTTCTTCTTCCTGCTTCTTCTTTTCCTCTTCTTTAGCTTTGATTCTTGCTTCTTCTAAAGCCTTATCCGTCAAGCTATAACTATAGATCCCAACTTCCATATCAATACCGCTTGGAACTGTTAATTGAGGTTTAATCTTGCTATAGTAAGGCAATTTTTTACCTAGTTCTGATAAAGGAACCAAAACCTCATCCGTATCATACATGGTAATTTTGAGCAGATCACTGGTTACACTGCTTGGAGCCAACTCAATCGTTTTGATAGCTTGCTTAATCTCTGGGCTGACTTCAGCCAGTTGTTCAATCAAGGTTTTGACTTGCTGCTCATCGTTAAAGAGTACGGACATATAGGTTTCTGGAAGATCAACAAGGCTAACTGGACTGGTTTCCACCGTCCCACTAGAAAGAATCGGATGATGATCCTCTCCAGAAACATAATAGGCTACAATCCCGTATTCCTTGACCTGGATGGTAAAATTGGTCGGGAATTGATAGTGAATGCTGGCAGATTCAATCCAGTGATTGGACTTAATCATCTCAGCATGCTTGTCTTTATTGAGGAGCAGATCAAAGGTATAATCACTATCACGAATCCCTGAAGCCTCTTTGATTTGGTCTGCATTGGTCTCTACCGTACCAGTGACTTCTATGTTTTTCAGAGTTGAGTATGGCGTCAAAAGATAGATGGAAAAGATCAAGACAGGCAAACTTGGGATTAGAATCGTAACAGCACGCCAGATATGAACACTTGGAATAGAAGGCTTGGCCATCTTTTTCTTAGACTTAGATCTCTTTTCTTCTACTTTCGTTTCTTCAGATGTTTCGTCCTCTTCTTCTACTTGTTCTGTCTCAGTAGTTTCCTCCTCATTCTCAGGAGAGGACTGGTCTTCTGCACTCTCCTTCTGCTCTTCAGGATTAGAATCTGAGGCCTCTTCTACCTCAGTATCTTCAGATAAGTCTGACTCTTGTTCTTCCTTGGTCTCTTCTTCAGCCTTTTTGCGCAGATATTCACGGTTCTGCTTCTGCCACTCTGATAAAGTGGTTTCTTCTTCCAAAGTTTTTGCAACTTCTTTTTTATTGGCTTCTGCTTGGGCCTTTTCTTTGGCTAGTTGGGCCTCTTCTTCAGCTTTTTTTTGAAGATATTCTTGATTTCGTTTTTGCCACTCTGACAATTCCTTGCCTTGAGTTGGCTCTTGTTTCTTATCCTTTGACATCGATTTTCCTTATGATAGATCTTTTTTTAGTAGCGCATAAAAATCCGCCACAGATTTTAATTCATGAGAATTTTTCATCGTGCTCTGGTAGTCTTCTTTGTGGGTCAAAAGCTTGCTCACCTTTTCTTCTAAAGTAGACAAGGTCAAATCGCTCTCTTGCAACTCCTCTGCATAGCCTTTTTTCACAAAGTAAGCTGCATTTTCAATCTGGTCTCCACGGCTAGCTTCACGACCTAGTGGCACAATGACATGCAATTTAGCCATAGCAAGGAGTTCAAAGATAGTATTGGCACCACCACGAGTAATGACCACATCAGCCAGATTCATGAGTGGTTGATAAAGCTCAGTCACGTAGTCAACACGATAGAGGTTTGAACTGAGTTCATTTAAACTAGCATCCCCTGTCAGGTTTATAATATTGTAGCGACTAGTCAACTCTTCCTTGTGGTCTGTAACTAATTGGTTAAAGACACGCG
The DNA here is from genome assembly GCF_047460825.1 of Streptococcus infantis. Lineage (GTDB taxonomy): Bacteria > Bacillota > Bacilli > Lactobacillales > Streptococcaceae > Streptococcus > Streptococcus infantis_V. Next base: position 39,722 of record NZ_JASHFO010000005.1, on the reverse strand, counting down.
CACCAGCAGAACCTCCAACAAAGAGAAGAGTTGGTAGTTTGCTATCAAAATAAGTTCGGATGTCCACCATTTCTTCAGGTTCTTCCATGATTGGGCCAGAAACCTTGGTCACAGCTCCTACATGCTCTACCTTAGTGAGACTAGACGCTTGTTCAAAAGTAGAGTACATCTTAGTCGCAAACTTATAGGCGATTTTATTGGCCAAGCCCATAGAGAGGTCAGACTCGTGGATAAAGACTGGTACTCTACATACTCGCGCTGCAATAACAGGAGGAACGGACACAAATCCCCCCTTAGAAAAGAGGGCTTGTGGACGAAGTCGAAGCATGATAAAGAGCGATTGAAGGATTCCAAACGCAACCTTAAAGACGTCAACCATATTTTGCCATGAGAAATATCGGCGCAATTTCCCAGTTGCAATAGAATGGAAGGTGACATCTAAACCAGACTTGAGAATTTCATGATGCTCAATCCCGTTTTTATCACCAATATAGTGGACTTCCCAGCCATCTTCGATGAACTTAGGCATTAACAAAAGGTTGAGGGTAACGTGTCCAACCGTTCCCCCACCAGTAAATACTATTTTTTTCATATTATCTCTTTAACTCCGCTACAGTGTCGATGAAAAGATCTCCACGTACTTCAAAGTTGGCATACATATCCCAGCTAGCATTAGCAGGACTGAGGAGAACCACATCTCCTTCTTCCGCAAGTTCATAAGCCTTTCGAGTTGCGTCAGCAATATCTGTTGCATCCACATAAGCCACACCAGCCTTATCCGCTGCACGCTTGACACGTTCTGCAGACTGACCGAGAATGACCATTTTCTTAAGACCAGTGATGTCTGGAACTAATTCGTCAAACTCGTTACCACGGTCCAAACCACCAGCTATCAAGATAACCTTGCTATTGTCAAATCCTGACAAGGCTTTTTGAGTTGCCAAGATATTGGTTGATTTACTATCGTTGTAGAATTTCACCCCATTGATTTGGTCTACAAATTGGAGACGGTGCTTGACTCCACCAAAGGCTGACAAGGTTTCCTTGATGGTTTCATTGTCAACACCACGAAGTTTAGCAACAGCAATGGTTGCAAGAGCATTTTCCACATTGTGGCTACCTGGAACACCGATTTCATCAGCTGCCATGACTTTTTCACCACGGAAGTAAAGAAGACCATCTTCAAGATAAGCTCCATCAACCTTTTCAAGTGTTGAGAATGGTACTACAGTTGCATTTGTTTTTTTCGCAAGTTCTTTAGACAATTCCTGGTTGAAGTTCAATACTAGGTAATCAGCAGCTGTCATATTGCTTTGAATATTCCACTTGGCTTCGACGTAGGCTTCAAAAGAACCGTGATAGTCAATATGGGTTGGCATCAGGTTAGTGATAACAGCAATTTCAGGATGGAATTCCTGGATTCCCATTAGTTGGAAAGAGGATAGCTCCATGACAAGAGTGTCCTTATCTGTCGCAGTTTGAGCCACCTGACTAGCAGGATATCCGATGTTCCCTGATAAAAGTCCATTTTGCCCTGCAGCAGTCAGAACTTCTCCAATCATAGTGGTGGTCGTTGTCTTACCATTTGAACCAGTAATACCGACGATTGGTGCTTCTGAGATCAGGTAGGCTAATTCAACCTCAGTCAAGACTGGAATGCCTTTTTCTAGAGCTTTTTCAATCATCGGATTGCTATAAGGAATTCCTGGATTTTTTACCATAAGCGCAAAATCTTCATCCAATAATTCCAAAGGATGTCCACCAGTGACAACCTTGATACCCTCTTCTAAAAGGCTCTGAGCTGCTGGATTTTCCTCAAAAGGCTTGCCATCATTCACTGTCACAATGGCACCTAGCTTGTCCAAAAGACGAGCTGCAGATTCACCAGATTTAGCCAATCCTAGGACTAATACTTTCTTATTTTCAAATTGATCAATTCGTTTCATATCTAGAACTCCATTTCTACTCTTACTATTTTACCATTTTTATGAAAATAAAAAAGCCACAAAGGGCTTTCTTATTAGTTTTTGTCCTCGATCAATTATTCTACAGACTTGAGGGCTTCTAACATATCCACCTTTCGGAGATAATGATTGACAAAAACTCCTAGGATGGTCAAAATGACACTGACGGCTAGAACTGGGATGAGATAAACTTCCCAGCCGACCTTGGGTTGAAAACGGAAGGTACCGGGTGCGATCATCTGAATGAGAAATTGATGGAGATAATAGCCTGATAGCAAGCCTACAATCATTCCAACCAGTGACAGTATGATGGTCTCCCGATAGATATAAAGGGTCACTTCTTTGTTATGAAAACCAAGAACCTTGATGGTTGAAAGTTCCCTAATCCGTTCAGCAACATTGATATTGGTCAAATTATAGAGAATCACAATAGCTAGTAGCACCGATACCAGCACCAAAATCGCCATGGTATGATTCAGAGAATTGGCAAAACTTTCAAATAGCTGAATGGTGGAAGCATTTTGAACGAGGCCACTGACAGCCGCCTGGTCCATAAATTCTCCTGCGACTCTTTCGGTATTGACTTCACTTTTATCCTTGAGTTGGACCAGATAGGTATTCATCTTGGGTGCTTGACCGTATATCTCCTGATAGGTAGCCTGATTCATATAGACAAAATGACCTACGTAGTGCTCGGTAATAGCACCTACTTTAAAGGTTTTCCCATCTATTGTAAAATTGTCACCAACAGAAACTCCTGCCAACTGGGCCAATTTTTCTGTCAAGACAACTCCATTAGATAAGCTCAGTTTTTCCCCATTTTTTTCCAAGAGGACAAAGGGAGCCAGGTCATCTTGATCCGTTACCATCATCGTCACGGTTTGAACACCTGCCTTGCCAGCATAGTCTTCCTCAATCTGTTTGGAAGAAATTAAACGATAGTTTTCAACTTCATCACTCTGCAATTTTTCTTCTAGCTTGGCCTTGTCAGAATCTGAAGCTCGAGAATTGACAGAGAGAATCATTTGATATTGTTGCAGGTCCTTAAACTGCCTGTCTGCTACTCCAACCACAGAGGATTGAATGCCAAGCCCTGCAAAGAGGAGGGCTACTGAACCAGCAACTCCAAAAATGGTCATCAGCATGCGTTGTTTGTAACGGAAAATGTTGCGGGCTGTTACCTTCTGAGTAAAACTCAAGCGTGACCAGATAAAGGTTATCCGCTCCAAGAGAATCTTTGAACCCTTGACTGGTGGCTTGGGTAGTAATAATTGCGCTGCTTCTTCATGCAATTCTCTGCGAGATACAAGGTAGGCAGGTAGGACACTAGCTACTAAGCTTAGTCCCAAAGCCAAGCAACTATAGGTCCAATAGAAATACTGCTGACTCTCACCAACAATCATTCGCTCAGTAATGATATGCGAAATAGTAGGTGCCAAGATGTAATGTCCAATCAGAATTCCTAGAAGGGTTCCAAGAGTCCCAGCAACCAGGCCATAAATCACAAACTTAGCAATGATATCCTTGCTATGGTAGCCTAGTGCTTTGAAAATCCCTGTATTGGTCCTTTCCTCGTCTACAAATCGTGTCATGGTGGTAAAGGTAACCATGGCTGCTACGGCATAGAGAACAACTGGAAAGATATTCCCTACGGAACGAATACTCATGGCCGAGTTACTATACATGAGATAACCTTGACCAGTAGGAGAACTCTTTCGATTGTAGACATGATAGCTTGGCTCTGTCAGAGCATTGACTTCATCCTGACTAGTCTGCCATTTAGCCTTTTCGCTCGCTAGATTCGTTTCAGCTTGGCTCAGCTTTTCCTGTTCCTGCTTCAATTGCTTTTTTGCTTCTTCTAACTGACTAGAGACTTGACTTTTTTGTTGTTCTGGAAGTTGGTTTACTTGGTTTTCTTGATCTTGTAGACGCGTTTCGATTTCCTGTAGGCGTTTCTTGCCAGCTGTCAAGTTGGTCTCTGCTTCATCCAGTTGTTTCTTGCCCTCATCAAGGGACTCTTGGGCATCCTTCTTCATTTTCTCTAGCCGCGCTTGTCCATTATCAGCAACTAGTTCCTTTAGAGTCTCTTCTTCTTCCTCTAGCTTCTTTTCGTAATCACTAGAGAAAGGATTGACATCTGTTAGGCTAGCAAAGCGCAGGCGGGCAATCGTGTAAACAGAGCTCTTAAAATTTTCTTCAGTTACGACAGCGTAAGCTGCTAGATTCCCATTACCACTGGCTGAACTCCCCATATCTGATTTTGAAAAAATATCTGGAGAGTGAACAAAACCTGTAATGGTATAACTATCTCGCTTTAATTGAGAATTACTGCCATTCTTTTGACTCAAATGAATGACTTGACCAATCTGATAACGATCTTTCCAAAAATCAGCTAGAGCCAATTCATCTTCTTTTTCAGGCAAAAGCCCTTCCGTTACTTGAAATTTTGAAATCTTTTCAGTATTTGAAAAGATCCGTATGGCATCTTCACTGTTTGCCAGAGTCAAATCTGTCGTATAACCAAATTCGACATCTGCTCCTGATAGTGTTTGCAATTCTTCCTGGTCTGCCTGATCTAGACCGTAATCTGCTATGACAGTCATATCTGCGGCATTAGTTTCTTTCAGATAAGCCCCAGCTGTTCGCTCCATATTGGGACTGGCTACTTTGAGACCAACCACGGCTAAAGAACCTAACATCATTAGAGTTAGGATGGATAAAAACCGTCCCTTTGAACCTGTGAAAGACTGGAGCAGGTCTTTCCAATATGTCTTTCTTTTCATCTTAGTACTCCAAATCATCAATATCCTGTGGTTGAGGATTGAGGACAACACTCTTGACACTGGCATCATGCATCTGAATCACCCGATCAGCTATTGGAGCTAGGGAGGCATTATGGGTCACGATGATAACGGTGGCCCCCTTCTTACGTGACATATCTTGAAGAATCTTTAGAACCTGCTTACCCGTCTGGTAATCCAAAGCTCCCGTTGGTTCATCACAAAGGAGAATTTTAGGATTTTTAGCCACGGCTCGAGCAATGGATACCCGTTGTTGCTCACCACCTGACAACTGAGCTGGAAAGTTATTTAGACGGTGCCCTAAGCCTACATCCTTGAGAACCTGCTCAGGATCCAAGGCATCAGCAACAATTTCTGAAGCTAGCTCAACATTTTCCTTAGCAGTCAAGTTAGAAACCAAATTGTAAAACTGAAAGACAAAGCCAACGTCATCTCTACGATAGTTAGTTCTCTGATGAGAAGTGAAACTCGAGATATTGGTCCCATCAATCCAGACTTGCCCTTCATCGTTTGTATCCATACCGCCTAGAATATTTAAAACTGTTGACTTCCCTGCACCAGATGCCCCAAGGATAATGACTAGTTCTCCCTTTTCAATCTCGAAGTTGACATCTCGATTGGCTACGATTTCCGTATCTCCAGTATGATACCTTTTATAGCTGTTTTTCATTTCAATATAAGCCATCCTATCTCCTCCTCTTCTCCTATTTCCATCTTTATTATAACTCTTTTAATAGCAAAAAAGCCATCTAATGATGACTTTTTTTAGCGGGCTCATATTTTGAGAGTCTCCTGATATTCGTTTTCCCTCGTTTTTTATAGCTAACAATAATTCGGATGTTCTTTCATATTCTTGATTGCATGAAGTAGTTATCAAGTGGAAATAGGAAAACTAACACCTATTTAACATACTCTTTTTCTGTGAACTTCCCCATCTTTCAATAAATAGAATCCCCACTAACAAAAGGATAATCAGGCAAGGAAGTAAGACCATCCCCATGCTCCAATTCAGATTGACATTATCAATCTGCTTAGGTAATCTACCAGACAAAATCTCCACTGAACGCAAGTAAGTAAAGGGAATCAGATGTGCAATCCTTTGAAGAGGCTGAATTGTTTGGATGCCAAACAATAAGCCAACAATCCCAATGAGTGAAAGAAAGAGGACAGGCATTTTTTGCTTGAAAAAGTAAGCAATCAAGTACACTACTTCCACAATGACGATAAAGGCTAAGAAAGCTAAGAACAAGCCAGGAAATAACACATCTTGTATCTTCCCAATAGTTACTTCTTGATTGGTTAAGTTATAAATCGGGTAGGGGTAATCTAACTGTCCAAAACCGCTTATCAGACTTCCCACTAGAAAAGAAAATCCACAGATTCCGATAAACAGCACTGTTACATAGCTCACCCCAACTCCAAGAGAGGACATTGCAAATGAAACTTTTGAAAAAGGATATAACTGAGCTGTGTCAAGATGATTTTGATATCTTTCTGCAAAAAGTTGTGTTAGCATAAAAATAATAGCAACCACAAACAAGCTTGGGATGATAAGCTCTAAAATCCAGACAATCTGATCAATCCCGTGGGTCGGATAAACTAAATTGTGGGCTTTTATGTTCAAGGGATATAGGGCTTGGTAAGTCTTTCGTTCGCGGTCAACCGCCATTTTAAAGTCAGAGCTAGAAGTCGGTTGCTTCGATACAATTTCATAACTCTTTTCCTCAGCTTGCCACTGCAAATAGTAGGCTTCTTTCCAGCGTCCTTCTTTTAACAAAGCCAGAATTTCTTTCTTTTGCGTCAAAAGATTTTTTTGCAATTCTAAATTACTTTCAGCAATCTGGTATTCCTCCGAGTTGGTGTCAGATATTTGGGAGAGTTTCTCTTCATATCCATTGATGACTCTCTCACGGTCTACAAGACTAGTTTCCAACTCTCTCTCCAAGCTGACGGAGTTTGCAGTCTGACTATTAAAATAAAAAGTAACACCGAGTCCAGATACAAATAAAGCTAAGATAATCCAGTTTAAGCGACTTTTGAAAACTTTTTTCAATAAAAATAGACCAATATCTTTCATAAACTAAACCTCTTCTATCTGACCCTGATGAATGGTTACTACTCTATCGCAGACATCAACCAACTCTTCCTTATAGTGGGAACTTAAAAGAACCAGCTGCTCTTGTCTATCGATTTGTGCCAGTCTATCAAAAAATTTCTGTCGATAATACTCATCTAAACCATTTGTAATCTCATCCATGAGCCAGCATTTCGCCTGACTGAGGAAATACATGGCAATCACCAAGCGTTGCTTCATACCTAAGGAATACTTGCGAATGGGAAGGCTGATATAATCAGACATTTCCCAATAGGCAATTTCATCCCTTAGGTTCAGGTCTGATTTCCAGATGTTCTTTATGAGACGAAGGTAGTCCATCCCACTTAAGTTTCCATCCAGCCATTCAATACTCTCATAATAAAATAAAGAAGGAGGGGCTGCAATATTTCCACTACTTATAGGAATTAAATTGCTAATGGCGCGGAACAGTGTCGTCTTTCCAGATCCATTGATAGCAAGAACTCCATAAATCCTGCCTTTTTTAAAGGTGAAATCTACATCTTGTAAGATGACTTGTCGCGTTTTTAAGGTAACATGAGTAAGCCTTAACATATCAAACCCTCCTTTTTCTCACTCTTTAACGATTAAAAGTCTCCGCTGTAGTAGTTTATGACCTCATAACGATAGAAATTCCAGCCAGAACCTACTTTATACTCTGAATAGCTGTCATAACGAGACCACGACTAGATGTTAATATAGCTATGTCTGTGGTAATTCATACTAGACTTATAGTAGGTATTCCAATCATATCGATAACTTTTAGTGACTGTCACAACAGATACACTGGATTGAAAAGACCAATTCATAACAAACTAGCTAATAACACGACTTTGACTGACTTTTCATATTTTTCATTGCATTTATATCATTAGCGTTGAAAACACTTTCATTATATCGTTTTTCTCATTTTTATGCAACAGTTCCTCATTGGTTTTAATAATATATAACACTTAGAAGTTATATGAAAGTTCTAAATTGAAGTTAGCTAGTCATACTTTCTAAAAATAAGATTTGTTTAACTAGCATCGAGAAAATATGGGATGTGATTTCATTTGATAAAATGGCTTAGGCTAAGACTAGCCTTGATTTAGCTGACTAAATATTTTCAAGGGAACATGTTGTCTATTGAAAGACAATTTAGGAATAAGAAACCAGCTCTGTCTTATACTCAATGAAAAATCAAAGAGCAAACTAGAAAACTAGCCGCAGGCTGTACTTGAGTACGGTAAGGCGGCGTTGACGCGGTTTGAGGAGATTTTCGAAGAGTATAGTGGATTGAAATAAGATGTGAACAAAGAGATTAGGAAAGTCAAATTAATTTCTAAAAACGTTTTAGAATCCTTAGCGTACTATTCTAGATTCAATCAACTATATTATACTTTCTTGTTGTTCACTACAGTTGATAAAGAGACAAAAAAGCGGACAAGACCAGCCTCTGTAAATCAGAAAACTAGTTTTGTCCGCTTTTTATTGTCGAGATTAGTCTCTTGGTCCAATCTCTATGACTTAGATGCTTTTACATCATCTTATTCGTCTTCTTTTTTCTTTCCCATTGCAAAGAGACCAAGTAGTGCTCCTACAACACCTGCTGTTGCAAGGGTTGCATTTTCCTTAGTACCTGTTTCAGGGAGGATATTTTGATGACTTGCAGGCGCTTGGTAGGTCTTGTCTTGTGACATAGCAAGAGCTACTTGTGACTGCTCATCTCTGTATGCTGGAGTTTCAACTGTAGTTGGGGCTGAACCATTCACACGTCCAGTAAATTCTGGAACTTGGTGGGTAGTTCCTTCTCCACCAGGAACGCCACCTTCAAAGTGTGGAACTTGATGGGTAGCTCCTTCTGATCCATTTACATGACCAGTGAACTCAGGTACTTCATGAACAGCTGCTTCTGCGCCATTCACACCACCTGTAAATTCTGGAACCTCTACTACTGGTGCTGGCTCATCACCTGCTGTGCCAATGACTCCTGGGTACTCTGGGACTTCATGAACAGCAGCTTCTGCCCCATTGACACCGCCTGTAAATTCTGGAACCTCTACTACTGGTGCTGGCTCATCACCTGCTGTGCCAATGACTCCTGGGTACTCTGGGACTTCATGAACAGCGGCTTCTGCTCCATTGACACCGCCTGTAAATTCTGGAACTTCATGGATAGCTGGATCTGTTTTACCAGATACTTCTTTCTTAGTTCCGACTAAGACAATCTCATCTTGCGGTGCTTCAATAGTTTCGCGAAGTTTTTCAGTACGGCTTCCATCTAGTGCTACTTCAGTCAGGATACGTTCTTTACCTTCACGACCTGCTTGAGTTACACGAGTTTCACCTTCTGCTAGAGTTGGATCTTCTTTCTTCACTGTCTTGAAGCTGAGAGCTTCTTCTACCACTTCTAGGCTAGGAAGCTCTTCCTGAACAGCTGGGGCAACTTTTCCAGTTTCAACCTTTTCTTTGGTCAATTGGATACGGTATTCCTTGGCGTGTTTACCACTTTCTGAAACGAGACGTACCAAGACTGGAAGTTTATCGTCACCACTATCGACAACTGTTGCCGCTACGTTTTCACCAGCTTCAACGGTCACTTTAGGACGGTTTCCACTATAGGTTACTTGGTAATCCACACGAGCTTCAGAGAAGTCAGCAAGCTCTTTACCATCTACTAGAAGTTTAGAAGCTGTATTGTCTTTAGGAGCTTCACTTGGAGCGATAAAGGCCATTTCAGTGATAGCCACACCCTTCTTGTCTGCTTTTCTGTCCATGCGCCATCTCATAGCTTTAGCTTTGACCGGTGCAAAGGTTACATGGATGTCAGTTCCTGCTTGAACTTCTTGATCCGCACGGTATTCAACTTTCTCCCAGTTAGAAGGAGTATTGAATGGATGTTCTGGATCGTATGGTTGGTAGTTAGAGTAATATTCTGGTGAATCAAATTCTGGTCCAACATAGCGTTCTAGAACGAGTTTAGAAGGTGCATCTGTTCCACCATCTGCAAAGAAGCGAATGCTTCCTTCAGCTACTGTACGTTCAACAATTTTACCATTTTCTCTGAAGATAACCCCTACTGAAACTTCTGGATTTTCAGATGGAGTTGGAGACCAGTTGGTCCAACGACGGGTTTCATCATCTGAACCATCGTTAACATAATCTACACGGTCATGAGAGTTTGGATCAATATCGTTAGTTGCTGAGGCAAATGAACGGTTGCTATCATCATCGAAGTCTGGGTTGTCTGAAAGATTTTCTCCGAGTTTGTCTGTTACACGAACAGCCACTTCAGCAGTTAAATCAGTACCCAAAACGCGACCATGAACTGTAAATTCACCTGCTTTTGTTAGATTCTCTGCTGGGACTGCTTCCCAGTCAACAGCCAAGTCTTTGACTTCATAGTCAGATTTTCCTGTGAAGTAAACAGGAACTTTTGCTGGTAGCTCAAGAGTTTGTCCTTTAGCAACCAAGCGAGATGATTTGGCAACAGCAACAGGTTTACTTGCGAGCAAATCTTTATCATTTGTGAAGTGTAGGCGGTATTCACCTAGGATATCTCCGTTTTCAGCCTTGACAACAACACGAACTGGATCTCCTTCACCTACGCTTGGTACAACTGTTGCAATACCATTTTCAGTGACACTTGCTGTAACAGCTGGAGCTTTTCCTTGGCTTGCTTCTAGATAGTAGTCAGTCAAGCCTGGGTTAAAGTTTGGCAAATCTTTTCCATCTACTTGGATTTTTGCTTGAGCATTCTTAGCTGCAGCTACTTGTTTAGAGAAGATTTGCATTTCTGTAATAGAAGTACCCCATTTACCATCTGGTCTAACCATGCGGATACGAACTGCGTAAGTGTTGACTTTATCAAAGCTAAAGTGGGTCATTTCTCCAGCTCTGACTTGATCTGGAGCCTTGAGATTTGTTACTTCTTTCCAGTTTTTATCGTCATTAAAGACATGGTCTTCGCGTGCTACGAAGCTTGGATTCTTAGGAACTGTTGGAGTTGCTGAACCGACATAGTATTCGATGACATAGGATTTAGGTGCACCAACACCGTGGTCTTCGTGGAAGGCTACATTGAGGTTATCCACTGAACGTTTAGACATGATACCAGAGTCACCAAAGAGAATTCCCACGGATGCTTCACTTGTACGGTTCCAGTTTGTCCAGCGGTTTGCTGGTTGATTGTTATAAGAAATCAATTTGTCATTGACATTGGCTACTGAGTCACTTGGATTTGAGTCTGATGCAAAGGCAAGTGGCAATTCTGAACCAGTCCACTGGTCAGAAATATTAGCACCAGTTTCTGTCTGAGCAGACACACGAACATGAAGTTTAGTTGGTAGTTGAGTACCTTCGACATGTCCTGTCACAGTAAACTTGCCTTCTTGCGCGTATTGGCTTGGTTCAATTGCGTCCCAAGTTACTTTAGCTGAAGAGACTTGGCCATTTGAGTGGTAAGTACGAACGCTCTCTGGTAGTTGAGGAGCTTCTGCAACTGGAGTAGTTACGCTCACTTCTTCGACAGCAATGATACCTTCGACAGATACCTTAGCATGTGCTTCTTTCTCAATTCCTTCAACTTTACCTAAGACATCAAAACTATGGTATTTAGCAAGGTCTTCCTTAGCAACTGCTTGCCAAGTCACCTTGTGAACCTTCGGAAATCCTTTGTCATACTCTACAGTTACAGTAGCAGGTAGACTTGGTTCTTGGTTCAAACCTGTCACGACACTAACTGGACGGATGGCTTGGACGACTTTATCTTCAGTATTTGCTTGAATGTTCAAGTCAATCTGGCCTTCTGCTCCTTCAAATTGAGCTTTCAGAGTTACTTGACCAGGTTTGTGCAATTCAAGCATACCTTTACGAACGGCTACATCTCCTTCACCTGTAGTTGAGAAGCTAACCTTGTCAGCCTTCAAGACTGCTTGAGTACCATCTTGATAGTGAGCCAAGACCTTGATACCGACTGTTTGGTCCTCTTTCAAAGTAGCTGCATTTTCAACTTCTAGGCTCAAACGTTCAATTTGTGGAGCTTCTTGTAGGAATTGGATAGCATAAGTTTGTAGTGGGCCACCATCGTTTGGTTGAACATGGATGCTTGCACGCATACCATTTGCTTCATTAGCTTGAATAACTGTCACTTGAGCATTTTCAGCTGTAGCTTTGACCTCTGGCAAGGCTACTCCATAAGCAAGCTTGTGATATTTTACAGGTTGGTCAGTTGAAAGACCTTCAACCGCTTGATCTGCTACAGTTACACTTGGAACTACTGGATTAGCAGCTTCCCCTTCTGCAACTACCAAGGTCGCAGCGATTTCTTCATCTTCTAAAATACCTTTTGCTTGGATGCGAGAGCCTGGGATTGCTAGTTTAGCTTGATCTTCAGCTGCAATTTCCCACTTATCAACATCATAGCTTGCTACAGTACCATCTGATAATACGTAAGAAACAGATTTGTCAACTGAATTTAGGTCTGTATTTGGAGCGATTCTCTTGACTACAGGCAATTCTGCTTCGAGAGCCAAGACTTCAACACGCGCTTCGACGTCTCGTCCGTCTGCCACACCTTTAACAGTCACAATTCCTGGTTCATTGACATCAACTGCTGACCATTCGACTGGAAGTTTGGCACGACTGCCATCACTGTAGATAAAGGCTACTTTCTTAGGCATTTTTGGTGCTTGACCGATAACGGTACGGACTTTAGCAACTTCTGTACCCAAAACTGTTTTTTCTGCTTGGTCTTTCTTACCTGTGAAGATAGTAGTTTGATCAGATTTCAAGAGATCAGAGTGGGCAGTCAAGGTAAATTTACCAGCTTGCTCAGTTGATTTGACAATGACAACACCCTTACCATTGAAGGCCTTACGGATCCATGAACCGTCTGCTTGTTCTTTGTAACGCTCACGGCTAGCTTGTTCACCGTTATCCACACCGACAATTTGACCTTGACCATGCAACTGGAAGCGCACAAGGTTATTAGCAGTAGGAACTACATTGCCAGCGCTATCAACGATTTCGTAGTAGATATAAGTGAGGTCTTTCCCGTCTGCTGCGATAGCATTTTCTTCTTTGACTAAGCGAACACCTGCAGGCTCACCAGCAGTCGTAACCTTATCACGAGCAATTTCATTACCTGCCTCATCACGGGCTACTGCTTCCAAGGTTCCAGGTTGATAAGCAACCTTCCACTCAAGGTATAGTTCTTTGGGATTGGCACCTTCTTGATAAGTACGGCCATCACTTGTTTGTTTCTTGTTAAAGGTTTTCTTACCTAGGGACTCACCATTCAAGAACAATTCCACACTTGCAGCGTTTGAAAATGCACGAACAGGAATCTTACCATCTGCGTCCGCTACATTTGCTTTCAGAGTAGGATTTTCCCAGTTCCAGTGAGGAAGGAGGTGAACCATTGGTTTCTTCTGAGCAGAAACCCATTGGCTTTGGTACAAGTAGTAGTCATTCTTAGGAATGCCAGCTGTATCTACGATACCAAAGTAAGAACTCTTAACTGGTGTGTTGTTTTGGTTGTGCCATGGAGTAGGCTCACCGATATAGTCGGTACCTGTCCAGATAAACTGACCAGCATAACCAGCATTGTCTCGGTCAAAAGTCCAAGATGCAGTGGCTGTTTTACCCCAACCAACACGGTCATTACCGTAGTCTGATTGCTCATAATGACGGTAAGCTTGGTTGCTATGAACTAGCTCACTTTCTGGACGGAAATAGCTACCACGAGTACGAGTTGCTGAAGAAGTTTCTGAACCGTAAATCAACCAATTTGGATGCTTCGCACGAAGCTTCTTATAGTTGTCTTCTGAATAGTTAAATCCAACCGCATCAAGTTCGTTGGCAATCTTTTCATGATCACCACTACCATCACCAAAACGGAACTTGTCTGCTCCCATAGTAACATAGCGTGTCTTATCAACAGCCTTGATCACTTGCACCAAGCGTTTAACCGTTGCTAGAGAACGAGCTTTACCGTCTGCCTCACCGATTTCATTACCGATAGACCACATGAAGATAGCAGGGTTGTTCTTGCCTCTTTCGACCATTGTACGTAGGTCAAAATCAGACCATTTTTCACCTTTTTTAGCATCTGGGTGAGTGGCGTCTTTGTCAAAGAAACGTCCGTAGTCATACTGTTTCTTCCCACCGTACCAAGTATCGAAGGCTTCTTCTTGCACCAACAAACCTAGTTCTGCAGCGATCTGCAACGTTTGCTCACTAGCTGGATTGTGGGTTGTACGGATAGAGTTCACACCCATATCCTTCATCTGTTTCAGACGACGGTATTCTGCCTTATAGTTTTCTTCAGCCCCTAGAGCTCCGTGGTCGTGGTGAAGAGAAACTCCATGGAATTTAATGCGTTCACCATTCAAAGAGAATCCTTCATTTGGTGTCCAGTTATAGTAACGGTAACCAAACAAGTCCTTCTTAGCATCAACCAATTGGCCGTCACGATAAACACGAGTCACTAATTCATAAAGAGCTGGTTTATCGTTAAGAACTGTCCAGAGTTTTGGTTTCTCAACTTGCAAAATAGCATTCAAGCTAGTTGATTGATGAGCTTTCAAGACTTGGCTATCTGTACGAACTACGTCCGTTACAACCTGACCATTTCGTTCAATAATTTGGTATTCAGCAACAATTTCATGATCTTTGTCATCTGTATTGACGATCTTACTTGTTACATGAGTATCAACCTTACCATTTTGTTGTTTTTCAAGGTCTGGTGTTAAGATAGTTGTTCCATTTTTCTCAGCATGAACCTTATCTGTGACTTGAAGGGTAACATCGCGGTAAATACCACTTCCTGAGTACCAACGGCTACTTGGTTGTTTATTAACCGCATGTACAGCCACGACATTTTCACGACCGTCTTTATTGAGATAATCAGTGATGTCATAAGAGAATTGGTTGTAACCATTTGGATAGTGACCAACTAGCTGACCGTTTACGTAGACTTGCGAATCCATATAAACTCCATCAAAGACCATGCGAACATTCTTATTAAGGTCTTTTTCATCAAGTTTAAAGGTCTTACGATACCAAGCATCACCACCATTGAGTTGTCCACCCTCATTTTGGGCAGGAGAATCATGATCGAAGTCATTGTAGATACTCCAGTCATGAGGAAGGTCTAATTTCTTCCAGCTTGATACATCTGCATCTGGTTTGATAGCGTCTTTGGAATTAGCATTGAGTTTAAAATGCCAGTTTTGGTTAA
Source organism: Streptococcus infantis (assembly GCF_047460825.1). Classification (GTDB taxonomy): domain Bacteria; phylum Bacillota; class Bacilli; order Lactobacillales; family Streptococcaceae; genus Streptococcus; species Streptococcus infantis_V. The sequence goes on along the minus strand of NZ_JASHFO010000005.1, from coordinate 24,620 downwards.
ATTCTACTTTACGGTCCTCAACCAATTGATTTACCTCCTCACTGGTAGCCGGTTTTAGATCCGGTTTTTCCGTTTGAGAAGATTGATCTTGAGTAATTGCTTGAGGTTTCTTATCTAAGATGGAATCCTCTTTTTTATCAGAATCTGCTTGTACAGTTTGATCGTCCTGTGCCTTTTCAACTTCATGAGCTGATGTAGCAACTTCACTTGCAACTGATTCAGTTGATGCTGGTTGTTCTAGACTTCTTGTTTCACCAAGTTCCTCTTTATGAGAATCATCCTCTACTTTTTCTGCAGCAACTGCAATTGGAGTTTCATCAGCTGAAACTTGGTTTGCACCAGCTACACTTGCTCCAAATAAGACTGAGCAAGTGCCGATAACTACAGAGCAAGTTCCAACGGTAAATTTTCGGATACTGTACACTCTTTTTCGATTCCAATGATCTTTTCTCATAAGATCCTCCTTATATTCGTAACCGCTTCCAATTTTATGTAAGCGCTCTACTTTTCAGTAGTATTTTGCTTCTATTTTATAAAATAATATAAGAAAATTCAATAGAAGTCCTGTAAAAATCATACTTTTGATTCTTTTTCCTATAATTTGTAGAAAACTTTAAAAATCTGAATGTACATTTAGTGAATGATTTTACTAAAAAAGGCGGTGGGACAGAAATCGATAGACAAAGTCTCGATTTCGTAGTCCCATCCCCGCGAGGATGATTAGGAGCTTTTTGGAGTCTAATACTCAATGAAAATCAAAGAGCAAACTAAGAAGCTAGCCGCAGGCTGTACTTGAGTACGGCAAGGCGACGCTGACGTGGTTTGAAGAGATTTCCGAAGAGTATAAAAGACGAACAAAAAGTTCAATCAGCTACCGCGTCGAAGTTTGATTGCTAATAAAAAGTGAGGTCGGGATCTTTTGTCCCAACCTCTTTTACGGACTATCACACTGATATTTCCTATTAGATTATTGACTAGATTTCCCCTTTTCCAAAAGCTTGACCATCTCATCTTTACGTTCTTCTAACTCTGCAATTTGCTGCAGCAAAAGCTCTGAAAAATCACAATTAAGCTCTTCAGTTTCACCACTATTATAGCAATCCAAAGCTACTATGTGATTGTCCTTATCAAAGCAGAAAATCACATCTCCATCCCCGATGATAGATAGAAATGGAATATAGTCAACAAATCCTAAATCATGTAATTCCTTAGTTTTTATTCGAATGTCTAGGAAGTCTGGGATGCCATTTGCAATTCCCAAGACCTTGATACCTCGGCAGAAGGTCCAAAAAGGGGCTACATCGTAAGCCTTGGCTCTTGGCCATAGCTCTTCCCTGACTTCCATAAAGAGATCTCCCAGAGCTGACATGGTGAATTCCCTGAAATCTTCTGGCAGACGAATGCCGTATTGATTTTCAAAATCCTGAACATCTTCTTCCGATGGTTCATTGCCCATGCAGGCGACAACTTGATAAGTTTCCTTATCATAGTGACGAAAATAATCATAAACTTCCTTGAGTGCCATTATTTTAATCCTTTTTACTCAGAAACAGTAACTACAAATCCATCAGGTAAGATGACTTGATGTCCATCTTCAAGCTGGCAATGACTAGCTAAATCAACTGAATCTCTATCTAAAACAAAACTCTCAGAAGACTGGTTAAAGATGGCTTGAACTTCTTTCCCTTCATAGTTCCATTTCAAAGCTAGAACATCTGGTTTCACTTCTTGCAAGCTATAGGAACCATGCTGGATCATGCTTGAAATTTCCTTACGGACCTGAATCAATTGCTTCATGAAATTCAGCATATCATTGTCCTCAGACACACGGTCCCAAGGCATGACACGACGGCAGTCGGGATCTGGTCCACCTATTAATGCAAGCTCTGTTCCGTAATAGATACAAGGAGTCCCTTTTTGAAGGTAGAGGAAGGTTAAAGCAGCCTTGACATGTTGCACATTGCCTTTGGCAGTTGTGAGGATACGCTCTGTATCGTGAGAATCCAGAAGGTTAAACATCACCTCTGAGATTTGTTGCTTGTAGTACATAGACTGGCTGTTGATTTCTGAAATAAACTGCTCTGTCTTTTTATGCTGACGCAAGAAATAATCCTTGATACTTTCAGAGAGTGGGTAGTTCATGACCGCATGGAACTCATCCCCTTGTAGCCAAGGCTGAGACGTATGCCAGATTTCACCTAAAATATACAAATCAGGCTTTTTAGCTAGAACTGCCTTTCTAAAATCTTTCCAGAACTGATGGTCAATTTCATTTGCAACATCCAAACGCCAAGCATCGATATCAAAATTTTCAATCCAGTAGGTCGCAACACTTAAAAGATAGTCCCTAACCTCCGGATTAGCTGTATTCAACTTAGGCATATAGCTAGCAAAGGCAAAAGTATGATAAGGGAGTTGTCTTGGATTCTGAAGTTTATCCTCAGTAACTGGGAATTCTTGTATATGAAACCAATCTTTATAAACTGAGTTTTCTCCATTTTTTAGAACATCCTGCCATTGGACTGACTGGTTGCCAATATGATTAAATACCGCATCTAGCATAATCTTGATACCACGTTTGTGGGCTTCCTCGACTAGATTACGAAAGACTTCCTTGTCTCCAAAGTGACGGTCAATTTCAAAATAATCCGTCGTATCGTACTTGTGATTGGTCGTTGCTTCAAAAATTGGACATAGGTAAAGTCCAGTGATTCCCAAATCTTTAAGATAGTCTAAATGGTCAATAATCCCTTGTAAATCTCCACCAAAAAAATCATCCATGTTAGGTGCAATGACAGCATCCCACTCTCGAGCTCCATCTGGAGTCAAATAAGGATTTCCATTAGCAAAGCGTTCTGGAAAAATCTGATACCAAACGGTATTTGAAACCCAGTCAGGAACCTGGCAACCGTCAATTTCGTGAATATAAGGAAGCTTGAAACCATTTCCTTCAGCATCCAAGTTTTCTTGAGTATGTTCTACACAACCCTTATCTCCATAAAAGACACCTTGACCTTCTTTATCAAGGAGCTCAAAGAGATACTGAATCCGTGCAAAATCAACAGAGACCGTAACCTGCCAATAATCAAATAAAGCATCCGAGGTTACTTTAGTCATTTCTTTCTTGGCTTCATACTTATCCTCGATGAAGATAAAGGGATCTCCATAATGTAAAATGACCTGCTGGACATCATCTTTCTTGGTTCTGATTCGGATATGTAGCTGACCTTCTTTGTAAAGATAAGCATACTCTGATTCTGGTCTATGATAAATGGCTGTTAATTCCATATTTTGTCTCCTAAATAATCATCATCAACAAAAACAAAAACGTTTTCATAACTAACAGAACTAGTATACTATTTTAAGATTCGATTTGCAATTTTTATACCAGTTTTACGATAGATATATAGATGGACAAGGGTAAAATTGAGTAGACTCTTTATGAGCTTTAAAAAGAGAGTTTCCATGAACCGGAAAACTCTCCATCATTACGAATCAGATGATTAGAATAAATGCTATCTGATATCTTTAATCTTCTAAAATGAAAATCTCTTCAACATGTAGTTGTAGCAACCTTGCAATTTTCATTGCTAGTTCAAGTGTAGGATTGTACTTGTCATTCTCGATAGCAATAATGGTTTGTCGACTAACGCCTAATATTTTTGCCATATCTTCCTGACGTAGTCCTTCAGACTTTCTTAGCTGTTTGATATTATTTTTCATACAGCATTAGTCTTTCTGAAAACAATAAATGCCAATTGCCAAAACTACGATAAGGATAACAACCATCAAAAATATTCCTTGAACAAGTTTATTAGGTTCTTTAAAATCTTCATCACCATCAATCATTTTCTGTTTTATGGCAGTTTGTGCAAATCCTTGAACAGAAATAGATAAACATAAAATCAGACATGGTAACATTTCAAGTTCAATGCCTTTTGTAATAGATTGATAAATATTAAATACTGTCCACCCACATAAGCCAAATAGAGCCGTTTTATAACCCCATTCCTCAGAACGTAGCTGAATCGCTCTGTCCATTTCATCCATTTTTCTCATAGTCCTGTTCCTCCAATCTGTCAAAACAATGTCAAGAGCTCTTTACATTTTTTATTATACTCTAAATCGATAAAATGTCAAGATGTTTTAACATTTTTAGGCTTTTTTGTTTTCTTCTGTTCTAAGAATATTTCTAACTCCGATTTACAGCCTAGTCAATCCGACAAAGGGCAAGTTCTTTTAATCCTCTGTCGTAAAGGAAGGTTAAACAAAAGTTGTCTGTCATATTTTGAAGCTTGTGTTTACTCATTCCTCTAGGCAAGGCTATAGCGCACCATTCTCTTGTTGCCAGAGAAAATAGCTTTTGCTTGCCCTTCCAATCATCATTCTTAAATAGGGGGCTCAGGATCAGATAAGGCGAATCCGTAAAAATTCCATTGACACCAGCTTTTTTACCTAAAGCCTTTAAATGTTCAGATTCTAATAACTTTTCGATAATACGACCATCACTAGAGATTTTAACAAGAGCATAATAGTCCATGCCCCATTTATTGACGGAGGTTTGGCTTTCTCCAGAGCTAAAGGCATAGAGGTCTTGCTGCCAACATTTCATACTATCGATTTTAGGACTAGCGTCCGAGCCCCTGTCGTGGTGGTTTAAACCTTTTTTATCAATATGCGAATAAGTGGTCCACTTCGCCTGCTTTTTCTCTCTATCAAATTCTAAAAGGGCAAAGTTTCTTGCCTGATTGGTATAAACTTGATCTTCAAAACACACAGGGATCTGGGTGCTATCTGATACTATTTGAAAATATCTCTCTTGTGCTTTTTTAGGAAGTATACTTTGCGGATCCTGTATGGCAATGATTTCTGGATGAGAAAAATCACCAGTATAATAGACTATTTCCTTACCAGCCTTGATGATGCCAATATTTTGTCCATCTGTAAAGAGTAGAGGCTCTTCCTCCCAAACATGGTCACAATCCCAAGCATCTATCTCCTTCACACCTAAAGGTGATACTTCAATCAGACAGTAGCGATTGAAAGTTTCCTTCTCACTGGTTAAGACAAAGGCTCTACCATCCTGTAACATGACAGAATTGAGAACACTATTGTAGTCCTTGTCTAGTTCCCATTTATTCAATAGACTTAACTTTAACTTCCCCATTTTCTCTCTCCTAATCCATCACCACTCGTTGATGGCAAATAGAATGGCTGATCTAATATTTCTTAGCAATTGATCTGAAAGTTCATCGTATTGTTGACCAAGTCCCTTATCTTGTGCCAGCCATCCAGGTTCATCATTCCAGGAGCCCATTCCTCCAAAGACATCCGCTGCACTTGCGGCTCTAAATATATTTTGATTTTGTGGCGGAATTTGAGGCTCCTCTAGCACCTTAGTAGCATCAAGGTCAAGGAGATGGTTTCTAGCAGAGTGAAAGACTTTTGCAAAGTTGTCACATTCAATTTTAATTGCTAGATTTTCTATACGAGTCAATATGTCCTTAAATTCTTCCAGATTATTTTCATAGTGAGGAATGTCTTGAGAAGACCTTTCCCATTCATACTCGGTGTAGGTAACATCCCAGCCTCTGCCTGGAGAAGCAGATTCCCAATTTGGTAGGAAATAGCTTGCCTTCCCATCTTTATAAAAACAGAGAATTGCACTCTGTGTTGTATTGGAAAATCCTAAAATACCTCTGTTTTCAACTGAAATAGGACAAAATAATTTTAAGTCCTTCAAACCTTTTTCCTTAAGGTTTTCAAACCAATCAGATACAGAAAGTTCTGTAGCTTCCCCATTTTCTGACGGCAAAATTTGAAAGCTCAACTTATTTGTATATTTTTCAGGCTTATAGCATATTTCTTTATCATTTTTTAAAGCCTTCCTAGCTGCTGCCACGATACAGGCTATCTGATACATTTGTCCGTTCATATGATCTCATCCACTATCCCTTTAATCAACTCCGTAAGACTTTCTGCTACATAGATAATTTCATCAGGGTCATGGATGTAGCAAATAATCTGCCCTTCCTGCCCCTCCTGATCTGGATCAAAATCCAGCATAAGATAACAAGAGTCACAATACTGGGCAAAAGGAAGCCATTTTTTATTAAAAAGATAGGGCTTTATTCTACTATCACGCATATTTTCCAGGTCTTGTCTAGAAAAATAGTCGGGAAATTCGGTTAACCGAGCATCTCTATTTTGAAAGTACTTTTTACAAGTCTCAATTTCCTGTAGACTCATGAGAGAAAAAGTCAAATCTCTCTGGTCAATTACACAAGGTAAAATAGAAAGGTATTTACTCCCATTTTTGTAGCTATAAAGCTCTTTGAAGTCACTAGGTAGACGAACGCCTAATATTTCCTCAAAGACTTGAAGCTCTTCCTCGGAAGCACCAGAAATGTCCTGATAGTCTTCCAGATATCCTTCCCCTACAGGATCATCCAAATCCCAGTCTTCAAAACACTCACAAATATAAGTTTCTATTTTTTTAACTTGGTCAATTAGTTGCATAATCCCACCATGATTTCTTTATTTTATCTGTCTTCCAATACTTTTTAGCGCTTATAACTTGTTTTTTCTAGGAGAAGGGGGTCAGGATTTTGCTTAATCCAAGCAATAGCTAACTGACACAGGCGGTCTAGGCGAGGCTCGTCATCAAAATCTTTCCCATGAACTTGAGCAATAAGCTCTTTAGTCTCTTCCAATTCTTGATCTGAAAGAGGGATTCCTAGAGACAAGTATTGAGGCATAGCCTGAAGCATTTTTCTATAGTCCCTGTCCCAGTTGACCCCACCATTGCGATCCAGCTCATCTCGGACTCGACCTGGTATACGGATAACTTCTCCCTGAACAGTTTTGGCTGCTCCACTCGAAGGGATCAAGAAAGACCATAGTTCCTCATATTGCTCCTCCCAGCTACCTTCTTTTACGAGAATCGGAGAAACTCCATCGTGGGTTATTCGTTTGGCTACCGGCTTGACATCAAACAAAGCATAAAGTTTTTCTAGACCCTGATCTGCTGCTTCTAGATAGTCGGGATTGATCCCTTCTCTATGAAATTCAAAATCCTTACCGATATTTTCAACCTTTTCTTTCATAGCAGATGTTTTCTTAGCACCTGCATCCAGCAGCATAGAGGCAATTTCAGCTGTTTGGGAAATATAGATTCCCCGACAGACAGTGAGAACGGAATCTAGTGGAGTCTGTCCTCTATCATTCTTAGGGTTAACATTTGCTCCCTTTTCTATGAGAAGTGCAACGGTCTTAGGATGAAAAAACTGAGCTGCCATATGCAAGGGTGTATTGCCATAAGTATTGGTTTTTTCAATGTCTGCACCCAATTCGAGCAATAGTTTTACAGTCTCTCTTCCCATGGTTGCCTGACGGTACAAAGGAGTCGCTCCATAATAATCTGGGACATTAATATCTAAGCCTTTTTCCACCAGCCAGATAACCAATTTATCTGGGACTTCTCCCATATGCAGAGGTGTACATAAGCTAAATCTTCCATCATGAGCGCTTAATTCACAACGATCATAGACTGCTTTAAGGGCTTCAATATTTCCTTCATCCATTAAATCCTTAAACTCTTTTGGTAATGTAACTCTTTTCTTTGCCATTTTTAGTACCTTTCTTCTGATTCAGCATCTAGGGCAAGCCATTGAAGATTGTCAACAGTTTTCAAAGTCAGGACTTGTCCATCATAATCATTTTTCAACTCAAGACCGTTTTGCTAAATAGATATATGATTGTACCAGTGGTCTAGGCTGGCGTATTCCCCCGTATGAATGTTGATGAGCATACTGGTTATCGGATTCCACGTTCCTTTCTTAACAGTTTCAGCTAAAAGGTAGTAAGCGTCTAAGAATATGAGATTTCTCCCATAGATCCAAAAGGGCAGATCAAGCCCCAACAAAGGCAACTTGGCAGAAAAAATCGCATCACCGTGTGGTGGCACGGTTTCATAATGAAATTCTATCTCACTGCCATAATAGGCAATCAAGGCTCCCTGACATCCGATATTTTGAGGAATTCCTTCCTCGGCTACTAGAAATTCCATGACTTGCTCCTTCTATTTTCAATCATAAAATCCGACCAGACTCTGCCAGAATATCAAACTAGACTCATGGCCTTTTCTAGTCATCAAGTGGATAAAGTCACTTTCACAACCCTTCCAAACTGCAGATTGAGCCGTTCCCATGGCTCTAACAAATGCTAGAAAATCTGGTGACAGCCATATTTTTTCATCATAGGTCATCTCTGCATCAACAGCATAGACAGTCCCAATTTTACAATCCAGCAAAATAGTGTAGGGATCTCCATTTGCAATGATGATCAAGCCTCTTTCTTGTAGAGTCGAGTAATCGTGGTATTCCAAATTGCGATTGATCAGCCAAGTCAGGCTAGTGTCGTCCCCATATCCAAACTGGTAACTTAAAAAACCGATCTGCCCCCAGTTATAGGCCAGAATATATTTCCTAAAAATCGGATCCAAATCTTGGATTTGAAGTTTGCTTTTCAAACGATCAAATTCGGACACTGGCAAATCTGTTTTATTCAGGACAATCCCTTCTCTTATCTCAGAGTCCAGCCCTTTTGTTTCTTCTTGGGTAAGGAAAATGATTTGGTCAATTGTCAATAATTCCATTGTCGACCTCGGACTATACATAGAGCATTATCTGGGGTAATACTCAATGAAAATCAAAGAGCAAACTAGGAAACTAGCCAAAGGCTGTACTTGAGTACGGCAAGGCGACGTTGACGCGGTTTGAATTTGATTTTCGAAGAGTATAAGCTAGCTGGTTTGTGACTTCATTTATCTAATGACCTTTCTTATCTCAATTATACTCCAAAACTATCCAATAGAGATAAACTACCAGTATTTTCAGGGATTATTTTTGATGTACAACTCCTCCTAATTAAAGTAAAAAGCCATTCCTCAAGGGAACAGCTTCATCACTTAAAATTAAAGGTTTCCCCAGCTAACTTATCTGCCAACTTGGGAAAGAAGGTGTAAAACTTATGGGCTAGATTGAGCAGGATTGGAAGATTGAGTTCCCGCTTGTTTTTTCCTATGGTTTTGACAATCTTTCTAGCTACTGCATCTGGCTCGAGTAGGAAACGGTCAACCGATTTTAGATAACTGCCATCTGGGTCAGCTTGGTCAAAAAATCCTGTACGAATCGGACCTGGATTGACCGTTGTCACATAGACTCCATAGTGCATGAGTTCGAGACGCAAAGCGTTTGAAAAACCAATAGCAGCAAACTTGGTCGCTGAGTAAAGACTGGACTTGCCAGTAGCTATCAAACCTGCCATGCTGACGATATTGATGATATGCCCTTTTCGCATTTCCTTCATACGAGAAGCAACTAAACGAGATAGGTTCATGAGAGCAAAGGTGTTAACCTCAAACATCTGATGAATATCTTGATCAGAAATCTTATCAAAATCCTCAAAAATCCCGTATCCTGCGTTATTAATCAAAACATCAATCTTACCATAACGGAGATAGAGGTCAGCTACCAGTCCTTCTAAGGCTTGACTATCGGTAATATCGATTTCGACCAATTCTGCATGTGGATGATTTCCGTAGAGTTTACTGAGTTTTTCCTTGTTTCTACCCAGCAAAATCAATTGATCATTGGGCAAAAGTTTGACCATTTCTTGGGCTAGACCTCCGCTAGCTCCTGTTATGAGAACAGTACGCATACTTTTCCTTTCTCGAGATTCTAGATTTCCACTTCTTCTAGGTCTTTAACCACATGGACGTTTTCAAAAATTGTTGCCGCATCTCTTTTGAGCTGGCTAATGTCTTTTGAAAGGAAGCGTGCACTGATATGGTTGAGCAAGAGTCGTTTGGCTCCTGCTTCTACTGCAACCTGAGCAGCCTGCATGTTGGTTGAGTGTCCGTGATTGCGGGCAATCTTTTCGTCTCCCTTGCCATAAGTCGACTCATGGACAAGAACATCTGCATTGACACCGAGACGCACACTGGCATCTGTTTTTCGAGTATCTCCCAAAATGGTAATAATCTTACCAGGTCGTGGTGCTGAAATATAATCTACTGCCTTGATCTCTGTGCCGTCTTCAAGGACGACATCCTGACCGTTTTTGATTTTTCCAAAAAGAGGGCCGAATGGGACACCAGCAGCCTTAAGTTTCTCAGCATCCAAGGTCCCTTCTAGATCCTTTTGCATGACACGATAACCCACACAGAAAATAGTGTGATCCAACTCTTCCGCATACACCGTGAATTTATCTGTTTCAAGGATTTTCCCAAGAGAATCTTGGTCAAATTCATGGAAATGAATCTTATATGGCAAACGTGATCCAGACACACGTAGACTAGTCAAAACAAAAGACTTGATACCTTGGGGACCATAGATTTCCAAATCTGTCTGCTCTTCATTAGCCTGAAAAGCACGACTAGAGAGAAAACCTGGCAAACCAAAGATATGGTCTCCGTGTAAGTGGGTAATAAAGATTTTGCTGACCTTACGTGGTCGAATCGTGGTTTCCAGAATGCGATTTTGCGTTCCTTCGCCACAGTCAAAAAGCCAGACTTCGTTAATCTCATCCAAGAGTTTCAGGGCGAGACTTGAAACGTTGCGGGCTTTAGAGGGCTGACCAGCCCCCGTTCCTAAAAATTGAATATCCATTCGATACTTTCTAATTAATCAAAATATAACATAGCGGTGCGGTTTTCTGAGCGATAATAAAACTTACCAGTATAGGCTTTAGCTTCTTGTAGCAAATCCTCTTGACTATAACCTTTGAGACGCTTGCGACCATCTGCCAAACTTTCCAGATCTGTCAAAGCTGTGAGATTTTCTACACTAACAACTTCCTCGTCTCCGACAGCCTTCATGTAAATCTTTCCAGACTCCTCAAAGACCAGCTGGTGAGGAAAAATTTGCGCAATCTCAAAAAGTAAGTCATCCGTAATTGCTTCCTCAGCTTCTGAGAAAATCCTACCCAGACCTTCTTTCTCATAGCAAAATCCAAAGGATTTACCTGATAGATTGAGACGGATAAAGGGTTTGCTTTCTTCAGTAAAACTTGGTTCAGTATTGTAGAGGTTCAGTTCCTGGCTGACTTCCGCAAAATAATCTGTCGCAGCTTGAGGACTTTTTTTCTGGTAAAGTTCTGCAAAGTAGGCATTCACTACGCTGGGTGGAGGGGTGATGAGAGCTAGTTGCTCCTCTTCAGACCTACCAGCTAGAAGCTGGTCCAAATATACCTTGTCTAGACTTGTATAGCCACCATACTTGAGGGCCAACGATTTGATATCAGTCATAAAATTCTTCTAATCTCCATTTATTTTTCTCAGCAATGTACCCTGTGATGACCTCGCCATCATCTTGGTAGTCACGCTCTTCTAGGATAGCAACACTCTCTAAATCATGAATCTTGTAGGATTTAGAAAAAGGCACGCGCAAAGTAAAGGGTTCAAAAATTTCTTTGATCTTATCTAGCAATAAAGCCTGCAACTGTTCTCGACTATCTTTAGACTTTGCCGAAATCAATGCATAAGGCGTTTGAGTAGGCGTGAAATCCTCCACCAAATCCGCTTTATTATAAAGGGTCAAGCGAGGAATATCCTCCATGTCCAAGTCTTTCATGATGGAAAGAACTGTTTTTTCATGTTCCTCATGGTAAGGATTGCTGGCATCGATAACATGAACCAAGAGGTCTACATGCTTACTTTCTTCCAAGGTAGATTTGAAACTTGACACCAACTCTGTCGGCAAGTCTTGGATAAATCCAACCGTATCAGTTAAAGTCACCTGAAGATTGCCCCCCAGATGAATACTTTTAGTCGTCGCATCCAGAGTCGCAAAGAGCTCATCTGCCTCATACTGGGTCTTGCTAGTCAAGGTGTTCATGATAGTTGACTTTCCAGCATTGGTGTAGCCAATCAAACCAATCTTAAAGGTACTTGACTCCAAACGTTTTTCTCGAACTGTCGCTCGATTTTTCTCAACGACTTTGAGCTGACGCTCGATATCTGTAATTTGGCTGCGAACGCTTCGACGGTTAAGCTCCAGCTGACTTTCACCTGGACCACGGGAACCAATGCCCCCTGCCTGACGGCTAAGCATAATCCCCTGACCAACCAAGCGAGGTAAGAGATACTTGAGTTGCGCAAGATGAACTTGAAGCTTTCCTTCATGACTTCGAGCTCTCATGGCAAAGATATCCAAAATCAACTGCATACGGTCAATAACCTTGACCCCGAGAACTTCTTCTAAATTGACATTTTGACGTGGTGTCAGACGGTTGTTGACGATGACAGTCGTGATTTCCTCTGCGTCCACCATTTGAGCTATTTCTTCTAACTTACCAGAACCGACGAAGGTCTTGGAGTCGTATTTTTCACGTTTTTGTCTGTAACTATCGACTACAACCGCACCAGCCGTCTTAGCCAGACTAGCCAGTTCTTCCATGGAGAGGTCAAAATTATCCATGCCCTGGAGTTCAACACCAATCAGCAGGACTCGCTCCTCTTTTTTCTCCGTTTCAATCATTTAAAAACTCCTCAATCTGGTTTAAAATACGGTCTTTTACACCAGATTCTCCTATCTGATAAAAGGTCACCTGCATACGATTACGGAACCAGGTTAGCTGGCGCTTGGCAAAACGACGGGTCGCCTGTTTAAGACTCTCACTAGCTTCCTCCAGGCTCTGCTCTCCACGAAAATAAGGAAAGAGTTCCTTATAGCCAATTCCTTTAGCAGCTTGAACATCTGGATAATGGTCAAACAGCCACTTGGCTTCATCCAATAATCCAGCTTCAAACATCAAATCCACACGGTGGTTAATCCGTTCATAAAGCTGACTACGCTCATCATCCAAGCAAATAATCAGAGGTTCATACAAGGTCTCTTGATTTTCCAAGTCTTGACCAAAATGGGCAATTTCCAAGGCACGCATGGCACGACGACGATTAAACTGGGGAATTTCCAGGCCTGCTTGATCCACCAGATGGGCTAACTCCTCATCCGAAAAAGGATCTAGACTAGCACGATAAGCTAAAATGTCCTCATGAGGTGTCGCCCCACCTAAATGATATCCTTCTAGCAGACTCTGGATATAAAGTCCTGTCCCACCAGCAATAATAGCGAGCTTACCTCGATTTTGAATATCCTCAATGGCTGCCTTAGCTTCTGAAACAAAATCAAAAGCCGAGTAAGACTCGGTTACCTCTCTCACATCAATCAAGTGATGAGGAACACTTGCCTGCTCCTCTGGACTAGCCTTGGCTGTCCCAATATCTAGTCCTCGATAGACTTGTTGGCTATCACCACTAATTACTTCACCATTAAAACGCTTAGCAACTTCAATGGCTAGAGCTGTTTTTCCAACTGCAGTCGGTCCAACAATCACAATTATTTTTGTTTTCATCTTTTTTCCTTGAAAAATTCCCATTTTTTCGTTACTATTATTATATCACAAAAAGGTCAGTCAGAAAAATGCGACCTCTTGAGGTAGCTGGCTGATTTATAAGTTAAAGGAGGAATACTCATGGCTAAAGGATTCGCTAAAGGTCTTGTAACAGGTATTGCAGGAACTGTCGCTGCAGTTGCAGGTGCAGTATACGCAGTTAAAAAGAAAGTGATCGAACCAGAAGAACAAAAAGCAGCTTTCATCGAAGAGAATCGTAAGAAAGCAGCGCGTCGTCGCGTATCACACTAAGCAACAAAAGAAGTTGGAAATTCCAACTTCTTTTTCTATTCTTTTATACTCAATAAAAACCAAATAGGAAACCATGAATCTAGCCTGGTTTGAAGAGGTTTTCAGAGAGTATTAAATTGCCAAGTCAAACTTCAACTGCGGTTTCACTGGATCGTAGTCAACCAGCTCAAAATCCTCTGCTTTAATATCAAAGAAGTTGGTTTTGTCTGGTACATTCAAGACCAGACGTGGTTGGCAGTTTGAAGGTTCACGACGAAGCAATTCCTGAGCTTGTTCAAATTGATTGTCATAGATGTGAAGGTTATTGATAAAGTAGAAGAATTTCCCAACCTTCCATCCAAAATGTTTAGCAATCATCATCTGAAGCGCCACATACTGCATGGCATTGATGTGGTGAGCTACCAGCATATCATTAGAACGCTGGGTCAAGGTGGCATCCAGATAGATGTCCCCATCTACTCGACGGACATCAAACATGGTCTGAAAGGCGCATGGTAGAAGGCCATCTGTCTCCTCAAAAGCTTGATAATCCCAAAGTGAGATGATATTGCGACGGTTCCAAGGATTGGCTTCCAACTGTTTGAGAATCTTGTTAATGATGTCATGCTTCTTAACAACAGCCCCATAACGTTCCCCAATAGTCCCTGTATCTCCAACTTCCCAGTCATTCCAGTAGTGAACATTGTACTTGTCATTGAGAACTTCCAAACTATTGGTCTGGTCTTGGTAGATCCAAAGTACTTCCTTGATGGCTGATTTGATTGCGATGGGGCGCAAGGTTGTGATGGGAAATTCCCCCTTAGACAAATCGTACTCCGCAAAAGCTCCAGTTACATACTTAGAGTTAGCCACTGTTCCATCCTTATACTTGGGACGTGCTTGCTCGGAAAACACACCCTCATTCAAGATTCGCTCGATATTTTCTTTAAAAATCGTATCTGCTTTTGTCATTTGCTATCACCTCATTCATTGTCTTAACTAGTATAGCATAAAAAAAGAAAGGAGGAAAATCACTCGCTTACGGAAAGCAATTTTCTCCTTTTTATGTTTATTTATTGCAAGACAAGTGATGCTGCTCCGATAACTCCAGCGTCATTTCCTAGAGTGGCAAGAGCTAGCTTAGTTGTTGTGCGAACTTGTGGGAAGGTATTTTCATCATAAACCTTTTGTACACCTTGGAGAAGGAATTCTCCCGCAGCTGATACACCACCACCGATAACGATTGTTGATGGGTTTAGGATTGAACCGATGTTGGCACATGCAATACCCAAGTAACGTGAGAAGTTACGGTAAACGATCAAGGCAAGGTCGTCTCCTTCTTTTGCCAAATCAAAGACAGTTTTAGCTGTTACTTCTTCTCCGTCATCAATCAAGCGTTTCAACTCTGCATCGCCTTCGTATTCATCTGCGTAACGACGAGTCAAGTTAACGATACCTGTCGCTGAAGCTACTGTCTCAAGACAGCCTTTTTTACCACAAGTACATGCGATTGGTTGATCAAAGTCAACTGTGATGTGTCCAAGTTCACCAGCAGCACCTGCAACACCGTGAAGCAATTTACCTTCTGCTACGATACCGCCACCAACACCTGTACCAAGTGTCATAAAGACAACATCTGGTTGGTTGTCACCAGCACCCATCCAACGCTCACCAAGAGCTGCAACGTTGGCGTCATTGTCAATGAAGAATGGAATACCCAAGGCTTTTTCCATTTTTTCTTTGATTGGTTGAAGAGTTTTCCAGTTGAGGTTATAGGCACCGATAACAGTCCCTTTTTCACGGTCAACCACACCAGGTGATCCCATACCAATTCCACGGAAATCTTCAGCAGACAATCCAAGCAAGCCCAAACGGTGTTGAATAGTTTCAATCATATCGTCTACGATATGGCTTCCTTCATCCAAAATGTTAGTCTTGATAGACCATTTTTCTTGGATTTCTCCCTCTTGCGTTAAAATAGCGAACTTGATAGAAGTTCCACCAAGGTCAATCCCAATAATCTTTTGACTCATCGTCTTCTCCTTATCCTTAATTGAAAATGCTTACAGTACTAGTATAACAAAATCTGCCATTCAGTGCAAAGGTTTGCATTACTTTTCCAAACTTTTTTCTATTCTATGGTTTCCACAAACCAGAAGCATCTACATAATAGCGTCCGCCATCCACTCGCTCATTTTTTGCCATTTTACCATCCGATTTCAAATAGTAATTTCCTTGCCATGCATTGCGAGCATAAGATCCATCTGATTTTAAGTAGTACCAAGATTGGTAAGAAGAATCATAGACCCACTCACTCTGAGCCATTTTACCATTTGACTTGAGGTAGTATGCACCTTGCCAAGTATTATGCGCATAAGATCCATCTGATTTCAGATAATACCAGGCTTTGTAGTAAGAATCATAAATCCATTCACCCTGAGCCATTTTACCATCTGATTTGAGATAGTAACTTCCTTGCCAAGTATTGCGGGCATAAGATCCATCTGATTTGAGGTAATACCAGGCTTGGTAATAGTTATCGTATACCCACTCATTCTCAGCCATTCTTCCATCTGACTTGAGATAGTAAGCACCCTGCCAAGTATTTGTTACTGGTTTCCCATTTTCAGAAAAATAGTACCAAGATCCATTCTGACGAACCCAGCCACTTACAGCTGCTGCACTAGGAGCAGGTACTGCACTATCAGGTTCTACATTGTTGTTAGCTTGAGATGCACTCGTCTTTTTCTCTTTTAAAACACCCTGAGGCGCATTCTTCGATTCACAAGCGATTCCATCATGATCCTTATCCAGAGTGGCAGAATAACCTGGTTCTCCCTTATGAATATCTGCATATCCATTCTCCCAAGCTTCCTTACAGCTTGAAAAATGGATACTTTCATCTGCCACAACAGGTTGTAAAAACAAAGCTAGGGCAGGTAAAGAAGCTAAGCCTAGTTTTAATAAATGACGTTTGTTCATGATTTTCTCCTAAAATTATAATGTCAATCTCAATATTATTTTATCAAACTTGTTTCAGCAATTCAAGAAAACTTCTGGTTAATTCTGCAAACTCTTTTGGTTTTGCCTTATTCAAGACATGAGGGCCGTCAGGGATGATCTCAAACTGAGAATCTGGCATCAGTTCATGAATACTTTTCATTGAACTGAGATTAGGCTTATCCTGACTACCACAGATCAACAAGCTTGGATAGGGACAATTCCGTGCAGTCTCTCTTAAATCAAGTGTTTTTAATTCCTCGGATACTCCAACTAAAAGCGATTTGTCTGCTCCCTGCTTCTTAAATATCCTTTTTGGGAGTAGTTTAAATATCAGCAACTGAATGTAAAAAGGAATGTTACCTGCTAGTTTCAGTGGGCAACCTGACAAAACCAAGGCCTGAAGGTTTGGTATATCATAACTTGAAAGCTCCAATGCAAGGGCAGCCCCTAAGGACAAACCGATTAGGACAAAAGGTTCTGTTTCCACTGTTAAGCGCTGATAAATGCGCTCCTTAGCTTCTTGGTAGGTAGCAACTCCGGAAGGAAATAAGTCTAGGGCTTCAGAGGGATAATCTGCAAGCAACTCTTGCACTTCTTTCCAACTCTCCGCTGACTGACCTAGGCCATGTAAAAATATTAATTTCATTTAGTTCTCCCTTACTGACAACTCATATAAGCCCCTTACTGCATTACAAGCATAAATGACTTCTGCCTGTTTCAAATCTTCTACGGTCAAGATTTTCTCTTCTATCCGCTCACTCTCAAGCAAATGATTTCGATAAATCCCTGGTAAAAGACCTAGCTGACTAGGAGGTGTATAGAGCTTGCCATCCATTTTTAAGACCAGATTTCCAATAGAGGTTTCTAGCAGTTTTCCATCAGCAGTGTGATAGATGATTTCCTGCTCTCCCACTGTCAAATGCGGTCGGTGTGTCGTCTTAAAGTAGGTAAAGGCCTGCTGCAAATCAGCTTCTTGCAGACAAAGTTTAGCCTGACAGAAGCTAGAACTAAGTGGTGTCAATACTTGTCGATCAATTTCTATTTCTCCAGACTTGCTGAGACTGATTCGCAAACGGTAGTCTTGATGGAGGTCACAAGCTTGGCACTCTTCCTCTATCTTTTGTCTCAAGTCTTCTGCATCAAAAGGAAAGGCAAAATAACGACTAGCCTTTTGTAGTCTTTCTAGATGTTGATTTTCAAAGAGAAAGGTTTTCTGGCTGATTTTCCCTGTCGTTATCAGTTGAAAGCGAGGCTGTTTTCGGTAAAGAACAGCAGCCTTTTGCTGGACTTCACGGTATTCTGACTTCCAAGTACTATCCCAAGTGATGCCACCACCAACTCCATAGATGGCTTGCCCTCGATGCAGTTGAATGGTACGAATAGCCACATTGAAAATCCGTCTTCCATTTGGAAGTAGGAGACCAACAGTTCCACAGTAAACTCCACGCGCTTGTGGTTCCAAGTTCTTGATAATTTCCATGGTTGCTATCTTGGGAGCTCCTGTGATGGAGCCACATGGAAAGAGCGATCGGAAAATTTCAACTAGGTCAATATCCGGTCGTAACTGACTCTTGATGGTCGAAGTCATTTGCCAAACTGTAGAATACTGCTCTACTTGACACAGACGCTCCACATGCTCACTTCCGACTTCAGAAATACGGTTCATATCATTGCGCAAGAGGTCCACTATCATCATATTCTCTGAGCGATTTTTGGAATCTTGCTCCAACCAAGCGGCCTCTTTCAAGTCGTCATTGTCGTTCAGACCCCGTTTAGTCGTCCCCTTCATAGGGCGAGTCGTTAATTCACGGCCATTTTGCTCAAAAAAGAGTTCTGGACTCATGGAAATCACTGCCATGTCGTCATGCTCTACGTAAGCATTGTAACCAGCTTCCTGCTCGACAACCATACGATTGTAGATAGCAAAAGGATTGGCAGACAACTCCTGCTTGAGTTGAACCGTATAGTTGACCTGATAGGTATCTCCTTGTCGTAAATGATGATGAATCTGAGCAATTGCCTTTTCATAGTCCTCAGCAGATGTTACTTCCTGCCAGTTTGATGGCAAATCCACCTCCTCATAAGTCAGAGGTATACTTGATTTTTCTACACTTTCATGAACGGTGAAATAGAGGAGATACTCTCCTAACAAGGGACCTGAGTGTACTACTAATTTTTTCTCAAAAGCAGGTGCAGCCTCGTAGCTGACATAACCAACTACATAATAGCCATTCTCTTGGTAGCTTTCCACCTGTGCTAGCAAGTCTGCTACTTCTGCTAAATCTCTCGTTTTTAACTCTTTGATAGGCTTAGTAAAGGTGTATCGCTCACCCAAAGCCCTAAAATCAATTACTGTTTTTCTATGCATATCCTAAGTATACCATAAAAGCCAGACCCCAACAGGAGATCTGGCAATTTTAGTCTTTGAGAATGATAAAGTAGATGTCACTTTCTAAGAAAATCTGAACATAGCATCCTCTTTTATCACACCGACTTTTTATCTATCCTTTAGGAAAGAGTTCAGATGAAAATGCATCTGTCACCTGCAATAGTTTTTGGAAGACTTTTTTCTTCAGAGCTACTGTATAATTGGCAACTGAGCCTCCATACTTGAAGTTTCGGTAATCCGTTTCTACTGCTTGGTCAAACAAGTCTTGCAATTTCTCGTAAGAATCAATTTGCTGACCATCAATTTCAAAACTATGGATTCCTCGTTTTGCCTTAGCAATAATAGCGTCAAACCAGACCTTCTTCCATTCTTCCAAGTTCTGGAACTTGCCTTTCGAAACCTTCTGGATAATGAAATCATCCCCCAGGGTATCACGTCCCTCGCTCAGCGCCTCATCCTTGTATTTATTAGAAGCATAGCCTAGGAAACCATTTTCGTAGCCATAATAACCCCACATACGGAAGGCATTATGCTTGAAGGAGATGGCTCCTGGAGCTCCCTGACTTGTATTACCACCATAGATAGCATCTACCATCTTGACATTGACATAAGCTGTCTTGAGTTCTTCTGGTCGGTAAGTTCCCTGATAATGCCTATTGGTGATGATGTTATGTTTGATGAGGTCATCTACAGAATTTAGCTGAGTCTTGGCTTCCTCATCTGTCAATGGACGGACATAGTCCCACTGGTTTGGAGCAAGGAGTTTATTATCTTGGTCCTGATAGCGCATTTGCTTGGTCATCTTGCTGAACCAAGCCTTCTTCAAAGCCAGATCATTCTTAGCGAGGACTCGTTCTCCTTCCAGATAATCTAGAAGCATCAAGGCCTCATTATAACCTTTCATGTAGTGGTCAATCTGCTGGCGTGTTTGCAACTTGGTCGGATCAGGATTGTACCATTGGTCCCCATCATTTGGTCGCATATAAGCCATATTGAGCCCGAGAGCGCCATATTCACCCTGATGACCTTCCTCAGCCGGTGACTGGAGCATACCCTGAGCATAGGCTTCTACATAGGTTCCTTCACGATGTTTGTATCCCCCCAGATAGACAATACGATCGTTGACGTGCGTTGTCTCATGGGTGTAGACAGACAAGCCATACTCACTCATCATGTCAATTTCTACAAAGTGAACAGCATCTCTGGCATTTATCTTTGGATAGATAGAGGCATAGGCTCCTAGCTTATTGTCCTTATAGTAGCGACCTGCTGGTCCAAATACTTCACGAATCGGTGCGTAGTCTGCCATACCACTAGTATGTCCATAACGCTCTACCCAGCCACGTCCATCAACGCGATAGCCTTCCCAAACTGGTGTAGCTACATTAAAGTCACTCTTAACCATACGGTCTTTGACATCATCAGCGGCAAGTCGATACCAGAAATCCAAGTAAGTCAACTGACGATCCGCGACTAGATCAATGTCAGCCTTCATCTGGTCTATGGTTTTGCCAGATTTATCAGCTGATCCGAAGGTAATGGTATTGTAGTTGGAAATCAGGAACATCTGTGCCTTCTTCACATTCAACAAAGGCAGAATCATATTGCGATGCAACCAGTTATTCAGATTGTCATAAGCCCGATGCTTCCGATTTGCAATTTCTTGATTCTTAGAAGCTCTCTCTACTATGTACACATGGCCCTTGGTAGCATTCACAAACCAGTCATTCATATCCTTGTCAGTCGTCAACAACTGTCTGTTGTAATCTAAGAAGTCATGTAAATCTTCAGTTTTTGTACCCTTGGCTAAGACTCTGGCAAAAGTTTCATGAGTCTGGTCGCCTTTTAGGTTACTTTCTCTTGAACCGAGTTCAATCAACCGATCTAAGATATCCACATTTTGGCCATAAAAATCTGGTTTAAAGAGCATGAGTTCTTTCAGATTGTAATCGGCAAATCGGATACCATAATAGCGATTGAGATAAGCAAGTCCCAGCATGATAGCAGACTGGTGATCCTGAACTTTTTGCTTCAAGGAAGCCATGCTAGCGGGTGAATCATTCCACTGGTAATCCAGATTGGTGAGTAACTTATCAACCAGAGTTCCCAGCTGCGCTTTGACTTCTGCAAAGCTTTCTTCTAGATACCAATTCTGCACGGCCTCAACCTTCTTATCAAGGCTAGTGGTTTGATCATCTAGAATGCGATAAACCCCATCAGACTGTAAGTCCACTGTTTTCAGGATAGATGTTAGCTCTTTGGCTAGGGTCGAACGGTCCTTAACTAGCATATCTGGAGTATACAGCACATCCAAGTCAGCAATCTTGTATTCCTTGATGGCAGTCAAGCCAGAATTTTGTGAGGTGATTGCAAATACATCCTTGGTCTGATCTGCATAATGAACCATGATATGGTCTGCCGCTGACAGGTCCGTCACAAAGTCTTGTCCCTTCATGGCAATAACAGAGACTACCCTTTTCTTGGCTAGATTGTGATCAAGATCAAGCTTGTTCCCTTGATTAACGATCCATTCTTTATTGTAGAAAGGTTGCAATTTTTCAAGGTTGCGATAGGCTTGATCATGGTGACTATCATAATCTTGGATATCCTGATAAGCGTATTCTTTTACATTAGCAACAGTAGCTGAATCAGTTCTTGACTTAGCCAAGTAGTAGCTATAGCCTGCTTCAAAGGTTTTCTGAGCATTACGTTGAATCAAGTCAGTTGCCTCAGCAGTCACCTTGTAATACTCTTTTCCGTTTATTCTCTCAGTTTGAATAGACTTGATGGCTAAACGGCTGGTCTTATGATCTTTAGAGCTGACCTTGAGGTAGTAGCTTTCCAAATCACTTGGTGCTTCCGACAATTGTTGAATCTCAGTCTCTCTGCCATTGTCAACCTTGATAAGGCTTGTTTCCTTGATATCTTTTATTTCCAGCTTTTTAAGCTCTAGACGGAGATTTTTGTCTTCAAGCAGAGTGCTCTCCTCACCCTTACCACGATTAAAGACCATCTTTGTAGATATTGTGTAATCCGTATAAAGTTTTAGATTCTCAACTGTTGCTTCCAGCTGATCACTCGTCAAGTCAAGAGTCCGATCCTCTAACCCCTTGGCTTTGATAGTGGCACTAATTTTTGAGACGGTAACGCCATCAGCCTTATTCAGATTATAACTTAAGCGTGCTGAACGGCCCATAGAATTTCCAGTAATAGTAGAAAGAGTTAGGACTGGTACAGGTTTGATCTCTACCTTTTTCTTACTACCACGGACAATGATCTGATCTTTAGCTTCTCTTAAAATTCGTGTTGTTTCTTTGAGTTCTGAGATACGTTTCCCATCTTTTTCCTCATAGCTGGTAACAATCTCTTTCTCACCATCTTGACCGACTTGCTCGATTCTTGTTTCACCGACAAGCATGTCTGGATCAATCTTTTCCCTAGTTTGTTTAGGAATCAACTCTTTTCGGACTTCAATATGTAAAGTCGGGTTTGTATCTTGAACGAGCGCTTCAGTAGCATTCACACCACCACTATAGCTAGGGATTTCCTGTTTCAGAGTATCAACGGGAACTGCACCACCTTCATAGTCTTGTAAGGTTTCAGCTACTGCTCCTTGGCCATTAACACCACCCTCAAATGTTGGTTTTGTTGGCTCGACTAAGGAGTCACCTGATACGCCACCTGTAAACTCTGGGATTTCCTGTTTCAGAGTATCAACGGGAACTGCGCCTCCTTCATAACCTGGCAAGGCTTCAGCTACTACACCTTGACCATTGACTCCACCTTCAAATGTTGGTTTAGACGGCTCAACCAAGGATTCGCCCGATACACCGCCTGTAAAGTCTGGTTTGTCGTGGACTTCTGGGATGCCACTTTGACTGCTAAATTCTGGTTTATACTCAGGCAAAGCTTCAGCTACTGCTCCTTGGCCATTAACACCACCTTCAAATGTTGGTTTAGACGGTTCAACCAAGGATTCGCCAGATACACCACCTGCGAACTCAGGGAGCTCCTGTTTCAAAGTATCAACGGGAACTGCACCACCTTCATAATCTGGTAAGACTTCAACTACTGTACTTGGACCATTGACTCCACCTTCAAATGTTGGTTTAGGTAGCTCGACTAAGGATTCGTCGGATACGCCACCTATAAAGTCGGGTTTGTCATGGACTTCTGGCACGCCACTTTGACTGCTAAATTCTGGGGTATACTCTGGCAAGGATTCAGCTACTGCTCCTTGACCATTGACGCCACCTTCAAATGCTGGTTTAGACGGTTCAACCAAGGAGTCGCCAGATACACCACCTGTAAAGTCTGATTTGTCATGGACTTCTGGGACGCCACTTTGACTACTCAATTCTGGGGTATACTCTGGTAAAGCTTCAGCTACTGTACCTGGGCCATTGACTCCACCTTTAAATGTTGGTTTTGACGGCTCAACCAAGTATTCGCCTGATACTCCGCCTGTATAGTCTGGTTTGTCGTGGACTTCTGGGATGCCACTTTGACTACTCAATTCTGGGGTATACTCTGGCAAGGCTTCGGATACTGTACCTTGGCCATTGACTCCACCTTCAAATGTTGGTTTTGACGGCTCAACCAAGGAGTCGCCTGATACGCCACCTATGAATTCAGGAATTTCATGAATAGCTGCTTGATTTACTGGTTTTGCAGGAATTTCTGGATTTTCACTAGATGTTAGATCTTGCCCTGCTCCTCTTAAATCTGACTCTAATAAATAGCCAATATAGTCATAGCCTTTAATGTCAATAATCCCTTGAGAGAAACCATCTGCAGACACAAGGGTTTTAGTCTGATCATAAGCTAGCAAGTTCTTGTGTTCAAAAGCAAATACTTGATAAGGTAGTAATAAACTCTTACCTACAGAAGCAATCAATAACACTCCAACTATCTTAGAAGGTTTTTTCTTTGAAAATAGGAAAACCACTAAACTAGCAGTCAAAAGACCAAGACCAGCCAAGGGGAAGCTGATAGATCCAGTTTGAGGTAAGACGGCTTGTCCCTGCTTGCGATAAACTAGATAATAGTTATCTTGGCTCAAATCTTGTGGCAATTCATGATGAATGAGTTCACGTTCAGCAGCTGTCAACTCCGATTCTGCTAAATAGTGAAAGGAAACTTGCTTGGTTTCATCAGCCTGAACCAGTTTCGGTTCAAGTGTTCCTCCAATAAAGGCAAGTCCAATCAATACCGAGCTCACTCCCATGCTCAGTTTACGAATGGCAAATTTTTGTAGCTTTTTTCTATCTTCCATGTCAGCTTTGTTCTTGTCCTTAAAGACATCTCCTTTATTCCGTTTTCATAATCTTATTATAATATTTTGTTGTTTTTTTTACAAAATATTTTCGAGATAAATCGAACATTTTTTGAATAAAAAAAGGTTCAGCTTATGCTCAATGTCATTAAGTTAAGAAATTCAAATACAATTCTGTATTTGGGTTTCTTTTTTTATGTGCTAAACTGATAGTTAAGGAGGTACTTCCCATGATAAAACAGATAAAAGCCCACTTGAATAAGAGTA
>NZ_JASHFO010000004.1:0-95846 GCF_047460825.1 Streptococcus infantis | reverse complement strand
GAGTTTTGAGGATATGATAGATGTGTTGTCCCTTTTTAACCCCCTCAGAAATGATTTTATCCATGTCCCAGAAAGTTTGAGAATTGAGAGGAGTTCCTTCACGAGCTTCGACAAGAGTTTGTTCGTACTGCTTTTGAGCTTGTTTAGCGAGATAGAAGATTTTCTGATAGCCACAGTTTTGTCTTCTTTTAGGGCATCCATTACAGACAAAGGGAGCTTTATCAAGTAGAGGGCAAGGAAGGTTGTTAGAGGTAGAGTCTCTAATTTGTTTGTTTCGTTTGACTTCTTTAGAAACAGTAGTCGGGTCTTTTAGAATAAGTTGCGCGATAGCTTTGAATGTTTCACCGCGCTCTAAACCTAATTGGACATCATTACGGTCTGAAAGGGTAAGGTGTTTATGTTTGGTCATAGTAGGCCTCATTTCTACCACAAACGTCTCACACTTAATTCCACCATAAAAATCCGTTTTAGACTAATTTCCACTTCGGTCAGGAAAGTGGAAGTTACTTTGAGAAATTACCGTATATTTTCTACCAATTTAAAATGAAGTAGGGGGAAGAAAATTTTCATATAAAATGATATAATGAAGAGTAGCTTTTTTATGGAGAGGAGGCCTAGAATGAATTTTCAGCAATTATCTAATCTTCAATACTGGTCTAGTTTATTTTCCAGTCCTTGGAGTATTCTGATAAATGTGATTGATATTCTTATCGTTGCCTATATCTTATACCAATTTACAAAATCAATTGCAGGAACCAAGATTATGATCCTGGTTCGAGGTGTTTTAGTTTTTATCTTAGCTCAGATAGCAGCAAATACCCTAGGCTTAACAACTATTTCCTGGTTGATCAATCAATTAATTACTTACGGTGTTATCGCAGCGGTTGTTATTTTCTCTCCAGAAATTCGGACAGGTTTAGAGCGATTAGGACGTGCGACTGATTTCTTTTCAAGTACACCAATGAGTTCAGAAGAAAAGATGATTCAGGCCTTTGTTAAAGCGGTAGAATATATGAGCCCGCGGAAAATTGGAGCACTGGTATCAGTTCAGCGTGTCAGAACCTTGCAGGAATATATTTCCACGGGGATTCCTTTAGATGCTAAGATTTCTGCAGAACTCTTAATCAATATCTTCATTCCAAACACACCTTTACATGATGGTGCAGTCATTATAAAAGGTGATCGAATAGCTGTAACATCTGCTTATCTTCCACTTACTGAAAACACTGGTATTTCTAAGGAATTTGGAACGCGACACCGTGCAGCCATTGGTTTATCTGAGGTTTCTGATGCTCTCACTTTTGTGGTATCAGAGGAAACTGGAGGTATTTCCATTACCTATAATGGTGTCTTTAAGCATGATTTAACGATGGAAGAATTTGAGGAAGAGCTACGTCGTATACTGATTCCGGAAAATTCACAAGAGCCAAGCTTAACAGAGCGTATATTAGGAGTCTGGAAGAATGAAAAAAAATAGTTTATATATCATCTCCTCACTCCTATTTGCTTGCATTTTATTTATCTACGCTACCTCTATTAATTATCAAAATAATAATAATGCAAGACCGGCTCGAACAGAAACCTATACCAATACGGTCGTAAATGTACCAATTGATATTCAGTACGATAGTGAGCAGTATTTTATTAGTGGTTTTAGTTCAGAAGTAACGGTATTTTTAACTGGATCCAATCGAGTGACCTTGGCTAGTGAGATGCAAGAAAGCACTCGTAAATTTAAGGTTACTGCAGATTTAACACAGGCGACAGAAGGAACCGTTGAAGTTCCCTTGACAATTGAAAATCTTCCGAACGGTTTAACAGCCTTAGCAACACCGCAGAAAATCACCGTTAAAATTGGGAAGAAAGCAACACGGGATAATTTACCAGTCACTCCACAGATTGACTCTGGTAAGATTGATGAACGAATTCTCATCGATAGTGTGACTGTTTCAGATGAACGCGTTTCAGTTACTAGTGATGCTGATACCTTATCTAAGATTGATAAGATTGTGGCTGTTTTACCAACTAGTGAAAAAATTACAGGAAATTATACGGGTTCAGTTCCCTTACAAGCTATTGATAAGAATGGAACAGTTTTACCAACGGTGATTAAACCGTATGAAACAACCATGAAGATAACAACGAAACAAGCTAGATCAGCAAGTAGTTCTACCTCTTCAACTACTAGCTCATCTTCAACGAAATCTTCTACTGCAGGGTCTGAAACCAAACCAGATTCTTCAAAGAAAGACTAAAAAATTAGAAAAGGATATAACATGGGTAAATATTTTGGAACGGACGGAGTCCGTGGAGAAGCAAACGTAGAATTAACGCCAGAATTGGCCTTTAAATTGGGTCGCTTTGGAGGATATGTCCTCAGTCAACATGCGACAGAAGCGCCTAAGGTTTTTGTTGGACGCGATACACGTATTTCAGGGGCAATGTTAGAAGCAGCCTTGATTGCTGGTCTTCTTTCTGTGGGAATTCACGTTTATAAACTTGGTGTACTTGCTACACCTGCAGTAGCATATTTGGTGAAAACTGAAGGAGCGAGCGCAGGTGTCATGATTTCAGCTAGCCACAACCCAGCCCTTGATAACGGGATTAAATTCTTTGGTGGAGATGGCTTTAAGCTAGACGATGACAAAGAAGCAGAAATCGAAGCCTTGCTTGACGCCAGTGAAGATACTCTCCCACGTCCAAGTGCTGAAGGATTAGGTACTGTTGTTGATTACCCAGAAGGATTACGCAAGTATGAAGCCTACCTGGTTTCAACTGGAACAGCTCTTGAAGGGATGAAGGTAGCCTTGGATACTGCAAATGGAGCAGCTTCTACAAGTGCTCGTCAAATTTTTGCAGATTTGGGTGCTCAAATCACTGTCATTGGAGAAACTCCAGATGGTTTGAACATTAACTTGAATGTTGGTTCGACTCATCCAGAAGCCTTGCAAGAACTTGTAAAAGAAAATCAATCTGCCATTGGTTTAGCCTTTGATGGGGACAGCGATCGTTTGATTGCAGTAGATGAAAACGGTGAGATTGTCGACGGTGATAAGATTATGTATATCATCGGTAAATACCTTTCTGAAAAAGGTCAATTGGCACAAAATACAATTGTAACAACAGTTATGTCCAACCTTGGTTTCCATAAAGCCTTGGACCGTGAAGGCATTAATAAAGCTGTCACTGCTGTCGGAGACCGCTATGTAGTTGAAGAAATGAGAAAATCAGGCTACAATCTCGGTGGAGAGCAGTCAGGTCACGTTATCTTGATGGACTACAATACAACTGGTGATGGTCAGTTGTCAGCAGTTCAATTGACGAAGATCATGCAAGAAACAGGTAAGAGCTTATCTCAGTTGGCTTCAGAAGTAACAATTTACCCACAAAAATTGGTTAATATCCGTGTGGAAAATACCATGAAAGACAAAGCCATGGAAGTACCAGCTATCAAGGCTATTATCGATAAGATGGAAGAAGAGATGGCAGGTAACGGACGTATTCTCGTTCGTCCAAGTGGAACTGAGCCACTCTTGCGAGTCATGGCTGAAGCACCAACAACTGAAGAAGTAGATTACTATGTGGATACCATTGCTGAAGTTGTGAAAGCAGAAATCGGAATTTAGGAAAGTTAGCAGAAAATAAGAAAATATGTTACAATGTCAAAGTAAATTGTAACCATGGAGAATATGATGAATTTAAAACGTGAACAAGAATTTGTTAGTCAGTATCACTTTGATGCTCGTAACTTTGAATGGGAAAATGAGAACGGAATTCCTGAAACAAAGGTTGATGTGAACTTCCAACTACTTCAACATGACCAAGAAAATCAGGTGACTTCTCTCGTAGTTGTTTTGAGCTTTATGATTGTCTTTGATAAATTTGTTATCAGTGGTACTATTTCTCAAGTCAACCACGTTGAAGGCCGTATCGTAGATCAACCAAGTGACTTTAGTCAAGAAGAAGTTGAGACGCTTGCTCGTCCTTCTTTGGATATGCTAAACCGTTTGACTTATGAAGTAACGGAAATTGCACTAGACTTACCAGGAATTAATTTGGAGTTTTAAAAGAATGAAATTAGCGGTCATAACAGACTCATCTGCTTTTCTACAAGCGGAAACCTTGCGGAAAGAAGATTTATTTGTGCTTGACATTCCTGTGAATATCGACGGACAGGAGTATGTTGAAGGTGTAAATCTAACCGCTCAAGAATTTTATGAAAAAATGGCTCGTTCATCTGAACTACCTAAAACAAGTCAACCAAGTATTGCAAAGTTGGATGAAATTTTATCATCATTAAAAGAAAAAGGCTATACTCATGTTTTGGGTCTCTTCCTTTCTTCTGGAATCTCAGGGTTTCACCAGAATATCCAGTATATGACGGATGAGTTCGAAAGTCTAACCATTGCTTTTCCTGATACTCGAATTACAAGCGCACCACTAGGATTCATGGTGGAAAGTGTGTTTCAATGGTCTGAGCAGGGAGATGATTTCCAGTCTATACTAGATAAGTTAACAGAACAGATTGAAAATACTTCTGCCTTTATCGTGGTAGATGACCTTGATCATCTGGTTAAAGGTGGTCGTTTATCAAATGGCGCAGCTATTTTAGGGAATCTTCTTAGCATTAAACCAATTCTATATTTCAATGACCAAGGTGTTATCGAAGTTTATGAGAAGGTTCGTACAGAGAAGAAAGCAACAAAACGTTTGGTTGAAATTGTTAAAGAAGCAACAGCTAATGGCAATTACCAGATTACTGTCATTCACGGGAATGCTCCTCAAAAAGCAGCTGATTTGCTTCAGCTTTTGTTAGACAGCGGAGTAGCTACAGACATTTCAATTGCAACCTTCGGCAGTGTCATCGGGACTCACCTTGGAGAAGGAAGTATTGCTTTAGGTTATACACCAATTGTCTAGATTGTTCTTACAGGCTTTGTATCTTAAAATTGAACACGGACTATCTGCCTCTTGAAAAAAGATGCCTGTCTTGCCTTTCATGGAAAGTCAGCACCATTCCCTATTTTTCATGGGCAGCTAACGTCCTTTGTATCTTAGATAGGAGTAAAGATGAGTATTCGAGTGATTATTGCTGGTTTTAAGGGAAGAATGGGTCAATCTGCTTGTCAGATGGTTTTGTCTGATCCTGAACTTGAACTAGTAGCTGTTTTGGATCCTTTTGAGTCTGCATCTGAGTGGCAAGGAATTCCAGTATTCAATGATAAAAATGACATAGCAGGCTTTGATGCCCATGTTTGGGTGGACTTTACTACACCAGCTGTCGCCTATGAGAATACACGTTTTGCTCTTGAAAATGGCTTTGCTCCAGTAGTAGGAACGACAGGTTTCACTAGTCAAGAAATCGAAGAATTAAAAGAATTGTCTCGTTCCAAAGGCTTGGGTGGCTTGATTGCTCCTAACTTTGCCTTGGGTGCTGTCTTACTCATGCAATTTGCAGCACAGGCAGCTAAATACTTCCCAAATGTGGAGATTATTGAGCTTCACCATGATAAGAAAAAAGATGCTCCGAGCGGGACAGCAATCAAAACAGCTGAGTTGATGGCACAAGTTCGTGAGTCTATTCAACAAGGTGCTAGCGATGAGGAAGAACTCATTGCGGGAGCACGTGGAGCTAACTTTGATGGTATGCGTATCCACTCAGTTCGCTTGCCAGGATTGGTAGCCCATCAGGAAGTTATTTTTGGAAATCAAGGAGAAGGATTGACCCTGCGTCATGACTCCTATGATCGTAGCTCCTTCATGACAGGAGTGAATTTGGGAATCAAAGAAGTTGTCAAGCGTCATGAGCTTGTCTATGGATTAGAACACTTACTATGAAATTAACAAAAATGCCTTCTGAATTTCAGAAGGCTTTACCAGTATTAGAAAAAATTAAAGAAGCAGGATTTGAGGCTTATTTTGTGGGTGGCTCTGTTAGGGATGCCCTTCTTAACCGCCCCATCCATGATGTGGATATCGCGACTTCATCTTATCCAGAAGAGACCAAGCAGATTTTTCCACGCACAGCTGATATCGGCATTGAGCATGGGACCGTTTTGGTTTTAGATGGAGATGAAGAGTACGAAGTCACCACTTTTCGAACAGAGGATGTCTATGTAGACTATCGGAGACCAAGTTCTGTTTCTTTTGTTCGTTCACTCGAAGAAGATCTCAAACGCCGAGATTTCACAGTCAATGCCTTTGCCTTGGATGAGACAGGGGAAATCGTCGATTTATTTGATGGTTTACAAGATCTAGAAAATCAAGTTTTACGAGCAGTTGGTGTAGCTAGTGAACGTTTCAACGAAGATGCCCTACGCATTATGCGCGGATTTCGTTTTCAAGCTAGTCTTGGTTTTGAACTCGAGCAAGAAACCTTTGAAGCGATGAAAACCTTAACGCCACTCTTAGAGAAAATTTCTGTGGAACGTACTTTTGTTGAATTTGATAAACTTCTACTAGCTCCTCATTGGCGAGTAGGTCTGTCTTCTATGATTGCAAGTAAAGCTTATGATTATCTTCCAGATATGGCTGGTAGTCAGGACAAACTCCAATCTTTGTTTGACTTAGAGGCTGATTTTACCTTTGAATCTTCTGAGCAAGCCTGGGCAGCACTTTTATGGGGTCTAGAAGTGGAAGATGCTCAACAATTTTTAAAAAATTGGAAAACTTCGCGTCAATTTGCCAAGCAAGTTCAAGATTTACTTACGATCTTAGAACTTCGTGAAGAAGGGGAACTAAGCAAGCGCGATTGTTACCGCTTTGATCTAGATTTGCTTTTACAGGCTGAAAATCTTCGTCAGGCTCAAGGGAAAGAAGTCAATCCACAGGCCATCACAGAGACTTATCAGAGCCTAACCATTCATGATAAGAAAGAAATGCAAATCAATGGTGGGATTTTGATCAAAGAATATGGTTATCAACCAGGACCAGAAATGGGAGAAATTTTAGCAGAGATTGAGTATGCTATTGTGGATGGAGATTTGGAAAATAACTTGGAAGCTATTCATGCCTACTTGAGGGAGAAAAAATGAGTGATTTTATTGTTGAAAAACTAAGTAAATCCGTTGGGGACAAGACCGTCTTTAAGGATATTTCCTTTATCATTCATGACTTGGACAGAATCGGTCTTATCGGCGTCAATGGAACTGGAAAAACGACTCTTTTAGATGTTCTTTCAGGAGTTTCAGGTTTTGATGGTGACGTAAGCCCTTTTTCGGCAAAAAATGATTACAAGATTGGCTATTTGACTCAGGACCCAGATTTTGATGATAACAAGACTGTCTTGGATACTGTTCTATCGAGTGATTTGAAAGAAATCCAGTTGATCCGTGAGTATGAATTGCTCATGCTCAACTACAGTGAGGATAAGCAGGCACGTTTGGAAAGGGTTATGGCAGAGATGGATTCCCTCCAAGCTTGGGAAATTGAGAGTCAGGTCAAGACCGTTCTCAGCAAGTTGGGAATTCAGGATTTATCAACTCCCGTTGGAGCCCTGTCAGGTGGTTTGCGAAGACGGGTTCAGTTGGCCCAAGTACTTTTGGGCAACCATGACCTCTTGTTACTAGATGAACCAACCAACCACTTGGATATTGCGACCATTGAGTGGCTAACCCTCTTCTTGAAAAATTCTAAGAAGACGGTTCTCTTTATCACCCACGACCGTTACTTCCTAGATGCTCTTTCAACGAGAATTTTCGAGTTGGACCGAGCTGGTTTGACAGAATATCAAGGAAATTACCAAGACTATGTTCGTCTCAAGGCGGAACAGGATGAGCGCGACGCAGCTCTTCTTCACAAAAAGGAACAGCTTTACAAGCAAGAATTGGCCTGGATGAGACGACAACCACAGGCTCGTGCAACCAAGCAACAAGCACGCATCAATCGATTCCATGACTTGAAAAAGGAGGTTTCTGATACTAGTGTTGAAACAGACTTGAGCATGAATTTTGAAACTAGCCGTATCGGTAAAAAGGTCATCGAGTTCAAGGATGTTTCCTTTGCCTATGACGACAAACAGATTCTGCAACATTTTAACCTTTTGGTTCAAGCTAAAGACCGTATCGGAATCGTTGGTGACAATGGTGTTGGTAAGTCAACTCTTCTCAATCTCATTGCGGGAAGTCTTGAGCCAACGGAAGGAGAGGTTATTATCGGTGAGACAGTTCGCATCGCCTATTTCTCTCAACAAATCGAAGGTCTGGATGAAAGCAAGCGAGTTATCAATTACCTACAAGAAGTGGCAGAAGAGGTTAAGACCAGTGGTGGCTCTACGACCTCTATCGCTGAGTTGCTAGAACAGTTCCTTTTCCCTCGTTCAACGCACGGTACTTTGATTGAGAAGCTGTCAGGTGGAGAGAAGAAACGTCTGTACCTCCTTAAACTTCTTTTGGAAAAACCCAATGTTTTACTTTTGGACGAGCCAACCAATGACCTTGACATTGCGACCTTAACAGTTCTAGAAAATTTCTTGCAAGGCTTTGCAGGTCCAGTTTTGACAGTTAGTCACGACCGCTATTTCCTTGATAAGGTTGCGACTAAGATTCTTGCTTTTGAGAATGGTAGCATTCGTCCTTTCTTTGGGCATTACACCGACTACCTAGATGAAAAAGCCTTCGAAGCAGAAGCGACAAATCAAGTTCAAAAGGCTGAGAAGGAAAAGGTAGTCAAGGTCCGTGAAGAAAAGAAACGCATGACCTACCAAGAAAAGCAAGAGTGGGCAAGTATTGAAGGTGACATCGAAGCCTTGGAAAACCGTATCTCTGTCATTGAAGAGGAAATGCAGGCCAATGGCTCTGACTTTGGCAAACTAGCTACTCTTCAAAAAGAGTTAGATGAGAAGAATGAAGCCTTGCTTGAAAAATATGAACGCTATGAATATTTAAGTGAGTTGGCGTAATGGAAGAAAAAATTATCAAATGGAGCAGTAAGAAAATCATTTGGACTATTGTTCTCTGCTTCCTTGAGTTAGCTTTTCTTCTTTGGATCCTATCTTTTATGATGACCTATCCCAAGGAGGCACCTGTGGGATTGGTGGCATTAAGACTCTTTGTCTTATTCTTAATCATCATTGTTGGATGGATTTTGTATGAACGTTTGCGACTTCTTTTTTCAGATAAAGAGTATTTGAAATGTACGGCCCAAGGTTTTTCCTATAAGCCACATCCTAAAAAAGATTGGCAGTTTTATTCCTGGGGGCAAGTAGAAACATTTTCTCTAATGAGAATCAAGGGTGGTAGAAGTTCAAGGGATTTTTATACTATTGAAGTTCATTTTAATGATAAAGATCTTTTGAAAACCAACTCTTTATGGAATCGTCTACGAAGTAGATTTTCGACTGCAAAGCAATCAAATGTTTTGAAAATCCCAATCTATTTGCTGGACGTCGGTTTACCGCGAAGAGTATTTGAAACCATGTCCTACTTTGAGCGAGAGTGGCGCATCCAACAAAATCGTCAACGCAATCAAAAATCTAAAAGCAAAAAGAAGGAAAGATTTCATTAAACGAGCAATAGTTATAGATCTGATTAGAAGCCTTGGACTCAGTTTCCAGGGTTTCTTTCTATTTCTCTTTTCTAAGAATTATGGTATAATAGGGAGTAAAAACTTAAAAAGAAAGAAATGCTATGAACTTAAAAGATTACATTGCAAGTATTGAAAATTATCCACAAGAAGGCATTACGTTCCGTGATATCAGCCCTTTGATGGCTAACGGCAATGCCTACAGCTATGCTGTTCGTGAAATTGTTCAATATGCTACTGACAAAAAGATTGATATGATCGTAGGACCAGAAGCGCGTGGATTTATCGTTGGATGTCCAGTCGCTTTTGAGTTGGGAATTGGTTTTGCTCCTGTACGTAAACCAGGGAAATTACCACGCGAAGTCATTTCAGCGGACTACGAAAAAGAATATGGTGTTGATACTTTGACAATGCACGCAGATGCTATCAAACCAGGTCAACGTGTTCTAATAGTAGACGACCTCTTGGCAACAGGTGGTACTGTTAAAGCAACCATCGAAATGATTGAAAAATTAGGTGGTGTTGTAGCAGGTTGTGCTTTCTTAATCGAGCTTGATGAACTAAAAGGTCGTGAAGCAATCGGAGATTACGATTATAAAGTGCTTATGCATTATTAATGAAAAACAGTCCCTAGGGCTGTTTTCTCTTCATTTGATATAAAAATAAGCTATATCTAGTTAGAGAAAAACTATAATTGAAAACTATATCTTCTTACAGTATAATAAAAGGAAGGACTATCGTCAGCTGATTTTCATTTGACGATACCATGTTTACTTGAGTCCAATATGATACAGTAAGGAGATTTCTATGCCGATTCGAATTGATAAAAAATTACCAGCAGTTGAGATTTTACGAACGGAAAATATTTTCGTCATGGATGACCAGAGGGCGGCTCATCAGGATATTCGACCACTGAAAATTCTGATTTTAAACTTGATGCCACTGAAAATGGTTACAGAAACTCAGCTTTTACGCCATTTAGCCAATACTCCTTTGCAGTTAGATATTGAATTTTTATATATGGAAAGTCATCAGTCGAAAACAACTCGTTCTGAGCATATGAAGACTTTTTATAAGACCTTCTCAGAAGTCAAAGATGATTATTTCGATGGCTTGATTATCACAGGAGCTCCAGTTGAGCACCTTCCATTTGAGGAGGTTGACTATTGGCAGGAGTTTACCCAAGTTATCGATTGGTCTAAGACTCATGTCTTTTCAACCCTGCATATTTGTTGGGGGGCACAGGCAGGTCTATACTATCGCTATGGCGTAGATAAATACCAGATGGAGCAGAAGCTTTCGGGGATTTATCCTCAGGATGTTTTAAAAGAAGGTCACCTTCTTTTGAGAGGTTTTGATGATTTATATGTATCCCCTCATTCTCGCCATACAGAAGTCCACAAAGAAGACATTCTGAATAAAACAAATCTAGAGATTTTAGCATCAGGAAAAGAGGTGGGAATCTCTATCCTTGCGAGTCGAGATTTGAGAGAAGTATATAGCTTTGGGCATTTAGAGTATGATCGTGATACGCTCGCGAAAGAATATTTTAGAGATCTAGATGCTGGTTTAGATCCCCATATACCAGAAAATTATTTCAAAAATGATGACATCCATGAGCTTCCTTGTATGCGTTGGAGTTCATCTGCAGCTCTCTTCTTTAGTAACTGGGTAAATTATGCAGTTTACCAAGAAACGCCGTTTGAGTGGAAGAGTACGGAGGAAGATGTGTCTCATTTTGGATATTTATAAGAGGAATTATGACATATTTAGATGCTTTTAAATCAGGGAACTTGGTGCTACCAAGTGCTCTGCTCTTAAACTACAATCAACTTTTCTCATCAAGCGATGATTTCTTAGTTTGGCAATTCTTTTACCTACAAAATACAACAGCCCTAGGGGAATTGTCCCCAAGCCAAATTGCTGAGAAAATTGGAAAGCAAGTCTTTGAAGTTAATCAAGCTATTTCGCGCTTGACAGAAAAAGGCTTACTTCAATACCGAACCATTGAACTCAATGGTGAGATAGAAGTGATTTTTGATGCGACTTTAGCTTTAGAGCGCTTAGACCAACTTTTTGAAAAGCAAGAACCAAATCAAGTGGTACCTGCTAAAAATGATTTGAAAGACTTGGTGGAAACCTTCCAACAAGAGCTAGGTCGTCTCTTAAGTCCTTTTGAAATCGAAGATTTAGAAAAGAGTTTGAAAGAAGACAGAACCAGTGCGGACCTGATCAAAGAAGCCCTACGTGAGGCTGTTTTGAATGGAAAACCAAATTGGAAGTACATCCAAGCTATCCTAAGAAACTGGCGTCATGAAGGTATTAAGAGTGTAGTCCAGGTAGAGGCTAAGCGTCAGGAGAGAGAAGCGACTAATCCTCAAAATGTTCAAGTTTCTGCAGATTTTCAAAATGCTATGGATCTTTGGAAAGACTAATTTTAAGTATTGATAATAGAAAAAAATGCCTACATGCTAGAAAGAAAATCTAGCTTGTGGGCATTTTTTGTGTGTTTTATACTCAATGAAAATCAAAGAGCAAACTAGGAAGCGAGCCGCAGGTTGCTCAAAACAATGTTTTGAGGTTGCAGATGGAAGCTGACGTGGTTTGAAGAGATTTTCGAAGAGTATTAATTGATTAGTTAGCCAGTCCCCATACACTAAGAGAGCGTTCTGTAACTGGGAAAACTCCATAACCTTCAGCATTAATCGTTACTTGGTCAGGATGGTTACCAAGCAAATCAACAAAGGTTTGGTCAGCCCATTCTTGACCGACGAACATGGTCTTGCAGTTTTCTTGGGCATTAGAAATCACGATGGCAAGTGGTGATTGATTTTCAGCTCCTGAACGGACCCAACCGATACAATTAGGGTCATCAAAGTAGTCCGTTTGCTCTCCATAAGCCAACTCTTTTCGAATAGCTAGCAAACGGTCAAGAACATCTTTGAAATCTTGCTGAGCATATTGACCAGAAATACCGTAGTAGTCTCCATAAAAGACACATGGGAGCCCCTGCTCTCGCAAAAGAATGAGGGCGTAGGCTGCTGGTTTAAACCATTCTTCAACAGTGGATTCAAGAGCCTGGCCACGTTGAGTATCATGATTATCGACAAAGGTTACAGCTCGGTCTGGATTGAATTGAACCAGACTATCATCAAAGATGGTTGTTAAATCATAGTCTTCTCCAGCCTTGCTTGCTTCAAAGAGATTTTGGTGAAGGCGAACATCGACAAGATCAAAGCGCTCTTCAATCTTTTCAAGGTAGTCCAGATTTGCTTCCTTGTCTGGATTCCAGAATTCTCCAAAGACATAGAAATCTTGGCCATATTTTTCTTTAATATCGCGAATGAAGTTGCGCATAAAGAAAGAGTCTATGTGTTTAACTGCATCCAAACGGAAACCAGCTACACCAGTCGTTTCCATAAACCAATCTGCCCAATCGTAGATATTTTGTATGACTTCTGGATGCTTGAAATCTAGGTCTGCATACATGAGATAGTCATAGTTACCATTTTCGTTATCAACTAATTCCTCGTTAGCCCAGCCTTTGTTGTCTCCCTGTATCAGATAGATCCCAGATTTATGGCGTTTGGCATCATAGTCAGTTCCAGTGAAATGGTACCAGTGCCAGTGGAAGTCATTGTAGGTGTTTTGTCGTCCGTCAAAGGTAAAACCGGTCCAGCCATTGATGGTAAAAGGTTCTCCTAGTTCCACAGTTCGATCTTCTGGATCCACCTCGATAACTTGGAAAGATTCTAAATGGTCAGCGGCTGCCTTATGATTTAAGACGATATCAGCCATAGGTTGAATTCCATGAGATTTTAAAGTTTGGATGGCATGAAGATAGTCTTCTTTAAAGCCATACTTGGTACGTACAG
Source organism: Streptococcus infantis (assembly GCF_047460825.1). GTDB lineage: Bacteria > Bacillota > Bacilli > Lactobacillales > Streptococcaceae > Streptococcus > Streptococcus infantis_V. Next base: position 82,449 of record NZ_JASHFO010000004.1, on the reverse strand, counting down.
TACCCTTCTGATTAAATTCTCCAAGGTCAAACAAGTCATAGACGCCATAACCAACATCCTTTTCATTTGTTGCTTTAAAAGCAGGGGGCATCCAAATGTGACTAATGCCTAAGTTGGCTAGATGTTCAGCGTCGTCAGCTAGGCGTGTCCAGTGATTTCCATCGTGGGGGAGATACCACTCAAAATATTGCATTAGGGTTTGATTTTTCATAGTTGATCCTCTTACTTACAGTGATGAGAATTATTGTAGCATAAAGCCAAAGAATATGCAAACGTTTGCGTTGTAATTAAACTCTTTAAATTTTATGTCTATTTTTCAACTAGAAGTGTTGAAATATATAAAATAAAAATAGTAGGATTAATGGGAGGAAACATTCTCTCAGATAGGGCAAGATGATGGATGAATCAATAGTTTCTATTTTGTGAATTGTCACAAAATTTGTTATAATAGTGTTTATGAATAAAGTATTCGTCAGTAGACGTGTTGAAAAAAAACTAAACCAAGGTCTAGTACTTTTGGAGGAAATTGATTTTCCAGAACTATCTGAAACTGATCAAGAAGTTGAGTTATTGAGTCAAAACAAGCAGTTTTTGGGCAAGGCTTATTTATCTCGTCAAAATAAGGGGATTGGTTGGTTTGTAACGAACCAGAAGCTTTCTTTTAACCAAAAATTCTTTGAAAGTTTGTTTGAAAAAGCCAAACAAAAACGTTTTGCTTACTATCAAGATGAGTTGACAACTGCCTTTCGTTTGTTTAATCAAGAAGGCGATGATTTTGGTGGAATGACTTTGGATCTCTATGGAGATTATGTTGTTTTTTCTTGGTATAACTCCTATATCTATGGACTTCGCCAACAGATTTTAGCGGCTTTTGCTCAGGTTTTCCCTGAAGTCTTAGGTGCCTATGAAAAGATTCGTTTTAAAGGTCTAGACTATGAGTCTGCCCATATCTATGGTCAAGAAGCACCAGAAAATTTTACAGTTCTTGAGAATGGAGTCTTGTACCAAGTCTTTATGAATGATGGTCTTATGACAGGGATTTTCTTGGATCAGCATGAAGTTCGTGGTAGCTTTGTTGATGGTTTAGCCATGGGCAAGTCCTTGCTAAATATGTTTTCCTATACAGCAGCCTTCTCAGTTGCTGCAGCCACGGGAGGAGCTAGTGAAACAACCTCTGTAGACCTAGCCAAACGTTCAAGAGAACTGTCAGAAGCTCATTTTCATGCCAATGGACTCAGTCTTGACAGTCATCGTTTCATCGTCATGGATGTCTTTGAATACTTTAAATACGCTAAACGTAAGGGCTTGTCTTATGATGTGATCGTTCTGGATCCACCTAGCTTTGCCCGTAATAAAAAGCAAACTTTCTCTGTAGCTAAGGACTATCACAAGTTGATTTCCCAGAGTTTAGAGATTTTAAATCCGGGAGGTATGATCATTGCTAGCACCAATGCTGCCAATGTTTCCCGTCAAAAATTTATAGAACAAATCGACAAAGGATTCGCAGGAAGAAAATATCAGGTTCTTCAAAAGTATGGACTTCCAGCAGACTTTGTCTACAATGAAAAAGATGAAAGTAGTAATTACCTCAAGGTGATTAGCATGAAGGTAACTAAATGAAATTAGTCGTTTCAGTAATGCCAAAGAGTTTAGAAGAGGCGCAAGGAATCGATGCCATGCGGTATATTGATGCTGATATCATTGAGTGGCGTGCCGATTTCCTACCAAAGGAAGCTATTTTACAGGTAGCTCCAGCTATTTTTGAAAAATTTGCAGGTCGCGAACTCCTCTTTACCCTACGAACTCGTGCTGAGGGAGGAGAGATAGATTTGGATTCGGCAGAGTATGTACAAATTATCAAAGATGTAGCTCAACTCTATCAACCAGAATATATTGATTTTGAGTATTTTTCTCACAAGGATGTTTTTGAAGAGATGCTTGATTTTCCAAATCTAGTCTTGAGTTATCATAACTTTCAAGAAACTCCAGAGAATATGATGGAAATCTTATCCGAGCTAACCAGTCTAACTCCGAAAGTGGTTAAAGTATCGGTTATGGCTCAAACAGAACAAGATGTATTGGACCTTATGAACTTTACACGTGGCTTTAAAACATTGAACCCAGAACAAGAATATGTGACGATTTCTATGGGGAAAGTGGGTAAGGTTTCTCGTATCACTTCAGATGTGACGGGTTCTAGCTGGTCTTTCGCAAGTCTGGACGAAGCCAGTGCTCCAGGACAGATTTCACTTTCTAGCATGAAAAAAATTCGGGAGATACTAAATGAAGATTGATGGCTACACACGTTTAGCAGCTGTAGTCGCCAATCCTATCAAACATTCCATTTCTCCCTTCATTCACAATCAAGCTTTTGAAGCAACTCATACCAATGGTGTCTATGTAGCTTGGGAAGTAGAAGCGACTGACTTGGCAGAAACAGTTACCAACATTCGTCGTTACCAGATGTTTGGGATCAATCTTTCCATGCCTTACAAGGAGCAGGTGATTTCTTATCTGGACCAGTTGAGCGAAGAAGCTCGGTTGATTGGTGCTGTCAATACAGTGGTGAATCGAGAGGGAACTTTAATCGGATATAACACAGATGGCAAGGGATTCTTTAAGAGCTTGCCTTCTTTTAAAATATCTGGGAAAAGAATGGTATTGTTAGGAGCAGGCGGTGCAGCCAAGGCAATTTTGGCGCAGGCAATCTTGGATGGAGTCAGTCAAGTTTCTGTCTTTGTACGTTCGGCTTCAATAGAAAAAACAAGACCTTACTTAGAAAAACTACAAAATGAAACAGGATTTAAGGTAGATTTATTTGCTTTAGAAGATGTTTCTGAACTGCAAGCAAGGATAATTGATTCGGATTTACTGGTAAATGCGACTAGTGTTGGCATGGATGGAGTATCTCTGCCAATCCCAGCAAGTGTCGTTTTACCAGAGAAGCTTTTGGTAGCTGATGTGATTTATCAACCCTTTGAGACACCATTTTTAAAATGGGCAAGAAATCAGGGCAATCATGCTGTTAATGGCCTGGGCATGTTGCTTTACCAAGCAGCTGAAGCTTTTCAGCTATGGACCGGAAAGGAAATGCCAACCAATCAAATCTGGGAATTACTAAAACAAAAGTATCAAAAATGAAAAAAGGAGAACTGCTATGAAAATCAAAATAGACCTTCCCCACCATCCTTATGATATTCAGATTGAAAAAGGATGCCTGTCTCAAGCAGGAAAATGGTTGAGGGAACTTTGGCAACCGCAAAAAGTCGTTATCATTACCGATAACCATGTGGCTTCTCTCTATGCAGAAAAAGTAAAATTGAGCTTAGAGGATGCTGGTTTTCAAGTGGCAGTTTTTGACTTTCTAGAGGGGGAAGAGCGAAAAAATCTAACCACGGTTCAAAAGGCTTATGAATTTCTAGTTAAGCAAGACTTGACTCGCAGTGACGGAATTGTAGCTTTAGGTGGTGGTGTAGTTGGTGATTTGGCTGGCTTTGTAGCCTCAACCTATATGCGAGGTATTCACTTTGTTCAAATTCCGACTAGCTTGACAGCTCAAGTTGACTCTTCAATCGGGGGTAAGACAGGAGTGAATACTCCTTTTGCCAAGAATATGGTGGGAACTTTTGCCCAGCCAGATGGTGTTTTGATTGACCCAAACGTTCTTGAAACCTTAGGGAAGAGAGAATTGATTGAAGGAATGGGTGAAGTCATCAAGTATGGCTTAATTGAAGATCCAGAACTCTGGGACTTATTATCTGAAATGGATGGTTCTGTAGAGAGTATTTTGGAGCATTCAGAAAGTTTGATTGAGCATTCTTGCCAGGTCAAGCGCAAGATGGTAGTTGAGGATGAATTGGACAATGGCATTCGTCTGTATCTCAACTTTGGTCATACAATCGGTCATGCTATTGAAGCAACTGCTGGTTATGGACGTGTCATGCATGGTGAGGCAGTAGCGATGGGAATGGTTCAGGTTTCTAAGGTAGCAGAACAAAAAGGCCTTATGCCAGCTGGAATCACTCAGTCTATCCGAGAAATATGTCAGAAATTTGGCCTTCCTGTGAATTATGAAAACTGGGACCTTGATAAGCTTTATCAGGCTTTGACTCACGATAAAAAAGCGCGTGGCAACACTATGAAATTAGTCTTGGTACCAGAACTTGGTTCAGCAAGGATTCACCCAGTTTCTCTCGAAGAAATGAAAGATTACTTAGTGAAATAAGGAGAATGTATGAGATATTTAACAGCAGGAGAATCACATGGTCCTCGTCTGACAGCAATTATTGAAGGAATCCCAGCAGGTCTTCCTTTAACTGCAGAAGATATCAATGAGGATCTCAAACGTCGCCAGGGTGGATACGGACGTGGTGGTCGTATGAAGATTGAAAGTGACCAAGTTGTCTTTACTTCTGGTGTTCGCCACGGGAAGACGACAGGGGCTCCCATTACCATGGATGTCATTAACAAAGACCATCAAAAATGGCTAGATATCATGTCTGCTGAGGATATTGAGGATAAACTTAAAAGTAAACGAAAAATCACACATCCTCGCCCAGGTCACGCTGACTTGGTAGGAGGTATCAAATACCGCTTTGATGATTTGCGAAATTCTCTGGAACGTTCATCTGCCCGTGAAACGACCATGAGAGTGGCAGTTGGAGCTGTTGCCAAGCGTCTTTTAGCTGAGCTTGATATCGAAATTGCTAATCATGTTGTTGTTTTTGGTGGCAAGGAAATTGATGTTCCAGAAAACTTGACAGTCGCGGAGATTAAGAAACTGGCTGCTCAGTCAGAAGTTTCTATCGTTAACCAAGAACGTGAGCAGGAGATCAAGGACTATATTGATCAGATTAAACGTGATGGAGATACCATTGGTGGTGTTGTCGAAACAGTTGTCGGTGGTGTTCCGGTTGGTCTGGGTTCCTATGTCCAATGGGATAGAAAGCTAGATGCAATATTAGCTCAAGCAGTTGTTTCAATCAACGCCTTTAAGGGTGTGGAGTTTGGACTTGGTTTTAAAGCAGGTTATCTCAAGGGCAGCCAAGTCATGGATGAAATTCTCTGGTCACAAGAAGATGGCTATACTCGTCGTACTAATAATCTCGGAGGTTTCGAAGGTGGTATGACCAATGGCCAACCGATTCTTGTCCGTGGGGTTATGAAACCAATTCCGACTCTCTATAAGCCATTAATGAGTGTCGATATTGAAACCCATGAGCCTTATAAGGCAACGGTGGAGAGAAGTGATCCAACCGCTCTTCCAGCAGCAGGTGTTGTTATGGAAGCAGTCGTAGCAACAGTCTTGGCTCAAGAAATCTTAGAGAAATTTTCATCTGATAATCTAGAAGAATTAAAAGAAGCTGTTGCTAAACATCGGGAGTATACAAAGAATTATTAAGGAGTTCTTATGGCAAAAACCATCTATATCGCAGGCCTTGGTTTGATTGGTGCTTCCATGGCACTCGGAATCAAGCGGGATCATCCTGATTATGAAATTTTAGGATACAATCGTAGTCAAGCGTCTAGAGATATTGCTTTGGAGCGAGGAATGATTGATCGTGCGACAGATGATTTTGCTAGTTTTGCTCCACTTGCAGATGTTATTATCCTCAGCTTACCAATCAAGCAAACCATTGCCTTTATTAAGGAATTGGCCAACTTGGACTTGAAAGAAGGTGTCATTATTTCCGATGCTGGATCGACCAAGTCAGCTATCGTGGCTACAGCTGAGAAGTGTTTTGCTGATAAGTCTGTTCGCTTTGTTGGAGCTCATCCCATGGCAGGGAGTCATAAGACAGGAGCGGCTTCTGCCGATGTTAATCTTTTTGAAAATGCCTACTATATCTTCACGCCATCTAGTCTGACAACTTCGGATACGCTCGAAGAAATGAGAGACTTGCTGTCAGGTCTTCATGCTCGTTTCATTGAAATCGATGCTGAAGAGCATGACCGAGTGACTTCTCAGATTAGCCATTTTCCGCATATCTTAGCATCAGGCCTGATGGAACAAACTGCAAGTTATGCTGAAGAGCATGAAATGGCGCGACGCTTTGCGGCAGGTGGTTTTCGTGATATGACTCGGATTGCTGAAAGCGAGCCAGGTATGTGGACTTCTATCCTCTTATCCAATCGGGATACCATTATTGAACGCATCGAGGACTTCAAGGGCCGTTTGGACGAGATTGGACAAGCTATCAGTAAGGGTGATGAAAACCAAATCTGGAACTTTTTCAATCAAGCGCGTGAACAACGTCAAGCTATGGAAATTCATAAACGTGGCGGAGTAGATAGCTCATTTGACCTCTATGTAGATGTTCCCGATGAAGAAGATGTTATCTTGCGCATCTTGGAATTGCTAAGAGGAACTTCCTTGGTCAATATCCATATCAATGAGGAAAACCGTGAAGATATTCACGGGATTCTGCAAATTTCCTTTAAGAATGCTCAGGATTTAAAACGTGCTGAGCAAGTCATTACAGAAAATACGAATTACACAGTCGTTATCAAATAAGGAGGACAATTATGTCAAATATTTATGATAGTGCAAACGAACTTAGTCGTGGACTACGCGAATTGCCTGAATACAAGGCGGTTAAGGAAGCTAGAGATGCTATCCAAGCCGATGAAGAAGCTAGTAAAATCTTTGCAGATTATATTGCTTTTCAACATGAAATCCAAGTCATGGCACAAACTGGTCAAATGCCCGACGCTTCTTTCCAAGAAAAAATGGAAAGCTTTGGTAAGCAGATTCAAGGTAACGCTCTTTTATCAGCTTTCTTTGCCAAACAGCAACAACTTTCTATTTATCTATCTGATATTGAAAAAATCGTATTTGAACCAATTTCAGAACTTTTAAAATAAGAATTTACCTCATAAAGTCAGGAATTTTTAAGAAATTTCTGACTTTTTGTGATAAAATAAGAAAAAGTATTGTCAGTATGAGGTCTAGTATGAAGTTAAAAACTAACGTTAACCATTTGAATGGTAGCATTCGCGTACCAGGTGACAAATCCATCAGTCATCGCTCTATTATTTTTGGAAGCTTGGCTGAAGGTGAGACTAAAGTTTATGATATTTTGCGTGGTGAAGATGTCCTATCAACCATGCAAGTATTTCGGGACCTCGGCGTAGAGATTGAGGACAAAGACGGTGTCGTTACCATACAAGGTGTTGGGATGGATGGATTGAAAGCTCCTCAGAATGCTCTCGATATGGGGAATTCTGGCACCTCTATTCGTTTGATTTCAGGCGTCCTTGCTGGTGCAGATTTTGAAGTAGAAATGTTTGGAGATGACAGTCTTTCTAAACGTCCTATGGACCGTGTGACCTTTCCTCTGAAAAAAATGGGAGTTAGCATTTCAGGTCAAACAGAGCGAGACTTGCCACCTTTACACTTAACAGGTACAAAAAATTTAACACCTATTCAATACGAATTGCCAATCGCTTCTGCCCAAGTCAAGTCAGCCTTGATTTTTGCGGCTTTGCAGGCTCACGGTCAGTCAGTCATTGTCGAGAAGGAGTGCACTCGTAACCACACAGAAGATATGCTACATCAATTTGGTGGAGACTTGAGTGTCGATGGTAAGACAATCACTGTCCAAGGACCACAGAAACTAAGTGGACAAACAGTTGTCGTACCAGGAGATATTTCCAGTGCAGCCTTTTGGTTGGTTGCTGGCTTGATTGTTCCAAATTCTCGTGTCGTGCTAAAGAATGTGGGCATTAACGAAACTCGTACAGGGATTATTGATGTTATCCGTGCTATGGGTGGGAAATTGGATCTTACTGACATTGACCCAATTGCTAAGTCTGCAACCTTGACTGTTGAAACTTCAGATTTGAAGGAAACTGAGATTGGCGGAGCCTTGATTCCGCGTTTAATTGATGAATTACCAATTATCGCCCTCCTTGCTACCCAAGCTCAAGGTCAAACAGTTATCAAAGATGCGGAAGAACTCAAGATTAAAGAAACTGACCGTATTCAAGTTGTCGCAGATGCTTTAAATAGCATGGGAGCAGCTATTACTCCTACAGCAGACGGCATGATTATCAAAGGGAAATCTGCTCTCCATGGAGCCAGAGTCAATACCTTTGGTGACCACCGTATAGGCATGATGACAGCCATTGCAGCTCTTTTAGTGGCAGATGGAGAGGTCGAATTAGATCGTGCTGAAGCTATTAATACTAGCTACCCAAGTTTCTTTGATGATTTGGAGACTTTGATTCATGGCTAAGGTTTTACTAGGTTTTATGGGTGCAGGAAAATCTACTATTGCTAGAGGATTAGATCCTGACTTTGTAGACATGGATGCCTTGCTGGAAGACCGACTGGGGATGCCGATTGCTCTTTTCTTTGAGGAAAAAGGAGAAGCAGCCTTCCGTCAGGTAGAATCAGAAATTTTAGCTGATTTATTAAAAACAGACCAAGTCGTGTCAACTGGGGGAGGAGTAGTCATTTCTCCGCGTAATCGTGCCTTGCTAAAGCAAAATCCAGACAACATCTACCTTAAAGCAGATTTTGAGACCCTGTACCAGCGAATTTCAGCCGATGAGGACAATCAACGTCCACTATTTTTAAAGAATAGCAAGGAAGATTTGGCTTCGATTTTTAAAGAAAGACAGGCTTGGTATGAGGAAGTGGCTAGTAAAGTTATCGATGTGTCCAAGCTAAGTCCAGAGGAAATTATAGAGGAATTGACATGAAAATTGCCTATCTAGGTCCTAAAGGATCTTTTTCGCACCATGTGGTGCAAACGGCTTTTCCTCATGAGGAACTAGAGCCTTTTTCAAATATTACGGACGTTATCAAGGCTTACGAACAGGGCCTAGTAGACTTTTCAGTAGTGCCAGTTGAAAATTCTATTGAAGGTAGTGTTCATGAAACCTTGGATTATCTTTTCCACCAGGCTCGAATTCAAGCTGTGGCGGAGATTGTACAGCCAATTCATCAACAGTTGATGGCGGTGCCAGGGCAATCTAAAATTAAGAAAATCTTTTCTCACCCACAAGCTTTGGCACAGGGGAAGAAATTTATTGATGAGCATTATCCAGACGCTCAACTGGAGGTCACTGCCAGTACAGCCTACGCTGCGCGCTATGTTTCCGAGCATCCAGATCAGCCTTTTGCTGCCATTGCCCCCAAAAGTTCTGCTGGAGAATACGGGCTGGAGCTAATCGCTCAAGATATTCAAGAGATGGAAGCTAATTTCACTCGCTTTTGGGTTTTGGGTGCAGAGTTGCCACAGATTCCTTTACAAGATGCAACTGAAAAAATGAGCTTAGCAGTAACCTTGCCAGATAATCTTCCAGGTGCATTATACAAAGCACTTTCTACCTTTGCTTGGCGAGGGATTGACTTAACCAAGATAGAAAGTCGTCCCCTAAAAACAGCCTTGGGGGAATACTTTTTTATCATTGATGTGGACTATGCTGATAAAGAACTGGTCCATTTTGCTCAAAAAGAACTAGAAACGATTGGAATCCAGTATAAAATACTAGGAGCTTACCCTATCTATACCATACAGGATAAAGGGAAGGAGAAGGAATGACTAGAGAGAATCCTTTGACACATCATGAAAAACTGAGATATGACTATCTTTTGAAAAACATTCATTATTTGAATGAAAAAGAAAAGAGAGAATTTGCCTTTTTACAAGCCAAGTTAGAAGGTCAAAAAGATTCAGCAGAAGTTTTCAATCCAGAAGCCAAAGAACAACTTCTTTCAGACTCTGGTATCGACCTACCAACCTATGCTAATCGTAGTCGTTCTAGTCGCCGTAGTAGTGGAGATCAACTGGAAACGAAGATTCCAAAAGCTAAGAAGCAAAAGAAAAAAAGAGGTTTTCGTTTTAAACGCTTATTTGCTTGGTTAGGGATGATATTACTTTGTGTAGCAGTAGGAATGATCGTCATGTTCTTAAAAGGCTTCAAATCGGCGAACCCTAATAGTTCAAATGGGCCCAAAGATGCCAAAGCTGCTCAGGTTGAAGTCTTCAATGGACAAGATACGCGTGATGGGGTTAATATTCTTATTTTGGGTACGGATGGCCGTATTGGACAGAATAGTGCAGAAACACGGACAGATTCCATTATGGTTTTGAATGTAAGTGGCAAAGATAAAAAATTGAAGCTCGTTAGCTTTATGCGTGATAACCTGGTCTATATTGATGGATATAGCCAAGTCATCAATGGTCAAAAACAGACCGACCATAAATTAAACTTGGCCTATGAATTAGGGGAACAAGAAGGTAAACAAGGAGCTGAAATGGTCCGCAAGGTGCTCAAGGATAATTTTGATCTAGACATAAAATATTATGCCCTTGTCGATTTCCAAGCCTTTGCGACAGCCATTGATACGCTGTTCCCTGATGGTGTGACTATTGATGCTCAGTTTTCAACCCTAAACGGGGTTCCTGTGACAGAAGCGACTGTAGGCGATGACTTGCATGCAACGGAAACTGAGTCACCGACTCAAACCATTCGAGTTGGAAAACAACAGATGAATGGTTCGACTCTTCTGAACTATGCACGTTTCCGTGATGATGATGAAGGGGATTATGGCCGTACTCGTAGACAACAACAGGTCATGACAGCTGTCTTGCAGCAGATTAAGGATCCTACAAAACTTTTCACAGGCTCAGAAGCACTCGGGAAAGTTTTCGCCATGACCTCTACAAACCTTCCATATACCTTCTTATTGACCAACGGTTTATCAGTCCTTGAAGGAGCGCAGAATGGTATTGAAAGATTGACAGTCCCAGAACTTGGAGACTGGGTAGACGACTTTGACGTATACGGCGGTCAATCCCTTCGAGTGGACCAAAAAGCTTACCAAAATAAATTGGCCCAAATGGGATTTAGATAACATGTAAAATGAATCAGAGCTTGAGGTACCTATGAAAATGGGTATCTTGGGCTTTGATTTTTCACATGGTAAGATGGATTTATAAACTATTTTTATGGTATAATAGAATGATGTATTCTATAGAAGAGGAAGAGAATAAGATGAGTGATTTAAAGGCAATTCAAGCTCGTAGCCTAGAGATGGCTGAATATTTTGTCGCCTTTTGTAAAGAACACGATTTACTCTGTTATTTGTGTGGTGGAGGAGCTATTGGAGCTCTACGAAATAAAGGTTTTATCCCTTGGGATGATGATTTAGACTTCTTTATGCCCCGCAAGGATTATGAAAAACTAGCAGAGCTATGGCCTCGTTATGCGGACGAGCGTTACTTCCTGTCAAAAAGTGATAGAGATTTTGTTGACCGTAACCTCTTTATCACTATTCGAGACAAGGAGACGACTTGTATCAAGCCTTACCAACAAGATTTGGATCTACCACACGGCTTGGCCTTGGATGTTCTTCCCTTGGATTACTACCCTAAAAACCCAGCTGAACGTAAGAAACAGGTACGTTGGGCTTTGATTTATTCTCTCTTTTGTGCACAAACCATTCCAGAAAAGCACGGAGCTCTCATGAAGTGGGGTAGTACCATTTTACTAGGATTGACTCCTAAAGCCCTTCGCTATCGTATCTGGAAAAAGGCTGAGAAAGAAATGACCAAGTATGGACCAGCTGAAAGTGATGGCATCACAGAGTTATGCTCAGGTCCAGGTTACATGAAGAAGAAATACCCAATTCAAGCCTTTGAAGACAACATTTTCTTACCTTTCGAAGGAACAGAAATGCCTATTCCAGTTGGTTATGATGCCTATCTCAGTACAGCTTTTGGTGACTACATGACACCACCACCAGCTGACAAGCAAGTGCCTCACCACGATGCCCTTATAGCAGATATGGATAAGAGTTACACTGAATATAAGGGAGAGTATGGTGGATAAGAAGAAAATTCTATTTTTTATGTGGTCTTTCTCCCTAGGAGGCGGTGCCGAAAAAATCCTTTCTACGATTGTTTCAAACTTGGATCCGGAAAAGTATGATATTGATATCCTTGAAATGGAACATTTTGATAAAGGATACGAACCTGTGCCTGAAAATGTGAGAATTTTAAAAGCTTTTCAAGATTATCGTCAACCAAGATGGTTAAGAGCGCTTTTATGGAGATTGAGAATTTATTTTCCAAGGTTAACAAGACGCTTACTTATAAAAGATCACTATGATGTAGAGGTTTCCTTTACTATTATGAATCCTCCTCTTTTATATTCTAAACGACAAGAAGTGAAGAAGATTTCTTGGATTCATGGAAGTATTGAAGAATTCTTAACTGATAGTTCGAAGCGTGATTCTCATAGACGACAATTGGATGCTGCTGATAGGATAGTAGGAATTTCAAAGAAAACCAGCAATTCTATCAAAGAAGTTTATCCAGATTACTCACAGAAATTAGTAACAGTCTATAATGGTTATGATTTTGAAAGCATTTTGGAAAAATCAAAAGAAAAGATTGCTATTGAGATAGCTCCTCAGAGCATCTGTACTATTGGACGTATTGAAGAGAATAAGGGTTCTGATCGAGTAGTAGAAGTTATACGACTGTTGCACCAGCAAGGCAAGAAATACCATCACTACTTTATAGGGGCTGGTGACATGGAAGAGGAGTTGAAAAAACGAGTCAAAGAGTATCAACTTGAGGATTACGTTCATTTCCTTGGTTATCAAAAAAATCCGTATCAGTATCTTTCTAAGATGCAAGTTCTTTTATCCATGTCCAAACAGGAAGGTTTTCCTGGGGTCTATGTTGAGGCCTTGAGTCTAGGGGTCCCCTTTGTGTCTACCGAGGTTGGCGGAGCAGAAGAATTATCTCAGGAAGGTCGATTTGGTAAAGTCATTGATAGTAATCAAGAAGCAGCTCAAGCGATCGATAACTACATGACAGGTGTATCAAGCTTTGATGTTAATGAAGCTAGCCAATTTATTCAACAGTTTACAATTGCTAAACAAATTGAACAAGTAGAAAAACTAATAGAGGAGTAGCATGGAAACTGCATTAATTAGTGTCATTGTTCCAGTCTATAATGTGGCGCAATACCTTGAAAAATCAATAGCATCCATTCAGCAACAAACCTATAAAAATCTCGAAATTATTCTTGTTGATGATGGGGCGACAGATGAAAGTGGTCGCTTGTGTGAACAAATTGCTGAGCAAGATGAAAGAGTTTTGGTCTATCACAAAGAAAATGAAGGCTTATCTCAAGCTCGAAATGATGGATTGAAGCAAGCGCACGGGGACTATGTTATTTTTATAGATTCGGATGATTATATTCATCCTGAAATGATTGCTAGCTTATATCAACAATTAATCAAAGAAGATGCTGACGTTTCCAGCTGTGGTGTTATGAATGTCTATGCCAATAGTGAGAGTCCACAAACTGAAAATCAGGATGATTATTTTGTATGTGATACCGAAACATTCCTTAGAGAATATTTAATTGGTGAGAAAATACCTGGTACTATTTGTAACAAACTCATCAAAAAGGAAATTGCAGCACAGTTAACTTTTCCAAAAGGCTTGATTTATGAAGATGCCTACTATCATTTTGATCTCATTAAAGTAGCTAAAAAGTATGTTGTTAATACCAAACCATACTATTATTATTTCCATCGAGGAGACAGTATTACTACCAAACCATATGCGGAAAAAGACTTGGCTTACATTGATATTTATCAAAAATTTTATACTGAAGTCGTTAAGGAATATCCAAACTTAACAGAAGTAGCTTTTTTTAGACTTGCATATGCACATTTCTTTATCTTGGATAAAATGCTTCTAGATGATAATTTCAAAGGGTTTAAAGAATATCCAAGGATTTATGGCTATTTGAAAAAACATGCCTTTGCTATTTTTAAAAATACCATTTTTAGAAAAGGAAGACGTATTAGTGCTTTAGCACTATTTGTAAATGTAAGATTGTATAGAATATTATTGTTCAAAAATATTGAGCAATCGAAAAAAATTAATTAGAAAAGGAGGGTAGAGATGATTGATGGCAAACGAATTTTGCTAACTGTTACAATTTTTAGTTATATCATAACCATAATAAGCGGTTTTGCTTATTTGTTCACCAGTAATAACGTTGGACTACTGACAACTTTACTTTTACTTTTAATTAGTAGTCTGTTACTTTGCTGGAATAATATCAAATATTATTTGATTCACTTTATATTCTTTATTACAATTTTTATATTTTTAGTTTCTAGACCTACTATTGATTATTTCAGAGATGGAGCGCTAGACACCTACCAACCAATTGCCTATCGATTTGCTTTCCTAGTTGTCATTGTTTCTATCTTAGGATTGACTATAGGTGGCTTTATAGCGAATTATTATCTTGCTCGAAAAAGCAAGGCTCCTGTAAAAGTAGAAAAAACAGTAAATATCAATTATATAAAAAAATTACGTTTTGTTTCATTGAGTGTATTTCTACTCACCTATCCATTTTATTTTCTTAGACTATTTGAGCGATTGCTATACCGTTTGCAAACTTCTTATTACAATTATTATGCAAATTTTGAAAGTCAATTGCCCTACTTTACCTATATCTTATCGACTTTCACGGTTTATGCCATGTGTGTTTACTTAGCAACCAAACCTAAAAAGTCACATGCGACAATGGTTTTAGTTGCCTATATCGCGGCTAACTTGATTCACTTAGTAATTGGTACCAGAAATCCCTTTATTCTAAGTTTGATTTTTGCCTTTGTTTACTACTTTATGCGCGAACAAACGGAGAAAGGTAAATGGATCGGTTTCAAAGAAAAAATGGCTATTTATCTTGGAACACCTCTTCTCATGCTTGCGATGGGAGCATTAAACTATGTTCGTGATAATGCTCAAGTGTCCCATAGTGGAGTTTTTGATTTATTACTCGATTTCATTTATAAACAAGGAACTAGTTTTGGAGTTTTAGCTAGAGGATTCCTGTACAATAGCAGTCTCCCTTATAGAGACTTCCGAAATTTCACTTTTGGTCCGGTTGTTGACTATTTTGCGAGAGGTAGTATCGGAATCATATTTGGTGCCAAACCATTTGAACATACGACAAATAGTATTGAACTAGCGATTGACAGTAATAGTTATGCCCACAATTTATCTTATCTTGTTCTAAATAAAGAATATTTAAGAGGCCATGGTATTGGAAGTAGTTATATCATGGAATTGTATACTGATTATGGTATGTTGGGACTATTTCTACTAAGTATCTTACTTGGTATGCTCTTTATAGCTATGCTGCAAGTAGCTTATCGCTCAAGAACAATCTTATTTGCATTATCTTTGCTAATCTTGAATAATTTATTCTTTATGCCTAGAAGTAGCTTCTCAGAAAGTTTCTTTAATCTTTTTACAATGCAATTCTGGGGAATTGTTCTAATTATCATTTTCGTGGCAAAAATGCTTACAAAAGAAAATCATCACTTAATTAAAAAAGGGGAAATACATGTTTGAACATTATTCTGTAGCTGATTTGTTCGCAAATCTTTATAAAAAGCGTAAAGTGAATTTGCTAGCTTTACTAGCCTTATTTGCTCTCATAGCTGTACCATTTACTTTAAAAGCTGTTAAAAATAAAAATACAGTCAAAGATTCTACTAGTTATTCTACTTATATCACCTATAAAATAACTGCTCCAGAAACATCATCAAAAACAATTTTGAATCATCAAGTTGGTGGCTATAGTGACTTCTATGCAAAACTAATTGATGGTAATCTCAATGGTGCCTTTCTTTTCAATGATGTTGATTCTGATAAGATGAAAGAAATTGCAAAAGATTTAGATACTACAGAAACAGCATTGAAGAATTCTGCAAGTGACTATTGGACAAAAAAATTAACGATTAACCCATTGATTGATGATGCAGGTGTAACTGTTAAAATTTTAACTCCAAGTAAGGAAGTAAATGATTTCCTTGAAAGCAAGTTTGATTTATTAATTGACAAATTCAAGTCTACCTATACAGACGTTAAGATTGAAAAACTTGAAACAGTTAACTCTAAAGAATTGACTCCGAATGGAGAAGTTGCTCTTGGCTTTAACTTGAAAAATCTTATCTTGCGCTTAGTGATTATTGGTATTCTCTGTGTTATCCTAGTGATCATGGCGAATGTTCTAATTTACCTTTTCAACCCAACTATCAATCGTGCAGGCGATTTCTCTGCTTATCAAGTAGACTTCGTTTCAACTATTACAACGCTTGAAAATCTTTCTGAACTATTGAGTTACAAGTGTCAAGGTCAACCACTAGCAATCGTAAGTTCAGATAATCGTATTTTGAATAAATTACAAGCAGAATACAAATTGAATCTTGAGGGTGTTCAGTTTGTTAACTTGCAAAATGTCAAAGATCTTTTAGCATTTGAGAATGTCCTTTTTGTAGAAGAATATGGTGTTACTCGCTATAAGAAATTTGAAGAAAGTATGCAAGAAGTGAGAAATCTAAACCGTTCAGTTTTAGGTGTGATTACTTTTGCACTCTAATGATTTGATATACATAAAGAATTAAAAATCATCCAAGACAAAGGAGGACTCGAATGGTCCTCCTTTGTCTTTTGGAAAAAATCAGATTTGACAGAATACTGTAGAAAAGATTTCCTAGAGGATTTGAATAAGATTTCGTCAGGGAGGACAAACATGGCTTGAGGAACAGATTTCCCAGTCAAATAGGTTTTTTTAACTAACTTTATGATATAATAAATCAACGAGGTAAATTGAATGAAAAGTATAAAATTAAATGCCCTGGCTTATATGGGGATTCGTGTTTTAAATATTATTTTCCCAATTTTGACGGGTACCTATGTTGCGCGTGTTCTAGATCGAACAGACTATGGTTATTTCAACTCTGTTGATACCATCCTGTCTTTTTTCTTACCCTTTGCAACCTATGGAGTCTATAATTATGGACTTCGAGCTATTAGTAATGTAAAAGATAATAAGAAGGAATTAAATAAAGTCTTTTCAAGTCTTTTTTATTTGTGTGTAGCTTGTACGATTATTACAAGTGCCGTCTATCTTTTATCGTATCCTTTATTCTTTAATAGTAATCCTGTTATCAAAAAGATTTTTTTGGTAATGGGTGTTCAACTCATTGCACAAATATTCTCGATTGAATGGGTGAATGAAGCTCTTGAAAATTATAGTTTTTTATTTTATAAAACAGCCTTCATCCGTATTCTCATGTTGGTATCCATCTTCATGTTTGTAAAAAATGAGCATGATATTGTTATCTATACACTGATTATGAGTCTTTCAACTCTGATCAATTATCTCATTAGTTATTTTTGGATTAAAAGAGATATCCAGTTTGTTAAGGTTTCTTTGGAAGAATTTAAACCTCTCTTTCTTCCTCTGACGGCCATGCTGATCTTTGCCAATGCCAATATGTTATTCACCTTCCTTGATCGTCTCTTTTTGGTAAAAACCGGAGTTGATGTAAATGTCAGTTATTATACGATGGCACAACGGATTGTAACGGTTATCGCAGGTGTTGTTACAGGTGCGATTGGAGTCAGTGTTCCTCGCTTGAGCTACTATCTAGGTATTGGAAAAAAAGAAGAGTATGTAAATTTGGTGAATCGAGGAAGTCGCATTTTCAACTTCTTCATCATTCCACTTAGTTTTGGATTGATGATTTTAGGGCCAAATGCAATCCTTTTGTATGGTAGTGAGAAGTATATTGGTGGTGGCATCTTAACATCCCTCTTTGCTTTTCGCACGATTATTCTTGCCCTAGATACTATTCTAGGCTCTCAAATTCTCTTTACAAATGGATTTGAAAAAAGAATTACAGTTTATACCTTATTTGCTGGTGGACTAAACCTAGTTCTTGATAGTCTCCTCTACTTTAATAATATTATTACACCGGAGTATTATTTGATTACGACGATGTTATCGGAAAGTTTTCTCCTAATACTTTACATTATCTTTATTCATAAGACCAAGCTCATTAATCTAGGACATATCTTCAAATATACGGTGCGTTATTCTCTTTTCGCTTTGACATTTGTTCCGATCTACTTTTTAGTTAATCTTGTTTATCCGGTCAAAATGGTTATCAACCTACCTTTCTTGATCAATATGGTGATCATCATGGTCTTATCAGCTCTTAGCTACATTGGTTTGCTCGTTTGGACCAAAGATAGTATCTTTTATGAATTTTTAGGTCATGTCATCTCGCTCAAAAAACGTATTAAAAAATCTTAGGAGGAATAGATGAGAAGATTAAGTATCGAAGAGGCTAAACAAATTGAACTTGATATTTTAGCTTTTATTGACTCGTTTTGTAAAAAGCATGATATTGATTATTTTATCAATTATGGCACCTTGATTGGAGCTATTCGTCACAAGGGTTTTATCCCCTGGGATGATGATATAGACCTCTCTATGACACGTGAAAACTACGAACGTTTTATCCAGTTATTTCATCAAGAACAATCGAAATATAAGATTTTAGCTTTGGAAACCGATGATCACTACTATAATAATTTTATAAAGATTGTAGATTCGACAACGAGAATAGTGGATACACGAAATACAAAAACTTATGATTCTGGAATTTTCATTGATATTTTTCCAATGGATTCTTTCAATGATACTAAAGTTATCGATGTGTGCTATAAGTTGGAAAGTTTTAAATTATTATCCTTCAGTAAGCACAAGAATATTGTTTATGGAGATAGTAAATTAAAAGACTTGATTCGTTCCTTCTTCTGGTTTATACTTCGTCCTATTTCTCCCCGTTATTTCGCGAGTCAAATTGAACAGCAAATTCAAAAGTATAGGGTAAAAGATGGTAAATATATTGCTTTTATTCCTTCCAAGTTTAAGGAAAAAGAAGTCTTTGCCAAAGAAGTTTTTGAAGATTTAATTGAAGTCCCTTTCGAACATCTGATGCTTTCAGCACCGAAACAATACGATGCTATTTTGAAGCAGTATTATGGTGATTATATGACTCTCCCACCAAAAGAAAAACAGTTTTATAGTCACGAATTTGAAGCCTATAAATTGGAGGATTAAATGCAGTACTTAGAAAAAAATGAGATTAAAGAAATTCAACTAGGTATTTTGGACTATGTTGATGAAATTTGTAAGAAAAATGATATTCCTTATTTCCTCAGCTATGGAACCATGCTGGGAGCTGTTCGTCATAAGGGAATGATTCCCTGGGATGATGATATCGATATCTCACTGTATAGAAAAGACTATGAGCGTCTATTAAAAGCGATTGAAGAGGATAATCATCCTGTTTATCGTGTTCTTTCCTACGATACCTCTTCATGGTATTTCCATAATTTTGCAGCTATTTTAGATACATCTACTGTAATTGAAGATAACGTAAAATATAAGCGCCATGACACTAGTTTGTTCATTGATGTCTTTCCAATCGATCAATTTTCAGATTTGAGCATCGTTGATAAGAGCTATAAATATGTTGCTTTGCGTCAGCTTGCCTATATCAAGAAAGAACGTGCGGTTCACGGAGATAGCAAATTAAAAGATTTCCTTCGCTTGTGTACCTGGTATCCTCTCAGACTAGTTAATCCGAGATATTTCTATAAGAAAATAGATGAGTTAGTTAAAAATAGTGTGACAGACAATCCTGCTTATGAAGGAGCCATTGGAGTTGGAAAAGAAAAAATGAAAGAAGTCTTTCCAGCAGGAACCTTAAAAGAACTGATTTTAACAGAGTTTGAAGGTCGCATGGTGCCTATTCCAAAGAACTACGATGCCTTTTTAACCCAGATGTATGGAGATTATATGACTCCGCCATCAAAAGAAATGCAGGAGTGGTATAGCCATAGTATAAAGGCTTATCGAAAGTAAGTGTAAATGTATTGCAAATGAAAAATTCGATGTATTGAAATAAATTGCGATTAGTGGAGCTATGGTTCCTTATTGAGAAATGGAACAACACCTGATGGCTACAAGGTCAATCAAGATGGCATTTGGAGCTTGAATCCTGATAAAGTAGATGTTCAGGGAAGTCAAGAAGAGCCTAAGAAGGATGCTGATAAGCCAGTAGAGAAGGAAGAAAAATCGGCAGAAGCGACTGAAAAAGATGAAGCCGCTGAAACAAAACCGACTTTGAAGGCAGATAAAGGATAATCTTAGTTGCTTTGCTAGAAAGCTAATTAGGTGCTACGTTCAGCTCTGTCAGATACTTTTCTTTTAAAATAGTATTTATATACATCTCAGAGAATCGATCAATGTTTTTTGGATAAGAAACTTGATCTGCTCTGAGATGTTTTCTATTTCTCACACACTAAATGATTGAGAATAGCCCTCTCGTCTTCAAATAGAAATATTTTGATAAGAAATTTTAAAAAACACCGATTAGATAAATAAGAAAAATTATGGTATAATAAAACGATACAAAAAAGGAGTATATATGGACATTTCAGAAATTCGTCAAAAAATTGACGCCAATCGTGAAAAATTAGCTTCTTTTAGGGGGTCTCTTTGACCTCGAAGGGTTAGAAGAAGAAATTGCCATTTTGGAAAACAAAATGACAGAACCTGATTTTTGGAACGATAATATTGCGGCCCAAAAAATGTCGCAAGAATTAAATGAACTAAAAAATACCTACAATACTTTCCACAAGATGGAGGAGTTGCAGGATGAAGCTGAAATCTTACTAGACTTTTTAGCAGAGGATGAGTCTGTTAAAGATGAGTTGGTGGAGAAGTTAGCTGAGCTAGATCAGATGATGACTAGCTACGAGATGACTCTGCTCTTGTCAGAGCCTTATGATCATAATAATGCTATTTTAGAGATTCACCCAGGTTCTGGTGGAACAGAAGCCCAAGACTGGGGCGATATGCTTCTTCGTATGTATACTCGTTATGGGAACGCTAAAGGCTTTAAGGTTGAAGTCTTGGATTATCAAGCTGGTGATGAAGCAGGTATTAAGTCAGTGACCTTGTCTTTTGAAGGCCCAAATGCTTATGGACTTCTCAAGTCAGAGATGGGAGTTCACCGTCTGGTACGTATCTCACCATTTGACTCAGCTAAGCGTCGTCACACCTCCTTTACTTCTGTAGAAGTTATGCCAGAGTTGGATGATACGATTGAAGTTGACATCCGAGAAGATGATATCAAGATGGATACTTTCCGTTCAGGTGGAGCAGGTGGACAAAACGTCAACAAGGTTTCAACAGGTGTCCGTTTGACCCACATTCCGACAGGTATTGTCGTTGCATCAACTGTTGACCGTACTCAGTACGGAAACCGTGATCGTGCGATGAAGATGCTCCAGGCAAAACTCTATCAAATGGAGCAGGAAAAGAAAGCTGCTGAGGTAGATGCCCTTAAGGGGGATAAGAAAGAAATCACATGGGGAAGCCAGATTCGCTCCTATGTATTCACCCCTTATACCATGGTGAAAGATCACCGTACCAGTTTTGAAGTTGCGCAGGTAGATAAGGTTATGGATGGAGACCTAGATGGTTTCATCGATGCCTATCTAAAATGGCGTATTAGTTAAAAGAAAGGAAGTCACATGTCGATCATTGAAATGAGAGATGTTGTCAAAAAGTATGACAACGGGACAACAGCCCTACGTGGCGTCTCTGTGAACATTGAACCAGGAGAGTTTGCCTATATCGTAGGTCCTTCAGGTGCAGGTAAGTCAACTTTTATCCGTGCCTTGTACCGTGAAGTTAAAGTTGAAAAAGGAAGTTTGCAGGTTGCAGGTTTTAATCTTGTTAAGATTAAAAAGAGAGATATCCCGCTTTTGCGTAGAAACGTAGGCGTCGTCTTTCAGGATTATAAGCTCTTGCCAAAGAAAACTGTTTATGAGAACATTGCTTACGCAATGGAGGTTGTCGGTGAAAGCCGTCGTAATATCAAAAAACGTGTTATGGAAGTTTTGGATCTTGTTGGCTTGAAGCACAAAGTTCGTTCATTCCCTAATGAATTATCAGGTGGTGAGCAACAACGTATCGCCATTGCTCGCGCTATCGTAAACAATCCTAAGGTATTGATTGCCGACGAACCAACAGGTAACTTGGACCCGGATAACTCATGGGAAATCATGAACCTCTTGGAGCGTATCAATCTCCAAGGGACGACTGTTTTGATGGCGACCCACAACAGCCAAATCGTAAATACCTTGCGCCACCGTGTCATTGCCATCGAGAATGGTCGTGTGGTTCGTGACGAAGCGAAAGGAGAGTACGGATACGATGATTAGTAGATTTTTCCGCCATCTATTCGAAGCTTTAAAGAGTTTAAAGCGTAATGGGTGGATGACCATTGCTGCTGTCAGTTCAGTAATGATTACCTTGACCTTGGTTGCTATTTTTGCGTCAGTTATCTTTAATACTGCAAAATTGGCAACGGATATCGAAAACAACGTCCGCGTCATGGTTTATGTCCGTAAAGACGTTGAAGACAATAGTGAAACCATTGTCAAAGAGGGGCAAACAGTTACAAACAATGATTACCACAAGGTTTATGATGCCCTCAAGTCTATGCCAGCTGTTAAAAGTGTAACTTTCTCAAGTAAAGAAGAGCAGTACCAAAAGCTGACTGAAACCATGGGTGACGAGTGGAAGGTTTTTGAAGGAGATGCCAATCCTCTTCATGATGCCTACATCGTCGATACCAATTCACCAAGTGATGTGAAACCAGTCGCTGAAGAAGCTAAGAAAATCGAAGGAGTTTCTGAGGTTCAAGACGGTGGTGCCAATACGGAGCGTCTCTTCAAGTTGGCTTCCTTCATCCGTGTTTGGGGATTGTTCATTGCAGGACTCTTGATTTTCATCGCGGTCTTCTTGATCTCAAATACCATTCGTATCACTATCATTTCACGTAGTCGTGAAATCCAAATCATGCGTTTGGTTGGTGCTAAAAACAGCTACATCCGTGGCCCATTCTTGCTAGAAGGTGCATTTATTGGTTTGTTGGGAGCAGCTCTTCCATCAGTTTTGGTTTACTTTATCTATAACCGAGTATTCCAATCTGTCAACCCATCCTTGGTTGGACAAAACCTATCCTTGATTACCCCAGATACCTTTATTCCATTGATGATTGGTCTTTTGTTCCTCATTGGAATCTGTATCGGTTCACTTGGTTCAGGAATCTCAATGCGTCGATTCTTGAAAATCTAAGTAAGATAGTTTACTAAAATCTATAAAAGTAGGATACCATCGAGGCTTGACCGAGTCGGATGGTCCTACTTTTTATGTTGAACTTAGAAAGCAGTTGCTTGCCAATTTTTGGGAAACAGTGTATGATAGGAAAGGACCTTTTTGCTAAAAGAGTGATAGGGACTAGATGAAAGATATCTTTTATTTCTACAGTAATATCTAGCTCTTTTGACTTAACATAAATAATGAATGAGGATAAAATGAAACAATTTTTGGAAAAAGTGAGTATACTTTCCCTGTCGTTAGTATTGATCACATCATTTTCTATATCAAGTGCCCTACCAGCCATGTTTGACTATTATCAGGGCTATTCGACTGGTCAGGTCGAGCTCTTGGTCAGCCTTCCATCCTTTGGGATTATGGCCATGCTCCTTTTAAATGGAGTTTTAGAACGGATTTTTCCTGAACGACTTCAGTTGACCTTGGGACTTTTGATTTTATCAATCAGTGGAACAGCTCCCTTCTGGTATCAGGGATACTACTTTGTTTTTGCCACTCGTCTTCTCTTTGGGATTGGAGTGGGGATGCTTAACGCCAAGGCTATCTCTATCATCAGTGAACGGTACCATGGCAAGACTCGTATCCAGATGCTTGGTTTTCGTGGTTCAGCTGAGGTGGTGGGAGCCTCTATCTTGACCTTGACAGTCGGTCAGCTTTTGGCCTTTGGATGGACTGCAACCTTCTTAGCCTATGTAGCAGGTTTAGTGGTTCTTGTACTCTTCCTTCTCTTTGTCCCTTATAACAAAGAAGAAGTTCATGAGTCCAAGCAAAAGACAGAAGAAGTAGCGAAACTAACTCGCTCCATGCTACAGCTGATTTTCTTCCTAGCTGTCGGTGCTGCAGTCATTGTATGTACCAATACGGCCATTACCTTCCGTATTCCTAGTCTCATGATTGAGGCAGGTTTTGGAGATGCTCAATTGTCTAGTCTGGTACTCAGTGCCATGCAGTTGATTGGGATTCTGGCGGGAATTAGCTTTTCTTTCCTCATCTCTGCCTTTAAGGAAAAATTGTTATTGGTTGCGGGTGTAACCTTTGGTATTGGGCAAATCATCATTGCTCTTTCCCCTTCTATCTGGGTTGTCGTTGCAGGTTCTGTCTTAGGAGGATTTGCCTATAGCATTGCCCTTACGACAGTCTTTCAGTTAATTTCTGAGAGAATCCCAGCAAAGCTTCTCAACAAAGCAACTTCCTATGCGGTTTTGGGATGTAGTTTTGGTGCCTCCTTAACACCATTTGTTCTTTCAGGAATTGGCTTGGTGACTACAGATGGTCGAATGACCTTTATTATTCTAGGAGCATGGATGATTGCGACATCAGTCCTTGTTTCTCTCCTATTGAAAAAAGAAGCTTAACAAAAGAGGTTGAGAAAAAATCTTTACAATCAGAAAAACGCATACTATCAGGTGTTGAAAACCTTGATACTATGCGTTTTATTTTTTTCATTTTCTGATAATACTCTTCGAAAATCAAATTCAAACTGCGTCAACGTCGCCTTGCCGTATATATGTTACTGACTTCGTCAGTTCTATCCACAACCTCAAAGCAGTGCTTTGAGCAACCTGCGGCTAGTTTCCTAGTTTGCTCTTTGATTTTCATTGAGTATAAAATTGAGTTTTTGATCAACTTTTTTTAGTGATCAGGCGAACATTTGCCAAAAGTAATCAATGATATAGGTCAAGCCGTATGTGTAAACGACCAGGGTAAAGGGCTTGGTCAGGATGATAATGGTCATGTAACGCTTGAAGCTCATCTTGGTTAGAGCTGCCAGCATACAGAGAAAGTCCGCTGGACTAACCGGCCAAATCATCATAAAGATAAAGAATCGATCAAAGCGATTGCCCTTGTCTAACCAACCGATGTACTTATCATAGGTACGCTTGCTGACGACAGACTGAACAAAGGGTGCTCCGTAGAGGCGAACCAGGTAAAAGATAATGGCGCAACCAATAACGATTCCAATATAGTTATAAATAGTTCCAATAATGTGACCGTAGATAAAGACACCGGCAACGGATGTCAGAGCACCAGGAATGATAGGAACAACCGTCTGCAAAATCTGTAAAAAGATAAAGAGTGGTGGCCCCCAGATACCGGCCTGTTGGATAAAGGCAGATAGGGTTTCCTTAGAATGCAAGACTCCAGCCTGATAGGCCCAGATACAGAAAATCAAAGTACCAACTCCACCGATGATGGAAGAAATATTGATTGCTTGCTGTAGAACGGGAGAAACAGCTTTCATTTGTTTATCGTGTGACATGTAAACTCCTCTTGTGTAGTATGATTCTACTATACCATATTTTAAGGAGAAAGACTATATGGGAAACTTCGTGTGACTTAGTCTCAAGTATGGTAAAATGGGAATAAGAAAATGACAGCTTAGAATGAGGAAAATCATGTTAGGATTGAAGTTTAATGGCACTTGGCGCAACTATCAAAAGCAGGTCTTGGATAACTTCCAAGAATACCAAGCAGACGGCCATGTCCACTTGGTGGCAGCACCAGGTTCTGGTAAAACAACCATTGGGATTGAGTTGATTGCTCGCTTTGATAAGCCTGCCCTCGTTTTGGTACCGACGGTTACCATTCGGGAACAATGGGTGGATAGGATTCGCCAGGCCTTTTTAGAGGATGAGGACCAAGTCACAAATCTCGTGTCCCAAAATCTCAAGGACATGAAGCAAATTACCATCGCCACCTACCAAGCTTTTCACAGCGCTATGCAACAGGTACAATCCCAAGAGGATAATGGCGATGTTGAGGACTATGTCGGATTTGACATGCTTGCCAGCCTCAAGGAAAGGGGCGTTGAAACCCTCTGTCTGGACGAATGCCATCATTTGAGAAATGAATGGTGGAAAAGCCTAGAAGACTTCCGTAAAAATTACCAACAACTGCAAGTTATCTCTCTCACTGCGACACCGCCTTATGACAGTGAACCAGAACTCTGGGAACGCTATCTCCAGATGTGTGGCGAGATTGACCAAGAAATCACAGTGCCAGAACTGGTCAAGGAAGACACTCTTTGCCCTCATCAGGACTTTGTCTATATCTGTTTTCCGACTAAGGAAGAGGACAAGCGCTTGGAAGAGTTTGAAGACACCAAGTGGCAGTATGTCAGCCAACTAGTCGTTGATCCTGACTTCCAAGAGTTGATTCGAAGTTCCAAAGTTCTCAAAGGGGAAATTTCTGCGGATATGCTCCTTGAGGATCCCAAGTATCTCTCAGCTCTCCTCATTTATCTACAAGCGCAAAAGCTGGAAATTCCCAAGCATCTACAAGATTTACTGGGAGCTGAAGGCTTGCCTGCCCTCAATTACTACTGGCTCGAAGTTCTCTTGCAAGGCCTTCTCTATCAAACTCCTGACTGGTATGAGGATTCGCAGGAGACAAAGAAAAAAATAGAAGCAGAACTGAAATCAAGAGGACTGATTGAAAAACGTCAGGTTTTCTTGGTCAAATCCAAGGCCAATGATCAAATCCTCAACCAATCATTGGGGAAATTATCTGGAATTGCTGATATCTTTGCGACCGAGTATGCTAGCCTCGGAAAAGACTTGAGACAACTAGTCCTAGCAGACTATATTCGTAAGGACTTTGCTAACTATCTAGGGGATGATCAGGCACCCATCACTCAATTAGGTGTCCTACCTTACTTTGAAACCATTCGCAGAAGTGCACAAAAGCAAGGTCTTTCTGTCCCTATAGCAGTCCTTTCGGGAAGTGTGGTTATCGTGCCAACTAGTGTTAGGGAGGAACTCCAAGCACTCTTGCCAACAGTCGCTTTGACCTTCTCAGCTATTGGTCAACTAGATCCAGATGCCTATCTTCAGGTAGGTTTCCCCTCAACCTGTAAAGGGATGGTAGGGGCTGTAACTGAACTCTTTCAGAGGGGTGCCATCCAGGTCTTGGTCGGCACTAAGTCTCTCTTGGGAGAAGGATGGGATGCGCCTTGCGTCAACTCTCTCATCTTAGGAAGTTTTGTCGGAAGCTTTATGCTCAGCAATCAGATGCGGGGCCGTGCTATCCGTATCTGGCCAGGGCATCCAGATAAGACCAGCAATATCTGGCATCTGGTCGCTATCAAACCCTATACAAAAAATCTTTTCTTGTGGGAAAAGGAAAATGAAGAGGAAGTAGAGAAGGATAATCCCTATCAAGATTTACTGAGTCTAATTCGTCGTATGGAGCATTTTCTAGGTTTATCCTATAAGGAGGATACCATCGAGACAGGTCTGGATCGCTTGGACTTCCCTAAACCACCCTTTAAGAAAAATAAGATTCAAGCCTATAATCAGAAAATCAAGGAATTGTCCAAGGACCGTACCACCCTTCGCAAAAAATGGCAGGAGGCGTTGGTAGTTGCGGATAAGCTAGAGATTGTCAATGAGGTAGCAACAGATCGCAAGCAGATCCCTCTGCTCACTCTTGTTGATGCTGAAAAATGGCTCCGTTATTCCTTTATGCTAACGGCCCTCAATCTCCTCTTTTATATCTTTAGGGTCCGTGGAACTAGTATTCGCTGGTTGTTTGGACTGAGCATCCTCTTTCTAGCCTACACCGTGATTCGCTATTTCTTTTACAGGAGTCCTTATGTACGCCTACGGCAGGCGGGTGAAGGTATTCGTAATGCCATGCTAAAGATGGGGCATTTGTCCGATGACCAGTCGCGCGTGCAGGTAGAGGAAGATAAGGAAAGTTATAGCATTTTTGCCTATCTTAAGGGGGGCAGTATGAGAGATAAGGAACTCTTTTCTCAGACCTTGGGTGAATTCTTTGCAGCCGTGGACAATCAACGCTACCTCTTAGTCGCTAAAAAAGCACCAGCAGGTCAGTCCAAGTATTTCGTAGTCCCTAGCCTCTTTGAAAAACGTAAGGAAGATGCACAGCTCTTTCTAGACGCAGTCGCCCCTCAGCTAGGTGATTATCAGCTGCTCTACACCCGTAACGAAGCAGGCCGAAAAATCCTGCTCGAAGCTAGACTCAAATCCCTAGCCAACAAAAATGACCGCCTCATCACCAAGAAGAAGGTCAAAAGTGCTTTGAAATAGGAAAGTTTGCAAGAGATAAATAAGTAAATTCTCTTAAAGTATAAGCACAATTAGAGACAGTAAGAGACGGGTGGTACGAGTAAGAAGGAGAAGAAAGTTAAAGTAAAATAGGCTATACCTGTATCAGGATAAAATAAATGCTTTTAGGCATATTATTATCTAAAGGCATTTTTTATTGGATTCGTGTTATAATTTTGATAAAAGTATAAGGTAGTAAATTATTTTTTTTTTTAGAAAGAGTCAATATGGATGATAGATATATTAAGTTAGACCACATTGATACTTCAGTTGCGGCTAAAAATGTCGCCAAATTGCTAGAGGATAATAAAACCTATTTCCTAAATGGGAGCTGGGGTTCTGGCAAAACGGAGTTTTTAGCTGAAGTTGACAAGAACACTAATAAAAAATTAGTAACGTTAGATTTTTGGAGATTAAATGATAACCGCTCAACAATTGAGATTGTTTTTTCAAAATTGCACCCGTTTATATACATTTTTCTAAGGACTTGCTTAGTTTTATGTGTTGCGATTTCTATTTTAATGACGAATGTTGTTGATTTAGGATTAAGCAAATTTTTTGATTTTTGGGTGGTTTCACTTGGTGGAATCGTTGCTTTGAGTGTGGGTGTTTATCAATTTTTCAAAATCAAATCTGATGGGTTTTACAGTTATTTGTTAACATTTAAGTATTTTTCATTAGCTCGAAAAGTTCTAGTTATTGATGATTTTGATCGAATGTCTAATAAACAACAAGAGGAGAGTTATAAAATTTTTAGCTTGCTTAATGGTAAGCTTCCAATTGTTTTTGTTGGGGATATTGAGAAAGTTCACCTTAACGATAATAATTTCCTTTCTAAAATTATTGATAGACAGATAGAGTTACCATTTGTCCTTCATTCATCAAATATTTGGCAAGATTATTTTGAGTTGTTAAGCAAAAAACTGAATACTAGTTTGTCAGATGATTTTTGGAGAAGGTTTAGCTTTGAAAATAGAAACTTGAGGGATAGAAATCATTTTAATGACTATGTCAATCAAGAATTCCTTTCAAGGGGTAAACTAGGTCATGTTCAAGAGGAACAGCAACTTTGGATTATCTATGCCTATCTTTTTTATCCTGAATTATATAAACAATTATTGAAGAATGAGGAAATAAGAGTAAATGAAGATGAAAAAACTGGAATTAAAGAGATGTTCAAATTTGGACAAAGCATACAAGAAATATTGTCTGACATTCAGCAATCAGACCTCAACCAATATCCACCAAGTTATAAAAAGAATAAATCAGGCTATTTTCTTTATGAAGAATCTATAAATCGTACAAAAGAGGAGTTGGACATATTGCTTGAAACAGATAGTGAGAAATTATCAAGAGAACTAAGAGAGTCATACCATAACACAGATTTTTATCAATATCTTTCAAGTGAATATAAATCTTTTTCTGAAAAACTAAAAGCAAGATTACTACATATTACCATCAAAGAGTCTATGAAATCTTATAATAGCCCTACAATGGACTATATTGTTGGAGAAAAATTAAATGAAGAAATTCCCAGATATGAGAGGAATAGTCCTTTAAGTGAGGAAATAATAGGTATCATTGTGAATTTTTGGGAAAGCATTCTGAGAAAAGAAGGTTTAGATCCGTCTGAAATCCTTTATTTTATGGAAAAACATAGAGTGCTGACCTTCCATGATTTGGGACGTCACTATAAAAACCTAGAAATAAATAATGAAAATTTTGCTAAGCTAAAGCGTAAAGATATAGTCTTATTGACTTATCTTAGTTCAGTTAATAAATTTGGACAATTTAAGAAATGGGATAGTAGTATATGGAATGCAATTGATTATTTTGGAGATAAGGAATTCTTATCATTTTGGAAATTCCAAGGAATTCTGTCTACTGATGAGAATTATTTTGATTTTGATATTATCCCAGAAAACAAGACTTATACTCTTTGGATAGGTAAATACGCTTTTGAACCTCCTTATGAACTTGAAGATTATAGAGAGGATGTTATTAGAAAGATTCGTCCGAAACTTGAACAACTGAAATCAAAAGGATTTACGTTTGTAGAAAAAATAGATGGAGAACATAGACAAAGGGAGTAGGCGTACCAGACTTAATATTTTCTATTTCATAACTCATTTCTGAAGTTTATAATAAATAATTTATCTGCCCCACTCGATCTATTTTGGTCGAGTGGTTTTTCTTAAAATATGATAAAATAAAAAGGATAATACATTAATTAAAGAAAGTAAAAATGGCAAACAAAGAAAGTGCAGAGCGCAAGGAACGGCATCGTAAAATTTGGGCAATTGCGGACGATGTTTGTGGAGCTGTAGATGGTTGGGATTTTAAGCAGCACATAAGTATAAAGGAGGAACTCACATGTCTAAACTAAAAAAGACACGATTGGTAAAACAAGGTTAAAAATAATAATTATTATATTATAGTTATCTCAAAAATAAAATGGAGATGTTAATGAGTAAAAGGAAAAGTAAACAAATAAAAAAAACGTCACAAACTAAAAAAGAAGAATCAAAAATTGAGATAAAAGGGAATCATGAACTTAAAAAATTTTTAGATAACTCTAGATGTGAAAGAAGAATTATTGAAAATTTTGGTAGAAATTCAGTAAAAAAAATAAGTAATGTGAACTTAGAAAAAGTGGATTTTAAGAATTTGACATTAAAGAACTGTGAGTTTGTTGATTCGGAAATTAAATTTTCACATATATCTGAAAATAGCTATTTGAGAAAGTCTAAATTTTTAAATGTGGATTTTACAGGGACTGTATTTGAAAATGTAAATTTAGAAAAAGCAGAATTTAAGAATTGTAAATTATATTATGTACGATTTGAGGATTGTATTGTTGATTATAAAAATATTTTAAAAAACAAACCCGATGAGCCTAATTTAGCTATGAATCTTATTAAGTCATTGTACAAAAATGAACTACAGCAAGGTAATGCAAAAGAAGCTGATGAACTTTTTTTATTATATAAAAAAGAAGAGAGGCAATTTTTCAAACATTTGATTGGTTGGAAAAAAGCTAAAAAAAATAGCAATAAAATGTATCAGAATGAAAAATATTATAATGAATATATGAAGGATAAAAAACTTAATAAATTTAGTGTGTTTTTAAAATTAATATCATCATTGACAAATAATATTATTTGGGGATATGGAATAAAAATTCACAGAATAGTAACATCTATGATTTTTGGAATATTAATATTCTCTTTTATATATTTTAGTATAAATGATAAAAATTGTCTTAATTCAATTTTTTTGAGTTTTAAAACTTGGATGCTTAACAATGAATATGAATCTAATAATATGGTCGTTAGTGCAGTTATGATAATTGAGAATCTTTTAGGATTAGTGAGTTTAGCATTGCTTACATCAGCATTTTATAGAAAGGTGGAAAAATAGATTGGAGTCTAAAAATGTAGAAAAATTAAGAGAACTGATAAAAGATAATAGATTAACAAAAAAAATAGATGCGATTTTTTTGTATGGTTCTTCAATTACTAAGGAAAAAAATGAATATTCAGATATAGATGTTTTGATAGTGGTTCAATATGAATTACAAGCTAGAGATGAGGAAAAAATATTGAAAGTTATATCTTCAATATATGATTCTCAAAAATTAGATATTTCTATATACGATAACAATAAATTTCAAAATTTGTTGGACTCTGGAGCGTTGTTTATTCATCATTTGAAAAACGAAGGTCTATTGATATACTCTTCAAGAGATAAAACAAAAGAATACTATTTCAATAATCTTAAAGACTTTAAGGGGCTAGCAGAAGATGTTTTATTGTATAGAAGAATGTTGACTAAAACAAAAGCAAGTATTGAGTTAAATGGGATCAATTATTTTGACCTATGTATACTTAGTATGATTACAAGGAATACATTAACACTCTTAAATTATAAGCAATGTAAAGAAAAGTGTAAGTTCGGGAAATTGGAAGTTTTCAAATCGATAAAGAATTCAAAATTAGAATTAGAATTTAAAGAGTATTGTAAACTATTGGAATACAGATCCTATTTTAGGAGAGGTTTTCCCAGGGTTGAACTACCTAGCATTGAAGATTTTCAATTAATTTTGAAGAAGGTTGAAGAGCTAGTATGTTATGCAATTAACGAAATAGGTGTTAATGATACAATAGATAGATTTTATTTTTTAATTGACGATAATAATGCTAGAAATTTGTATACATCATTTGAAGTTTTTACAGATTTAGAAAGAGATATATATTTTTATTTAAAAAAATATGGTAAATCAAAATATAAATTAGAAATAAATTCTATTAGAACTGATTATATTGAATTTTTAATCGAAAATTATAACAAAGATGAATTTTTTTCTTTGACATTACAAATTTTAAATCATATCGAAAGAATAAAGAAAAAATCAAATAACTATTCTATTGATTTTCCTGACTTAATGACAATAAGAAACATGTCTAAATCTGAAATTTCATTAAATAAATTACTTCTAAAAATTTTAATGAGTATAAAAAAATTGACCAAAACCAATATAAAGTTATTAGATAAATGGCAAAAAAAATTAGAATCTAAAATTGATAGCACATTTATAGAGGATTTAGAGAGATACAGAAATATAAGAGGTAATACTTTTAAATAATATAAAAATACAACTTTAACTAAACTTATAGATGGTAAATGGAGAATACAATAAATTGATAATCTTCAAAATTTTAAGCTTTCATTAGATATGGATGGAATGATTTGGGCGTTCACTGAAGAAGCTTAAGCGAATTTTTCTACTATGAAATCATTCATAACTAGAATTATAATTCGAAATGAAATTAATAAATAGAGTTATGTACGTTAACAGACTACGTGAATATATATCTGATTTTAATTTACAGGTTTGGATATTATTACATGATTTTATATACAGGTCGGGAACGTTACTCATGAACTTGGTTAGCCATATTAGCATTGTAGTTCCGCCAATTGATTTTA
The DNA here is from genome assembly GCF_047460825.1 of Streptococcus infantis. Classification (GTDB taxonomy): domain Bacteria; phylum Bacillota; class Bacilli; order Lactobacillales; family Streptococcaceae; genus Streptococcus; species Streptococcus infantis_V. The sequence continues at coordinate 49,285 of NZ_JASHFO010000004.1, read as the reverse complement.
TTTCAAAATTAGACACCCAACTACAACCTATAATGTTACAACAACAGATTTCAAAAAATTTAAATCAAGAACTCACCCAATTGCGCGATTGGCTCTTGCCAATGCTGATGAATGGACAGGTGAAGGTGGAGCGCTAGGGAATTTAAAAACTTTTATATAAAATGCTATCAAGGAGGTGTGTGAATATTGTCTTGTGTAATTGGAACTGTATTTAAAAATTTCGCAATTATTTCAGGAGATACGCGTCTTAGCAAAGATTCAGGTGAAACTGTAAGTAATACATACTCTAAAGTGTTCAAGGTAAATCAAAATGTATTGGTAGGTTTTACTGGTTCAGGTAATGCTGTAGATATTTTAAATAAAAAAGGTATTTTTGATAAAGATGACTGTCCAAGCGCCGAAGATTTTCTAGAATTTTTATGGCTTTTATTAGGTAACAGAGTGGTAAATGAACCAAACCATTGTAATATATTAGTTTTGGGAAAAAGTAAAATGAATTATGGTTTTGGTGGAAACTTTCATATGTCAGAAGATGATGTTCAAAATCAGCTACATTTAACAGATCACAGGAACGTATGGGCTCCTATTATGACACCTCCAAATGTTGATTACGAGTATTATCAAGATTTAGTTAATTCAAAAGTACAATTTATTATTGCTGAACAAATAATTTCTCCAGTATTTAGTAGAGGGATGGCGATTAAGAAAATAAAAGAAATTCATAGAGAAATTATTCTAGAAATTTCTAAAAAAGATAAATCAGTTAATAGTAATATTGAACAACATGTGATTAAATGGTGAATATGACTAATAAAATTGTTGAATACAAAGACCTGATTGCTTTTCATCCAGGTCAATATGTTGGTGAGTTGATTGAAGATTATAACCTAACGCAAAAAGAATTTGCGGAGAAGTTGGGGGTATCGCCAAAGATGATCAGAAAATTAGTGAAAGGTGAGCAGTCAATTAGTAATGAGATTGCTCAGAAGTTAGAGAAATTTACCAAAATTTCGATGAAAACTTGGCTCAATCTTCAAAATGCTTACGATGTAAAAATGGCAGAGTTCTTAGAGTAAACATGGTATAATGTCAGATATGAATAACAACAACCAACGTGCCCTTTGTCAGCAACTCTGGGCGGAAAACAAATACCTTGTTTTGAGTCATTCTAGCAATATTTACAAGGACATTCGCCAGTATCTCAAGCAAAAAGTGGTGGAGCTGAGTCAGGTTCAAGAGATGATTGACCGTGCCTGCCAGATTCCAGAACACAGGGGTCAGGTTTGCAACGCTTTTCAGCATATTTGGGGCTATTTTAAAAAGCAAGCTAGCCTTGACGAGCGCAGAGATTATATGCTCTTGTTGGATCGCTATCGCTTTGGTCAAGCTTCTAAGCAAGACTTGATTGCTAAGACGAGAGATTTGCTTGAACGTTACCCAAATGCATATCTGCAACATTCTACCTTGCTGAAAGGAGACTCCCATGAGACTTTGGAATGAGGCTTTGATTTCACAACTTCCCCGTCCTCAGCTCTTGGGGCAACATCGAGAGTGTTGTGCCCTTCGTGGCAATGGCTGGGGCAGAAAGCATGCGACGGTTGATTATGTCTTTACCCACTCGCCTTATCGTCTTTATGCCTATCATCGCTTGATCATGGAGGAGATGGCAGACCGTGGCTACAAGGTCAGTCCAGAGTGGCTGGACAAGTACTACCGTGGGAAGACCTGTCCTCCTTATCAAGACTTAGCAGAGGAAAAGCTGAAAAGTCCTATCTATAGTGAGCATGATCATGCGTACTATGAGGAGTGTCTGGCAAATCTCCGTGACAAGGGGATCGACCTATAGTCTTTTCTAATACCAAGCTATAGTCAACTCTCAGTTTACTCAAGTTTGACTATGAACATGCCTATCTTGAAAATATGTTAATCATTGTCTACCAAAGGATTTGGGGAATCTTCTCCAAATCTTTTTTTGTGCGTTGAAAAGTGATATAGTTTCAAACTATATCAAAGCCTAATTTTTTACAATTATACAGACGCTTTCTTTTCTGTTAAGATAGTTTCAACAACAATTTTTGGAGGACAAAACATGTCAACTACAATTATCGGTTTCCCTCGTTTGGGTGAATTCCGCGAATTAAAATTTACAACTGAAAAATACTTTAGAAAAGAAATCTCAGAAGAAGAACTCTTGGCTGCTGCGAAAGAATTGCGTGCAAAACACTGGAACATCGTCAAAGAAAAAGGCATCACTGAAATCCCATCAAATGACTTTTCTCACTATGATAACTTCCTAGATGCAGCTTTCCTTTTCAACGTAGTGCCTGCATCTGTTCAAAACTTGGAATTGTCAGATCTTGAACGCTACTTTGCTTTGGGACGTGGTTACCAAGGAGAAAAAGGGGATGTTCGTGCCCTTCCAATGAAGAAATGGTTCAATACTAACTACCACTACATCGTTCCTAAATTTGAAAAAGACACTCAAGTGAAACTTGCAGGTCACAAGATTTTTGATGAGTTCCAAGAAGCTAAAGAACTTGGTCTCAACACTCGTCCTGTCCTTGTAGGTCCATTCACTTTCCTCCAATTGTCAGACTTTGAAGAAGGTGTGAAAGCAGAAGACTTCGTAGATAGCTTAGTAGCTGCTTACCAAGATGTTTTTGCGAAATTGGCTGAACTTGGTGCGACTCGTATCCAATTGGACGAAGCTGCTCTTGTAAAAGATTTGACAACTGAAGAAAAAGCCCTCTTCTTGAACCTCTACAACAAACTATTGGCTGACAAAAAAGGTCTTGAAATCTTGCTTCAAACTTACTTCGGTGACGTTCGTGACGTTTACGCTGACCTTGTCAAATTGCCAGTAGATGCTATCGGTCTTGACTTCGTTGAAGGTAAGAAAACTCTTGAACTCGTTAAAGGTGGCTTCCCAGCTGACAAGACTCTTTATGCAGGTATTGTCAATGGTAAGAACATCTGGCGCAACAACTACGAAAAGAGCTTGGCTGTTCTTGAGCAAATTCCAGCCGAAAACATCGTTTTGACTAGCTCATGTTCACTTCTTCATGTGCCATTTACAACTGCTAATGAAGAATTTGAACCAGCTATCTTGAACCACTTTGCTTTCGCAGTTGAAAAATTGGATGAGATCCGTGACTTGGATGCTATCCGCAACGGTCAAGGTGCAGAAGCACTTGCAGCTAACAAAGAACTCTTTGCGACTGAACGTGTTGGTGAAAATGCGGAACTTCGTGCTCGTATCGCTGGATTGACTGACGCAGACTACACTCGTTTGCCAGCCTTTGCTGAACGTGAAGCTATCCAAGAAGAAGCATTCAAACTTCCAGCTCTTCCAACAACAACTATCGGTTCATTCCCTCAAACCAAGGAAGTTCGTGCTAAACGTTTGGCCTTCCGTAAGGGTGAATTGTCACAAGAAGAATACGATGCTTTCCTTGCTGAAACCATCGACGAATGGATCAAATGGCAAGAAGAAGTTGGATTTGACGTGCTTGTACACGGTGAATTCGAGCGTAATGACATGGTTGAGTACTTCGGTCAAAACTTGTCAGGTTACCTCTTCTCTAAGAATGGTTGGGTACAATCATACGGTATGCGTGGGGTTAAGCCACCAATCATCTGGGGTGATGTGACTCGTCTCAACCCGATCACTGTCAAATGGTCTAGCTACGCACAAAGCCGTACTGACAAACCTGTTAAAGGTATGTTGACTGGACCTGTTACCATCCTTAACTGGTCATTCCCACGTGAAGACATCTCTATCAAGGATTCTACTCTTCAAATCGCTCTTGCAATCAAGGATGAAGTGCTTGACCTTGAAGCTGCAGGCGTGAAAATCATCCAAATCGACGAGGCTGCTCTTCGTGAGAAATTGCCACTTCGTCGTAGCGACTGGTACGAAGACTACCTTGACTGGGCTATTCCAGCCTTCCGTTTGGTACACTCAACAGTAGCACCAGACACACAAATCCACACTCACATGTGTTACTCAGAATTTACAGATATCATCCCAGCTATCGACAACTTGGATGCAGACGTTATCTCATTTGAAGCTAGCCGTTCAAATCTTGAAATCTTGGACGAACTCAAAGCGAAAAACTTCCAAACAGAAGTTGGACCTGGGGTTTACGATATCCACTCACCTCGTGTGCCTAATGAAGGCGAAATCGACCACACCATCGAAGCAATCCTTGCTAAAGTTCCAAGCAGAAAAGTTTGGATCAACCCTGACTGTGGTTTGAAAACACGTGGTATTCCAGAAACGAAAGAAAGCTTGATCCGCCTTGTAGAAGCTGCCAAAGCTGCGCGTGAGAAATTGTAAGAAAAGACAGTTCTCCCTATACGGCTGATCAGTAAGAAATCAACTAGAAAAGGTTCATAAATATGTCACGTCAAACACCGTCCCTCTCATTTGAAGTTTTCCCTCCAAACCCAGCAGTAGGCAATGACAAAATTATTGCGGCCCTGAAAGATATGCAGGACTTGGCCCCACACTTTATCAGTGTGACTGCCAGCAATAATAAATTTAATATCAAAGAGACGACGGTTCGTTTGGCAGACTATATCCAAAATGACTTGGAGATTCCGACCATTGCTCACTTGCCAGCTATTTATCTGACTAAGGATAAGGTGGCTGAGACCATTGCAGATTTGGATAAGGTTGGGGTTCAGAAAATCTTGGCTTTGCGTGGAGATATCATTCCAGATGTTGAGCCTCAAAAAGATTTCCGTTACGCGACAGACCTGATTGAATTCATCAAGGAGCAGGCCCCACACTTTGATATTGTTGGAGCTTGTTACCCAGAAGGGCACCCGGATTCGCCAAACCAAATCTCAGATATCCAAAATCTTAAGAAAAAAGTGGATGCAGGATGCTCTAGTCTAGTAACGCAACTTTTCTTTGACAATGAGCGTTTCTACGATTTCCAAGACAAATGTACCTTGGCTGGAATTGATGTGCCGATTCATGCAGGGATCATGCCAATCCTCAACCGTAACCAAGCGCTTCGTCTCTTGAAGACTTGTGAGAATATTCATCTTCCACGTAAGTTTAAGGCTATCTTGGACAAGTATGAGAATGACCCTGAGTCACTCAGAGCAGCAGGACTTGCCTATGCCGTAGACCAAATCGTGGACTTGGTAACGCAAGACGTAGCAGGTGTGCATCTTTACACTATGAACAATGCAGAAACTGCCCAATATATCCACCAAGCAACCCATGCCTTGTTCAATCACCAGTCTTTAGGATAATAAAAAGCAAACCATTCTTCTTTTCATGGAGGAATGGTTCCTTTTTAATAGAAAAGGCCGCACTTTTTAAGAAAAATATGATAAAATAGACTCTGTACGTACTTGATACAAAGATGAGGGTATTAAATAATACAATGCATTCAAACTGCAAGGTTTAGCGACACGAGCGAATCAAATTGATGATATCTGACGAGAGAGTTAGTAAAGCATTCAGCTAATCGCATGATAGCGATTAGCGTGAAAGGCTTAGATGCTTTAGCATCAAATCTTTCTGATGACTAACGGTAGGAAAGAGCGACACGAGCGAGTCAAATCGATATTATTTGACGAGAGAGTTAGTAAAGCATTTAGCTAATCGCATGATAGCGATTAGCGTGAAAGGTTTAGATGCTTTAGTATCAAACCTTTCTAATGATTTGTATCTTGATCTTTGTAGGCAAGGCGTATAATTTTATCAATCCAAAGGGGATTAAAATGACAAAACATGTGTTTCAAACGACTTTTGCTGGTCGTGAGTTGATCGTAGAGACTGGTCAGGTTGCTAAGCAAGCAAATGGCTCTGTTGTGGTACGTTACGGTGAGTCAACTGTCTTGACTGCTGCCGTTATGTCTAAGAAGATGGCAACTGGTGATTTCTTCCCACTTCAAGTCAACTACGAAGAAAAAATGTATGCGGCTGGGAAATTTCCTGGTGGCTTTATGAAACGTGAAGGACGTCCTTCAACAGATGCGACTTTGACAGCGCGTTTGATTGACCGTCCAATCCGTCCAATGTTTGCGGAAGGTTTCCGTAATGAAGTGCAAGTAATCAACACAGTCCTTTCTTACGATGAAAATGCATCTGCATCAATGGCAGCTATGTTTGGTTCATCATTGGCACTTTCTATCTCAGATATTCCATTTGACGGACCAATCGCTGGGGTACAAGTGGGTTATGTGGATGGCCAGATCGTCATCAACCCAAGTCAAGAACAAGCAGAGCAATCGCTTCTTGAATTGACAGTAGCTGGTACCAAGCACGCTATTAACATGGTAGAGTCTGGTGCCAAAGAATTGTCAGAAGAAATCATGTTGGAAGCCCTTCTTAAAGGACACGAAGCCGTTAAAGAATTGATTGCCTTCCAAGAAGAAATCGTTGCGGCAGTCGGAAAAGAAAAAGCAGAAGTAGAATTGCTTCATGTAGATGCTGAATTGCAAGCTGAAATCATCGCAGCCTACAACAGCGACCTTCAAAAAGCTGTTCAAGTTGAAGAAAAATTGGCGCGTGAAGCTGCAACTCAAGCAGTGAAAGACCAAGTCACAGCAGTTTACGAAGAAAAATATGCAGACCACGAAGAATTTGACCGTATCATGCGTGATGTGGCTGAAATCTTGGAACAAATGGAACATGCAGAAGTGCGCCGTTTGATCACAGAAGACAAGGTTCGTCCTGACGGCCGTAAGGTCGATGAAATCCGTCCTTTGGATGCACAAGTGGACTACCTTCCTCGCGTACATGGTTCAGGTCTCTTTACTCGTGGACAAACTCAGGCTCTTTCTATCTTGACTTTGGCGCCAATGGGTGAAACGCAAATCATCGATGGTTTGGATCCAGAGTACAAGAAACGCTTCATGCACCACTATAACTTCCCACAATACTCTGTTGGTGAAACTGGACGTTATGGTGCGCCTGGTCGTCGTGAAATTGGTCACGGTGCTCTCGGTGAGCGTGCTCTTGCTCAAGTATTGCCAAGCTTGGAAGAATTCCCATACGCTATCCGTTTGGTAGCAGAAGTCTTGGAATCAAATGGTTCTTCATCTCAAGCATCTATCTGTGCGGGTACTCTTGCCCTTATGGCTGGTGGTGTGCCAATCAAGGCACCAGTAGCAGGTATTGCCATGGGTCTGATTTCAGATGGAAACAACTACACCGTATTGACAGATATTCAAGGTTTGGAAGACCACTTTGGAGACATGGACTTTAAGGTTGCAGGTACTCGTGACGGGATTACAGCCCTTCAAATGGATATCAAAATTCAAGGGATTACTGCAGAAATCTTGACTGAAGCTCTTGCTCAAGCCAAGAAAGCTCGTTTTGAAATCCTTGATGTCATTGAAGCAACGATTCCAGAAGTTCGTCCAGAATTGGCTCCAACTGCACCGAAAATTGATACTATTAAGATTGATGTGGACAAGATTAAGATTGTCATCGGTAAGGGTGGAGAAACCATCGATAAGATCATCGCTGAAACAGGCGTTAAGATTGATATCGACGAAGAAGGAAACGTGTCTATCTACTCGAGCGACCAAGCTGCCATTAACCGTGCCAAAGAAATCATTGCTGGTTTGGTTCGTGAAGCAAAAGTGGATGAAGTCTACCATGCCAAAGTGGTTCGTATCGAGAAATTTGGTGCCTTTGTCAACCTCTTTGACAAGACAGATGCCCTTGTACACATCTCTGAAATGGCTTGGACACGTACCAATAATGTCGAAGACTTGGTAGCAATCGGGGATGAAGTTGATGTTAAGGTTATCAAGATTGATGAAAAAGGTCGTGTAGATGCTTCTATGAAGGCACTCTTGCCACGTCCGCCAAAACCTGAACGTTCAGAAGAAAAAGGGGATAAAGGTCCTCGTCATGGAGATCGTCCTCGTCACCACCACAAGGACCACAAACCTAAGAAAGAAACTACAGAAACACCAAAAGACTCAGAATAAGAAAAGGAGAAATGTATGGGATGGTGGCGTGAAACCATTGATATCGTAAAAGAAAATGATCCAGCAGCTCGCACTACCTTGGAAGTCTTGCTGACCTATCCTGGTGTCAAGGCCTTGGCTGCCCACCGTCTCTCCCATTTTCTCTGGAAGCACGGCTTCAAGCTTTTAGCTCGCATGCACAGCCAGTTTTGGCGTTTTTGGACTCAGATTGAGATTCATCCAGGTGCTCAAATCGACTCTGGAGTCTTTATCGACCATGGTTCAGGTCTTGTAATTGGGGAGACGGCTATCGTTGAAAAAGGGGTTCTTCTCTACCACGGGGTAACTCTTGGCGGGACAGGGAAGGATGTTGGCAAACGCCATCCGACCGTTCGTAAAGGAGCTCTCATCTCTGCTCATGCTCAAGTCATTGGACCTGTAGAAATCGGTGAAAATGCCAAAGTCGGTGCTGCAGCGGTTGTCGTAGCAGATGTTCCTAGTGATGTAACGGTTGTCGGTATTCCTGCCAAGATTGTCCGAGTGCATGGGCAAAAGGATGAACCAACCATTCACGAAGTTGAAGTAAAACGGGAATACTACGTCAATAAACTTGAGCAGGCGAGAGATGCCAGTCACAGTTCGTCTGGTTTGTAGAGGATACCTATATGATTCAAGCAAGAAACAAGTTAAGCCAAGAGGAGTTATCTGAGGCGAAAAAACTAATTAACTGTTGCCAAAACTATGACGGTACCTATCGTGATCCCTATCTCTCTAACATGCTTAATTTTGACCCAAACATGCCCGCCTTTTTCCTTTATTACGAAAAAGGCGAACTTGTTGGCCTATTAACGGTTTATGCAGATGATCAAGATGTGGAAGTGACAATACTGGTTCATCCAGATCATCGCCGTCAAGGAATTGCGCGTGCATTGTTTACTAGTTTTGAGAGAGAAACAGCTTCTTTTCCGATTCATTCAGTCACTTTTCAGACAGAGCGTGTTTTTCTAGACCGCCATCTTGATTTTGTTAGCAACTGGGGACTGGTTGAGGATGAAGAGACAGAAACTTGGTTAGGTAAGGATAGAAGACCTTATCCGTTAGCAAAACTTTCCAATCTTGAAGTTTTGTTAGCAGATTGTTCGTATCAGGATCAAATTAGTCAGTTAAAATTTCAGGTATTTTCAGAGGAGCATGAATCTAGAGAAGTTGTGGATAGATATGTCGCTGAAGCTCTGAAAGATCCAGAAAGTCGCTTATATATTTTATTAAAAAACGGCCAGGTTATTGGAACTTGCACGGTTGATTTATCAAGCGATACGAATTACTTCTACGGTTTAGCAATATCGGAACCTGAACGTGGAAAAGGCTATGGAAGCTACTTAGCAAAATCCCTCGTCAACAAACTGATTGAGCAAAATGACAAGGAGTTTCAGATTGCCGTGGAAGATAGCAATGTAGGTGCCAAACGTTTGTATGAAAAGATTGGCTTTGTTAAACAGACCCAGGTGGTTTATCTGAATGCGAAAGAGTAATAAATGCTATTAGAAGAATTTGAAAATGTACCTGCTGTCATCGAGCCAACTGATCGAAGTCTCCTTAGTGGTGGAGAAGTTTGTGATACCATAATCTTGTCTTTTAATGGAGAAATCCTTGAACGTGTAAAGCAGATAGATGGTGTCTACGAAGGTGGCTATCTTACCAATCTAAATGGCAAACTGCCATGGTATATCTATGAAAAAGATGGGAGTAAGGTAGCAGTTGCTATGGCTACGATTGGAGCTCCAATGGTTGTTGGACTTTTGGAAGAACTCAAAGCAAGAGGATTTAAGAACTTTATTGTTTTGGGATCTTGCGGAGTTCTAGACCAGTCTATTCAAGCAGATAAGATTATCCTACCAAGCTCGGCTTTACGTGATGAAGGTACTAGTTATCACTATGCTCCAGCAAGTGATGAAATAGCTTATGAGCGATCTCTACTCTTGACTATGGAAAAAGCCTTGGATAAAGCTGGTATTGAGCACATTCGAACAAAGTCTTGGACCACAGATGCCTTCTATCGTGAGACAGCTGCTAAAGTCAAACGAAGACTAGCGGCAGGAGCTAGAGTTGTAGATATGGAAGCTTCAGCTATCATGGCCTGGGCCCAATATCGACAAGCCAATGTCTATCAATTTTTCTACACAGCTGACTATGTCGACCATCACAATCATGAATGGGATGCTAGACGCGAGGATAGAAAAGCGGATTCTATGACTTTCTTTGAGATTGCCCTAGTCATTGCTCAAGAGTTAGTTTAGACTAGTCTTTACGATAAATTTGAAACAAGAAAGGAAGGGAGCCTAACGGAAAACATAGCAATAAAACTTCCGTAGCGACTCCCTTCATCTTTTTACTGTATTCTTCTTTTATGTTTAGAAAGGAGCAAGGAAATCCGATTTGTGACAGGCAATCGGACTAAAATTTCGTTGAACAGTTAGTTATGAAACTATCTGTTTATGAATTTTAGCTTTCCTGACTATTATTTTATGATTAAAATCTATGACACCATGTCTCGTGATTTGCGAGAATTTGTCCCAATCGAGGACGGCAAGGTTAAGATGTATGTCTGTGGGCCGACAGTTTATAACTATATCCACGTGGGGAATGCCCGCTCAACAGTAGCCTTCGATACCATTCGTCGCTATTTTGAATATCATGGCTATGAAGTAGCCTACATTTCCAACTTCACTGATGTGGATGATAAGATTATCAACCGTGCCAAGGAAGAAGGTATCACACCTCAGGAAGTAGCGGACAAGTATATCGCTGCCTTTCGTGAAGATGTGACGGCTTTGGGTGTTAAACCTGCGACTCGTCATCCTCGTGTAGTCGAGTTTATGGCTGATATCATCCGCTTTGTAGAAGACTTGATTGAAAAGGGCTATGCTTATGAGAGTCAAGGAGATGTCTATTTTCGTGTAGAAAAATCTCATAACTATGCTAAGTTGGCCAATAAAACCTTGGAAGACTTGGAGCTAGGAGCTTCAGGTCGTACAGATGAGGAAACAGCTCGTAAGGAAAATCCTGTGGACTTTGCCCTCTGGAAAGCTGCCAAACCAGGTGAGATTTCTTGGGATAGTCCATGGGGACCAGGTCGCCCAGGCTGGCACATCGAGTGTTCAGTCATGTCAACTGAGATTTTAGGAGATACCATCGATATTCACGGTGGTGGAGCAGACCTTGAGTTCCCTCACCATACAAATGAAATTGCCCAGTCAGAAGCTAAAACAGGCAAGACCTTCGCCAACTACTGGATGCACAATGGCTTTGTCAATATCGACAATGTCAAGATGTCTAAGTCTTTGGGAAACTTCATTACGGTACACGATGCTCTCAAAACTATCGACGGTCAAGTATTGCGTTTCTTCTTTGCGACTCAGCACTATCGTAAGCCTATCAACTTTACAGAAAAAGCAGTGTGTGATGCAGAGACTAATCTCAAGTATTTGAAGAACACTTACGAGCAACCATTTTCTGGAACTGTAGATGCTCAAGAGTTACAGGTTTTTAAAGATAAGTTTGTAGCGGCCATGGATGAGGATTTCAATACAGCTAACGGAATCACAGTTGTCTTTGAAATGGCCAAATGGATCAATTCAGGTAACTATGATGCAGCCGTTAAGGAAGCTCTTGCGGCGATGTTAGAAGTCTTTGGAGTGGTCTTTGTTGAGGAAGATTTGGATGAAGAGATTGAAGCCTTGATTCAAAAACGCCAAGAAGCGCGTGCTAATCGTGACTTTGCGACAGCTGACCAAATACGTGACCAACTAGCTGCACAAGGGATTAAATTACTTGACACCAAGGATGGAGTGAGGTGGACACGTGATTGATGTCAATCTCATTAATGGGATTGCTCTAGCTTTTGAAGGGGATGCGGTGTATTCTATGTATATTCGCCGCCATCTCATTCTTAAAGGCATGACCAAGCCCAATAAACTTCACCAAGAGGCAACCAAGTATGTGTCGGCCAAGGCTCAGGCACATTTGATTTCTCTCATGCTGGAAGAAGAAGTCCTAACGGAAAAAGAAGAAGAAATCTATAAACGGGGTCGCAATACCAACAGTCATACCAAGGCTAAGAATGCGGATGTGGTGACCTATCGTATGTCTACTGGTTTTGAAGCGGTCATGGGCTATCTTCATATGACTGAAAATGTGGAACGCCTAGAAACCTTGATTTCTTGGTGCATCCAAAAAGTGGAGGGCTAGAAATGATTGCAAAAGAACTACTGGATTGGTTTCCTGATGGTAAAATCTTAGATCAGCCAGTTTATAAAGAGGGTTATCTAAGTCTACCTCTGTCAAATTATCAGTGGCTTTTGCTTGAGGAAGCTAGTCTTAGTGAGCGTGAAAAACAACTGGTGGCTCTCTTAACCAAACAGGAGCAAACCATTTCCCTCAACCCCTGGTATAGTTATCTCATTGAAGGCAAAGGACAAGCACCGCAAAACTTTAAAAAATTGCAGCTTGTCTATTGTCACCTATCTTATTTTCAACAGGAGAATTTAACGTCTTGGTTAGAGATGATGGGAACCCTCTTTCCAAATTGTCAAACGGTGCTTCAGGTGGGAGCGCAGGATTACATTTTTGTTCTCCAACAGGATAAGTATACATCCGTTCGCTCAATCCTGACAGATACCTTGGAAGCCGTAGAATATGACTTTGGAGTACGTTTATCCATCATGTTAGGTCAGGTCTGGTCACAGACAGGACATCAGGCTCTGTCAGATCTCATCAAAGCAGAACGTGACTTGTTTAAAAACTGGTGGCGTCAAGGTCATCAAGGATTCCATACTTTTTCTCAACTCTATCTTTGGAGTATGGGTGAAAGAATTGTGGATCTCCGAGTTATCAAGGAATATCTGCATCAGATGATTGTGGACCAGGATCAGATTCAGGAAATCATCCTTTCACTGTGGGAAAACAGTGCAGTCCTGACTAAAACAGCACAGCAGCTCTATCTGCATCGCAATTCTCTCCAATACAAGATTGATAAGTGGGAAGAACTGACAGGACTGCAGTTGAAAGAATTGACAGATTTGACCTTGTGTTATCAGTTGATTTTACCAGATATAATCTAAAGTTTTGTGCAAGTTGCACAGAACTTTTTTATTTTTTTGGTCACCTTGCCATAGAAATGTAAAGCGTTTTCATCTATAATAAAACTATCAAATGACAAAAGGAGTTCACCGAAATGGTAGAATTAAATCTTAAAAATATTTACAAAAAATATCCAAATAGCGAACACTATTCAGTTGAAGATTTCAACTTGAACATCAAAGATAAAGAATTTATCGTTTTCGTAGGACCTTCAGGATGTGGTAAATCAACTACTCTTCGTATGATTGCAGGTCTTGAAGATATCACAGAAGGTACTGCATCTATCGATGGCGTGGTTGTCAACGACGTGGCTCCAAAAGACCGTGACATTGCCATGGTATTCCAAAACTACGCTCTTTACCCACACATGACTGTATACGATAACATGGCCTTCGGTTTGAAATTGCGTAAATACAGCAAAGAAGACATTGACAAACGTGTACAAGAAGCAGCTGAAATTCTTGGTTTGAAAGAATTCTTGGATCGTAAACCAGCTGACCTTTCAGGTGGTCAACGTCAACGTGTTGCCATGGGTCGTGCAATCGTCCGTGATGCCAAAGTATTCTTGATGGACGAACCTTTGTCAAACTTGGATGCTAAACTTCGTGTATCAATGCGTGCTGAAATCGCTAAAATCCACCGTCGTATCGGAGCTACAACTATCTACGTAACTCACGACCAAACAGAAGCGATGACACTTGCAGACCGTATCGTTATCATGTCAGCAACTAAAAACCCTGCTGGTACTGGTACTATCGGACGTGTTGAACAAATCGGTACTCCTCAAGAAGTTTACAAAAACCCAGTTAACAAATTCGTAGCAGGATTCATCGGAAGCCCAGCTATGAACTTCATCAACGTTAAATTGAACGGTGACCGCATTGTTGCTGACGGATTTACTTTGAAAGTTCCAGAAGGTGCTTTGAAAGTTCTTCGTGAAAAAGGCTACGAAGGAAAAGAATTGATCTTCGGTATCCGTCCAGAAGACGTAAATGCAGAACCTGCTTTCCTTGAAACATTCCCAGAATCAGTTGTGAAAGCAACTATCTCTGTATCAGAATTGCTCGGTTCAGAATCTCACCTATACTGCCAAGTTGGTAAAGATGAGTTCGTTGCAAAAGTTGACGCTCGTGACTACTTGCAAGCAGGTGCAACAGTTGAACTTGGATTTGACTTGAACAAAGCACACTTCTTCGACGTAGAAACTGAAAGAACAGTTTACTAAGATAGATTTTAATCAATGAGCACTACTAGAGTTTTTCTAGTAGTGTTTTTTTATCAAGTTTAGCAAACTCTTACAGAATGGGCTTTACTAGTTTTCATATCCTCAAAAAAGTGTTAAAATGGTAGGAAGAATTGGAGAGTATGCATGCCGAAAGAAGTAATTTATTCAGGCGATGAAGTCGTCGCTTTAACGCAAAAATATTTATCGAAAGAAGATGTGGCTTTTGTACACAAGGCCTTGGTTTACGCTGTAGAATGCCATAGTGGCCAGTATCGTAAATCAGGTGAGCCTTACATTATCCACCCTATTCAGGTAGCGGGAATCTTAGCTAAACTCAAGCTAGATGCTGTCACTGTTGCCTGTGGTTTTTTGCATGACGTGGTAGAAGACACAGATGCTACTTTAGATGACTTAGAACGCGAATTTGGTCACGATGTTCGAGTGATTGTAGATGGTGTTACCAAGCTTGGTAAGGTTGAGTATAAGTCTATCGAGGAGCAGCTGGCTGAAAATCATCGCAAGATGCTCATGGCTATGTCAGAAGATATCCGTGTTATCTTGGTCAAACTATCTGACCGCCTGCATAATATGCGCACCCTTAAGCACCTTCGTAAGGACAAGCAGGAACGTATTTCCAGAGAAACCATGGAAATCTATGCACCGCTTGCTCACCGTTTGGGGATTTCAAGTGTGAAGTGGGAACTAGAAGACCTATCTTTCCGCTATCTCAATCCAACTGAATTTTACAAGATTAGTCACATGATGAAGGAAAAACGTCAAGAACGCGAAGCCTTGGTCGATGAAGTTGTGACGAAACTCGAGGAATACTCATCTGAGCGCCATCTTACAGGAAAAATCTACGGTCGTCCAAAGCATATCTACTCTATCTATCGTAAGATGCAGGATAAGAAAAAACGCTTTGAAGAGATCTACGACCTGATTGCCATTCGCTGTATCCTAGACACTCAGAGTGATGTCTATGCGATGTTAGGTTACGTTCATGAGCTTTGGAAGCCAATGCCGGGACGTTTCAAGGACTATATTGCCAATCGTAAGGCCAATGGTTACCAGTCTATCCATACGACTGTTTATGGACCAAAAGGACCAATTGAGTTCCAGATTCGTACTAAGGAAATGCACGAGGTTGCTGAGTACGGGGTTGCGGCTCACTGGGCTTACAAAAAAGGAATCAAGGGTCAAGTTAATAGTAAGGAATCTGCTATTGGGATGAACTGGATCAAGGAGATGATGGAGCTCCAAGATCAAGCAGATGATGCCAAAGAATTTGTGGATACTGTCAAAGAAAACTATCTGGCTGAGGAGATTTATGTCTTTACTCCAGATGGGGCGGTTCGTTCACTTCCAAAGGATTCTGGACCGATTGACTTTGCCTATGAAATTCATACAAAGATTGGGGAAAAAGCGACTGGAGCCAAGGTTAATGGCCGTATGGTTCCTTTGACGACCAAGTTAAAAACGGGTGACCAGGTTGAAATCATCACCAATCCAAATTCATTTGGACCAAGCCGTGACTGGCTCAATATGGTCAAGACCAGCAAGGCACGCAATAAAATTCGTCAGTTTTTTAAAAATCAAGACAAAGAATTGTCCATCAATAAAGGCCGTGAATTGCTGATTAGTCAGCTTCAAGAAAACGGCTATGTGGCCAATAAATTTATGGACAAGCGCCACATGGATGAAGTCCTTCAAAAAACCAGCTACAAGACAGAAGAAGCCCTCTTTGCGGCTATTGGTTTTGGAGAAATCGGAGCTATCACTGTCTTTAACCGTTTGACTGAGAAGGAACGTCGTGAAGAAGAGCGGGCCAAAGCTAAAGCAGAAGCTGAAGAATTGGTCAAGGGTGGCGAAGTCAAGGTGGAGAACAAGGACACGCTTAAGGTTAAGCATGAGGGTGGAGTAGTCATCCAAGGTGCTTCTGGGCTCTTGATCCGGATTGCCAAATGTTGTAACCCTGTTCCAGGTGATGATATCGTCGGCTATATTACCAAAGGACGCGGAGTTGCCATCCACCGTGTAGACTGTATGAACCTTCGTTCACAGGAAAACTACGAACAACGTCTACTCGATGTTGAATGGGAAGACCAATTCTCAAGTAAGGAGTATATGGCTCACATCGATATCTACGGGCTCAACCGTTCTGGTCTATTGAATGATATCTTGCAAGTCTTATCAAATACAACTAAGAATATCTCAACCGTTAATGCCCAACCAACCAAGGATATGAAATTTGCCAATATCCATGTTTCCTTTGGGATTTCAAACCTTTCAATGCTGACCACCGTGGTTGATAAGATTAAGAGTGTACCAGAAGTCTACTCGGTTAAACGTACCAATGGTTAAGTTGGCTTGATATCATCAGAAAGGATTGCTATGAAAATTATCGTTCAGCGTGTCAAGAAAGCTCAAGTTTCTATTGAGGGGCAAGTATATGGGAAAATCCAGCAGGGGCTCTTACTCTTAGTAGGTGTTGGACCTGAGGATCAAAAAGAAGATTTGGATTATGCAGTCAGAAAGCTTGTCAATATGCGAATTTTCTCAGATGCTGAAGGCAAGATGAACTTATCGGTTAAGGATATCCAAGGTCAAATCCTCTCCATCTCTCAGTTTACTTTGTTTGCAGATACCAAAAAAGGCAATCGTCCAGCCTTTACAGGAGCTGCTAAACCGGATATGGCGGAAGCTTTCTATCAAGAATTTAACCAAGAACTAGCCAAGGAAGTTCCTGTTGAGACAGGAGTCTTTGGAGCAGATATGCAGGTGGAACTGGTCAATGATGGCCCAGTAACCATCATTCTTGACACCAAAAATAGATAAAAAAACCAAGCTCGCGGGCTTGGTTTTTCTTATCTATCACAAAATATTCCAAAATGAAATGGGTTCTTGATAGGCTTGGGGGAAGTCTCTTTTCAGGCTTTGGCAGGTGCGATAGGAAGGGATGAGATATCCTAGGATGAGGAGACTTCCCTGAAGGAAAAGTGGGATACCACTTAAAAACAGCAAGGAGAGAATTATCAGGTTATCCCATAGGAGGATTTGTAAGGCAAAACGCCAGAATCTCGATCTAATCTGGGAATAGAGTTGACTAAAGTGGTCACAAAGTTGGTTGGAAAGATAGGTAAACAGCACAGGGTGAAAGAAGATGAGCCAACCATTGTAAATCAAAATCCAATCCCAAGTGAGCCCCTCTTTAAATGTCAAAAATGCCAGCATGATTCCATCGATGATGAGGAGTTGAATGGTTTTGATGGAGATGATTTTTTTCATGATAAAACCTTTTTTTCCTTAGAGACACTCCCACAAAGAGATATGTTTGTCATAAAAGTCTGGATAGTTTTCTCTTAGGTGGCTGGCCGTTATATAATAAAAAGTAGAATGACAGGAAGTAAAGACTGGAGTAAGAGAGTAAAAATGTTGAGGGCCAGTGATGGCTAAAAAGACAAATAATAGTAGGTCAGCGGAGAGAATCTCTAAGTAGTAAAGGCGAATTTTTTTGTTCATCTGAGGATAAATCTCAGAGAAATGTTTTTTGAGTCGATTGACCAAGCGAAATAGCAGTAGTCCTTGAGCAAGGATGAAAATGAAGCAAAAAATCAGGCCTCTCTCCAAAGAAAGTTCGTATCGGGGTCTGAAAGTTACCAACAGTAGCAAATCGCTGACTACGATGGCTGTAAAATGGATTCTAAAGAGATTTTTCATAAGATGACCTCCCTCTTTTATCTAGCTTCATTCTACTCCAAAAGAATGGGAGTTACAAGTAAAATGATAAAAAATTTTAGTAAGGAGATTCTATTAAGTCGGCTTGCTTTCTTTATTTGAGTTTCCTTCTATTTTTCCACTTCTTCATCATTCCAGACAAATAAAGCTCCGATTGCATTGAGGATATAAAAGATGTATTTTCCGATATTGGCAAAGTTTCCTTGAATGCCAGCCTTTGTCAGCTGAACGAAATTGTAAATCAACCAAAATCCCCACTGAGTTGTCAGTTTCAATGCATTCAAAGCATTGGCAATGAGGGAGAATGCAAAGGCAATAGTTGTTACGTAGGCAAGGAGATTCATCTTTCCTCCATAGCCGATATAGTTGGTCATAAATGCAAAGAGGAAGGCGATGATTGAAATGATGATGGCAGCTAATTTTATCTGTTTTTGGCTCATTTGGTTGGGTCTGCCTTCTTGCGAAGCTTCCCATTTCTTAATAGCAAAGGTATAAATGAGGAAGGTGACAGGATAGGTGATAATGGCCGCCTTATTTCCAAGGATATAGTCAATGGTGCCGGACAAAATCGTATTGACAATGCCAAAGTAATTTCCCCATTTGCTTAATTTTCCCGTGAAACGAGTGGACAACATGGAAATCCCAACGTTGGTTACGGAAATCAATCCAAAGGGCACAAGGGCAGTCCATGGGCCCCAGTCTACGAATTTATCGAGACGGGAGTTGAGGTAACCAGATGCGATCGCAATTCCAACGACCAGAGCAACCCCAAAGAGGTCAAACCATTTGGATGTCGCAAAAATTTTTAGTGATTTTTTCATAGGTTAAAATATCTTTCTTTTTTTTACAAACATTCTACAACAAAACGAGAGTAACATCAAATGCTAGAAATAAAACCCTGAAAATCAAGCTTTCAGGGTTGGTAGGGGACTTGAGAAATTAGTTCAGTTTTTCAACATAGAGCTGTTTGGCGATTTCTAGGCTGACTTGGAGTTCTTCATTCTTGTGAATGAGAGTGAAGGTATTAGAGAAGCCATCAAACTGCTTGACTTGGAGTTTATCTCCGATATTGATGGCATGTTTTTCAAGATATTTGAGGAGGTCAAAGCTATCGTGAACGCGAGTCAGGAGATAGGTTCCAGCTTCTTTGGTCTCTGCTAGAGGCAAGTTGTTGATTTCAACCAAAAGTTCTCCCTTGGCAGGAATAGTTCCTCCATGGGGACAGGTTTTTGGAAAGCCTAACATTTTGTCTAATCTCTCGACAAAAAAGTCTGAAACCGTATGTTCTAATACCTCGGCTTCCTCATGAATTTGGTCGCTGGTATAGTCTAGATGGTGCACCAGAAAAACCTCAATCAAACGGTGTTTACGATAGAGCTCAGATACAAGTTTTAAACCAATATCAGTCAATAAGTATCCTTTTTTCTTGTCTTTTAAGATGAGATTTTCGGACTGCATGCGCTTGATCATTTCGGTTACAGCTGGAGGAGATACCTGCATTCGAGCAGCAATTTCCTTATTGGTAATCTTAGGAAGTTCCATGCCAATCTCATAAATACATTTTAAGTAATCTTCTTTATTTGGTGTCATTCGCATTTCCTTGTTTATTATCTCCATCTAGTATACCAAAAAAAGCTAGATTTCTCTAGCTTTCTGCCTTGTTATAAGTGGTCTTTCTTTTAGTCAAGCGACTTTGCTGCTTCAATCGCGGCTTCAAAGTTTGGTTCGCTGTTGATATTATCCACGTATTCGACATAGCGGATGATATTGTCAGTATCAAGAACAAAGACTGCGCGTGCAAGCAGATGCCATTCATTGATTAAGAGCGCGTAATCACGTCCAAAAGAGTGGTCGAAGTAGTCTGAGAGCATGATGGCATTTTCAATTCCCTCTGCGCCACACCAACGTTTTTGAGCAAATGGAAGGTCCATAGAAACAGTAAGGACAACAGTGTTGTCCAAGCTAGCCAATTCTTGGTTAAAGCGACGAGTCTGAAGTGAGCAGATACCAGTGTCGATAGAAGGAATGACACTCAAAATCTTTTTCTTACCATCAAAGTCAGCCAGTGATTTTTTAGAAAGGTCAGTTGTTGTTAGAGAAAAGTCAAGGGCCTTGTCTCCTACTTGTAGTTGTTTTCCTGTGAAAGTTACAGGATTTCCAAGGAATGTAGTCATAAGCTACTCCAATCTTTTTTCTTTCATTCTACATTAAATGTTCAGACTTTTCCAATAGTTTGACTGAAAATTGATTAGACAAAAACGCCAATTCAAGGAGAACGACGTTTTTAGAAATTTATTTAGACAAACCTTCAGCAATCTTTTCAAGATTGTATTTCATCATGTTGTAGTAGCTATCGCCTTCTTTGCCTTCTTCAGCGATAGAATCTGTAAAGATTTGAGCATAGATTGGGATGTTTGTGTCTTGTGAAACTGTCTTCATTGGACGGTCATCGACACTGGATTCGACAAAGAGTGATGGAACTTTTGTTTGACGAAGTTTTTCAACCAAGGTCTTGATTTGGTCAGGAGTTCCTTCTTCTTCGGTATTGATTTCCCAGATGTATGCACTTGGTACGCCGTAAGCTTTAGAGAAGTATTTGAAGCATCCTTCGCTGGTTACGATGAGTTTCTTATCAGCAGGGATAGTGTTAAATTTCTCTTTGGCTTCCTTGTCTAGGGCATCAAGTTTTTCAGTGTATTCTTTGAGATTTTTTTCGTAGAATTCCTTGTTGTCAGGGTCTTTTGCGATGAGCTGTTTGGCAATATTTTGCGCATAAATCATCCCGTTTTCAAGGTTGAGCCAAGCATGTGGGTCTTCTTTTCCTTTTTCATTTTGGCCTTCAAGGTAGATGATATCTACGCCTTCACTGACAGCAAAGTAGTCTTTGTTTTCAGTTTTCTTGGCATTTTCTACCAATTTTGTAAACCAAGCATTTCCACCTGTTTCAAGGTTGATACCGTTATAGAAAATCAAATCAGCTTGAGAAGTTTTCTTGACATCTTCAGGAAGTGGTTCGTATTCGTGTGGGTCTTGACCAACAGGAACGATACTGTGAAGGTCAATCTTGTCACCTGCGATATTTTTAGTAATATCAGCGATGATTGAGTTTGTAGCAACAACTTTTAGTTTTTGACCAGAAGCTGCATCTTTTTTTCCGCTAGCACATGCTACAAGAACAATGGCGGAAAGAAAGAGAACGAGTAATGTACCTAATTTTTTCATTAGATCCTCCAATTTAGTGGGGTTCTGCCCCTTATTTTAACAAATGTTTATTTTTCAGTTTCAAATATCGTTGTTTTGGAGCGATAAAGAAGCTAATGAGAAAGAAACTAGCGGCTGTAAGCACGATACTAGAACCTGCCGCAACGTTAAAGCTATAACCGATAAAGAGTCCCAAAACTGAAGCAGTCGCTCCAAAGGTTGAGGAAAGGAAAATCATACTTTTCAGGCTATTAGCATACAGATAAGCAGTTGCCGCTGGGGTAATCAGCATGGCTACAATCAGGATAGTTCCGACACTTTGCATGGCTGTCACAGACACAAGAGTTAGGAGTACCATGAGAAGGTAGTGATAGAAATTGACAGGCATTCCCATGGCTTTAGCCAAGAGTTCATCAAAGGAAGTTATCAAGAGTTGCTTGAAGAAAATCCAGATTAACAAGAGAATGGCTGCCCCTACCCCCATGGTAATAAACATATCCGTATCTTGGACGGCTAGGATATTACCAAAAAGGATATGGAAAAGGTCAGTTGAACTTTTAGCGACACTAATCAAGATGATACCGAGGGCTAAGAAAGAAGAAAAGGTAATGCCGATGGCGGTATCGCTTTTGATAATCGAGTTCCCCTTGATGTAGGTAATGATGATGGCAGCTAGCAATCCAAAGACAATGGCTCCGATAAAGAAGTCAAGGCCCAAGATAAAGGAGAGGGCTACACCTGGCAAGACAGCATGTGAAATGGCATCTCCCATGAGTGACATCCCGCGTAGTATGATGAAACATCCTACAGCTCCAGCTACGACCCCGATGACAATGGCTGTTATCAAGGCATTTTGCAAGAAATGGAATTTTTGCAATCCATCGATAAATTCTGCAATCATAGGTCACCTCCATTGAAAAAGAGTCGATTACCGTAAGCTTCTTTGAGATTGGCTTCGGTAAAGGTTTCTTTGGTTGGACCAAAGGCAATCACTTCTCGATTGACAAGCAAGACTTGATCGAAGTAGTGGGGAACCTTGCTGAGGTCGTGGTGGACGATCAGAACCGTCTTCCCAGCTTTTTTCAGATCTCTCAGCGTATTCATGATGATTTCCTCACTGACAGAGTCAATCCCAACAAAGGGCTCATCCAAGAGGATATAGTCGGCTTCCTGCACCAAACATCTGGCAATCAAGACCCGCTGGAATTGACCTCCAGACAGTTGACTGATTTGCCGTTCTGCGTAGTCAGCTAGACCGACGATTTCAAGGGCCTCTTGCACTTTCTTCCAATGTTTAGCATTTAAACTGCGAAAGAGAGGGATAGAGGGAAAGAGTCCTAGAGAGACACATTCTTTTACCTTGATGGGAAAGTTGTAGTCGATATTGATTTTTTGTTCGACATAGGCGATTCGATGTAAGGATTTTTTCACTTCCTTGTCATCGAGAAATGCCTGACCTTGATGTGGGATAATTCCCAGTATCCCTTTTAATAATGTTGATTTCCCAGCACCGTTTGGACCAATGATACCGGTAATTGTTGGTCCTTGGAGCACTAGTGAAATATCCTTTAGTGCCAACGTTTCTTTGTAGGAGACACTGAGGTTTTCGATACGTATCATACAGTTATATTCCTCCTAATTTTTAATATACCTTAATTTTATTTTTAAGTCAAGTTAATTTTTGTAAAAATTTAAAATATTAATGATTAAAATAAGAGGGCAACTCGGCATTTTTAATTGCAATCCCAAGGGAATTTTGCTAAGCTAGGAATAAGTGAAAATAGGAAAGAGAGAACAAGATGACACGTTATCAAGATGATTTTTATGATGCTATAAATGGTGAGTGGGAAAAGACTGCAGTCATTCCAGCTGATAAATCAAGAACAGGTGGTTTTATCGACCTTGACGAAGAAATTGAAGAGTTGATGCTAACAACAACTGACAAGTGGTTGACTGGAGAAGATGTGCCAGAAGATGCTATCTTGGTAAACTTTGTTAAGTACCATCGTATGGTCAGAGATTTCGATAAGCGAGAAGCAGATGGGATCAAACCAGTTCTTCCTATGCTTAAGGAATACCAAGATTTGGAAAATTTTGCGGATTTCGCAAGCAAATTAGCAGAGTTTGAATTAGCTGGTAAACCAAACTTCCTTCCATTTGGAGTATCACCTGACTTTATGGATGCTAGAACCAATGTTCTCTGGGCTAGTGCTCCAGGAACAATCTTGCCTGATACGACCTACTATGCGGAAGACCATCCACAACGCGAGGAATTATTGAACCTTTGGAAAGAAAGTACTGCTAATCTCCTCAAAGCCTATAACTTCTCAGATGAAGAAGTCGAAGATCTTTTAGAGAAACGATTGGAGTTAGACTGTCGTATCGCAGCAGTCGTACTTTCAAACGAAGAAAGTTCAGAATACGCCAAACTCTACCATCCATACGCTTATGAAGATTTCAAAAAGTTTGCACCAGCTTTACCTCTCGACGACTTCTTCCAAGCTGTGATTGGGCAAGTACCTGATAAGGTCATCGTAGATGAGGAACGTTTCTGGCAAGCGGCAGAGCAATTCTATAGTGAAGAAGCTTGGCCTTTGCTCAAGGCAAGCTTGATCTTGAGTGTGATCAACCTTTCAACGAGCTATTTGACAGATGAGATTCGTATCTTGTCAGGTGCTTATGGCCGTGCTCTTTCAGGTGTTCCAGAAGCCCAAGATAAACGCAAGGCTGCTTACCACTTAGCGCAAGGACCATTCAAACAAGCCCTTGGCCTTTGGTATGCCCACGAAAAATTCTCTCCAGAAGCAAAGGCGGATGTTGAGAAAAAAGTGGCAACTATGATTGATGTTTATAAGGAACGCTTGGCCAAAAACGACTGGCTCACTCCTGAAACACGAGAAAAAGCTATCGTCAAACTCAATGTCATCAAGCCTTATATCGGTTACCCAGAAGAATTGCCAGCTCGTTACAAGGACAAGGTAGTAGACGAAAACGCTAGCCTCTTTGAGAATGCCCTATCCTTTGCGCGTGTAGAAATCAAACACAGCTGGAGTAAGTGGAATCAGCCAGTAGACTACAAGGAGTGGGGCATGCCTGCTCACATGGTCAATGCTTACTACAATCCACAAAAGAACTTGATTGTTTTTCCAGCCGCTATCTTACAGGCGCCATTCTATGACTTGCATCAGTCATCTTCTGCCAACTATGGTGGTATCGGAGCAGTTATTGCCCATGAAATTTCTCACGCCTTTGATACTAATGGAGCTTCCTTTGATGAAAATGGAAGTCTCAAGGATTGGTGGACTGAGAGCGACTATGCAGCCTTTAAAGAGAAAACGCAGAAGGTTATCGACCAGTTTGATGGTCAGGAATCTTACGGAGCAACCATTAACGGGAAGCTAACTGTATCAGAAAACGTTGCGGACTTAGGAGGAATAGCTGCAGCGCTAGAAGCTGCCAAGAGAGAACCTGACTTCTCAGCTGAAGAATTCTTCCATAACTTTGCGCGTATCTGGCGTATGAAAGGCCGTCCAGAGTTGATGAAACTCATGGCTAGCGTTGACGTGCACGCGCCAGCTAAACTCCGTGTCAATGTCCAAGTGCCAAACTTTGATGACTTCTTTACAACCTATGATGTCAAAGAAGGCGACGGTATGTGGCGTTCACCAGAAGATCGTGTGATTATTTGGTAATCAAAAAACCAAGGATCAAACATCCTTGGTTTTTAGTTTGCTAGAAAAATGGATTAAAGGTTTTTTCGTGAGCGATGGTCGTAGCAGGTCCGTGTCCAGGATAGACATCGTAGTTTGGGAGAGTAAAGAGCTGGGTTTGGATACTATGGAGAAGCTGTTCCATGCTACCAGTTGGTAAGTCTGTTCGACCAATGGTTTCACGGAAAAGAGCATCACCCGTTAAGACAAGCTGAGTATCCGGAAAGACAAAGGATACGCCACCAATAGAGTGGCCTGGTGTTGGTAATACAGTAAAGTGAAACTCCTCTATCTGGTATTCTTTATGAAAGACAAAGGTGTGTTCAGCTGGTCTACAGACAACATCTGCCATATCATCGTGACGAGGAAGACCAGAAAGATTATCAACAGGAGTATAGAGCCAAGTGGCCTCGCTTTCCGCTACATAAACGGGAGGATTTCCAAAAGTATCTCTAACCAAGTCTAGACTCAAGATATGGTCATAGTGGGTGTGGGTCAGGAGAATTGCACAGACTGGTTTGTTAATGGTCTCGATAGTCTTGCGAATAGCCTCCCAATGGCTACCAGGATCGACTACAATCAAGTGTTGGTCTCCTTCAAGATAATAAGTGTTTTCATAGGCAACAGGGTTCACAGTTTTATGGATTTTCATAGGATTTCCTCTTTCAAAGAATTTACTCCTACTAGTATAACACAGAAGAATAAAATAAGGAATCAACAAGAAAGTCCCTCCATAAAGGAAGGGACTTTCTTGTTATTAAAAATGATTTTTCCAGGCTTGGAAACGAGCATCCAGTAGGAGTTGTGTCAGATTTTTTAAGATTTCAACTTGCTTGGGCTCCAGTGTCTGGGCTTGAGAAACAAGTTGTCGAACATGGTCGATAGCATTTCTAGAAGATAAATCGTTGATGGAAGTGATTCCAGATTCTAGGATGGTTCCAAAGAAGAGATCAAAATAGAGCTCTAGTTCTTCATCGGGAACATTGTCCACCCATTCTTTAAGAGCGTCTTTGATTTGCAGACTTTCGCTACTAATTTCCTCTAGTTGGACAAAGTGGTGTCCTTCAGTTAGCCAGCTAAAGGTATTGTGTTGAGCGATTCCACCGAGAGCCGTAGATTTGACGACGGTAGGAGTATCAGGAACTTCTAGCATCATGCCGATGACAGAACCTTGTGGGACATAACGGTGAAATTTAGGGATAACATCTTGATAACCAGTCGTTTCTGTCAGATGAGCCTGCAAACCAGGAGCATCGTAGGTATAAACTGCAGAGACTTTTTCTTGCAATTCAGGCTGGATTTGACTGGCAGCATAGACAGCCAGATTCCCACCTTTAGAATGTCCAGCTACAATCACTTTTTGTTTTGGATGTTGGGTAAAGAATTCTTCCAAGTATTCAAGAGCATGTTTTTGGGCAGGTATTTCCTTCATGTAGGTCATATGGAAATCTTCCTTCCAACCAATAATACTATCGTCTGTACCTCGAAAGACAATCAGATAAGTATCTAAATCAAGGCGATAGGTCATAGCAGCGAACTGTTTCTGTTGCTCCGTATCAACCTCGTTTACAAAGTTAGAGAGTTTGCTATTTTTAAAACGTTTGTGTTGGGATAACTGATCGAGGAGCTGGAGACGTTCTTTATTGGTCAACATGTTAGTCTCACGAGGGACACGTGTTGCGACATCGCTTAAACGATTGACAGGCTGATCCAATAGATTATCAAAAGAAAGATAGGTCAACTCAGCCAGAGCTAGTATATCCAGTTCATTTAAGGGAACATCATAAAAAGAATCGTATTGAACATCAGTTAGGTAGTCGAAAATATTGGCCATGGAAACTCCTTTCTTAACTTTTATCTTATCAGATTTACATCAATTTCGCTAGTAGTGAGGAGAATTTTGCTATAATATAGAAAAAGGAGGAGCAGATGCACAAGATTTTACTAGTAGAAGATGATCCAGTTATCCGTCAACAAGTTGGGAAAATGCTCTCTGAATGGGGATTTGAGGTAGTCATGGTAGAAGACTTCATGGAAGTTCTAACACTATTTGTTCAGTCTGAGCCTCATCTGGTTCTCATGGATATCGGCTTGCCTCTCTTTAATGGCTATCACTGGTGCCAGGAAATTCGCAAGATTTCTAAAGTTCCCATTATGTTTCTGTCTTCGAGAGACCAGGCTATGGACATTGTGATGGCCATTAATATGGGGGCGGATGACTTTGTAACCAAACCTTTTGACCAGCAGGTTCTTTTAGCCAAGGTACAGGGCTTATTGCGTCGTTCCTATGAGTTTGGACGGGATGAAAGTCTCTTAGAGTATGCTGGAGTTATCCTCAATACCAAGTCTATGGATGTGCATGTCAATGGCAAAGCTATCAGTTTAACCAAGAATGAATTTCAGATTTTACGAGTTTTATTTGAGCATGCGGGAAATATCGTGGCGCGTGATGATTTGATGCGGGAACTTTGGAATAGTGACTTTTTTATCGATGATAATACCTTGTCCGTAAATGTCGCGCGCTTGCGCAAGAAATTGGAGGAAGAAGGTTTGATTGGTTTTATCGAAACCAAGAAAGGAATAGGGTACGGATTGAAACATGCTTGATTTCAAAAGTTTTTTTCTAGCTTATATCCGTTCGCGTAGCCGTTTTTTCGTGTTTATTCTCTTACTTACAGGCTTACTTTTTCTCTTTGAGGTCTTATTTGATAACCAAGTGCCCTACTTTAACTATTTCTTCTTTCTATCTACCTTTTTGACACTTTTGTTTTTGGTCTATGATTTCTTGATAGAATTGCAACGCTATCGTAAGGAATTGTTTTACGGAAAAAGAGAAGCCAAGTCACCAATGGAGGCACTACTAACTGAAAAACTAGAGAAAAGTGAAGAAGAACTCTATCAAAAGAAATCAGATGCGGAAAATCGCTATAATGACTTGGTGGACTACTATACTCTCTGGGTGCATCAGATAAAAACACCAATTGCGGCCAGTAAACTCCTCGTGAGCGAGGTGGAAGATCGCCAATTGAAGCAACAGCTAGAACAGGAGATTTTTAAGATTGATTCCTACACCAACCTCGTTCTCCAATACCTACGCTTAGAGAGCTTCCATGATGATCTGGTGTTGAAGAAAGAAAATGTGGAGGATTTGGTCAAGGAAGTTATTCGCAAATATGCCATTTTCTTTATCCAGAAAGGATTAAGTGTTAATCTGCATGACTTGGATAGAAGCATTGTGACGGATAAAAAATGGCTGTTAGTAGTTATTGAACAAATCCTTTCAAATAGCCTCAAATACACAAATGAAGGTGGCATTGAGATCTATATGGAAGATCAAGAACTTTGCATTAAGGATACTGGGATTGGCATCAAAAACAGTGATCAATTGCGAGTTTTTGAACGCGGATTTTCAGGCTACAATGGTCGCATGACCCAGCAGTCATCTGGACTTGGACTCTACTTGACCCAAAAAATCAGCCAAGAATTAGGACATCAAATCCGTATTGAATCTGAACTTGGTCAAGGGACAACTGTGCGCATTAAGTTTTCAGAAGTGAATCTACTGATTGAGTGAAAAGAATTGCTAAGAGCTTGGAAGAATCCTTTCAGGCTCTTCTTTAGACCTTGTTATGGTAAGAAAGTAGGTTTCAATCAGATAAAAAATTGTAATCTTACAAAAATGTAAGATTACAGACCTCTTTTGTAAGGTTATGTTATGGCAAGCTGTCTCTATATGGAGTAAACTTATAGCATAAAGAAAAAGGAGAGAAACCATGAAAACAATCTTACAAAAGAAAGATACAAGTAAACCAAGTCCAAAAGAGATCGAGCGAGTTCAGCTCGGTTGCGCTATTATGCAGGCTCAGTTTCAATTAATGGGATATTAAAAAGGAGATTATCATGACACTATTAGATGTAAAACACGTTCAAAAGATTTATAAAACACGTTTCCAAGGCAACCAAGTAGAAGCCCTGAAAGATATTCATTTTACTGTAGAAAAAGGTGACTACGTTGCCATAATGGGGGAGTCTGGTTCTGGGAAATCAACCCTACTCAATATTCTCGCCATGCTTGACAAACCAACTCGCGGTCAGGTCTTCCTAAACGGAACAGACACAGCTACCATTAAAAATACGGAAGCATCAAGCTTCCGTCGTGAAAAGTTAGGCTTTGTCTTCCAAGACTTCAATTTGTTAGATACGCTTTCTGTTAAAGACAATATCTTACTCCCTTTGGTATTGTCTAGAAAGCCTATTACAGAAATGATGAAAAAATTGGTCGTAACGGCTGAAAATCTTGGCATCAATCAATTGCAGGAGAAGTACCCTTATGAAATTTCTGGGGGGCAAAAACAACGGGTAGCAGTTGCACGCGCCATCATTACAGAACCTGAAATTCTCCTTGCTGATGAGCCAACAGGAGCCCTAGACTCTAAATCATCTGCAGCTCTCCTTGATATCTTTGATCAAATCAATGAACAAGGACAGACCATTCTCATGGTAACCCACTCAACAGCAGCAGCCAGCCGTGCGAAACGTGTCCTCTTCATCAAGGATGGCATCCTCTACAATCAAATCTACCGTGGTGAAAAAACTGATCGTCAGATGTTCCAAGAAATCTCTGACACCTTAACTGTTATGGCAAGTGAGGTGAACTAGTATGTTTCGATTAACCAATAAGTTGGCCATCTCCAACTTGATCAAAAACCGCAAACTCTATTATCCTTTTGCTCTGTCTGTTATTTTGGCAGTCACAATTAGCTATCTCTTTTACTCTCTAGCCTTTAATCCTAAAATTGTGGATTTGCGTGGTGCGTCCGCGATTCAATTTACCCTACAACTAGGGCTTGTCGTAGTGACACTTGCATCAGCCATTATCGTTCTTTATGCCAACAGTTTTGTCATGAAAAATCGCTCCAAAGAACTGGGTGTATATGGCATGTTAGGCTTAGAAAAGCGTCACTTGATTGGTATGACCTTCAAGGAACTATTGATTTTTGGGCTAGTAACAGTCACTGCTGGGATTGGGATTGGTGCCCTCTTTGACAATCTCATCTTTGCCTTATTGCTCAAACTTGCAAAGATGAAGGTAGAGTTAGTAGCCACCTTCCAATGGTCCGTAGTTCTTTCCATCCTTCTGGTATTTGGGCTTGTCTTTTTAGTCATTGTCTTCCTAAACGCTCTCCGCATTATCCGTATGGATGCTCTGCAACTTTCTCGTGAGAAAGCAAAAGGTGAGAAGAAGGGGCGTTTCCTAGTTCTTCAAACTTTAGTAGGGCTCATTGCACTAGGTGGTGGCTACTACTTGGCACTAAGCGTAACAGATGCATTCAAAGCTGTAGCTACTTTCTTTATTGCGGTTATGTTAGTTATTGTAGGGACCTATCTCTTATTCAATGCTGGTATTACAGTTTTCCTACAGTTGCTCAAGAAAAACAAGAGATATTACTACCAACCAAATAACCTCATCTCTGTTTCTAACCTTATCTTTCGTATGAAGAAAAATGCTGTCGGATTAGCAACCATTGCCATCCTTTCAACCATGGTTTTAATCACCATGTCTGCAGCTACTAGTATCTACAACGGATCTGAGAATATGAAAAAACTCATGTATCCTCATGATTTTGATGTTAAGGGACAACATGTAGAAGTTGAGGATTTAGACAAGCTTTTGACTCAATACGCTAGCGAAAAGAACCTAACCATCAGCAATAAGGACGTCCTCAATTATGCAAGTTTCGGTCTTTCGAGTCAAGAAGGGACCAAATTAACCATCTTTGAAAAAGGGCAAAACAATGTCATGCCTAAGACAGTCTTCCTGGTTTTTGATCAAAAAGATTATGAAAAAATGACTGGACAAAAGCTGAACCTTACTGGTAACGAAGTAGGACTTTGGGCTCGAAATGACCAACTTAAAGATCAGAAAACATTTAGTCTGAACAATCAGAACTATACAATCAAGGAAGCAATCCAGCAGGATTTTATTGCCAATCATGTTTCCAATCCCTATGTACTATTGGTATCGGATTATAACTATCTTGTAGTAGCTGATATTCAAAGTTTTTTGGAACAGTACCAGGATTCAGCTGTATACACACAGCTCTACGGTGGTATGGATGTAACAGCTAGTCTAGAGGAACAGTTAAAGCTATCTGATGATTTTGAGGAGTTTGTAAATAATTTTAGTCATAATCTCAAAAATGAAGACGGTATGGTTTATGGTGGAGGCACTGCAAGTGACGCAATTGCCCAAATGAATGCTCTCTTTGGAGGAGTTCTCTTTATTGGTATTTTCCTCTCTATCATCTTTATGATTGGAACTGTACTCGTTATCTACTATAAACAAATCTCAGAGGGTTATGAGGATCGTGAACGCTTTGTCATCCTGCAAAAAGTGGGCTTGGATCAAAAACAAATCAAACAAACCATTAACAAGCAGGTCTTGACTGTTTTCTTCCTCCCTGTAATCTTTGCTTTCCTACACTTGGCATTTGCCTATCATATGTTAAGTTTGATTCTTAAGGTCATTGGGGTAGTAGATACAGCTATGATGTTAACCGTAACCTTATCTATCTGTGGCGTCTTTGCTTTAGTCTATGTACTAATCTTTATGATTACTTCAAGAAGCTATCGTAGAATTGTTCAAATGTAAAAACAGGAACATCAAAAAAGAGAGTGGGACAGAAATCCTAGCCTCTCAATTGTCTTTGGATTGTCGAGTAAGACGCAGTGGTTGAGTGGGCTCTACTACGCTGATTTCATCAGCTTTTACAGCCCTACTCAACTGTGCGGAGGTGGGACGACGAAATCGAATTCTAACGAATTAACGATTTCTGTCCCACTCTCTTTTTAGCTAGCTGGGATTTTGTACAGGTTTTATCTCTTATTTCTCAACACGTGATTTGTTGGCGATATCAGCTAGGATTGCTGCTACAAACTCATCATCTTTTAAACATTAAAACGGTATCTACTTTCAGAGGAGATATCGTTTTTTTTCTTCGGATAAGGATACAAAAATTTCTTCCTTTCTCTATCTTTTAAATTAATTGATTTCTTCAGAGAAAGACTGTAAAATTTTTGATATAATGTTAAGAAGGGACTGATTCAAGACAGTCATATCTGGTCTTTCTTCCAGTCATTTTTCAAACAATATCAGTTGATAATCAGCTTAAATCAGATCTATCAGTTTGTCTATCTTTCTCTGATGGAGATCATGTCCTATCTTCACTTTGATTATTGGAAAAAACGGCTCGGTCAGGAGCTAGTATGAATAAGGAGAACAAATGAGACGTTTAAAAATGTTATGGCATATTATACAGGTTACGGGTTTTACTCGGTTTGCTCTGAGTTTTGTGACCTTTGTTTTTGGGTCAGGAGGCGTGCTTTTCCTAGTTGAACCTGCTATCACAAATTACGGAGACGGTCTTTGGTATGCTTTTGTGACTTCGACGACTGTCGGCTACGGGGATCTCCTAGCTGTGACCTTGATTGGAAGGATTACCAGTGTCTTCTTGACGATTTATGGGCTCATATTTTTTGGCTGTTTATCAGCTGTTATTTTTAATTATTATACCAATTTAAATAAGGAAAGAGGAGAGGACAAATGACTGCCAATTATTCAACACGGGAATACCGTGAGAAATTATACGATGACCTTCATGTTCGATTGAGAGATACAGCGATTTTGATGTGTGCAATTTTTATTGCCTCTATCGGACTAAATATGAATTCAACAGCTGTCATTATAGGAGCCATGTTGATTTCACCTCTCATGACACCGATTGTTGGACTGGGATTCGGTTTAGCTATTTTTGATACGCGTTTAATCAAGCAATCTCTAGAGGTTTTATTGACTCAAGTGTTGGTCAGTTTGCTTGTCTCGACTCTGTATTTCTGGATTTCTCCCTTGTCTTATGCAAGTAGCGAGTTGATTGCACGAACCTCTCCAACCATTTGGGATGTTCTCATTGCTATTGCGGGTGGGATAGCAGGGTTCATTGGTTCAAGGAAAAAAGAAGCAAACAATATCGTACCAGGAGTAGCCATCGCAACAGCTCTGATGCCACCTATCTGCACTGCAGGCTATGGTTTAGCTAATGGAAATGTACGATTTTTATTTGGGGCCCTTTATCTTTTCTTGATCAACTGTGTCTTTATCATGCTAATCAACATTGTTGGAACAAGAATTTTTATGAGAAAATCTCCCTTAAGTTCATTTAATGAGCTAAGCATTAAATTGAGAATTGGGTTGATCTCCTTGATTGTATTATTGGTCCTTCCAGCCAGCTATTCAGCAGTCACTCTGACGATGGATCAAGCGCGAAAAGAAGGGATCAAACAGTTTGTAGGAAATGAGTTCGCCAATCATACGGTCATTAATCAAGTCTACAAGTCAAGTAATAATGAATTGGTCTTGACGGTTGTTGGAGATCCGATTTCAGAAGAAGAATTAGAAACCATCCGCCAAAAACAAGCCTCTTACGGTATTCAATCTGTTCAATTGAAAGTCAAGCAATTCCATAATTCGGCAAAATTAGATAGTGAGACGACCAAGGAATTTTACGAAAACATTGACAAGTATATCGAACAAAAACTCTCTGAAAAAGATTTACAAAACGATCGCGCAAAAGAAAATGAAGCAGACAAGGATTGAGGATAGTCAACTTATCTAACTCATGGAAGCAAATCTTGGGAGGATATCCTATATCCAAAAGTTAATGGATAGAAAGGATTGTTGATGAGAATATCATTTGTGGTGGTTTGACCAATCACTACTAGCTCAGCTTAATCAAAATATAAAAAAGCAACAACTATTTCAGTTGTTGCTTTTTCTTACTGAAAAATGTTTCTCAGACTGTGATCGTTTTATTTCTCAACACGAGATTTGTTGGCGATATCAGCTAGGATAGCTGCTACAAACTCTTCTACTGACACAGTGTTCGTTTCTTTTTGTCCATAGCGACGAACGTTGACAGTTCCGTCTTCCATTTCCTTGTCACCAACGATCAATTGGTAAGGGATCTTGCTAGTTTGTGATGCACGGATCTTGAATTGCATTTTTTCATTACGTTCATCCACATCAGCACGGACACCACGGTCACGGAGCTTCTTAGCCACTTCCCAAGCGTAGTCAACGTGTTTCTCGTTAGATACTGGGATGAGGGTTACTTGGTGTGGTGCAAGCCATGTTGGGAAGGCACCCTTGTAGTTTTCAATCAAGATGGCTGTGAAGCGTTCCATGGTTGAAATAACCCCACGGTGGATCATAACTGGACGGTGCTCTTCACCGTCAGCTCCGATGTATTTAAGGTCGAAGCGTTCTGGAAGCAAGAAGTCAAGCTGAATTGTAGAAAGAGTTTCTTCTTTACCAAGGGCAGTCTTAACTTGAATATCCAATTTTGGTCCGTAGAAGGCTGCTTCGCCTTCGGCTTCAAAGTAGTCAACACCCATTTCATCAAGGGCTGCACGAAGCATGGTTTGGGCATTTTCCCACATCTCATCGTTGTCAAAGTACTTATGAGTATCTTGAGGGTCGCGAAGAGAGAGACGGAAGCGGTATTCATTCAAGTTGAAATCTTCATAAACATCGATAATCAACTGAAGGGCACGTTGGAATTCTTCTTGGATTTGTTCTGGAGTCACAAAGAGGTGACCGTCGTTGAGAGACATTTCACGCACACGTTGAAGACCAGTGAGGGCACCGGATTTTTCATAACGGTGCATCATACCGATTTCAGCGATACGGATTGGCAATTCACGATATGAGTGAACATGGTGTTTGAAGACTTGGATGTGGTGTGGACAGTTCATTGGGCGAAGAACGAATTCTTCACCATCACCCATATCCATAGTTGGGAACATATCTTCACGGTAGTGATCCCAGTGACCAGAAGTCTTGTAAAGTTCTACTGAGGCAATTGGTGGAGTGTAAACGTGTTGGTAACCAGCGGCGATTTCCTTGTCGACGATGTAGCGTTCCAATTCACGACGGATAGTCGCTCCATTTGGCAACCAGAATGGAAGTCCTTGACCAACTTCTTGAGAAATCATAAAGAGATCCAATTCTTTACCAAGTTTACGGTGGTCACGTTCTTTGGCCTCTTCACGCATTTGAAGGTAGTTTTTCAAGTCTTTCTTGTCAAACCAAGCTGTACCATAGATACGTTGCATCATCGCATTGTCGCTATTTCCACGCCAGTAAGCACCAGCTACATGGAGAAGGTGGAAGATTTGGATACGACCAGTTGATGGGACGTGAGGGCCACGGCAAAGATCTACATATTCACCCTGACGATAGATGGTCAAACCGCCTTCGTCTTCTGAGTGTTCCTCGATCAATTCCAACTTGTAAGGGTCGTTCTTGAAGATTTCACGCGCCTCGTCTTTGGTCACTTCCTCGCGAATAGATGGGAAGTTTTCTTTCACGATTTTTTGCATTTCTTCTTCGATACGAGGAAGATCTTCGTTAGAGATTTGACCAGCTTGGTTATCAGTATCGTAGTAGAAACCATCTTCGATAGCTGGACCAACACCCAAGTGAATGTCTGGGAAAAGGCGACGAGCTGCTTGAGCGAACAAGTGAGCTGCTGAGTGACGCAAGATTGGAAGAGCATCTTCGTGATCAGGTGTCACGATTTCGATGCTTCCGTCTTCAGTAATAGCACGAGTAGTGTCGATGAGTTTGCCGTTGAATTTACCAGCAAGAGCTTTTTTAGCTAGAGAATTGCTAATTGATTGAGCAATTTCAAAAGTTGTAACGCCAGATTCGAATTCACGAACAGCGCCATCTGGGAAAGTAATTTTGATCATGGTATTCTCCTTATATTAGTTATCAATTATTTCTATAACAGAGGTGTTTCCCTATTTTGCAGTCCTAAATCAAGAAAAACAAAAAGCGACATCCTCAAAAGGACGTCGCAACGTGGTTCCACCTTCATTTATGTTCCTCAAAAAAGAGGGACACCTCTGATTGGCTCTAACGTGGCCACCGTTTTATGTTTGCATAAAAGTTAGTAGAGTAGTATCAGTATAGTCTTTCTATGCGTTCTCAGCAACCACGCACTCTCTGGTAGAAAGGTTCTAAGTGACTTGTCTCTATGCATTATTATAGCATGATTGCGAGATTTTTCAAGGATTTTGTGAAAGTTTTTTGTTTTTCAGTTTTTGAACCAGATACTTGATAGTGGCACCAATAACTGTACCTAGTAGAATAAGAATTTCATAGGCTAGGAAATAAACAATGATAAATTCTCTGAAAGGAATGATAGTAAATCCATAGAGTAAGCAACTACCTAAAAGCCAATGAAGTGAAAAACCAAATCGGTAGCTATAAAGAAGAGAGACTATAAAAACTACAACAGGCGAAATGATGAATATATTTAAAAGATAGAGCTCCGTTAATTTTGGATTCTGTAATAGTAGTATAAATAATCCATAAAGTGGACAATAAAAGAAAAATACGACCAAATAGTAGGGGAGATATTTGAAGAGTTTACGCATGGTCAATCACCTCTCTTTTCAAGCTGTCTACTTAGATATCTTTCCTATAACTATTATAGCACATTTGAGGTATGGATAGTAAATCAGTTGACAAAGAACTTAGTTATTGGTAGAATAAGTAATGTCGTAAAGACAAATAACTTCTTCTTGGTTACAGGCATGCCAACCTGTCACTCGGATGAAGCCAAATAAAAAGGAGAAACATCATGGCAATCTCAAAAGAGAAAAAAAATGAAATCATTGCACAATATGCACGTCACGAAGGTGATACAGGTTCAGTAGAGGTTCAAGTTGCTGTCCTTACTTGGGAAATTAACCACCTTAACGAACACATCAAACAACACAAAAAAGACCACGCTACTTACCGTGGATTGATGAAGAAAATCGGTCGCCGTCGTAACTTGCTTGCATACTTGCGTAAAAACGACGTTAACCGTTACCGTGAGTTGATCAACTCTCTTGGACTTCGTCGTTAATTCAAGATACAAAGGCCGTCAAAAGCACAAAGCAAAAATAGGAAAATTGACGAAGAAACTTCAGTTTCTAGGAGATTTTATCTTTTTTGCCAAGTGCTTAGGCCGTGTTCAATTGAGCACATCTTGAAAATAAGGCTACTCTAGTTGAGTAGCTTTTTATTTTTGTCACCTTACCTCGATATACTCAAGTATAATCTTCGTTTACGGTTCCTAGCACTGTAAGGTAAAATAAACCAGAATGATCTCCCTTCGGGGAGATATTTTTGTTTCACTAAGATTTTATCCCGAGTTCAAATGAACTCTCTGAAATAAGAGGGCTTTTTTGTGTGCATTTTTCTAGTCTTGTTCCTGATTTAGAAATGTGGTATACTAATTATGAAAATTGTCTAAATTTTTAATTTTTGTTAAAGGAGGGTTTCATGCTTTCCAAATTTTCTGGAAACCATCAAAACCTGAGATATTGTTTTTTACTAGCTATCCTGTTAGGAGCTTTGGGGATCTCTCTGTTTCTGGCAGTTTCTATGGGGTCTGTTCAAATTAGTTTGAGTGATACCTATCGGATAATTTTGAGTCAGTTAGGGGCTCCTTTTGAGATAGGAGACATTTCAAAGTCTACGCTTGCTATTGTTTGGAATATGAGATTGCCACGGGTTTTTCTTGCTTTGATTGTTGGTGCAGGCCTTTCCATGTGTGGTAGTGTCATGCAGTCAACTGTCAACAATCCAATAGCAGAGCCCTATGTATTAGGAATTTCAGCCGGGGCAACCTTTGGAGCAACTTTGAGTATTATTCTTGGATTTAAAGTTATGATTGGTCTAGGATCTTTCCTCGGAGCGATTTTAGCAACAGTTGCAGTCCTTCTGATTGCTTCCATGCAAGGCAGGATGACAACTTCCAGCCTGATTTTATCAGGAACGGTCGTGAATGCACTATTTTTGGCTTTTTCAAACTTTATTATCTCTATTGGTGCCAATGCTGATAGCGTTATGACCATCAAGTTTTGGACCATGGGTTCCTTAGCGGGGACCTCCTGGGCTCACTTAACTTTGCCAACAGTAGTAGTGGGAATAGCTTTCTTATTTTTCTCTACCCAATATCGTGTTTTTAATGCCATGATGATGGGAGATGAGGCGGCTTTGACCTTGGGAATTCCCTTGCGTTTTTACTGGTATCTCTATGTGACGATTGTGGCTATAATGACAGCAATCTTGGTATCGACCTGTGGGATTATTGGTTTTGTTGGCCTTATCACACCTCATCTAGCCCGAAGTTTGGTTGGGACAAATTACAGAAGGCTATTTCCGATAGCTACTTTACTAGGTGCCCTCTTTGTCGTTTGGGCAGATGTTCTTGCTCGTGTTTTGATTCAGAATGCTGAACTTCCGATTGGTATCTTCACAGCCTTAGTAGGTGCACCTTTCTTTATCTACATGGTTGGAAGTAGACGAAGGGAGGTGAGGGTCTGATATGGACTTAATGTGTCAGGATATTCACTTTGGAATCGGAGAGAAAAAAATTCTCAAAGGAGTCTCACTTAAACTTGAGGGCAACCAATTTCATACCATTTTAGGACCAAATGGCAGTGGGAAGACTAGCTTGCTGAAACTCCTCTATCGACAGGAAAAGCCTGATCAGGGCTTGATTTCTCTAGATGGAAAGCCACTGGAACAATTGAGCGTCAAGGAAACGGCAAAGCAGATGGCAGTCGTCACGCAGTTTAATCAGTTACAATTTGATTGTACGGTTGAGGAAATTGTCATGCTGGGCAGAACACCCCATCTCTCTTTCTTACAAAAGGAAAAAGACAGTGATTTTGCTCTGGTTGAGGATGCTCTGGTCAAGGTAGATATGCTCGAAAAGAGAAATCGACTCTACTCTTCTCTGTCAGGAGGGGAGAAGCAGCGGGTTTTGTTGGCACGTGCCTTGGCACAAGAACCGACTCTCCTGCTCTTAGACGAACCAACCAATCATTTAGATATCAAGTACCAGCTAGACTTGTTGACCATTGTCAAACATCTCAATATCAATGTACTAGCAGTATTACACGATATTCAGCTAGCTTGTCGCTATTCAGACTATCTCTATCTAATGAAAGAAGGAGAGATTGTTTACCAAGGGACTCCAAAAGAGACCATCACACCAGAGTCTTTGCAGGCTGTCTATGGTGTCCAAAGTAGGGTTACTTGGACGGAAGACCAACAAGCCATGATTCACTATTTATAAAAAATGAAAAGGAAAACAAAACATGAAAAAATCACTCAGTATTTTGCTCCTAACAGTAGCTACCTTAACTTTAGCAGCTTGTGGAAATAGTGCAACAGAAAAAGCTAGCACACAATCAAGCGCAGAGACAAGTCAAAAATCCACTACAGAAACCAACTATCCTGTAACCATCAAAACTTATGATGCCAAAGGAAATGAAGTCGAACAAGTCTTTGAAAAGGCTCCTGAAAAGGTCATCACCAACAACCTATCAACAACTGAAATCCTACTTGAACTTGGTTTGAAGGATAAAATTGCTGGTATGCTCAATCCTGATAATGCCGTAACTGGTAAATACAAGGAAGCCATTGAAGCCATCCCTCATATTGGTGATAAAAAATCAGTCTCACAAGAAACAGTTCTTTCTTATGAACCTGATGCCTTGATGGGACGTAATATGATGTTCTCTGAAAAGTCAATGGGAACTATCAGCGCTTGGAATGAAAATAAAATCCCTGTTTATACGCAAAAAGCCTCACTATCAAATATCCAACAGGATTTGGGAAATATCGTTGAAGATGTGAAGAATCTTGGTACCATTTTCAATGTCCAAGACAAGGCAAACCAATACGCAGAGCAATTGCAAGCTAAAATCGATGCGGTTAAAAAAGCCAATCCAGAAACACAGGGTGAAAAGAAAAAAGCTTTGATTATGGTTGCTTATAACGACGAAACCTTTGGTGCCTACAAGTCAGCCCTTCAAGAAAGTTTGCTCAACCAACTTGGTTACACAAATGTCGCAACAGGAACATCTGGTTTGACTTTAGAAAATCTAGTATCAATGGATCCAGAGTTGATTATCTATGTAACCAGCGACCGCAATCAAAAATTGGATGAAAAAGCAGTGGATTTGATGAAGGCAAATGCTGTTTTGGAAAATGTCCCAGCAATCAAGAATCAAAAAATCATGACCATCTCTTATGATGAGTTGATGGACTACGGTCCAGCAGTGATTGATTCACTTGAAAAAATCAATGACTTTATCAAGAAATAAGGAGTTTAACTGGGAAGGGATTCAGGTTAGGGTCAGTCTTCCTTCAAACTATGACTCTAAACAAGCCTACCCAGTTGTGCTCTTAAACGATGGGGGACTGGATTATTTATCATACCTGTCTCAGTCTGTGATTTTAGTGGGTTTGGTTCCAGAAAACCGTCTGGATGACTTTACACCTTGGAAAGCTAGTTCTTTGAAAGAAGGGGCTTCAGATTTTGGTGGAAAGGTAGATGCCCACAATCAAAAGGTCTTTCAAGGGATTCTAACAACTCTAAAAAAATCCTACTTGATTGATGAAAGTAGGATTGCTTATGGTGGCTATTCACTGGGGGGGCTTGCTGCTGTCTATAGTCTTTATAGTAATCATCTTCCTGTGACCTGTATCTTTTCTATCTGTGGTTCCTTCTGGTATCCAGACTTTATAGACTTTTGCAGGGAACGTGACTTGATACAGAGCCAAAGCCTTATTTATCTGCAAAATGGTCAGACAGAAGGTTCCAATCATTCCAATCGTCTGTCTAAGGCTCCTATTTTTGCTAGAGGCATTCATGATCTGATTTCAGAAGCAGCTCCCTCAACCTATTCCACTTTTGATGCTTACGGGCATCATGAAGCTCTCGACCAACGCTATCAACAGTTTTGTGATTGGCTAATGAAAGAATGGGAGCTTAAATAAAAAAGCGATACTCTCTGTTTAGGATGGACAGAGAGTATTTTTCTTGCCTTTAATCGGGTATGTTTTTACATTTCGGAGTGATTATCCAAACCGAAAGTTTAACTGAAATGCAGCAAAATGTGGTATAATGAGTAGATAGATAGAATCGAGGATATTATGTCATTTACGAAATTTAAATTTAAAAAATATATAGAAGAAGCTTTGGAGGAGTTGAAGTTTACGACTCCTACTGAGGTGCAGGATAAGTTGATTCCCATTGTTTTGGCAGGTCGAGACTTGGTTGGTGAATCAAAAACAGGTTCAGGAAAGACTCATACTTTCTTGCTTCCAATTTTCCAACAATTGGACGAAGAGAGTGATAGTGTGCAGGCGGTTATTACAGCTCCAAGTCGTGAGTTAGCAACACAGATTTATCAAGCGGCTCGTCAGATCGCATCACATTCAGATGTTGAGATTCGTGTTGTGAACTACGTTGGTGGAACAGACAAGGCCCGTCAGATTGACAAATTAGCAAGCAACCAGCCCCATATCGTCATTGGAACACCAGGTCGTATCTATGATTTGGTAAAATCGGGTGATTTGGCTATCCACAAGGCTAAGACCTTTGTAGTCGATGAAGCTGATATGACCTTGGATATGGGATTCTTGGAGACGGTTGATAAGATTGCGGGAAGTCTTCCGAAAGATTTGCAGTTTATGGTCTTTTCAGCGACTATCCCGCAAAAACTGCAACCATTCTTGAAAAAATACTTGTCTAATCCAGTTATGGAAAAAATCAAGACCAAAACAGTTATCTCAGACACCATTGATAACTGGTTGATTTCTACTAAAGGTCGTGACAAGAATGCCCAGATTTATGAATTGACTCAAGTCATGCAACCATATCTAGCCATGATTTTTGTCAATACTAAGACTCGTGCAGATGAATTGCATACCTATTTAACAGCCCAAGGCTTGAAGGTTGCTAAGATTCATGGAGATATTGCACCTCGTGAACGTAAACGGATCATGAATCAGGTGAAGAACCTTGATTTTGAGTATATTGTTGCGACTGACTTGGCTGCGCGTGGGATTGATATTGAAGGTGTCAGCCATGTTATCAATGATGCTATTCCACAAGACTTGTCCTTCTTTGTTCACCGTGTTGGACGAACTGGACGTAATGGTCTGCCTGGAACAGCCATTACCCTTTATCAACCAAGTGACGACTCAGATATTCGTGAGTTAGAGAAACTAGGGATCAAGTTTGTGCCTAAGATGGTTAAAGACGGAGAATTCCAAGATACTTATGACCGCGATCGTCGTGCCAATCGTGAGAAGAAACAGGAAAAATTGGACATCGAAATGATTGGGCTGGTTAAAAAGAAAAAGAAAAAAGTCAAACCAGGTTATAAGAAAAAAATCCAGTGGGCTGTCGATGAAAAACGTCGTAAGACCAAGCGAGCAGAAGGTCGTGCTCGTGGACGTGCAGAGCGAAAAGCTAAGCGCCAGACATTTTAAAAATGAAACAGTAGGACCCAATCGGTTTTACTGTTTTTTTGAGCAATGAAAAGGATATTCCTTAACATTAAGATTAGTTCTGTGAGATTGAGTGTGATGATACTTCCTACTGTAGTTCAGGCTTGTTCGATAATAGCAGAGTAGTGAGAGGAACGCTATAAAGTTCAATTAAGAAAGTACCAAAATTGTTAAAAGTTCTTAGCAGCGAGAGAAGATTAAGATTTTTAGTTGTTAAAATGTTGTCAAAGTAAAATAAAAAGCCTTAGAAATCTGATCTCTTTTGATTATAGGAAATATTATTATTATTTAGGAAGTATAAAATAGTAGCGTAAAATATAAATATGTATCTTATTTTTATTAATTCTTTAATCTTGATTATACAAAAAATAATTTATTTTACATTTACTAAATTAAAATATTATTTTAGTGTTAAATAGTCAATGTTGATGGTATAATTTAAGAGAAGTTTTTTATAAGGGAGTTTTATCATGGTTATCAATAATATTAATTTAGTTATACCCAACGATATTCAAAAGGGCTTAGAATCAGGTATATACAAACAATTTGGTTCTGTTATCAGAAATAATAAGGGACAGATTATTAGACATCTCAAAGCTGTAGATTTTTCTAAAGATACTGCAAATAAATTAATCGGTAATAAGGCTATAAAAGTTGGACTAATAGGTGCAGGAGTTTTAGCTGTAGGAGGAGTAGGTTATTATGGCTATCGTAGTATTCAGATGAATAGTGTATCAAAATCTTTAATAAAAAGGTTAACTCAGTATTTAATTTCCGCTCAAAAAGGAGAATTGACTGAGAAAGATATTGATAAATTTTTAAATTTCTTAAATAAAAATGAATCTCTGCTAAAGAAATTAGAGTTAGATACTTCTCTTGATGAATTATTTGAATTGGTGAAGACTTATACAGAGCAGTTTGCTGAAGCAAACAACTATGTATATAATAATGAAACTAAAAGAAAAACTAATCATAACGACAAAATTATTAATCTAAAAGAGTATCTTAAAGTACAAAAGAACATATACAGTTCAGAAGTCATTTAGTTATTTTAATTTTATAATTTGAGATGCTAAAAAAGTTTCTATTCTAATTTCTGAAAATAATTTTTAAACAAGTATTTTCACTCAAATCATATTTTTTCAATTATAAATGATTTATCAGAATACGAAGAGCTATATAAAACTTTTCCAGTATACTGAAAATAGGTTTGAAAAAGCTATAAAACAATTTAATATTGATCTTTAGAATTTTTTTGTAGATTCATTTTTCTTATGAAATACGATTATTCATTTATAACTTTAAATCATCTGAATCAGAGTAGTAGATGGATGACTAACTTGTATTTTAGAAGAATAAATTAGTTTTAAAAAATGTAGAAATTAGGACACTATGATTGAGGGGACTTTTTGGAAATGAAAAAAGGTAAAATTTATGAAAATAAAAAAAATTAATATTCAAAATTATCGTCTATTGAAGGATTTTTCTTTAGAATTGAAGAGTGAATTGTCGTTAATTGTTGGGAAAAACAATTGCGGAAAAACCTCAGTTTTATCTGTATTGGAAAAGATAATTAATAAAAGATTTAGTTTAACCTGGGAAGATATAAATTTAGATCATAGAAAAGTAATTTTTGAAAATATAAAAAAGGTCTCGAATACTCCTGACTCAGAATTAGAACGTATTTTAGGTATCAACCTTCAAATATGGATTCAGTACTCAGAAGAAGATTCTTATCAAAACATCCAGCCATTTATGATGGATCTAAATCCCGATAATAATTTTATTATTCTTGAATTTAC
Organism: Streptococcus infantis; assembly: GCF_047460825.1. Lineage (GTDB taxonomy): Bacteria > Bacillota > Bacilli > Lactobacillales > Streptococcaceae > Streptococcus > Streptococcus infantis_V. Next base: position 5,104 of record NZ_JASHFO010000004.1, on the reverse strand, counting down.
GTATATAATCCTGATTCAAAAACTTCGTGACTTAAATCTTCAGGTTAGTGGTTTCATAGATGATTTTTCAAAGTTTGAGTTGTTCATGAAGAAAAATATGAGTAAACTTTTCGAAATGCAGATTTACTCACTAGGATACAATCCTTATACTCAAAAATTAACAGAAGAAAAATCTGATTTACTTGAAATGAAAGATGTTCATAAAATTATTAAAGTAGGAGGGATCAGTGCTAGTCGAGAAGTATCTAATAAAGAAAATAACCATTCATTGTCTAAGACGTCAAATCAATTTTATAAATTAAATAATGGTGAAGATATTGACAGCAATGCAAATAATTTACTTCGATCTGCAATTTTAAAGGCAGACGAGACTTTAACGAAAGCTTATAGTGGTGATGATAGCAATGAAGGTATATTTACTCCAGTCTTTGAACGAGTAAAAAGATTTGGTGGACATGATAGTGAAGCAGAGTTGGCAATTCATTCATCACTGTCTGAAAAGGATATTTTAAGTAATAATACGACTCTGTATTATAGGCATGATGATAGTCTATTGCCTGAAACATATAATGGTTTGGGGTATTTAAATTTATATGGAATAATATTTGAAATTGAGATTTTAATGGCTGATATAAAAAATGATCCTGCTGATATTAATCTAATTTATATTGAAGAGCCAGAATCGCATACACATCCACAATTACAGTATATTTTTATCAAGAATATTAAAGACTTGCTAAAGGAACACAATGATGAACTAAAAGAAAGTGGGAATATTGGTTGTATTCAAACTTTAATTACAACACACTCGTCTCATATAGTTTCCGATTGTAATTTTGATGATTTAATATACTTTAAGCGTGATGCTGGAACAGTAATATCAAAAGTTTTTAATTCATTGAAAGAAGAATACGGAGAAGACCAACTAGGATTTAAATTTGTAAAGCAGTATCTTACCCTTAATAGTAGTGAATTATTTTTTGCTGATAAAGTTATTTGTATTGAGGGTGATACGGAAAGAATTTTACTTCCCAGAATGATGCAAAAAGTGGATATTTCTAACTCACTTAATCAAAATTCAATGATAATGCCGTTACTTTCTCAAAATATTTCAATTATTGAAACAGGTGCACATTCACAAGTGTTTAGGAAATTATTTGATTTTTTAGGAATAAAAGTATTAATAATTACGGATATTGATCCAGCGAATAGAAATGAAAATAATCGCTTAACTTCTTGCTCAGCAGAAGATGCTACCTCTACAACAAATACTTCAATTAAAAGTTTTTTTGACATTTCTGGGGATGAAGTATTTTCAATGGTAGCTCAAAAGAATTTTGCAGAAAAAATAACATCAGATAATAGAATTCGTATTGCATACCAAATTCCCGAAGATGAAAGTAGTTATCAGCCTGCTAGCTTTGAGGATGCCTTTATCAGTTTAAATAAACAATTCATTATTAATCAAAAAGAAGGTCTTATTAAATTTGAAGCTTTAAAAAACTTTGATGATAGTGAAATAGAGGATTTCTATAAATTTGCTAGAGATAAAGTGAACAAAAAATCTGCATTTGCATCAAGTTTATTATATTTCGAAAGAGAAGAAAACACTTGGAAAGTACCTAACTATATTTTGGAGGGATTGTTATGGTTGAGAGAACAATAGAACCAGAGGTAGAAAAAGTATTTGAATTAATAAAACAAGGGAAAAATTTTATTCTTGAGGGTGGTGCTGGAAGTGGGAAAACTTATTCGTTAATCTCAATTATTGAAAAAATATCTATGGAAGAACCAAAAAAATCGATTGTATGCATTACTTATACTAATAATGCTGTTGCAGAGATTAAATCACGAATCATTAATGATAATTTATGGGTTTCAACAATTCACGAGTTTATTTGGCGTGTCATTGGAAATTTTCAAAAAGAAATTAAAGAATGTCTTGTTGAGTTAATAAATGATGATGCACAAAATTTATTTATTACTCCAAAGGAAGTATCTAGTGAAGACTTTATTTCACTTGATTACTTTGATGGTGTTCGTGTTGACTATGCTGAATGGTATTCTATGAGCATAACTGAGCAAAATAAGGTTCAAATAAGTCATGACCATGTTCTTATAGTTGCTGAAAAAATGTTTTCTAAATATAAGAAGTTATGTGATATTTTAGCGAATACTGCAAACTATATATTTGTTGACGAGTATCAAGATACGAGTCCTTTAGTTGTAAAAATTTTATTAGAGCACCTTGAAAAGAGTACTAAAACTAATATTGTAGGTTTTTTTGGAGATTCAATGCAGGCTATATATGATTCGGGAGTGGGAAACATAGATTTCTACGGCCTTGAAAAAATACAAAAAAATCTAAACCGACGTAATCCACAAAAAGTTATAAATTTAGCGAATAGATTTAGAAGTGATGGATTAGTCCAAATTCCTTCGGGGGATGTAGACGCTCCGAACATGAATAATGGTAATGTAATTCAAGGGGTGGTGAAATTCATCTATGGCGATGGAATTAATCATCTTGAAGATCTTAGAAATAGTAAACTATACAAAGATTTAGAATTTGATATATCTCAAAAAACAAAGGAATTACGTCTGACACATAAACTTAATGCTGAAATGGCAGGTTTCTCTAAGCTATTTGAATTATATAATTCTGATTTATTTGTAAAGTTAATTACAAATATGAAGAAAAAAATTAGTGCAAACGAGCTAGTTGATAAAGGAAAATCGTTTGAAGAACTAGTAGAAGAGGCAAAAATAGTTTTTGGAAAGGGCGGTCCATTAATAATTGATATTGTAAAATCTACTCCAGAACTTTTAGCTATTTACAATAGAATTAAGACATTTTCGTTTGAAGAAGTGATTAGTAAGAGTAAAATTAATAAAGATTCTTTATTGGCTTATAAATTTAATGGTTTAAATAATAGATATGAGGCTGGTACAGATAGAGATAGGATTCTTAAAAGATTAGATTTAATTTATGAACTATTAGAACTATATAAAATAGGTAAACATAATGAATTTTTGCGTATTACTCGTTTTAAAATAACTTCGTCAGATGATAAAATTACTCTATCTAAAATTATGACGGAAATCTCTGCTAATGATACTACAATTGGAAGAGTCATAGAACTTGCAGAGAGAACAGGATTAATTTCAAAGGACGACTTATTTACTAGTTTTATTGAAAATAAGGGATGTTATTTATGGTTACGACTCGAGAAATTACCATTTCAAGAATATGTAAATAGTGTTGCTTATCTTAGAGAATATGTATCAGTCATAACCCAGCATAAGGTTAAAGGTAGTGAGTATGAGAATGTCTTAGTTTTGTTAGACAACGGAAGATGGAATCAATATAATTTTAACACTATATTTGGAAAAGGTTCAGCTAATGAGAATGTTCAAAACAGGACTAAGAAACTTTTTTATGTTGCAATCACTAGAGCAATGAAAAATTTAATTGTTTACATGCCAAGTAATGATCAACAGATTGTTGAAAAAGCTCAAGATTATTTTGAATCCAGTGATATTGTTGATGTTCTATGTTTAGACAAAGCGTAAATAATAATATTTGTTAACTTAAATTTAGTAAGGAGAAAGTATGATTACATTACGAAAAAAAATTCTTGAATTTGATATTACAGGTGTTTTAGGTTCTGAAATTAATCAGCATATTGATTTTTTTAATATTGGAGTTGAAGAAGCTTATGTTGCAATAAAAAATAATGATGACAGTAAAGCTCTGTCCATTTTAAAAATATTAAAATCACAACTAGACATAGAGTATAAGTATTTTGATTCTAAAAGGTTTTGGGATTTTGCAACATTAAACGACGCTTATAGTTATGTTGATGGCATAAAAAGAGCTAGTCGAGCATTGGTGGGAGCACCCAATTATCGAAATATGAGATCCATGATTTATGATATTCGAGATTATATGACTAAAACAAGGTTTGACGATGATAGGTATTATGGAAATGTATTCGCTTTAGATGTTGACAAATATTTAGATGAGATGACGGCTTCGGAACGTCATTCGCGTTTTGGAGTATTTCTTCAAGGGATTAGAACATTTTACCATCGACCAGGAAAAGGTACAGCAAAACAATGCCTTACTCTATCTAAAGGTCTTGCTCACAAAGATATAGAGCCTTTTATCTTCGTAGAGCATATTGAGAGATATTTGTGATAATTTGTAATGTACCCGTAAATACTTATAATCAAACACATAGAATTTCTTGTGATGTTTTGTTTGTATAAAACAATAACAATTTAAATTGTGTGAACTTTTCGTAAAGTCTAGCTCAACTCGTGTATTTTTATGGTAAAGTTCACACCATTCAAATGACAGTTATTCAAATTAGATAAAATTCTTCTGTCTAAAAATGTGAGGAAACATTGATTTTAAGCGCATATTGAAACTTATTCAAATAAGAGTGTTTCTAAACTAGCCTTAAGAAAGCTAAAGACTATCAGTAAATTTCTAATGCTACATTTTTATCACAAAAATTTAGATAATTTCATTTGAATGTAAATTATGTGTTTTAATCAAGGAAACTATAGAAGTGATCAAAGGTTAATTTTTGAAATTAAAACGAAGCATCAAATAATAGAAGAATAAAATTTAATATAAAAAAACCTCACCAGAAAAATGAACTGCACCCCCAAAGTTAGACAGAAAAAATCTAACTTTGGGGGTATTTTATTATGAAATTAACTTATGAGGATAAAGTTCAGATCTATTCACTTAGGAATCAAGGTCATAGCTTCAAGGAGCTTTCAAAAAGATTTGATGTAGATTTTTCTGGGCTAAAGTACATGGTGAAATTAATTGACCGTTATGGAATAGAGATTGTCAAGAAAGGTAAGAATTGTTATTATTCTCCAGAACTAAAACAAGAAATGATTGATAAAGTCTTACTTGAAGGTCGTTCACGTAGAAGTGTCAGCCTTGATTATGCTCTCCCAAACCAAGGAATGCTTTCAAATTGGCTGGCACAATATAAGAAAAACGGGTATACTATTGTTGAGAAAACAAGAGGGGGACGTAAACCGAAGAAAAAGCCTGAGGAATTGACAGAGTTAGAGCGTC
>NZ_JASHFO010000003.1:0-99529 GCF_047460825.1 Streptococcus infantis | reverse complement strand
TCAAAAACTTTGGATGCCTCGACATGGCTGTGTCCCTCTTTGATGTAATTTAATGCTCGTTGTTTAAAATCTGTACTATATGCCATAGCTTTATTATAACATGTATTTTATAAACTAAGTGACTATAAAATACATTTTTTAGATTGCTAATTCCCTATCTAAAAAGAGTTTGAGAAAATCCCAAACTCTACTATTTTTTGATTTTATTTTCTAGCTATCTTTTCATCTTCTTCTAGTTGTTTAACTAATTGATCAACGCTATCAAATTTTACCATATCACGGATACGGTCCAACCAGGAAACGATGACAGTTTCCCCATAGATATCGTCGGAAAAATCAAAGATATGAACTTCAAAACGCTCTTCTTCGCCATCAAAGGTTTCATTTTTACCTAGACTCGCCATACCACGATAGACTTTTCTTTGAATTTCAACGTCAACAGCATAAACACCATCAGCTGGCATATATGTCCGATCCAAGTTGACTAGATTAGCTGTTGGGAAGCCAATAGTTCGACCTCGAGCATTTCCATGAACCACTACACCTCTCGTTGGTAAAGGGAATCCCAGAAGTTTGCCTGCCTCTTTTACATCTCCTTCTAGAATGGCTTGGCGAATGCGCGTTGAACTAATTTTCCCCTTTTCGTCCTCAACTGGTGGAACAATAACTACTTCTCCATGGAAGAGTTCTTTTAAATCCTCAGCTGTTTTTCTATCTGAACCAAGAGTATAGTCAAAACCAACTACAATCGTATCTGCCTTTGCTTCCTTGACGTAGGTATCAATGAATTCTTTTGCAGTCATATTTGCTACTCGACTAGTGAAATCCATCAAATACAAGCTCTCAACTCCAGCTCGCTTCAATCGACGTTCACGTTCGCTAGCATTCAAAATATGCAATAAGTGTTCAGGTGAGTATTGGTTCAGAGTTAGTTTTGGTGATTCGTTAAAAGTTACTAGAGCTACTCCCTGGCGCTTTTCAGCAGCAATGTTAGAAGCTATATCAAACAATTTTTGATGGCCGAGGTGGACTCCATCAAAATAGCCTAGTACAAGGACGTTTGGTCCTGGTGTTGCAATATCTTTTTCTGTTTTAATAGGTACTGTAATAATCATAGTATTTATTATACCAGAAAAATGGCGCTTTCAAAACAATTTAGACTGAATTTAGGACATAAAACTTAGAGCAAACTTTCTCTGACTTCTTTTCGCAACATTTCTAGACTTTGGATCCCGTACTTATCCATGACTTTTGGTAGATTTTCGATAATATCTGGACAAGCATAGGGATTCGTAAAGTTGGCTGTTCCGACACCGATTGCTGAGGCTCCTGCCAGATACATTTCTAAGGCCGCTTCAGCTGAATCAACTCCTCCCATCCCAATGATTGGAAGCTTGGTTGTTTGAGCTACTTGACGAATCAATTTGAGAGCTACCGGAAAGACTGCAGGTCCAGACATACCACCTGTCCCATTTGCGATAATCGGCTTTCTGGTTTTAAGGTCAAAACGCATCCCAACAAGGGTATTGATCATTGTGAGACCACTAGATCCAGCATCTTCTACTGCTTTTGCAATAGTCACGATATCCGTCACACTAGGAGTCAATTTGACGTAAACGGGCACATCTGATGCTTCTACGGCAGCCTTCACCACATCATAGGCCAACTCAGGATCTTGTCCAATTAAAAGTCCATGATTTCCATGATCGACGTTAGGACAAGAGATATTGAGTTCAATGGCTTTCACGTTAGTTGCCTTGGAAATACCATGAGAAACGGCTGCGTATTCTTGTTTTGAAAAGCCAGCAACATTGGCGATAATGGGGAGATTTGGGTATTCTCTTTGAAGCCAAGGTAATTTTTCAGAGAGAACGACCTCTAAACCTGGATTTTGTAAACCAATAGCGTTGAGCATACCTGCAGGTGTTTCTGCAACTCGTGGAGTTGGATTTCCAAACCTGGGTTCCAGAGTCGTCGCTTTAATCATGATAGACCCCAAAAGATCTAAATCATAGTATTTTGCATATTCTTGACCAAAGCCAAAACAGCCAGAAGCAGGAATGATAGGATTCTTTAATTCTAAGCCTGGTAGAGAAACTTGTAATCGATTTGCAGTCATGACACTCTCCTTATAAAACTACTGTTCCTGTTTTAAATACAGGTCCATCTTCACAGACACGTTGACTAACTGTTTCACTATCAGGTACTTTCAAGACGCAAGCGTAGCAAGCCCCCATACCACAGGCCATACGGGATTCAAGAGATAGATAAGCTCTTGGATGGTCATGAAAAGCTTTGTCAATATACTTCATCATACCAGGTGCACCACATGAGTAGATGGCATCAAATTCACTGTCAAATTCCTTAATCACAACAGATACATTTCCCTTGATGCCATAAGATCCATCATCAGTTGTTACAAAGACCTGACTATATTTGGCAAATTCATCTTCCAAAATAACTGCATCTTTGGTCGCAAATCCTAGAACCGTTGTGACATCTACACCACGCTCATGCAGTTGCTTAGCTACTTCAAATAAAGGAGGCACACCAATTCCGCCACCAACTAAGAGAACAAGACTATGCTGCTCTAAATCAGATAAATCAAAACCATTCCCCTGAGGTCCCATAACATCTAAGCTATCACCTGTTTTTAAGGTTGAAAAAATTGTCGTACCAGAACCTTCGATACGATAGATAAGACGACATTGTTCATTAGCCTTATCTATAGATGAGATTGAAATCGGACGCCGCAAGAGATGAGCATCATCAGGAACTCGTAAATGAAGAAATTGGCCTGCTTTCATAGCTTCAACCATTTCTCCTTGAAGTACTAGTTCAAAGATCGCTGGTGCGATTTCCTGTTGAGACACTACTTTCATGGTTTCCAAGCGAATGGCACCCATGCGTTTTTTACAATTTGGATTCATAACTTTTCCTCCTTAAATTTTAAGGGGTTCAGAAAAAGAAAAACCTTGCAATCGCAAGGTTTCAGTAAGATACTTACAGAAAAGAATCAAATAAACTGTGTTTATTCGAAGTTTGTGTAATCTATTTTCTATCTGACACCTTGTGAGCCTCTCTGGACTTCCCTTAAAGGTTAAATTTTTACTAGTATACTGTATCAACCCTAAAAAGTCAAGTAAAAATAAGTAAGGTGTCTGACGTATTTTAGTTTACTTATTTTTGTGAAGAGAGAATCTTCTCCAATTTTTGATAATCTTTGACACTATCGATTTCGTAGATAGAGTTTTCTTCCAATTCCTCTACGTAAACATCCAGTTCTTTGATATTATCTTTAACCATGTTGTCCCAATAGAGATCAACAAATTCACCGCTTGCATAGGCCTGGTCGATAAATCCAACGATTTTCTCCGCTGTTGGAGCATCCCAGAATGACACACCACTCAGGATGCGACCATTCTTACTATCAACGATGATATCTTGAACTTTATAATCTTCTCCGTAAACTAGGAACCATTCATTGTCACAATCTTCACGATAAACGCTGAAGTATGTTGAACGCTCGAGGTCATTGCGGAACATATTTTTGAAAAGATAGTTATCCGCATCGATAACGTAGCTGTTAGCCAACTCTTCTTTTACCAAGTAAAGTGAGTAAAAATTATTGTAATCAGCATACTTGTCGTTGAAGACCAAACGAACGCCATACTTCTCTTTAAGGTAGTCGAATTGTTCTTTCAAATAACCTACCACGATGATAATGTCATCAATTCCACGTTCTTTCAAAAATTCAATTTGATATTCAACCAAAGGTTTCTGATTGACTTTAACCAAAGCTTTGGGAGTATTTTCTGTCATGGGTCTCAAACGAGTTCCCAATCCAGCTGCTAAGATGATCGCTTTCACGCGTTTTCTCCTTTATTCTTTAATAATAATATAAACACCAGCCATTACAACAAATGAAGTTATAATGGTCAAGACAGTCAGAGGTGTCCCCAAGAACATTGCTGCAAACAGGACAGTCCAAACTACATAACTGACATTTAAACCAGTTGCTTTTGCTGGTTGCAATCGATTGATAGCCATATAGTAGGCAAGATAAGAAATCATATTAAATGCTGCAAAGACAATTAATAGACCAAACAATTGGCCATTTGCCACTTCTGCAAATGAGTGATGCGAGAAAAGCACAATAACAAGATAAGACAAGAAGGATGTAACTTGACGAATCAAGAGAGCTTCAATTTCGCTGAGGTCACTTTCCATAGCAAAGGAGCTTAGAACACTTTCACTTCCCCAAGCAAAAGCACAAATCAAAGCACATAGAATACCTATGTAGAAAGAATTAACCTGCTCTGCTTTATAGGTCTGAGCAATAATCCCAGCAATGATTAGAAAGATACCAAAAATTGTATTTTTGGAAATCTTGTGCTTCAAAAAGAAGAAGGCAAGCAAGACCGAGACTGCCGGATAAATAGCTGAGACTGACGAAGCTAATGAACTTCCAATATACTTAACCGCATAGAGATTGGCCTGCATACCAATCGGACCGGCTAGTAAAGCTCCGATGATAACACTGACATTTCGAATGTTCAAGAAGATTGAAAAACGAACTCTGCCTTCCTTAACTAGAAGATATCCTAGCAAGATAAAAATACTTAGGAAATCGTGTGCTGCTGCTACTACAAAGGGCGATAAATCCGTGAATATTGAAAAGATATAAGCACTAATAGTTAATCCTAATCCCCAGAACACACCTGATAGTAGCCCAAAAGAAACTCCATTTTTAGCCTTCATTAGAACCTCCCATATAATCCAATTCCTTCACAGCTCTATTGTAACGAGAGATTCCATAATCTCCGAAATCTGCACCATTTTCTTCTTTGTAGATAGTCCAGAGACTCCAAATGATGTCTTGCAAGATTTTGTAGATACGAATTTTTTCTCTTGAAACTGGAGTCTTATCGCTCTCGTAATGACTTAAAAAGTCTTCTTCTTCTGCACTGGTAAATTCAGATTCTAGGAAGAGAGCTGCCAAATCCCACATAGGATCATTCATAGATGAATATTCCCAATCAATGAGATAAAGGTGACCATCTGGTCCTTCTATGAAATTTTCAGGAACCAAATCAATATGACACGATTTCTTATCCATTCCAATTTCTTCAAGTTGATCTTTCAGAGAAAATACTAACTTTTTGACAGTTTCATAGTTCGGATAGGAAATCTCCCCTTGAATCAAGGATTCATATTTTTTGATTTCCTCAAAAGGAGCAAACTCTCCTTTTAGTTCTTTACCAGAAGCGTGAATGGTTTGTAGAATTGGTGCAATCTTTTCAAATTTTGTTTTAATGGTATTAAAATTAAGTGTCTCAGCATTTTCGATGTACTGATTAACCTTGATACCTGCATCGATATCAAAAAGATAATTTTCTACATCTAATTTTAAATCTTTCAACAATCCAATATTGAACTTTTCATTCTGGCGATCGATTAATTTATCTGTACCTTTTCCGAAAAACTTAACGATATACTGGTTTGAGGTTGTTTTAACTAAGTAGTTTTGATTAGTCATTCCACCCAATTGTTCAACACTCTGAATTTCTTCACCACCAGATAGTAAAGATGCAATCTTTTCTTTAACGATTTCTTTCACAATCATCCTCCATTAGACTTCCCACTTAAAGACTGTCTTAAAGGCAGTATTAAGGTCCGTTGCAAAAACTCGGTGAATATCTTTAATTTCTCTTACTGGTTCTTCTAGATAAATGATATTCTTCAAACGATTGGCAAATTTTTTAATTTCCATCATATGGATTGCATTTTCAAAGTCAATTCTTCCAGAACGGGAAGAACCGACTAGTAACAAGCCTTTTTCTAAAGAATCACGAGTATTGATGTTGACCTTATACTCACTAACACCCATCATCAAAATGGTGCCTTGTGGTTTGATGTAACGAATCAAGTCATTAATAGCAGGCCCGCATCCATCACCACCACAGCATTCGAAACCATGGTCAAAACTAAGATCTTCTGGAATGCTATCCGTAATGTAGAGCTCTTTCGCAAATGAGAAGAGTTCTAACTTTTCCCAGTGACGACCGATAACAATAATCTCAGCTTCAGGCAAAGTGTAGTTGATAATATTAGCCATGACAAAAGCTAGGCTTCCATCACCAATAACTGCAATTCGCTCTTTTTTACTGTGAGAAACTGTCAAGAAACGATTCATCGCATGCATACCCACACTGACAAATTCAGTGATAGCAGCAACTGTATCCTCGATTTCCTCGTAAGCTACTACACGATCTTTTGGTAATGAAACAAATTCACGCATAAATCCATCGTAGCCACTAGAAAGGAAATACGTCCCAGTCATGTAATTTTCGTAGAATTCCTCGTCACTTTGCATAGGTGGTTGATTTGGAATCATAACAACCTTCTGACCAACCTTATAGGTACCTGTTGGATCAGAAATGACAGTTCCGCAAGACTCGTGAATCATAGCCATTGGAAGTTTCTTTGATAAGATTTTTGGATCGCGTTTACCTTGGTAGTAACGTTGATCCGCGTGACAAACCGCCATATAGTTTGGTCGGATGAGAATATGATTCTCTTGATCAATTTCTTCTTCCTGATATTTGATATTGATAAACTTTGGTTTTGTCAGTTGATAAATTTGATTAATCATGTCTCTAATCTTTCTCAATCATGCTTTTAGCAATCTTCAAGTCTGTAACTGTTGTAATTTTAAGGTTTGAGTATTCCCCTTTTGCCAAGGCAACATCTTTACCCTTAATGACAAAGATTTTACAAGCATCTGTCAAAATTTCTTTTTCTTCTGTTGATAAAGAACCATACAAGTCAATAAAGTCCTTGCAACGGAAGGTTTGGGGAGTTTGTCCTTGATAAAGATGAGAGCGATTTGGAATATCTGTGATAAACTGACCATTTGTACTTTCAACGATGGTATCAACTGCTTCAACCACGGTATCAACAGCATCATGGTTTTTAGCGAGTTCAATATTGTCTTGAATCATTCGAAGAGTGATGAAAGGACGAACTGAATCATGTGTTACTACGATATCATCTTCTGTTAGTGGACGGTAAGCATCGATGGCTTCAATAATCTTTTCAATACTAGAATTACGATCAGCCCCACCTTTCGTAATGATGATACGTTCCTTGTGGAGTGGAAGGAATTTTTCAACTAAATCCTCTGCGTGTGTCACCCAGTCTCCGTGAACTCCAACTACAATCTTTTCGATACTTGGCTCTAAGACAAATTTTTCAATTGTATGGATTAGGATTGGGCGGTCTCCCAACTCAAGAAATTGTTTGGGTAGGTTACTAATACCCATGCGTGTGCCGGTTCCACCTGCTAAAATTCCAGCGTAAATCATTTTGATACTCCTTTGGTTTGTTTTAAAAACTCATTGTTTACTATTATATCACAATCTACTGGTATCTTGAAATAAATAGCGAGCAAGCAAAGCTATAATGAATTTGTATTCAAATAATAATCTGAACTTTTAGGATTAATCATTTATTTAAAATAAACAATTATCCAAGAAAACTTTCTCTATTTATGAAACTGAAGATATTTGTTCGGATAATATAGAGTTCTTCAGAATATTATAAAAACCTTAAAGAAACCTTAAACTGTTTAAATAGCTAATTGAAAAAGAGCTGAGAATTTAGACAAGATAATGATCTTGTACCAATTTCTCAACTCTTTTAGTAAGTTTCTTTATTTTTCTTCCGAATCCCCAATGCCTTTAACGGCTTTTTTAAACTCAGCAAGCATTTTTCCTACTGATTCGCCTAACTCTGGTAAGCGTTTTGGTCCAAAAATCAACAAAGCACCAAGGATGATGATGATCAAGCCAGGGGCACCAATATCACGTAAGATTCCCATTCTCTTCTCCTTTCATTTTTCTTTTTTCAATTCTTTTACTTAAGGCAATACTAATCTCGTACAAAAGGATCAGGGGTACCGTCATTGCCAAGTCGCTAACAAAATCTGCTGGTGTCAGTATGACGGCCAGAACCAATAAAATAAAGTAAGCATAACGACGATAAGTTATCAATAAACTTGGCCCAATAAACCCAATGGAAGTTAAAAATCCAATAATAACTGGCAATTCAAAGATAAATGCTAGTGGTACAGTAGTTTGAAAGACAAAAGCTAGATAATTTTGTGCTGTTAACTGCGTCTCAAATAAGTTTTCACCCAGTCCTAGCAAGACCTGAAGTAAAGCTGGTGTTATAAAATAAAATCCAAAGGCTAATCCTAAGATAAAACAAAGGAAAGTTGCAGGGATATAAGCAAAAATCGCCCCTGCTTCTTCAGTTTTAAGTGCTGGTCGAACAAAACTCCAGACTTGATAGACCGTAAAAGGTAAGGTAAGGCTAAAGGACATTAAACTTGCTAAACGGAGATAAATCCATAAAATATCATTCGGCCCTAAGACCATCAACTTCTGACTAAAGCCTTGTGTGATAAATTGATAAATCTGATCAGCAAATAATAGTGAAACGCAGAATACTAGAAAGAAGCAAACAACTACTGCTAGCAATCTCTTTCTAAATTCTACCAAATGCTCAATAATTGTCAATTCCTTTTGATCCATCACTTTTCACCCTGTCTAATGGTAATTAGAAAAACTATGAAGATAAAGAGAATCTGACCTGCTAACCCTTCCCAACTAGGGTAAATTCCCAATATATCAATACTTGGTATTCTTGAGATCAGATGGTTTGGAATCATATTTGTCAACTGTAAGGCATGGATACTGACTCCCGTCATCTTAAAGGCTAAGGCATAAATCATCCAAGTCAGGATAAAGAAAACCTTATGAGGCAGGAAAAATTGACTAGCCTTGTTCATCACAAAGGCAATCACGACTAAAACTGAGAGGGCTAGAGAAATTCCTAGGACAAAATCAAAACTAGAAATCCTTGGCAGAATCCCCACATAGAATAAAATCATCTCAGCACCTTCACGGAATACGGCTAGAAAACTCAGAGCAAACATAGAAAGGAAAGATCCTGTTTTCGTGACAGTTTGCATTTGTGATTCCATAAAAGCATTCCATTTTTTAACAGAAGATTTGCTATGAAGCCAAATACCGATTAAAATCATCATGATAACTGCAAAAATCCCGACTGCTCCTTCGATGATTTCACGGTTAGTTCCTGAGGCAACTGCTGGAAAGGCAATCTGTAGGATATAGGCAATCAAAAGACTGGCCACTATACCAGCAAATGCACCACCATAGACCCACTTGAGGCCCTGTCTCATCTTGGCAGCTTTCAAAGTTGTCACAAGCGCCATGACAATCAAGAGTGCTTCTACACCTTCTCGGAGCAAGATGAGCATGGCGTCAAATGCATTATAGGAAGCGCTAGTATCAATTTGAGATAGCTCTGCAATCAAGCTAGAAAGCTTTTCTTGATAGTCACTTTCCTTTCCCTTAACCATGATGACAGGACTTTCACTTTCAACCTTGGTATAAAGCGAAGGATTGGTTGTACTTACAGAACCCTCGATGGTGGGCCAAATAGTAATAAACTCCTTCATCGTCGCAGCTGCATCACTATCTTGACCAGCTTGAAATTGGGTCAAGGCCTTCTTTAAAAGTTCTATCCCATCCTTCAGGGTCAGATTCGAAGATGTAGTCGCTATTTCTGTACCTTCAACAAAGTTAGAAATAGCTTTTTTCAAATCATCAAACGATGCCTGAATAGTATCAAAGTTCGTTGGTTCAGTCTCAATGCTACTACGCAGAAAGGAAATTGCTGTTTCCACTTGCCCATAATGAGCTGTACTATGGTCTCGAACTACCGCTTCATTGATGGTCCAGGTTGAATTCATTTTTTTATAGGCCTCTCTTACTGCTTCCAGATCTTGAGAAGCGATTGCCATGTCTAAGGCTTCAAAACGAGGTTCTAATCGTGAAACAAGTTTCTCTTTTTCTGCATCTAGGTCGACTGGATTTTGCTCTTTCTCAAATGTCAAAAGGGCTAAAGAAATCTGAGTTAACTGTTCCTCAGTAATATCACCAGTTAAGGCCAACTTTTCTCGAACTTGTCGTCCTGCTTCAGAGTCAGGATTCTCGACTTTCTCGAAGTCTTTGGTCATTTCATCGATTAGTTTTCTTGCCTGATCTTGTTTACCTTCTTTAACAGCTTTAGTTGCATCAGTTATTTTCACAAAGTAGGGACTCAAACTTTCCTTAGCTCCTACCGGAAAAATCAACAGGAAGAAACAAGCAAATAGGAGGATAATACTTTTAGGATTCCAATAATTTCTGCCCAATGTAACCTCCCTTCTCTACTCCACCAAAGCAGGCAAAAAGACCACTGCCTATATGGGTAACGTACTCATTCATTTTATCCGTAGCACCTAGATTGGTCTGCACCTTAACAAAGTTATCTGGATCCTTTTGAAAAGAAATAAAGAGCAAACCAGTGTCAAACTGACCAGTCTTTTCATCTATGCCATCAGAATAAGAATAAGAGCGACGTAGGAGAGGTTTATCCACTTCTTTTGCTAAGCGAACATGAGAATCGTCAGGAAGAAGACTCAAGTCCACCTCATCAAATTCGTTTTTCTTACCAAAAGGAGCTCCACTTTCCTTATAGCGCCCAAAGGTATTTTCTTGTTCCTCCAGATTCGTTCGGTCCCAAGTATCAAGGAACATCTGGATGCGACGAACGGCCATGTAGGAACCATTTTCCATCCAGTCCTTACTATCTGCCCACACAACCTGATCAAATTCTTTCTCAGTAGTGACATTAGCAGTCCCGTCTTTAAAACCAAAGAGATTCCGAGGTGTTTCCATACGATTACCAATAGCTGCAAAACCTGATTGGCTCCAACGAAGAGTAACGGCATTTCTTCCCTTTCGGATAAGATTTCGAATGGCGTGAAAGGCAACTTGCTCGTCATCTGCACAAGCTTGAATGACAATATCTCCACCTGTGTACTTTTCTCGTAATTGTTCCTTTGGAAACGGAGGTAAATCTCTAAAGAGTGTTGGACGTTTGTTCTCTAGTTTCATCTTTTCTAGGAAACTAGCCGAAACTCCAAAGGTCAAGGTTAAACGATGAGGATTAAGCCCAACTGTTTCTCCAGTATCACTTGGAGGCAGAAGGCTATTGTTACCATCTTTTTTAACCAATTCTCCTTCTACAAGTTAGGCACTATAATCCGTCCAATCTTTAAATAACTGGATGATTTTCTCTTTGTCGGTTGTATGCAAATCCAAGACAACAAAGTAGATGTTTTTCTGCATGACTGTTGTAATGCCAGCTTGGTGCTTGCCATAGAAGGCTATTTTTTCATCCCCGTACGAGATTTTCTCCTGACCATCAAGCTTAGGTGTGAAAAAAGCAGAAGCACCGGAGAGACCAAGTGCGAGACCAGCACCTCCAATACCTGCTTTTTTTAGAAATTCTCGACGGTCCATTTTTCGTTCAAAAAATTTTTCGCCTTTGTTTGTCATATTACTTATTCTCCACCAAGAAATTTACCCATTTGTGATAATGGTTCACCAAGTTTTGTCACTGCTTCAGACAATTCTTTAGTGTCTTCTTTCGTTAATTCTGTATAGAGCTTATAATGTTCCTTGTCTGTCATGTGTTTGTCTAACAAACTATTGACAGATTTGAAATCTTCCTCTAGCTCTTTCACCAAGGCTGCATCTGATTTTTCAAGCAAAGGTTTAAAGAGTTGGAAAATCTTCTCAGCACCTTGGATATTGGCACGGAAATCATACAAATCTGTATGAGAGTAAATCTCCTCTTCACCAGTAATCTTACTTGTCGCTACTTCATTTAGAAGGTCGACAGCCCCAGTTAGCATAATCTTGTAATCAACATCTACAGTTGCAATCTTAGCCTTCAATTCCTTGATGTCATTTACCAGTTGGTCACCATAAGACTCAGTTCCTTTAGTTGTATTTTCTTCCCAAAGAATGCGCTCGATACGGTGGAAACCAGACCAACCTTCTTCAGTCTTATTTTCATCTAGATAGTCTGCTAATCGAAAATCAATCTTCACATCAGATTCACCAAAGCTTTCAGCAATCGGCTCTGAACGTTCATAAGACATACGAATTAAAGGGTAGGCCTTTTTAGCTTCTTCTAGCTTACCATCCTTCAATAGTTGAACAAAACCTTCAGTATCCGTCAATAGTTTATCAATCTGTTCTTCTACAAAGGTTTTGTAGTCACTAGTTGCCTTATCCAATAATTTTTGGTTATCTTCTGATAATTTTGCGACCTGAGATGAATCACTTGTAGTTGACGATTGTTCAAAACGAACTGCACAAGCAGATAACAACAATGCCGAAGATAAAAGGATAAAACCAAGTTTTTTCATATAACGCTCCTATTAAATCATGGGAATACCATTTTTAAAATTTATTATATCATAGTTTTTCTAATTATTCAATAAATTGTCAGAAAATTTAATGTTTGTTCCTTTAAAATTAGAATAGACTTTTCTAGTTAAAATTGTTAAAATAATAGGGAAAATAAAAGAAAAGGAAGCTATATACCACCATGATGAATATGCAAAACATGATGCGTCAAGCTCAAAAACTTCAAAAACAAATGGAGCAAAGTCAAGCTGAACTTGCTGCTACAGAATTCGTTGGAACTTCTGCCCAAAACCTTGTAACTGCTACACTAACAGGGGACAAGAAAGTTACAAAAATTGATTTCAATCCAGCAGTTGTTGACCCAGAAGATATTGAAACTCTATCAGATATGACAGTTCAAGCAGTCAATGCTGCTCTTGAACAAATTGATGAAGCAACTAAGAAGAAACTAGGTGCTTTTGCTGGTAAATTACCATTCTAGTAGCATAAAAAGAGGCTGATGTTCAATTCAGCCTCTTTTGTCTTACCTAGAAAGTAAATATTTCTGCTGCTTTCTTGAGAAGCAAGTCCGTATATTCAGGATCTTCCTGAGCGGTTTCAAGCTCTTCTTTAATTCTTTCTAGATCATCTGTTATCATACCATCAACTCCCAAACGTAGGGACTTATCAAAGGATTCCGAACTATTGATTGTCCATACATAGAGTTTTTGTTTTGTATTCCAAAGCTTGGTTACAAAATATTCATCTAAGGTAGAATATTCCATGGTATAACCTGTAGCATTCGTTCTTGGAAAAACGGAATTGTAGGGCAGAATGAAATAGACTGGAATTTCCTTATCATACTGAGTTACTTTTTCAATAACATGATAATCCAAAGATTGCATCTGATGCCCATAGACTTTGATCTTTGCCCCATATTGATCTAGAAAATGATCCATCATTTGGGCACTATCTTTTCGACTCGTTTTAATTTCGATCAGCAATTTCTGATGAAGGTCATTGGCACGATTTATATAATCATCAAAGCTGGATATTTTAGCCTGATAACCATTTTCATAAATATCTAATTGCTTCAACTCATCTAAAGTTAAGTCTTGTGGTGTTACATTTAATCCCGCTAAACTTTTTAGGTTAGCATCATGCATCATGACAAACTGACCGTCCTTGGTTTCCTGCACATCCATCTCAACTAAATCTGGTTTTAACTGAGCTGTTTTTTCTAAGGATTCAACTGTATTTTGGACACCATTTCCATTAGAAACACCTCTGTGAGAGATGACAAGTGGAGGATTGACTACGGGTGCCTCTAGATAAACATAACCCTCAATCGCAAAGAAAACACTCGCGCACCCCATTACACCCCATCTCATGATATGATCTTTCTTTCGTCTTGACATAATATCCAACTCCTCACCAGTTAAAAAGGAGGTAAACTTAACCAAGAAGTAAGTCAAAGCCATATAGTGGATATTTTTAATCAATATATAGTTCGAAATAGCAAGAATCAAAGATTCTCGATGTGTAAGACCATCCACTAAAGACTGTATCAACAATAGAGGTATTAAAAGCAAATAGAAGAAAAGATTCGTTTTGACAAGGATTAGAAAGAGATGCCAAGCGTAAAACCAAAAATGATTTCTGGTTTTTTCTAGACTGTAGACCACAGCATCCTTAACTGTCATCTTGTCATAAAAAATTTTCGGAAGGGCAAACATCACTCTTACAGAGATGTAGAGAAATAGGATACTTAAGATAAAAATAGATAACCACCACATCCAGTATTTGTCTTCCATATAGGTCTGAATAAATTCAGGTATCACTATTTTATTAAAATAATAAATTTTAAAAATTTTCCTGATAAACGGAAAAATCATAGCTATATAAACGAAGATAAACAAGGCCTTGGAAACAGTCAGACGTTTCATGAAGGCTATACTTTCACGAAAGACCTTCCGACTATACTCAATCAAGGTTCGTTTTTCATGATAGAGAAGGTGTCGAGCCCCAATGAAGAGAAGACTAATTTGAAAATAGGCTACTAAAAGGTTAATGGCTATTAAGATTAAAAAACCAAAGCTGACTAAAGGTGCATGTTTTAAAATTTCAAAAACATTGTTATAGGAAATAAACAAATAGCCCGTCTGACTTAGTAAAAAGCCTGCTATCAATGAGTTCAGTGGCAACCAAATATAATCTACCAGCATGAAGATTAGAAAAAATAGAAAGAGGATTTTATCCAGATTCAGGTAAATCTTTTTAAAACCCAATTTTTTAGGTTTTTCAGGTTTCATAAAACCTCCTAATCAAACAGCTGTGATAAATCTAAACCACCGAAAGGATTAGAGTTTAGACTACTCTTGGAGTCCAGTAAGATTCTACTTTCATCAGATTCTAGGAAAGCTTCATAAACACGCGCAGTCATTCGCGCATCCTCTAAACTGTTATGAGATTGGCCCTTGAATCCTAGAAATTCAGCCACAGTCTGTAACTTGAGATTGGCAATACCATGAAGATCAGAACTACGTCGCTCAAAAGCTTCATCATAGAGATCAACTAGATATTGGCTACTATAATCCAAACCATGTTCCAATAAAATCGGTAAATCACTCTTGGCTGCATTATAACCAATAAGGGGTAACTCACCCACAAAGTCTTGAAAATTCTTAAGTACATCTTCCACCATCGGTGCATCTTTCAAGGTTTCAGAAGTGATACCCGTTAAACCGTTTATAAAACTTTTCAATGGTACGTCCGTATGAACATAAGAGTCAAAAGCTCCAATTTCTTCACCATCTTTAAAACGGACTGCAGATACCTGAATCAAGTGGGTTTTATCTTGGTGTTCATTAAATTCCAAATCAAATGAAATGTAATCTCTTAATTTTTCCATCTTATCCATTCCTTACTGTATGTGTAAAAAGAAACTACTTGGTTATACCTAGAAACCAAGCAGTTTTTTCTTATCCTCCAAATAAGCGAGCAAAGAAGCCTTTCTTCGTTGCTTGTACTTCTTGCTTAGCCTGATCCAACTCCAACTGAAGGTTTTCTTGGTCCTTCATGGCTTGTAGGGTTAACTGTTGTTGTTGATCCAATTGCTTATCTTTTTCTGCGATTTGACGGTCTTTGACACGCATCTGTTCATCTTTTTCAGCTAACTGTTTGTCTTTAGCCTTTAACTGCTCATAAAGACGGATGATTTCAGCGTTCTTTTCATCAACAAGAATCTCCATCAACTCACGTTGCTTCACATCATCACTAACAGGTTCATCTTCAAAAATAGTTTTTTTGTAGATTTCTTCAAGCTTAATCAAGCCACTGCGAGTTACCACAGTGACTCCTTTATCATTTTTAGTCGTATCTTCTTCAGGTAATTCCTTGACACGGTTATTGATTGCTTGGCGGGACAAGCCCAAGACCTCAGCAATCTCACTAACAGTCATCTCAATACTCATAATATCCTCTGAAAGTTTTCTAGCTTTTCTTTATTTAAATATTATCATAAGCAAGCAAAACTGTCAAATATCACCGTGTTTTCAACCCTTTTTCAAAATAATTTTTCTTCTAAACTAGACTGTCTATCAGCTTTTTTAGACTAAACATCAGTTTGCAATTTTTCCACCAGCTCTAATCAATTGAAAACCTTTCTTGGTTTATAAAGAGTATCCCGTTTCTCTAAAATGGCTAATAACTTATCACCTTCAAAACCAGCCAATTCCTTCTCAGTTTGCTCCAATTCAATAAAGCGACCAAAACGCACTTCTTCTGCTTGTTCTGGAGTCAAATAAACTTTAACTAAGTCACCTGTTCCAATCTCTAATGGATGAAGAAAGTCTAACTCACCAGCTTGAACCTTTTCCTCAATTTCATTCAAGGTCAAAGCATCATCTAACTGCAAACCTGCAGCGCTTGTTCGTGTTAAATGAGACATATGAGCTGCATAGCCAAGTTTTTCTCCCAAGTCGACTGACAAGGTACGGATATAAGTACCTTTGCTACATTTTACACGGAAGCTAAATCTAGCAAGATTCTCCACATAGGAAATGGGACTGGTTCTTTCGAAACTATAAATCGTCACCTGACGTTCTGGACGCTCCACTTCCTGACCAGCACGCGCATATTCATAGAGTTTGCGACCATTGACCTTGACAGCCGAGTACATAGGTGGAATCTGAGTGATAGGACCTGTTAGACTAGCGATTGCTTCATTAACGAGATTCTCATCCAAAGGTGACAAAACTGGTGTCTCTGCAACTACCTCACCACTAGCGTCTTCAGTTGTCGTTGAATAGCCTAGGGTGATTTCACCTTCATAGACTTTACCCTCGTCCTGCATAAACTCGACCATGCGGGTTGCCTTACCGACGGCAATCGGCAAAACACCGACAACATCAGGGTCTAAAGTCCCTCCATGACCAATCTTCTTAGTTCCTAAAATCCTACGCAGCTTGAAAACTGCATCATGCGAGGTCATCCCCGCCTCTTTTTTTAAGTTGATAATACCGTTCATTTATTAACTTTCTAAAAATACTAAAACTCTTTTTTGGAAATCCTTATTCTGTTCATAGAGTGCATGTCCACACCCTGGTAAAATAATCAGTTGGCTACCTCTGATATGATGATGCAATCCAAACGAACCATCTACGCCAAGAACATCATCTTTTTCTGCTCCAATGATTAACGTAGGGCAGTTGATTTTTTCCAAAAAATCTAGACTATCATGTTTCAAACAAGATACAGACTGAATATCAATACGTTGTTTATCTTTAATATGACCAAAAATTCCCATTATTCGATAAAGGTATTTAAATTTTCCAAAGGATTTAGTCGTGTAAGAATGACGAGCGATATCAATCATCAGATCTTTATAAGTTCCTGTTTGACTCAGGTTCAGCCAGCAACTAATTCTCTCCCTGCCTAGATTACTTAGTTTTGCAGTTGTAACAGCCAATACTAGCTTTTCAACCTTTTCAGGGAAATCCGCCACCAAACATTGGGCAATCATTCCACCTTGCGAAATCCCCATAACATAGGCACTGGTAATATTCAATACCTCCATTGCTTCTGCAACATCTGCTGCCATATCTCGCGTCGTATAGCCCTGTCTCAGCTCATTGATTCGAGAAAAAACATAAATTTTGTAACGTTTGGCAAGTATACGGTATGTGATTGAAAAAGACATATCCATACCTTTAACCGTCTGAAGCCCATCCCCCAACCCTGGTATGATAACGAGAGACTTCTTTCCTTTACCAAAGGTCACATAATCCATGCTCTTATCGTTAAAATATAAGGTTTTCCCTTTTGTTGAAGACATTACTTCGTTCCCTCTACTATTTTTTCACGATTTATCTATGTTGAGTTTTTAAATGCAAGGCAAATCCGGCAGTCACTTTTTCAAATCCAACTGCCTGATAAAACTGATGAGCAGCATTTCGTTCAGCGGTTAATCCACTATTTAGAGCCAGTGCCTTAACTCCTTCTTTTACCGCTTGTTTTTTCAATTCATCAATTAGCCTACTAGCAATTCCTTGTCGTCTTGTTTCTTTTGCAACTGACAAAGCTAAAATACGATAATAAGATCCATCTGTTTCAAAAAAGAAGAGCTTTGCAAAACCTAAGAAACCTAAAATTTCTCCGTTTCTTTCAGCTAGAAGACAGCCATAATGTGATTGAGAAAGAATCATTTCTAAACGTCGAGACAGATTAGAAGCGGTCGTTGGATAGCCCAAGTCTTCGTATAAAGACAGTAGGGCTTCAGCATCTTTCATGGTTGCTTTTCGTATCTGCATAGGATCCTCCTAGTCTTCCTTCAAGGCTTCAAACTTGGCTTTCATGGTTGGGTTTTTTCGTGTCAATTTTTTAACGGAAACATCATCCAATTTGTTGTTAGCAAGGCGCAGTTGGTTTTCTGATGTGGTCAGGAATTTCTTGACTTCTTCCATACGCTTAATGGCCTTGTCAATTTCGTCAATGGCCTTACCAAAGTTAACAGAAGCTGAATTATAGTTCTTTGCAAAGGCTACCTTAAAGGCATCCAAGTCTTCCTCGAAATGCGTGATGTCAATATTCTGTTCACGAACAAGCGCCAATTCCTGCTTGTATTTAAGGGAATTAAGGGCAGCGTTGCGCAAAAGTCCAATCAACTGAATAAAGAACTGGGGACGAATGACATACATCTTCTCATATTCGTGACTAACATCGACAATCCCAGTATTGAAGTAGTCGTTATCAGCCTCAAGCATACTTACCAAAACTGCATACTCACAGTTTTTCTCACGACGATCCTTATCCAACTCTTTATAGAAGTCTGCATTTTTATGTTTCTTCTCTGTCCCGTCAGCTTCATTTTTCATCTCAAACATGATGGAAATGAATTCTAATCCATTTTCATCAAAATCACGGAAGATAAAATCGCCCTTAGAACCACGTGCTGAAACCTTATTGTCCTTCTCAAAGTAGGCATTTGGAAAGGCAAAACTTCGAACCTTGTTGAATTCACTCTCCGCATAGTGTTCCAAACTTTCACCGATTGCCTTGGTTGATTGTTGCGCCTTGAAATTCTTGTAAAATTCAACCTGCTCGCTAGCTGCCTTGAGCTGGGCTTCGTAGTTTTGTTTAACAGAAGCAAGAGAAAGTTCGTTTTCTTTTTCTTGTAAGAGGAGCTGATTTTTGACCTGATCACGTTCTTTCTCTAAATCAGATAGTGTTTTTTGTAGTTGGTTCTCATGCTCCAAGCGCAGGGTAGCTAACTGATTTTCGAGTGCTTGGACTTCTTTTTCTTTCTCTAACAAGCTTTGACTAGCACTTTGCTCTACCTCTTTCTTAGCCAATTCTTTTTCTGTATCAAAGTTGTTAATTTGACTTTGTAGCTGGGCAATTTCTTGGTCTTTTTGAGCCAGTTTGGTCTGTTGCTCATTCAAAGCCTTTTGTTCAACCAGAGTCAACTCTTGTTTGATTCGTTCATGCAATTCCTTATCAAACTCTGCAGTGCGAACTTGAGAAAGTAGTTCTGCATATTGGCTTTCATTGACTGTAAATACTTCGCCACAATTGGGACATTTAATCTCGTTCATGTTATTCCTCTATATTTATCTATTCTACATTCATTATAGCATGGATAAACAAAAAGAAAAAGTTGGAATGAATCCAACTTTTAATCTACATATGTATCTTCGTTTTTGTTTAAGAAGGCGTAAGGCAATCCCATCAGTAGACCACCACCAATAAAGTTACCAATAAAGGTTACACCCCAGTGACGAAGAATATTTCCAATACCGAAGTTTGCGATTGAATCAGCAGCAACACTGAATTTCACGATAGCAAAAGATGCAAAGTTTGCGGCGATGTGTTCATTTGTTAAGAATACAAACATGTAAATAGCTGAAAGAACTAACCAAAGTTTAGCTCCCCCATCTTTGACTAAAACAAATGAAAGAATTGCGATATTTACAAAGACATTAGCCAAGATAGCTTCAAGCAAGACTAGTTCATTTGAACGGCCCAACTTCATTTCCACAACTCCAGAAATAAAGCTATCATGTGTTAGGTTTGCATAAGCTGCTGAATGGGCGAAGCCCCAACCTGCTATAAGCGCACCGATCAGATTAAAGAGTGTACAATATAGAAGGATTTCAGCTGTTTTTCTCCAGCTAATCTTTTTCAAAAAGCTACCAGCTGTCAAGAACATCATGTTAGATGTTACCAATTCAGCATTCAAGAAGACAATGTAAGCCAATCCCCAAGCGAAAACAAATGGGAAGAGGAAACGTCCACTACCAGGAGCAATCTTATTAATCAAGTCAGCTCCAACTGCACCAGCTGCTGTACTAAATGTTAAGAATGCACCAGCAAACATTGAACGGATAGCGTACTTGAATTTACTTTGACTGTAAAGACTTTCCTTTTTCTTACAAGCAAACTCAATTTTTGAGATAAATTCTGAAGAAACCATATAAACTCCTAAAACTTTTATTTGTGAATATTATAACATAAAATCGAAATTATGGGAAGGCTTTCTTAATTCTATTTACAATATTTTTATCATTTTTAGCAATCGTTTCCATTTGCTTTGTATCAGCATCTTTAATGTTTTCAACTCTTTATTTTCAAATTCTCCACTCCATATATTTAATATATGTTTTCATTTTGTTTTATACTGAATTTACAAAAGAGTCTCTTTGGTTTTCAGCTAAAGTCCATGTACTAATAATTTGTTTGAATTTATAGACAGAGAAAATAACGTTTTTATCAAAAGCTTCTTTGGAAAAAAAATCGAGGTCTGGATTTTTTTCCCTGACCTCCTATATTATTAATTTTCATTTTATTTAGTAAGAGCTAAGTGCTAATCAACATAAGTCTCTTCATTTTTATTAAGATAAGCGTATGGTAAACCTATCAAGAATCCTCCACCTATCAAGTTAGCAATGAAGGTAACACTCCAATGACGGAGGATATTTGGAATATCAAAGTTTGCAATCTGATCAGCTACAATGCTGAATTTGATAATGCTAAAAGATGAAAAGTTAGCTGCAATATGCTCGTTAGATAAGAAGACAAACATAGAAATAGCTGACAAGATAATCCAGAGCTTGGCATTGCTATCCTTAACCAAAATTGAAGACAGAATGGCAATATTTACAAACATATTTGCCAAAATCCCTTCCAACAAGACCAACTCACTAGGACGTGCCAGCTTCTTGGCTACAATCTTTGGAAGATAACTGTCGTGTGTCAGGTGTGAAAAAGCCGATGAATTAGCAAAGCACCAACCTGCTAACAGAGCGCCAACTAAGTTGAAAAAAGCACAATAAAGTAAAATGATAAAGGCTTTTTTCCAATCAATCTTCTTCAAAAATGTTCCAGCTGTCAAGTACATCATATTTGAGGTAACCAACTCGGCATTCAAGAAAACGATATAGGCAAGTCCCCAAGCAAATACAAAGGGAAATAGGAAATAACCAGCACTTGGAACGATGCTATTGAGTAGATCAGCACCTATGGCCCCAGCGGCTGTACTAAAGGTTAAGAAAGCTCCTGCAAACATCGAGCGAATGGCATATTTAAACTTACTTTGGTCAAATAAACTTTCTTTCTTATGGCAATAATAATCAATCTTTGAAATAAATTCTGACGAACTCATATAAACTCCTTAAAATATCATTGTTAATATTATAATATAAAATATTTTAAGTGGAATTAAATTTTTGTCCTTTACATTTGATTGTTTTTAGTGCTAGCAAAAGCTTCAATTTCTTCCGCAGTCATCCCTAGCAGCTCTGAAACCCACAAGCCCACAATATCTGACAAAATAGAATCACAAACATATTCATCCTCCCCATGACTATATTTGCAAGTGAATAGAGGAGATCTTATAGCTGATTGATAAAATTTTAAGGCCAACTCTTGTAGTTTTTCTGGCTGAAATTCAAGTCTCAACTCTTGTGCAAGTAGAGTTCTCACTTTGTCCCACTTTTCGCCTTTTGACTGGTAATTTTGTCGTGCTTTGTTGATAAATCCCTGACAGAATTTTGCCAACAAATCCTTGTTTTGGTAGAGTAACCGGCAAGAAAAGTCTGAGATAGAACCAGCATGAAGTAAGAAGGTAAGCAAGTCATCAAAGCTTTCTGCCACTCTCCCAACTTGACCTTCACTCCCTATAAAGCCGATACTCTCATCCTCAAGAATTACATATTCTCCTCCACTACCGTCTTTAGCAAAGGCTATGGGCGATAGAGAATAAACTTCATTGTTCTGAGAAAATTCAACCTCTTTCAACTGGTCATAAAATAGAATATCGCATTCTTTCATCAATAAAATTCTTAGTTGTTTATTTTCTCTTATTACTTGTAGTTGATTCATATTAGCTACTCTCCTAGCTTTGACAACTGTCACAAGTGACAACAATCCAATTTTAGCAATCAACTCTTAATAATAATAATAATAGATTTTAATATGGCACTTCTTGGCCACATTGGCAAGATTTTTCACTAACTCCTCGTTTCTTTTGCTTTTCCCAAAATGAAAAGTAAAAGATTTTCCATCTTTCCTTGTAAAATACAGATGATACCTGTCCCCATTCATTCTTCTCCCTCGAACGTAATCAATATCAATCTGTCTAATTTCAGCTAGAGGAACAATCCTTTTTCTAAAAAGAATAATCGTGTGAATGTATAATCTTCCCTTTGCAATATGAAAAGGATCCAACATACTCCCACCACTTTTTAAAGATGTCTTAACTCTTTGGAAAAAAAGATAGAAATAAAATAGTGCTAAAAAAATTAACAAAAATCTAATGACCTGATGTTTCCAAAGGACTTCAAAAACTGAAATACGATAACTATACATATTAAAATAATTCCTTTTTACCTTATTATATCACTTTTATTGAACAACTAGTTTTATGGACAAAGAAAAAGACTGAACAATGTTCAGCCATTTTCAATAATATTTCATGTGATATCTTTATCTAGTTAAATCAAGACGTTTACCGATTTTTCCGATAAGAATAGCACCAACAATGAGTGAAGCGAATTCTCCGATAGCAGTTGTAAACCAAGTTAAGAAGAAAGGTGCTTCTGCTACGATGTTCAATTCAGCAGCAATGGTGATCATTGAAATCGAAAAAAGAATTGAAAAGAAGAAATGATCTTTACGAATCAATCCATTAAAAAGATAGTCTTTTTTATATTTGCTAAACAACCATACGCCTAAACTTAGGAAGACAAGAGTTGATCCTCCACCAACCGCAACATCGATGATTCCAAAACTGAAGAAATTAGCAATCATACAGCCAAGAGTAACACCGATAATGTACTTAGGATTGTAAAAGGCAAGAAAATTCATCATTTCAGAGATACGGAACTGATAAGCACCGTAACTGATAGCATTAAGGGGTGGTGTGATTGTCAAAACCACATAAATTGCTGCGACAATGGCAATATCTGCCAAATCACGGACAGTAAGTTTTTTCATCTATTATTCTCCTTTAGCGATTAACCCGCGTATAATATGCTTGGTGAAAGAAGCTAAGCACCAAGGGTTGAACAAGTCAACCTTTCAAGTATAGCACATTTATGTCCTTTATGCTATACTATTTTCATGAAAACATGCATAAAAAATTTTTTCGACAATGAAATCCTCTCCTACTTATTTTTCGGGGTTGCAACCACTCTTGTTTCTATCATTGTTCGGATCACAATTTTTTACTTTTTCCAACAAGAATTATGGGCGACTGCGCTGGGAAATATAGCTGGGATTCTCTTTGCTTTTTTCACCAATGATACCATTGTTTTTAAACAGAAACGAAAAAATTGGTTCAAACGTTTGATAAAATTTACGACCGCAAGATTCATAACTTTCTTATTAGACCTGCTCCTGACCTTTATTTTTGTGACAAGTTACCCCCATATTATCGGTCAATTCGTAGGTGATAATCTCAATACTATCAATTCAATTGAGACTATTTTTGCACAGGTCACCATCATAGTCCTCAATTACATCTTCAGTAAAGTTTTTGTTTTTAAAAAACACTAAGCATATTTCTTGCATTCAACAGATGATTAAGTTATAATTTAGATTGTAAAAATTTCGAAAGGAAAAAGAAAATGTTAAAAGATCTTAAAGAATTTTTGCTCCGCGGTAACGTTGTAGACCTTGCTGTCGGTGTGATCATCGCTTCTGCTTTTGGTGCTATCGTTACTTCATTTGTTAATGATATCATCACTCCACTCCTATTGAACCCAGCCTTGGAAGCTGCGAAAGTACAAAACATCGCTGAGCTTGCATGGAATGGTGTTACATATGGTAAATTCTTGAGTGCTGTTATCAACTTCCTTGTAGTTGGTACTGTTCTATTCTTTGTGATTAAAGCAATGGAAAAAGCTCAAAGCCTTACTAAAAAAGAAGAGGTTGTTGAAGAAGCACCTGCTGGTCCAACTGAGTTGGAAGTTCTTCAAGAAATCAAAGCTCTTCTTGAGAAAAAATAATCGTCTTGAGGATTCGGTTCATACTGAATCCTTTTTTACTTCTCCTTTTGCTGAGTTTAGAAAAAACTTGAGTTCAGCTCTCTTTTTTGATATAATAATTAAAGTTTCCACCCTTAGTGTAATGGATATCACGTAAGATTCCGGTTCTTGAGATGGGGGTTCGATTCCCTCAGGGTGGATAGATGTAAACAAAAAAGCAACGGCGCCGTTGCTTTTTTTCTGTGTTACCCTTGCCTTTGAATATAGAACATTGATACTAAAGAAAGAAAAATAACTCCAAGACCGATAATTAAAAAGGAAGCTAAATGGACGCTTGGTAGAAAGGTCATTAACCCTTTTGCAATCGGCATAAAGAGAATCGCTAGTGTAAAAATGGTACTCAATACTCTCCCCAGATAGTCTCCGTCAACCTTGGTTTGTACCTGAGTGAAAAAATGAATATTAAAAATCGTCATAAAGAGTTCACAAACTAGGTTTCCTGAAAAAGTGAGAAAATTGGGTAGTGGCAGTCCCATCATGAAAACTCCTACTCCTGTTAAAATCAATAAGAACAAAAGTGTATTCATACTCGATTTAAATTTATTTGCAATCAATGCTCCGACGATTGAGCCAATTGCACCCATGGTTAAGATAGTTGCATAAGCTCCGTCTACACCATAGAGTTTATTTGAAAAAGGGAGCAAAAACTCAAAAGCTGCAAAAAAGAAATTCACACTAGAAGCCACTAAC
This sequence comes from Streptococcus infantis, assembly GCF_047460825.1. Taxonomy (GTDB): domain Bacteria; phylum Bacillota; class Bacilli; order Lactobacillales; family Streptococcaceae; genus Streptococcus; species Streptococcus infantis_V. The sequence continues at coordinate 74,463 of NZ_JASHFO010000003.1, read as the reverse complement.
AAGAGAAAGAAAATTTCTTTTTGATGCCAGATATAGTGCAAGCCATCTTTGATATCTGCAAAAATATCTTTCCCTGTAAAACTCTTCTGCTCTTGAACCTTTGGTTCTTCTTTGGGAAGTAAAGCGACTAGGACAAAGGCGATGAAAAAGGTCAAAGCATCCAATAAGAGCGTCAGATGGAGACTAGCAAATTGTAAAACAAGGAAAGAAAGCACCGGAGAACTGACTCCTACAACCTGTAAAACTAACTCCAAGCGAGAGTTATAGGTCACTATCTCGTCCTTTGCTACAACTTCCGTTATAATAGCTTTATTGGCAGTGCGAGAAAATGCAAAGGCAATGGCCTGGACAATATTAGCAAAGATCAAAGCTCCAATCATCCAGCTATCATTTCTGATAAAAGAAATGGCCAGACAGAGAATCCCACAAACCAAGTCTGTTGTCATCAAAATCTTGCGACGCGAAAAACGGTCTGAAATCACTCCACCAAAGGGATTAACTAGAATGGATGTAACGAGTTCAGAGATCTGATAAATCCCTAGAACGGTTTGCCCAATCGTTCCCATTGATGCCAACCAAACACTATTCCCATAATCATAGAGCATATTTCCTAGTTTGTTAATAGCTCCACGACTAATCAACTGTACTGCATATCGATTCATAAAAACTCCTCTCAAATTTTGAAACTATTGTATCAAAACTTGAAGGAGTTTCTCATTTTTCCCTTATTTGGGAAATTAATCTTTTACAAATTTATCGTAATGTTCCTGATAGTAAGCTACTTGCTCCGGAAGATCTAGCACATCAAAAATATGCATGGCTTCCTGCATTTGTTTACAACCTTCTTCTTTTTGCCCCTTCTGATAAAGAGCAAATCCTTTAAGAAAGTGGAATACATTACGCTCATAGAGTTTGATGCTCTTACCTATAATTTTCTCTATATAAACTTCAAAGTAGCTGGCATTTTCAAAAGCAAGATGTTCTAAACAATGCTGGTAACAATTAAGAGCTAAAATCAAGACCAGTTTTCGATGGCGACCAATTTCTTTGTAGAAATCTTCACGCTCCATCACTTCTCTACCAAAGCGAGCAACATAGTCCACATCATAAAAGCTATAGAGATTGCCAAAGAGGATCAACTCATACATGGTCCATTCGTCTGTTTGGAAAAGATAATCTGCCACCTTATCCAGATCTGCTTGCTTCATAGTGAAGCTAGCATCTCTTTGACAAATCAGACCTTGTAACAAAATCCAGTTCAGTTCAAAATAGAGGGGATTTGTTGAACTCTTAGCTTTTTCAAGTTGTTCTTCTTGAAGCTTTTGAAAACCTGCAATATCATTTGAGTAGTAAAGCGGAATAATCTGAGCCATCAAGCTCACATGCTCATGATGTTGAAAATTTCTAGTCTTATCCATAAAATTCTCAATCGTCACGTGAATATTATCTAATATTTCAAAGAAACGAGATGCAGCCAGATCTGACTCCCCCAATTCAAAGCGGGATAATTGGGAGGTCGAACAGACCTCGCCTGCAGCTTCTTTTAGAGAGTAATTTTTACTGATTCGAAATTCACGAAAAACTTTTCCAAGATTTTCCATCTTACACCTGCTCCGATAATTCTTCCCACTCTAACATTGCTTCTTCTTGACGATGGCTAATTTTATCCAGTTCTGCTTGTAATTGCATGAGTTCATCTGCATCATTAGTGGTATGCATTTGTTCAGAGATAGCTTGGGCTTGAGTTTCCAGTTCTTCGATTTCTGTCTCAAGACTTTCAATTTGTCTCATTAACTTACGAAGTTCTTTTTGACTTTCCTTTTGAGCTTGGTAGTCAGTAACTGGAGAAACCTCATTTTCTTGGCTAACAGCTGCCGCTTCTTCCTCTTGACTAGCTACTAGCTCTGATTTTTTATCAACATAATAGTCATAATCACCAAGATAAAGTGTTGATCCATTTTCGGACAATTCTAGCACATGAGTCGCTACACGGTTGATAAAGTAGCGGTCGTGGCTGACAAAAATCAAGGTCCCATCAAAGGCAATCAGGGCATTTTCCAACACTTCCTTGCTATCGATGTCCAAGTGGTTTGTCGGCTCGTCTAGAATCAGGAAGTTGTTGTTTTCCATTGAAAGTTTAGCTAGAAGCAGACGAGCTCGTTCACCACCTGACAGCATCCCAACAGATTTCTTAACATCGTCACCAGAAAAAAGGAAGGCACCTAGGCGATTACGGATTTCAAGTTCAGGAGTCAGCTTGAAATCATTCCAGAGTTCGTCTAAGACTGTATTACTCGGTGTTAGTTTGCTCTGAGTCTGGTCATAGTAACCAACCTCAACATTAGCACCAAAGCGCTTCTCACCCTTGATAAAGGGAATCTGATCCACAATGGATTTAATAAAGGTTGACTTACCAATACCGTTAGGACCAACAATGGCAATAGCATTCATCTTACGAAGATCAAGGTTGATTGGTTCTGATAAGATTTCACCATCATAGCCAATAGCAGCATTTTCAACTGTCAAAACGACATTACCAGATACCCTGTCAGAATGGAAGGTCATATTAGCTGATTTTTTACCAGCTTCAGGCTTGTCCAAACGTTCCATTTTTTCCAGTTGTTTGCGTCGAGATTGGGCACGTTTGGTCGTTGAAGCACGGACAAGATTTCGATTAACAAAGTCTTCTAAGGCAGCAATTTCCTTCTGCTGCTTTTCGTAGTTTTTGGCTTCAGTTGCGAGCTTCTGCTCCTTCTGCTCCACAAAACTTGAGTAGTTTCCTACATATCTATCTAAAGAATGTTTGGTTAAGTCGAGTGTTATGGTCGCAACCTTATCGAGGAAATAACGGTCGTGACTGACGATAATGAGGGCACCGCTATAGTTTACAAGGTAGTTTTCTAACCAGGCAATGGTTTCAATATCTAGGTGGTTAGTCGGCTCATCCAAGACCAAGAGATTAGGTTTTTCAAGAAGCATTTTGGCTAGCGCTAGACGAGTATTTTGACCACCAGATAACTCTGCAATTTTCATCTGCCACATAGACTCGTCAAACTTGAAACCATTTAAGATAGCACGGATATCAGCTTCGTATGTAAAACCTCCAGCCTGACGAAAATTTTCTGATAGGCGATCATAGTCTGACATGAGTTTATCAAGTTCTGCTCCAGTCTTTTCCCCCATCTCCAACTCCATCTGACGAAGTTGTCTTTCAGTACGACGCAAGTCATCAAATACATGTAGCATTTCATCGTAAATGGTGTTCTCAGACTCAAAGCGACTATCCTGTGCTAGATATGAGAGGGAAATATCTTTTTTCTTATTGATTTCACCAGTGGTTGGCTCCTCTTCTCCAACCAATATCTTGAGCAAAGTAGACTTCCCAGCACCATTTTTTCCAACGAGGGCAATACGGTCTCTTTCATCTACTTGTAGGTTTATATTATCAAAAAGAACCTCTCCTGCAAAAGAACGTTCAATTTTATTAGCTTGTAAAATAATCATGTAACCATTTTACTATCTTTTTCCATTTTTAACAATTCTAACTAAAAAAGTTCGAGCTTTTCACTCGAACTTTTTATATTAGTAACCGATCCCTCCACGGAATGTGCGAGCCATATCTTTTAAATCATAGTTTTTAGAAGATGTATCGATAGTCCATTTACCATCTTTCTTAGTCATTTTAATTTCATACCCTTCTCTTTTCATACTATCACTAGTATCAAGAGGAGTTGAGTCAAATTGACTTGGTGCATTCTCTAAAATGTATTTCTCGCCAGCTTTCATAGCTTCTGAGTAGTTGCTGTATTTACCTTTATTTTCTTCATAGAATTTACGACTTAATTCATGAACATTCAAATTATCTAAGTCAATTGTTTCAGGTCTTACATAAATAACCGCGTAGTCTGGAAGATAAGTTTTTACTTTATAGTCTACTTTTGCTCTTTTAGCATTGGCTTTGATATATGCTTCTGCAAAGGTACGAAGTTCTGCATCAGAAGGCTTGTAGTTATAGAATCCTTTACCAAATGACTCGATAAATTTCTTAATGAATTCTTCTCGGTCAGTCTTCACATCATTTGAGATACCATCGGTTTCGTTAGAAGACTTCTTATCATCAGAGTTTTTATCTTCAGATTTCTTGTCTTCGGACTTATCTGATTTTTTATCATCGAGTGCGACAATTTGAGTTTTTTCATTAGTGAAACTTACGTTTGATGCTCCTCCAGTGTTTTCTCCATCAAGAAAAACAGCATCAACATATTTTTTCATTGCTTCTTTCGCTTCATCGATATGATCTTCATATTTACTTGGATCAACCTTGATAGCTACGTCATTATTCTCTTTTGCATTTTCTTTTACATCTTCATAAAAGCTTGGTGCAAAGTGAAGCTCATATTTAGCATCCTTATCAACTTCGTAAACAACATAACCAGCTACACTCTTACCTTTAGAGAGGCTATCACCATAGTCCATAAATTTGGTTTTACTATCTGATTCATAAACTTGGATTGGTTCAACCTTTTCATCTTTTTCATTGTAGAGTGTGATATCTCTGTTTGTAAAACTAAACTTTTTATCACGATTATTTTTAATTTCTACTTGAAGAGCAAGGTAGTGAGAAGAGGAATCTTCATCTTTGGGCAAAACATACATTCCATCTTTAACCGAAACTTCAAAGTTGGAGTTTGATGCAGTACCGTTATCGCTTGCTTTTTTGTTTGATCCACAAGCAACTAGCGCTAATGCTGATAAAACTAAAGCAGAATGCTTAAGAATTTTGTTCATAAATAGAAAATCTCCTTTAATTATTTATTATATTCTACCATACACAGAATAAATGTCAAAATAGAAACCGAAATTATTAAAAATATCTTAAATTTATGTAATATTTTCTAATTTTTTTAAAGAAATTTATTTGATACATTAAAGAATTCCCTTATGTATCAAGTGACAAGCGGAAATATTCTTAACACTTGCTTTTTACAAAATATTCATTTATTCATTACAAATTTTCATTTTTCCTCTGTCTACGACTAATGAATTTTTGTAAAAAATAATATAAACTTAAAAATATAATCAAATTTTAAAGTACCTAAATAAAAGTAAATTTCTTACATTTTAACTCATGCTAACGTTTTACTAAAACTTCAAATCGTGGTATAATGTAAGCGATTAGATTATATATTAAAGGAGATTTCCAATGGCTTACCAAGAAAACTACCAAAAATGGCTTGATTTCGCAGAACTTCCAGATTACCTTCGTCAAGATTTGGAAAACATGGACGAGAAAACTAAAGAAGACGCATTCTATACCAATCTTGAGTTTGGTACTGCAGGTATGCGTGGACTGATTGGTGCTGGTACTAACCGCATTAACATCTACGTTGTTCGTCAAGCAACAGAAGGTTTGGCTCGTTTGATTGAGTCAAAAGGTGGAAACGAAAAAGAACGTGGTGTAGCGATCGCTTATGATAGCCGTCACTTCTCTCCAGAATTTGCCTTTGAATCTGCAGCAGTTCTTGCTAAACACGGTATTAAATCTTATGTTTTTGAAAGTCTCCGTCCAACACCAGAACTTTCATTTGCCGTTCGTCACCTCAACTGCTTCGCAGGTATCATGATTACTGCTAGCCACAACCCTGCTCCATTCAATGGTTACAAGGTTTACGGAGAAGACGGTGGTCAAATGCCTCCACACGATGCTGATGCTTTGACAACTTACATCCGTGCTATCGAAAATCCATTTGCTGTTGAAGTTGCTGATGTAGAAGCAGAAAAAGCATCTGGTTTGATTGAAGTTATTGGCGAAGCAATCGATACCGAATACCTCAAAGAAGTTAAAGATGTGAACATCAACCCAGCTTTGATTGAAGAGTTTGGTAAGGACATGAAGATTGTCTACACTCCTCTTCACGGTACTGGTGAAATGTTGGCTCGTCGTGCTCTTGCTCAAGCAGGATTCGACTCAGTTCAAGTCGTAGAAGCTCAAGCAACTCCAGACCCTGACTTCTCAACTGTTAAATCTCCAAACCCAGAAAGTCAAGCAGCCTTTGCTCTTGCAGAAGAACTTGGTCGCCAAGTAGGAGCTGATGTTCTTGTTGCAACTGACCCTGACGCTGACCGTGTCGGTGTTGAAGTCCTTCAAAAAGACGGTAGCTACCTCAACCTTTCAGGAAACCAAATCGGTGCCATCATGGCTAAGTACATCTTGGAAGCTCACAAAAATGCTGGGACACTTCCAGAGAATGCAGCTCTTTGCAAATCTATCGTATCAACTGACTTGGTAACTAAGATTGCTGAAAGCTACGGCGCAACTATGTTCAACGTCTTGACTGGTTTCAAATTTATCGCTGAAAAAATCCAAGAATTCGAAGAAAAACACAATCACACTTACATGATGGGATTTGAAGAAAGCTTCGGTTACTTGATTAAACCATTCGTGCGTGATAAAGACGCTATCCAAGCTGTTCTTGTTGTTGCTGAACTTGCAGCTTACTACCGTTCACGTGGTTTGACTCTTGCAGATGGTATCGAAGAAATCTACAAAGAGTACGGCTACTATGCTGAAAAGACAATCTCTGTTACCCTCTCTGGTGTTGACGGTGCTGAGCAAATCAAAGCAATTATGGCTAAATTCCGTGAAAATGGTCCAAAAGAATTTAACGCAACAGCAATTTCAATTACTGAAGACTTTAAAGCACAAACATCTACTGCCGCTGATGGCACTGTAACAGCCTTAACTACTCCTCCAAGTGATGTATTGAAATACACACTTGCAGATGGATCATGGATTGCAGTTCGCCCTTCAGGTACTGAACCAAAAATCAAGTTCTATATTGCAGTTGTTGGTGAAAGCAACGAAGATTCACAAGCTAAGATTGCTAACATCGAAGCTGAAATCAATGCCTTTGTAAAATAAAAAACTATTTAAAGGTCGGGAAAATTCCTGACCTTTATTTTTGATGATAAAGTAAAAACTGGCTGTAATTTATATCTTCTTCTATTTCTTTTAACCTGAACTATAGTTTCTATATCTTTAAGGATACAAGAATATAGGACTAGAAAATCAGACTTAGTCTACCGCTTTCTGCACCACCATCTATTCTCGTATCAAAACTGAGCAATTTTAGAAACTTTATGGCATACTAGACATATCAATGAAAGCGAGGTAATCTCATGGAACAATTTTTAGAAAACATCAAAGATCTTGAAGTTACAACTGTAGCGCGTGCTCAAGAAGCTCTTGATAAAAAAGAAACTGCAACCTTCTTTATCGGTCGCAAAACTTGTCCTTACTGCCGTAAATTTGCTGGTACATTGGCTGGTGTAGTAGCTGAAACCAAAGCTCACATCTACTTCATCAATAGCGAAGAACCAAGTCAACTTGAAGCTTTACAAGACTTCCGCTCACGCTATGAAATCCCTACTGTACCAGGATTCGTCCATGTTGCAAATGGACAAATCAATGTCCGTTGCGACTCTTCAATGTCAGCTCAAGAAATCAAAGAATTTGCTGGGTTGTAAGAAACTTAGTTTAAATTGAATTTTAGGAGATAATCCAATAATTTTTTTTCATATTAAAACGCATAATATCAAGGTTTATGAACACCTGATATTATGCGTTTTTTGATTTTATAGACTGTTGAAGAACTATTTGTTTGCTAACTTTTTTTCAGCAAGTCTTTAACCATCTGATTCAGCTCCTCAAGCTTTTTATTTTGTGATTCTATTAATTGTCTTTGATTCTCAATTTCCTTATAAAGTTTATCAAGTTTTATTTGAGTTTTAGATTCATCCTTAACAAAAAAATTAGTTAAAGAACTTGTTAGCATTCCTATTGTTCCAATTCCAACTAGCATCAATAATACAGCAAGCCATTTTCCAAATAGGCTACTCGGTACAATATCCCCATATCCAACAGTTGTAACTGTAACAAGTGACCACCATACACTATCAGAAAATGACTTCTCTTCAACAACTGATAAGATTGAACTACCAACTAGAACGATAAAAAAATTGACATACAGAATGTAAATTAATCCATTTGTTCTTAGAAAAATTTTTAGCTTTTTCTCTAATTTACCAGTAAGACCTATAATTCTTAATAACCGAGTTAGTTTTACCAACTTTGTTAAGCGTGCAAGACGGAAGATCCTCCCCAAACGAAAAACTGTAAAAATAGCATTCAAAGGAAGAATTGCAAGCAAGTCAAAAGTGTTGTTTATAATAAATGACCATTTACTTTTGGAAATACTAAATCTCCAAATATAATCGACAAGAAAAACAAACCATATGACTAAGTCTATAATACTGTATGGAGATTTCTCAAGATCAATTAAATCTGTAAAACCAAGTATGACTAAAACAACTGATATTAAAGCTAATATTATAATACTAGTATCGTAATAGGCTTTTATCTTCCACTTGTTCTGCAATCTGTAAACTCCTCTTGTTATAAAAAGTAAATAAAATAGTTTAATGGGATTTCTAATAAATATCTCTACGATGACCAACTTCCAGAGTAGAGACTATCAGTTCATCATCCACAATTTGCACTATAACTCGATAATTACCAATCCGGTACCTCCATTGACCACCTCGATTCCCCACCAAAGCTTTCCCATGCCGTCTTGGATCCTCTAAAACGTTATTTTCTAGATACTTTGTAATTAATATTTGTGTATAACGATCTAATTTCTTTAGTTGTTTAATAAATCGTCTTGTTGGAACTAGCTTATACAAGTTAATCTTCCTCCAGACCTAGATCATGCATCATTTCTTCCCAAGTAATGGGTTTAAGCCCTTTTTCCAAATCTTCTAGATACTCTTGATAAGCTAAATCTGCTACACGCGCATCATATTCATCCTCTAAAGCTTCTAAAGTTTTTGTCCGTATCAACTCTGATAGAGAAACTCCTTCAAACTTAGCCATTGCTTTCATAAATGTTTTATCTGCTTCGGAAACTTTTAATGTAATAGTCGTCATGTTTCTTCTCCTATAACTATTGGTAATACCATTGTATTACTTTTTAAGAGCTCAGTCAAGATAAAAAGAACACCTCTCGGCGTTCCTTGCTATATCTCAGTCAATGGTGTTGCAGTGTCTGGTGAAGTATCGTAAACTTGAAAGTCTACTCCAACTCCAAGATCTGCTTGAGCTAACTGATTAACCATGGTCATGTGGGCCAGCTCTTTGATATTATTTTCCTTGGACAAATGGCCTAGGTAAATCTTCTTGGTACGATTACCTAGTGTACGAATCATGGCGTCTGCTCCATCCTCGTTTGAGAGGTGACCAAGGTCAGACAGGATGCGTTGTTTGAGTCGCCATGCGTAAGATCCTGCTCGCAGGATTTCCACATCATGATTTGACTCGATCAGATAGCCATCTGCATTCTCGACAATGCCAGCCATACGGTCACTAACATAGCCCGTATCCGTCAGCATGACAAAGCTCTTATCATCCTTCATAAAACGATAAAACTGTGGCGCGACTGCATCATGACTCACACCGAAACTCTCGATATCAATGTCACCAAAGGTTTTGGTTTTCCCCATCTCGAAAATATGCTTTTGAGATGAGTCAACCTTACCAAGATACTTACTATTTTCCATAGCCTGCCAAGTTTTCTCATTGGCATAAAGATCCATACCGTACTTGCGAGCCAGAACGCCCACACCGTGGATATGGTCTGAATGTTCATGCGTAATCAAGATAGCGTCTAAATCCTCTGGTTTACGATTGATTTCACTCAAAAGGCTTGTAATTTTTTTGCCAGATAGGCCCGCATCTACTAAAATTTTCTTTTTTGGTGTTTCCAAGTAAAATGAATTTCCACTGGAACCCGATGCTAAAATACTGTATTTAAAACCGATATCACTCATTCTAGTCTTCTAGTTCATCCTCCCAAATCTCTTCTTTCACGGCATCCTTATCGTATGGCAGTACGATAGTAAAGGTTGAACCCTTACCGTATTCACTCTTAGCCCAGATAAATCCATTATGTTGTTTGACGATTTCTTTAGCAATAGCAAGTCCTAGACCAGTACCACCTTGAGCACGACTTCTTGCCTTGTCAACACGATAAAAACGGTCAAAAATCTTTGGTAGATCTTCTTTAGGAATCCCAAGCCCTTGGTCGGAGATGGACAAAATCATCTGATCATCTGTAGTTTTCATGGTAACGGTGATTTTCCCACCATCTGGTGAATACTTGATAGCGTTATTTAAAATATTATCAATCACCTGAGTCATCTTATCCGTATCAATCTCAATCCAAACAGAGTTAATCGGATAATCTCTCACCAACTCGTACTTCTTCTCCTCATCCTGACTTTTCATTTTATCAAAACGATTGAGAATAAAGGTGATAAAGGCAGTAAAGTTAATCAACTCGACATCCAAGTGACTGGTCTCATTGTCAATCCGTGAGAGGTGCAAGAGGTCCGTCACCATCCGCATCATACGATTGGTTTCATCAAGAGAAACTCTGATAAAATCTGGGGCAACTGGCTCTGAAAGCGCACCTTCATCTAAAGCCTCAAGATAGGATTTTACACTGGTCAAAGGAGTTCGCAATTCATGACTAACGTTCGAAACGAAAAGCCTTCTCTCTCGTTCTTCCTTCTCTTGTTCAGTCGTATCATGTAGAACTGCTACTAAACCAGAGATAAAGCCAGACTCTCTACGAATCAAGGCAAAACGCACGCGCAAGCTGATATACTCCCCATTCACATTTTGCGAATAAATCATCAATTCAGGACTTTGGGTAATGAGATCTCTCAGCTCATACTCTTCTTCAATCTTGAGTAACTCTAGGATATTTTGATTAAGAGCATCATCCCTTTCAACTCCAAGTTGTCTCTTAGCCATGTCATTAATCATGATAATCTGACCACGACGATTGGTCGCAAGTACTCCGTCTGTCATGTAGGACAAGATACTATGCAACCTTTTACTCTCTTGTTCCAGATTTTCTTGAGTCAAACGGATTGCTTCTGACAAATCATTAAGATTGTTAGTGATATTGGTAATCTCTGAGCTTCCTTGCATATCCAAAACCTGAGAATAATCACCAGCAATTAAATCTTGTACCTTTTGATTAATCTGCCTCAAACGAATATTATCACGACGATTTTCAAGCAAGAGAAAAGTCACCAGCATAATAAAGCCAATTAAGATGAGGATAAAGATAAAGTCGCTCGTCAAAATTGTTTGTCTAATTACTTCAATCATTATTTCTCATATAATATCCTACTCCACGACGAGTTAGGATGTATTCAGGTCTACTTGGTGTGTCTTCAATCTTCTCGCGCAAACGTCTAATAGTTACATCAACTGTACGAACATCTCCAAAATAGTCATATCCCCAAACAGTTTCAAGAAGATGTTCTCGGGTAATAACTTGACCAAGATGAGAAGCTAAATGATGTAAGAGTTCGAATTCACGGTGGGTTAGGTCTAACTCTTCACCATATTTCTTAGCCACGTAAGCATCGGGTAAAATCTCCAAATCGCCAATCTGCAGACTTTGTAATTTCGTTTCAGGTTCTTGGTTATCAACTGAGACAATATCTGTACGACGGAGAAGAGCTTTAACACGGGCCTGTAGTTCACGATTTGAAAATGGCTTGGTTACATAGTCATCCGCTCCAAGTTCAAGCCCAATAACCTTATCAAACTCGCTGTCCTTTGCTGAAAGCATGATAATAGGAACACTACTTGTCTTACGAATAGTTTTTGCAACTTCAAGTCCATCAATCTCTGGAAGCATTAAATCTAAGATAATAATATCTGGTTGCTCAGCTTCAAATTGTTCAAGAGCTTCACGACCATTAAAAGCAGTTACAACTTCATAACCTTCCTTGGTCATATTAAATTTTATAATATCTGAGATGGGTTTTTCATCATCTACAATTAATATTTTTTTCATTTAGTCACCTTTTTCCTTATCTCATTATACCAAAAAAATGTAAAGAAGACACGAAAGACCGATACTAGCAGCTTCTTTTCAAGTAGGCTTGCCAAATCTTTTGCTGAGGTTTGGCTAGGGGATAATTGCTAAATTCTTCTGGACTTAACCAAAGGACTTCTCTATCTGCATATTCCTGTGTTTCAGTAACTCGGCCTGCAATTATCTGGATATGCCATTTACGATGGCTAAAAATGTGCTTGACCTCTTCAAATCGTAGATCTTGCCAATCAACTTCAAGATCATAGTCCTGTTCAAAACTCTCCTGTGGAGATGGTCCCAGTTCTAGAATTGGCTCCGCTACTTGACTAAAAAGGTCCAAGTTCTGAGTCTGGTCTGAGAATTCATCAACTTCAATCAAGGGAAAATGCCAAAATCCAGCCAAGAGTTTTTCACTCTCATTCTTCTCTAATAGAAACTGCCCCTGATTATTTTGCACTACAAGAGCCTTTAGATAAATAGGGATTGGCTTTTTCTTGGGAGCCTTAATGGGATAGCGATCCATGGTCCCATGTTGGTAAGCAGCACTGAACTCCTTAACCGGACTCTCTTCTGGTCTTGGATTAACAGGAGCCTCAATATCTGAACCTAAATCCATCAAAGCCTGATTGAAATCACCTGGGCGATCTGGATCTATCAGAACCTCCATCATCGCTTGAAATATTTTTCGATTGCTAGGATTTCCAATATCATGATTGACTTCAAATAAACGTGCCAAAACGCGCATAACATTGCCGTCTACTGCAGGCTGCGGAAGGTTAAATGCAATACTAGAGATTGCACCAGCTGTATAAGGACCTATCCCTTTCAAGCTTGAAATACCTTCATAAGTGGACGGAAACTTGCCTTCAAATTCATTCATAATCTGTTGAGCGGCTTTTTGCATATTGCGGACACGAGAATAATAGCCAAGTCCTTCCCAGGCTTTTAATAAGCGCTCCTCAGGTGCATCTGCTAAGCTCTCTACAGTCGGAAACCAGTCTAAAAAACGTTCATAATAGGGAATGACGGTATCAACTCGAGTCTGCTGCAACATAATTTCAGATACCCAGATATGATATGGATTCTTACTCCGTCTCCAAGGTAAATCACGCTTGTTTTCGTCATACCAGGATAATAGTTTTTGACGGAAAGAGAGAATCTTGTCCTCTTCCCACATGGTCACACCATATTTCTCCAAATCTAACATATTTCTAGTATAGCATAACCTTTTAGGATACTCAAAAAATCAAGATAGGGCTTGTTAAAACACTCTCTTAAACTCTGTTAGAAAATTAGCAATTCAGCCTTTACAAACCAGCTGATCCTATCATTTTCCCTACTTTTTTGATATAATAAATTTAATGATTCTTCAAAGGAGGCATCTATGCGTTTTAATCAATTCAGTTACTATCCTGTAAGCCAGAAAGAAGCTTTACAGGAATTATCCAGCCTTGGATTCAAGCTTGACCAATCAAATTCTGATAAAGAACTGTTTGAAACTTTTGTTAGAACTTGTTTTTTCAATTACAAAAATACGGATTATCCCCTCTCAACTTTAGCTGTTGATAAAGAAACTGATCTTCTCACTTTCTTCAATTCTGATCGTGAATTAACTGCAGAAATTTTCTATACTGTTGCCTTTCAGTTGCTTGGTTTCAGTTACTTGACAGACTTTGAAGATGGTCTTGCTTTTCATAAAGAAACAGCATTCCCAATTGTATACGGAGATTTGATTGACAATCTCTATCAATTCCTTAACACGCGCACTAAAAAGGGAAATACCTTAATCGATCAATTGGTTAGCGACGGTCTTATCCCTGAGGAAAATGATTACCACTACTTCAATGGCAAGAGTTTGGCAACCTTCTCTGCAAACAATGCTATTCGGGAAGTTGTTTATGTAGAAAGTCGTATTGATTCTGATAATGATGGACTGCCAGATCTTATCAAGGTAAATATTATCCGTCCATCTTATCATGGCAAAATTCCAGCTGTTATGACGGCAAGTCCTTACCATCAAGGAACCAATGATAAAGCAAGCGATAAAGCTCTTTACAAAATGGAAGCTGAGCTAGAAGTCAAGGAACCGCATGAAATTTCTCTAGAAAAACCAACATTAGACTTGGTTGAACCTGTTGGAGAAGCTGAACTTGTTTCAGAAGCTGAAGAAAGACTCACTCATATCAATAGCAGCTACACACTCAATGACTACTTCCTTCCAAGAGGATTTGCAAATATATACGTATCTGGTCTTGGTACCAAGGATTCTCAAGGTCAAATGACCAACGGAGATTACCGCCAAGTTGAAGCCTATAAAAATGTTATTGATTGGCTCAATGGTCGTTGCCGTGCCTTCACAGACCATAGTCGTGAACGTCAGGTCAAGGCTGACTGGTCAAATGGAAAAGTTGCCACTACTGGTCTTTCTTATCTAGGAACAATGTCTAATGGTCTTGCCACTACAGGAGTTGATGGTTTAGAAGTCATTATTGCTGAAGCAGGAATTTCTTCTTGGTACAACTATTACCGTGAAAATGGTCTTGTGACAAGCCCAGGTGGTTATCCTGGGGAGGACTTCGATTCATTAGATGAATTAACTTATTCTCGTAATCTCTTAGCTGGTGACTATATCCGTGGAAACGAGGCTCATAAAGCTTCTATAGAAGAACTCAAGAAAAATCTAGACCGTAAAACTGGGGATTATAACCAATTCTGGCATGACAGAAACTACCTACTCAATGCTGAAAAAGTTAAGGCTGAAGTTGTTTTTACACACGGTTCACAAGACTGGAATGTAAAACCACTTCATGTCTATCAAATGTTCAATGCTCTTCCAAGCAATATTAAGAAACATCTCTTTTATCATAACGGTGCCCATGTTTATATGAACAACTGGCAGTCTATTGATTTCCGTGAATCCATGAATGCTCTTTTGACGCAGAAATTATTGGGGCAGGAAACTGATTACCAACTTCCAAGAGTCGTTTGGCAAGACAATACAGCTCCTCAAACATGGATGACTCTTGAAGATTTTGGAAATCAAACCAACCACAAAACTTTCTCATTAGGTACTGAAGAAGCTGTCATTCAAAACCACTATCAAGACTCAGACTTTGAACGTTTTGGAAAGACCTACCAAACCTTTAACAATGAACTCTATCAAGGGAAAGTCAATCAGGTAACCATTGACCTGCCAGTGACGGAAGACCTTCATCTCAATGGGCGTGTTAAACTAAACCTCCGTCTCAAATCAAGTACAAACAAAGGCTTACTATCTGCCCAACTTCTCGAACTTGGTCAAAAGAAATACCTACAACCATATCCAGGAGTTTTGGCTGCTCGTACGATTGATAATGGCCGTTACCATATGCTTGAAAACCTTTGCGAACTACCATTTAGCCCAAATGCACAGCGTGTTATCACCAAAGGCTATCTCAATCTTCAAAATCGTCATGATTTATTGAAAATTGAAGAAGTCAATCCAGATGAATGGATGGAATTCCAATTTGAACTCCAACCAACTATTTACAAACTAAAAGAAGGCGATACAGTACGTCTCGTTCTTTACACAACAGACTTTGAGATTACTGTACGTGACAATACAGACTATCACTTGACTGTCGATCTTGCACAGTCCAATCTTGAGATACCTTTTCAAAGGGAGGTAACTGTAGATGAACAAAGCCGAGCAAAGACACCAACTCATCCGAGCCCTAATCACTAAACAAAAAATTCATACCCAAACTGAATTACAAGAACTACTGATTGAAAACGGAGTACAGGTCACACAAGCAACACTTTCAAGAGACATCAACCTGATGAATCTTTCTAAGATTCGTGAAGGTGAACACTCCTATTATTCAATCAACACTGGCTCTACATCCAAGTGGGAAAAACGGCTAGAAGTCTATATGGAGGAAGCCCTCTACATGATGCAACCCGTCCAACACCAAGTTGTTATCAAAACCTATCCAGGTTTGGCACAATCCTTCGGATCTATCTTGGACGCGCTAAACTTTCCTGAAATAGTCGCTACTATCTGTGGAAATGATGTCTGTTTGGTTATCTGCGAGGATAAGGAGCAAGCTCAATCTTGCTTTAAACGCCTCAAACAATTTGCACCACCTCTATTTTTTGATCGGTAACAAAAACCCGAGATGACTTTCATCACGGGTTTATTTTATGATTTGTTATTTTCAGCTTGCTTTTTAGTTCTTGCAAGTCTCAAAGCTCTATTTGGATTGAGACGATTAAAGAGTTCTTCTAACTTCTTCTCATTCCAGACATCTGCTGCAGAAACAAAATTTCCATCAGCATCACGGAAAGATATCGGTTTATCTCCCATAGCTATCTCCTAGTCCACAAATTCAAACTCAAACTTACCGATACGAACTAAATCTCCATCCTTGGCGCCACGGGCACGGAGAGCTTCATCAACTCCCATACCACGCAACTGACGAGCAAACTTCATGACAGACTCATCACGGTCAAAGTTAGTCATATTAAAGAGTTTGATGAGTTTTTCACCTGAAAGTACCCAAGTTGCATCATCATCACGACTAATTTCAAATGATTTTTCTTCTTCATCAAAGCCATAATAAACTTCTTCTTCCATTTCTGACTCATCATAAAGAAGGAATTCTGGGGTCTTATCAAGAAGTTCAGCCGTTGCGTCCAATAAAGGTGCTAAACCTTGTTTGGTCAAACCTGATATTGGGAAGATTGGCGGTAATTCCTCAAATTCATCATAATTAGCAGCCAATTTTTTCTTGAACTCTTCAAGGTTTTCCTGACTCTCTGGCATATCCATCTTATTAGCAACAATGATTTGGGGACGCTCCATCAGACGAAGGTTGTAAGATTCCAACTCTTTGTTAATAGCTAGATAATCTTCGTAAGGATCGCGACCTTCACTGGCTGACATATCGATGATGTGAAGGATAACGCGAGTACGCTCAATATGGCGAAGGAACTGAGTTCCCAAGCCCACGCCTTGACTAGCACCTTCAATCAATCCAGGGAGGTCTGCCACTGCAAAGGACTCACCTGATTGGGTACGGACCATACCAAGATTTGGTACAATCGTGGTAAAGTGGTAGGCACCAATTTTAGGTTTTGCAGAGGTAATTACGCTGAGCAGAGTTGATTTTCCAACTGAAGGGAATCCAACCAAACCAACATCAGCAAGAATTTTAAGTTCTAACTGTAATTCGCGCTCCTGACCAGGTTCTCCATTCTCAGAGATCTCTGGAGCGGGATTTTTTGGTGTTGCAAAACGGATATTTCCACGACCACCTCGACCACCGTGAGCAACGATAAACTCTTGGCCGTGCTCAATCAAGTCAGTGATGACTTTTCCAGTCTCAGCATCACGCACAGTTGTCCCTTGAGGTACACGAACAATTAAGTCTTCTGCCCCTCTACCATGCATTCCTTTGGTCATCCCTTTTTCACCCGATTGGGCTTTGAAATGACGATTGTAACGGAAGTCCATCAGGGTACGTAAACCTTCATCTACAACAAAGACAACGTTACCACCACGGCCTCCATCACCGCCCCATGGACCGCCATTAGGGACGTATTTTTCACGGCGAAAGGCAACCATCCCATCGCCACCATTTCCAGCCTTGACCTTGATCTTGGCTGTATCTAAAAACATACTCATATTCTTTTCTCACTCTAAAAAGGGCTGGGAAATCCCAGTCACCAACTATTACTACTTGCTAGAAAATCTAGCATTTTAAAATCTGCTAAATACACCGATGGCTGTAGCAAAGATACCTGCTAGGGTTACAAATAACATAATCAAAACGACAAACATTGTTAGTTTTTCAAAGAAAGTTTTTTTACGTTTCCCATTATCACCAAATGCCATTTTTTCTCCTTTACTATAATACTCTAATCTTAAAATTCATCTGATACAGGAGCGATTGCCCACAAGATCAAGTAAGCAATTAGTCCAGCACCATAACAGAAAGCTAGAACTCCCCAAACCACACGTACAATTGTAGGGTCAATATCAAAATAATTAGCTAAACCAGCGCAGACACCACCGATTTTTTGATCTCTACCACTTCTCATAAATTTCTTTTTCATATTTTTATTTCCTTTCTTTGATTCGATTAATCGTTCAAATATTTTCTTAAATGACTCAACTGTTTTCTAGAAGCTTTCAACATACGTCTTGAACCCTTGACCGGCATAGACACTGCTTGTTGTGGTATATAAAATACTGTCTTTAAAATGCGTTTCGTAACAGGTTCATCTGCAGTCAATTCTTTTTCAAAATTATTTGAAATAATAACATCTAGATAGAATTCATGAACTCTCTTAGCAAAATTCTCAGCTGAAATTTCATACAATTTTTCAGCCAAAAGTTTCTCATCCATCTTTGGAGTTGCAATTAAAGCTTCTAAAATAGCCCCTGCTAGATCTCTCTCTTCATAATAAAGAGTTCCAAACATTTTATAATTGATGAGGTTATCAAGATAGGGATTTCCATGAGCTATCACCGGAGTCTTACTTGCAAGACTTTCAAGATAGGTCAAGCCTTGCGTCTCACTAGTTGAAGCTGAGATAAAAAAGTCAGCAGCCTTATAGTAAAGTGCGGTCTCACTTGGGGCAATCATCCCTGTAAAAATAACAGAATCTTGAATCTGTAAATCTGATGCTTGCTCCTTGAGATTTTCCAGATAAGGACCATCTCCAGCTACGACTAATTTAACATTTTGTTCTTCTTTTAGAACATCTGGAAATGCTGCCAGAACGGCTTGAATATTCTTCTCGTAAGAGACACGTGAAAGGCTAAGAAGCATCTTTTCATCTTCCTTAATACCTAGTTTAACCCGTAAGTCTGCGATATGTTCTGGTCCAATCTCAGGTCGTTCAAACTTGGCTAGCTCAATCCCTGTAGGAATAACACGCTTTTCAACTTTTACCTTATAGTCAAATAAAAGGTCACGCACAATTTCACTCGGACAAATCACGCCATCAACATCATGAAGGAAGCCTCTTACAAGATACCTGACCATACCTGGACGAATCAACATCCCTTTAGCGATATAGTGAACATAATCTTCGTACTGGGTATGATAGGTATGAATAACAGGGATTTTCAACTCACGCGCTATCCAAATCCCTAATAAACCAAGAGAAAACTCAGTCTGTGTATGAATAATATCCAGCTTGTATTGTTTTGCTATCTCAAGAGCTTTTGTAAATCCACGATAGGCGAAACGTCGATCCTTAAAGGCAAAGAAAGGAACACTAGGGATACGGATAATCTGCCAGTCTTCATAACGATTGACATCCTTATCGGTTGTCGTGAAGATAAAGACGGCATGCCCTTGCTTTTCAAGTTCTGTTTTTAAGGTTCGAATACTGGTCGCAACACCCGAGACCTGCGGGAAATAAGTATCTGTAAATAATCCAATTCGCATATACTACCTCATTTTTTTCCTAAAGCTGCTTGCTCCCGATAGAATTTTAGCCAGATTTCAAGAAGATGCTCTTCTGAATATTCTCTTGAAATGGCCTTAGCCTTTTCTTTCAACTCTTTCAACGCTTCTGGATGCTCTCGGTATTCCAAGATAGCCTCTTTCATCTCTTCTACATCACTTGTTGGTCTGTAATTTCCTTCAAGAATGACCTTGTAAAGATCTAAATCACGAAGCATAATGGGTGCTTCACAACTCGCAGCTTCTAGAATAGTCATTGGAAAGAGCTCGTTATAACTTGGAAGCAAGAAAAGATCAGCCAAGGCATAGAATTCTCTCATCCTTTCTGGATCAACAATCCCTGGGAAAATTAGATTTTCAGGAGGGTTATCCATAATCTTTTTATAGCGTTCATAACCATCGGTTATTCCCCCAAAAGAGAAGCCACCAGCCCAAATAAAAGTGATATCAGGTAATTCCTCAGCTAGAGTGATAAAGTCATCTATTCCTTTACGCTTCTGAACCTGACCTGCACCAACGACTACAAACTGATTCTCATCAATTCCCATATCTTTACGAAGTTGTTCAACTTGCTCTATAGGAAGTGGATGCCATTTTTCTTTGTTGACAAAGTTAGGAATATAGGTCACTTTTTCACGTGGAATTCCAGCAGCAACCAAATCCTCAATGAAGCTAGGATTGACAACAACCAGATGCTCCATTCGGTCGTAAAAAGAAAATACATAGCGTTTGACAATCCCCTTTAAGAAGAATGGAATCTTCAAACTACCTTCCAAGGTATCCGGTAAGAAGTGAACATAGCCAATCTTACGACCAGAACGTTTTTTCTGAAAGGTCGAGAGGTAATAAGGAAAATCAATCGTATGAAAATGAGTAACATCCGCTTCGATTGGAAGATTTTCAGTTACGATCAGTTGGTCTTTCGCATCTCGTTTTAAAAGCTGCACCAGTTCACGGTAAGCGCCAGACACACCTTGGCCTGCCACTTTTTCACTTGAACTTAGCATGTTGATGCGTAATTTCTCTTTTTCCATAGTAACCATTATACCATTTTCTTCAAATAAAATCAGCAAATAAAAAGAGAGATAGCATAAAAGCTGGGAATTCCTGGCGTCTACACTATTTCTCTTTTCATAATATACTTACTTGATACCTAAAGCGATACGAGCGTAACGGCTCATTTTCTCAACTGTCCAAGCTGGATACCATACTAATTTGACTTCAACGTTAGTAACTTCTGGAACATCTGTCATAACATCATAGATTTGGTCAGTTAAAAGATCTGCCAAGGGACAACCCATGGTTGTCAAGGTCATATCAATTTCAGTCTCACCTGTATCGCCATCAAAACGAATCTCGTAAATCAAGCCTAGATTGACAATATCAATCCCCAATTCAGGGTCAATCACTTCTTCTAGTGCTGTCAAAATACGTGTTTTGATATTTTCGATTTGTTCTTCTGTGTAAGCCATCTTCACTCTCCCTCAACTTAATCTTCAATGAAATCACGAAGTGGTTTGCTTCGACTTGGCTGGCGAAGTTTTCTCAAAGCTTTGGCTTCAATCTGACGAATACGTTCACGCGTTACGTTAAAGACTTTACCAACATCCTCCAAGGTACGCATTTTCCCATCGTCAAGACCAAAGCGGAGACGCAAGACATTCTCTTCACGGTCAGTCAATGTGTCTAACACTTCATCCAACTGCTCACGCAAGACGATACGAGTTGTATAGTCCACTGGATTTTCAATCACTTCATCCTCGATAAAATCACCAAGGTGGCTGTCATCCTCTTCACCAATTGGTGTTTCAAGAGAAACCGGCTCTTGGGCAATCTTGAGAATTTCACGAACCTTGTCAGGTGTCATATCCATGCGTTCAGCGATTTGTTCAGGAGTTGGATCTTGTCCCAACTCTTGAAGAAGATTACGTTGTTCACGAACAAGCTTGTTAATGGTTTCCACCATGTGAACTGGGATACGGATGGTACGAGCTTGGTCAGCAATGGCACGAGTAATAGCTTGACGAATCCACCAAGTCGCATAAGTTGAGAATTTGAACCCTTTAGAGTAGTCAAATTTATCAACGGCCTTCATCAAGCCCATGTTTCCTTCTTGGATCAAGTCAAGGAACTGCATTCCACGTCCAACATAACGTTTAGCGATAGATACTACCAAACGAAGGTTCGCTTCTGCAAGGCGTTGTTTAGCTTCGATATCACCCGCTTCAACTGCAAGGGCCAATTCTTTTTCCTCTTCATTTGTAAGCAGAGGAACAACCCCGATTTCTTTCAAATACATACGAACAGGGTCATTGACCTTAGCTGAGGTTGAACCAATCAAATCTTCATCAGTCAACTCTGGTTCTTCCTCAGTGCTCAAAACACGCGCACTTGGATTTCCTTCGTTGTCCGTAATTGAGATACCAGCATCTTGAATACGTTGCAAAAGATTCTCAATACCTTCCACATCTAAAGTGAAGGGAATTACGAGGGCGTTATTGATTTCGTCATCTGTAGCCGTACCAGTTTTTTTATGATTGCGAATAAATTCCGCTACTTGGACGTCAAAGGTTGTTACTTCTTTTTGTTTTGTTGCCATTCTTACTCCATTCTTCTTTTTTTGGCAATTAAGCGTTCTAGCTCTTCTAATGCGGTGTCTGTATCACCGACATGGCTAGCTTCCTGAACTTTCTTTTTAATTTGCAGATTTTCCTGATTCAAAAGAGCTCTTTTTCGAGACTCTTCCACTTCAGCTAACTCGTGAGGGGACATCTCAGGTGGCAAATCTAAGGCTAGGACTTGATACCAAGCACTCTCCACTTCTCTAGTCTGATGAGCCAAATCCTCAGACGAGATACTTCCATTATCAATCAAGAGTCCATACAAGGTCTGAAACTCTGGAGTTTCAAAAATAAAGTCATCTCTTAAGCGGTAGTCATTGAGCACCAAAGGATGTTCCATCATTCGATAGAGGATATGGGCCTCCGCTCTCATCACTGCTGTCAGTTGCTTTGTGACAGACATGGTGACAGGACTCGGACTATAGGTCTCCTTGACCTTCTCCTTTCTCTGTCTGACACGACTTTCATTGACAATATGTTCGACTTGCTGATAGTCAAAAGATGGCAAGTGATCCGTCAAAATGTGAATGTAGGAATTCTGAGCTGTGATAGATGGTTCCTTGGCGATTAAGGGAGCAATTTTCTCTATAAATTCAATTTGAGCTTGTAGATTTTCACTATTTTCAGGTCTGAAATGATGAATGTAAAACTCAACAGGACTAATGCGTGTATTGGTTAAGAGATAAGCCAAGTCTTGAGGAGAGTTTTTCTGCAAATATTCATCCGGATCCATCGCGTCAGGAATCTGGACTACTTGGACAGGTATATCTTTAAGCTCGTCCAAGGCTTTAGCCGTCGCAGCTTGCCCAGCCTTATCTCCGTCATAGGTGACGATCACTTTTTTGGTAAAGCGTTTCAGATGCTCCACATGTTCACTCGTCAGTGCGGTACCCATAGAAGCAACTGCATTTTCAATACCAGCACGATAAGCCGCAATGACATCCATAAACCCTTCCATCAGGTAGATTTCAGGAGCCTTGCCCGATCCTTTTTTTACCCTCTCCAAATGATATAATTCGTAACTTTTGTTAAAAATTGCCGTCGCTCGACTATTTTTATACTTTCCAGTTTGAGAATCAGTCTCTTGCCATACACGACCAGAAAAGGCAATCACCTTTCCTTGATCATTTGAAAGAGGAAACATAATGCGATTATGAAAGGTATCAAAGAATTGGTTACTCTCAGATAGATAAAACAAACCCGAATCCAGCAAGTCCTTCTCACTATAATCATCTGCTAAACGCTGATATAGATAAGAGCGTTCTGCTGGAGCTAAACCAATCATAAAATGCTTGAGAACATCATCTGTTAAGCCACGTTTATAGAGATAGTTTCTCGCCTCTTCACCCATCTTAGTCGTCATGAGAATGGCATGATAAAAACGAGCGGCTTTCTCATGCATATCGTAGAGATTTTGATGGGGAGACCTAGGCTGTACAGAACCTTGAACAGGCGCTGCCATCTGAATCCCAAGTCTCTCAGCTAATATCCTCACCGCATCCGCAAAAGTTACTTGCTGATACTCCTCAATAAACTTAAAAACATCTCCAGAACGACCACATCCAAAGCAGTGGTAAAACTGCTTATCTTCGACCACGTTAAAGGAAGGGGTCTTTTCACCATGAAAAGGACAGAGCCCTAAAAAGTTCCGTCCAGATTTTTGTAAAGAAATCACTTCTCCTATGATTTCGACAATATTGGTATTGTTTTTGATCTCTTCGATGAGTCTCTTGTCAACCATAAACAATACCTCCATTTTATCACAGTTTACTCTAACTAGTATAGCTTATTTCTGAAAAAAAGTAAACCATTTCATACACTTTACATGAGACTATTTCATAAGTTTCCAGCTATCATGAAAAACTGAATCTTCTGAGCAAATCATTCTAATATTTGAAAGAAAAACAAAAGAAATAAAATCCTATTTCACTTGATCTTCGAGATTATTTTTCAATATTCTGCTAATATACTGACCATCTTTTCTACTAATACAAGCCGTTGCAAAAGTCATAGGTGCTATATAAACTTCTCCTCTATATGATGGGTCGGTCAATACAGGCATAGAATAATAGGCATTCTTTTTATTTTTAAGGTCAATAAACCATTTACCTCCTAGGTGCTTACGGAAGGTTTCACCGATATAAACGGTCAAATAATCCAACATCTGGCGGTCTGCTATCAAAACATGGTGGTCTTCGTAGTGAGCCAAGATCCAAGCCTCCAAATCATCCAAAGACTGCATGCTATAGTCTAAATGAAGGACTTGTTCCTCAGCAAACTCCCTAGTAAAATAGTCCATCTTAAATCCAATTTGAAAAATCCATTCTTGAAAATCTTCTTGTGTGTATGCCATATTTTTATCTCCTTACTTTTATCAATGTTTAAGATTCTTATATTGATTATACTCCAAAGTAAAACTGATGAATAGAAAAAAACAGTAATATTTAAAATTCACCAAAAAACTTAGAAGCAAAAGCCTACTTCTAAGTTTTTAAGGATGCTTGATTTAAAAATTATCTACTCAAAAAGTTGATAGTAATCAGAAATCTTCATCTTGGCTTTTTCATCCTTATTCAAATCTTGGATGATTTGTCCATCTTTCATAACAATCAAGCGATTTCCATACTTGAGAGCATCTTCCATATGGTGGGTAATCATCAATGCTGTTAGATGGTCCTTGCTGACAAAGTCATCTGTCAATTCCATCAAAGCAACACTTGTTTTAGGGTCAAGGGCAGCTGTGTGCTCATCCAATAAAAGGAGTTCAGGACGTTTCAAGGTCGCCATCAAGAGGCTCAAGGCCTGTCTTTGTCCACCTGACAAGAATTCAATCGGTGTATCCAAGTGTTTTTCTAGACCATTTCCGACTTTCTCAATAGTTGCTTGAAATTCTTCCTTGTAAGCTGAGAGTCTTCTCGGAAAAAGTCCACGTTTTTCACCACGAAACTTAGCAATCAAGAGGTTTTCTGCAACTGTCATACGTGGAGCTGTCCCCATCTTAGGATCTTGAAAAACACGAGAGAGATACTTAGCACGTTTCTCAGGGCTGAAATGAGTCACATCCTCGCCCATGATACGAATGCTACCGCTGGTTAAAGGTAAAGTTCCCGCAATGCTATTAAAGAGGGTTGATTTCCCTGCACCATTTCCCCCCAAGATTGTGATGAAGTCATGTTCATAAATATCAAGTGAAACATCGTTTAGGATAATCTTTTCTTCGTCAAATCCATTTGTCACAATTTTTGTGGCATTTCTTAATTCTACAATTGCTGTCATTTACTTAACTTGACTCCTTTCAAGTATTTATCCTTAAGGGTTGGAATTACCAAGCAAGTTGCCAGGATAAGAGCACTGTACAAACGGAGGTAGCTCGTATTAAAGCCGAGAGCAATAACTCCCCATACCAAGAATTGATAGCTGATGGAACCAACTACAATAGTAACCAAGCGTTCTGCTAAGGTAAGACTCTTAAAGAGAACCTCACCGATAATCAAGCTGGCAAGACCAACAACGATAACACCGATACCACGAGAGACATCCGCATAACCTTCTTGTTGAGCAATAAGTGCACCAGCAAGTGCGATTACACCATTTGACAAGACCAAGCCCATAAGCTCCATACGTCCTGTATTGATACCAAAACTACGAGCCATATCTGGATTATCCCCTGTAGCGATATAGGCCTGTCCAAGTTTGGTATCTAGGAAGAAAAGCATGAGAAGAATAACCAAAGTCACAAAAATTAAACCTGTCAGTAATTGATTAACCTCTGATGAAAATGGAAGAACATCTTGGATTTGCTTGGTATTTAAAAGCCCAAGGTTTGCTCGTCCCATAATCATGAGCATGATAGAATGACAAGAAGTCATCACCAGAATTCCAGACAAGAGTGTTGGAATCTTTCCTTTGGTATACAATAGACCAGCTGCTAAACCAGCAAGACAACCTGCTCCTACAGCCGCTAAAGTCGCAAGAAAAGGATTAACCCCTTGTGTAATCAGAGTAACTGCTACTGCTCCTCCAAGTGGGAAGGAACCCTCAGTTGTCATATCTGGAAAGTTCAGGATACGGAAGGTCATAAAGATTCCCAAACCTAGGATAGCCCAGACCAATCCCTGTGAAATAATAGATATTAGCATGTTTGATTCGTTTCCTTTATTCTAAAAATTGGAGGAGATGTCTCCAACTCCTCCTTTATTCTTATTCGATTACTTGACCAGCTTCTTTGAGAACTGATTCAGGAATTGTGATTCCAAGTTCTTGAGCAACTTTTTTGTTGATTACTGATTTACCAGTTGAGAAGACATTAACTGGTGTATCTGCAGGTTTTTCACCCTTCAAGACTTTGGCAATCATTTTACCAGTAGCAACACCAAGATCGTGTTGGTCAACAACGACTGATGCCAAACCTCCAGCTTCTACCATGGCAGTCGCACTTGGGTAGATTGGTTTTTTAGCTGTTTGGTTACTTGATACTACAGTTGAGAATGCAGATGCGATTGTGTTATCGATTGGAACCCAGATTGCATCTACTTTACCAGTCATAACGTTCACTGTTGAAGCAATTTCGTTAGTTGATGGAACTGCGAATGTTTCTACTTTCAAACCTGCTTTTTCAGCGTAAGTTTTAAATTCTTCAACTTGTGATTTTGAGTTATCTTCACTACTTGAGTAAAGAGCTCCAACCGTTTTGACATCAGGTGTCAATGTTTTGATCAATTCAACCTGTTGTTCAGCAGGGTTGTGGTCAGATACCCCTGTGATGTTCCCACCTGGTTTTTCCAAATTTTGTACAAGGTTAGCACCAATTGGGTCTGTGATAGCTGCCATGATAACAGGAAGGTCTTTTGTTGCACTTGCAAGACCTTGAGCTGCTGGTGTTGCAATACCAACAACGACATCATTTCCGTTTGCCACCAATTGTTTACTCATTGTCGCAACCTTACTTTGGTCACCTTCAGAGTTCATAAAGTCGATTTTAACTTGGTCACCTTTATAGCCTTCTTCAGCAAGTCCATCTTGGATACCTTGGTAAATCAAATCGAGTGACGGATGGCTTACAAACTGAAGAACACCAACCTTAGCTGTTTTATTAGCTGTCTCAGTTTTAGTTTCTTGTTTCGTTAAGCCAGAATATACTAAGCTTCCACCAACTACAAGTGCTAATGCTACGATAATACCGAGTAGACGTTTGTTTTTCATAATTTTCTCCTTATTTCTTCTTACCTTATTATTTTTTTATTCAATCACTTATTCAAGCGATGCCATCGTTTGATTTCCATAATTTTTTCCTCCCCATAGAAAAAGTCCTCACACAAAAAACTTGTGTGAGGACGTCGATGCGCGGTGCCACCTCAATTATAGGAACTAGTCCTATCGCTCTTACTCGCTAAAACGAGTTGCACTGTAAGGTGTGCTCACCGAATTCTTATGATTTCAAATTCTTAATAACATTCAGCCCAATTTTCATCACTTCCACCTATCTGTTTCCACCAACCACAGACTCTCTAAAAAATTTTAATGATTACTTTCTGAATGCTTAAATTATATCATTTTACTAAAACTTGTCAAGGGTTTTCATGAAATATTTTAAATATTAACAAAAATTCCCACGTTTTTTATAAAATCTAACTTGGATCAGCCTGAATTACGTAATCCTGTAGCAATTCCGTTGATAGTTGTATGAATCAATCGTTCTTCATCTGAAGATAGCTCACCTCGACGTTGACGCTTAATTAATTCCAACTGAATATAGTTAAGGATATTGAAATAAGGCATGCGGTAGTTGAGACTGTCTTTCAAATAAGTATTTTCTGCCAACAGCTCCTCATGGCCTTCAATAGCCAAGATAACGTCCTTAGTCAACTGCCATTCATCCAAGATAGTATAGTAGATTGCTTGTACTTCTTCACTTTCACAAAGTTTAGCGTACTCAAAGGCGATATTCATATTTGATTTAGATAATACCATGTCTACGTTAGATAGGAGTGACTGGAAGAATGGCCAGTTTTGATACATTTCACGAAGGAATTCAATATTTTTAGGATCTTGATCGATAAATTCCTTAAAGCTTGAACCAACTCCATACCAACCTGGGAACATAACACGACTTTGTGACCATGAGAATACCCAAGGAATAGCACGTAGACCACCAATTTCAGTGATTGTTTTACGAGCTGCTGGACGAGAACCAATATTGAAACTTGAGATCGCCTTGATTGGACTAGATTCAAAGAAATAATCATAGAAATGTTCATTTCCAAATACGAGCTCACGGTAGATATCGTAACTACGTTCTACTACTTGGTCCATGATGGCTTCATAGCGATTTGACGTATTGGTATCACTCTTCTTCTTGGTAATCATACGGTTGATAGCTGCTGAAACCAACATTTCAAGGTTATAGTAGGCTGCATCCTTGTTTCCGTATTTGTTGCCGATAACTTCCCCTTGCTCTGTCAAACGGATACGATCCTTGATGGACTTGAGCGGTTGAGAAGCAATGGCATCATAAGTAGGGCCACCACCACGGCCAACGGTACCACCACGACCATGGAAGAAGGTTACTTTGACTCCAAATTCGTCACCAATAGCTGTCAATTGTTGTTGGGCCTTATAAAGTGTCCAACAAGATGATAGATAACCGCCATCCTTATTACTATCAGAGTAGCCAAGCATGATTTCTTGGTAATTGTTTTTAGAAGCAATCCATTTCTTAGCAAGTGGTAGAGAGAAATACTTTCTCATTGTTTCTTCAGAATGGTCCAAGTCCTCAATTGTTTCAAAGAGAGGAACAATCTGAACACGCGCTTTTTCAGCATCCACCAGACCAACTTCTTTTAGCATAATAGCCAACTCAAGCATATCTGACACGCTTGTTGCATGAGAGATAATTGTTTGACGAATGACATCTTCTCCTAAACGGTCTTTTAATTCACGTGCTGTTTTGAAAATAGCTAATTCTTTTTCGAGCAGTTCAGACTTCTCAGCATGAGTCGCTGACAAGATTCGAGGATCTTCTAATAATTCATGCAATAGCAAGTCACATTTTTCATCTTCTGATAAATCACTATAGTGGTCATTGATTCCAGCAGATGCCAACAATTCTGCCACACAGGCTTCATGGACGCTTGAATCTTGACGCATATCGATAGAAGCCAAGAAGAAACCAAATACTTCTACAGCTTCTAAAAGTTCTGCAAATTCACCTGTGAGTAAGGACTCTGCCTTGTTTTCAAGTAATGAATCCTTAATAGTATATAGATCTTTTTTGAACTCTTCAACTGTTTCATAAAATGGTGGGCGATCTTCAGCCAGTTCTTGAATAGCTCCTGAAAGTCGATTGCTAATATAGTCTGTAATCACTCCTTGTTGATGCCCTTGAGTAGCAAGAAGACGTTCAACAGGGTGACGTTCATCAGCTGACGAGCCAACAACAGACCATTCTTTTAAATTCAAGAGAGTTTGAATCAATTTGGACTGAATCAAATGAAAGGCACGACGATAGGGTTCTTTCTCACGAAAGACGGATGTATCTCCAGACTGAGCAGCCATTTCTTCAACTGCTTTACTAGTTTTTGATAAATTCGTTGAGAGAGAGAAGGTACGATAGAGACTAGAAATCTTACTAATATAATAGTTCAAGATCACTTCACTTTGGATAGTAGCAGAACGCATAAGTGTTTCAGCTGTTACAAATGGATTTCCATCACGGTCTCCACCGATCCACATTCCCATAGTAATTGGTTTGGCTTGTTTAAGATCAATACCTTGTTCTTTTGCTAGACGCTTGTACTCTAACATCAAGTTAGGGACAGCCTGTAGGAAGGAACTATTGTAGTACTCCATCACGTTAGTGATTTCATTGGTTACTTTTAGTTTCTTCTCCCGAATCATATCAGTCTGCATGATAATCTCAATATAGCGACGAAGATCATTATGCCATTTTTCTTTGTTAATGAGTCCCATTCTCACGTCACGATATTTACGTAAAAGGGTATGGATATGAGTGGTCAAATCCAACATACTCTTACGTTGAACCTGAGTTGGATGGGCTGTCAAAACTGGTACCACATTCAAGTGTTCAAGAATCTCGGCAGCATTTTCTTTTTCAGCCACCATTTTAATAGTTGTTGACAATTTACCCAAATAGTCTTGATCAACATTATTTAGGTGGTTAATCTCATAAGCCAAGTCAACGTCTTCAGAGATGTTAATTAAAAGAGGCAAAATAGAGAAGTATCTAGAAATGTAGACCATCTCATCATTTGAAAGCCCTGTTACTACTTTATCTAGCCCTTGATAGTCAAGTTTTGAAGAAAGTTCCTTCAAGTGCATAATCTTATCGAAGGTTTCAGCAGGAAGCATATTTTTTGTGATATCTTCCAGCATATCTGTCAAGATTTGCACTTCTTCTTGTACGACCGTTTTGTTACTATAATTTTCTAACTTTTGAAGAGACATTTTTTTCTCCTTGTTATCTATGTCTTAAAGCTGTGCTTCGTATTCACTAAAAAGTCGCGCACGCTTCTCACTGGCATCAATATTTAATACAAATGCTATGGCTACCGAAAGAACCAAGAGGCTATTCCCCCCTTGCGAAAGAAAAGGGAAGGTTACTCCTGTTGAAGGAATCAAACCTGATATACCTCCGATATTAACAAATACCTGTATCAGTATCATACCACCAATACCAATTGCTACCATCGAGTTGAAAGGATCCCTTGCTCGAATACCTACCAAAATGATTCGGAGAATTAAGAAGAATAGGAGAGCAAGAATAAGACTTGCTCCTACAAATCCAAACTCTTCGATGACAATTGAAAAGACAAAGTCTGTATGGGCTTCTGGCAGATACCCTCGTTTTTCAATAGAATTTCCTAATCCCAGACCAAACCATCCTCCATTAACCATGGCATAGTAGGAATTGGCCAACTGGTGTCCAGCTCCAGCCAAGTCATTAAATGGGTTGAAAAAAGCACTGAACCGCTTGGCAACATAACCAAATACAGGAATTTTAGAGAATTTCTCAACACCGATTATCCGAATGGCTGTTAAGGAAACCATAGAGACACCAGCTAGTAAGCCCAGAATAGTTGTGAACCACCGATAAGCTATCCCACTAATGGTATACATTAGCAAGGATACTAAAATCAAAATGGTAGCATTCCCAAGGTCTGGGAAAATCGCCAAACTACCAATCATAACCAGTAGAACAAAACGCCAATCATTAAATGCTCTTGGCAACCACTGATTGAGGGTTAAAACTTGGAAGTCGTATACAGCTATTTCATCCTGTTGTTTTGAAAAACGCTGTGCTAGATACCAGACAATAATAATTTTCAAATACTCTGCTGGTTGAATCGTGATGGGACCAACCTTAATCCAGCCATAGGCACCGTTGACAGGAATCCCAATTAAACGCGCTAGTGCTAGAAGTATCAGCTCAACAAACATGACGATAAAGAGTAATCGCTCATTTCGCAGAAATCCTAATTTCAATTTATAAATCAAGGCAATTAAAAACAAACTGGCTATCCAGAAAATTCCTTGGTTTCGAACCAGTTGTAAGGTGCTTTTCCCCTCTTGGATAAGAGTTGCACTAGTTGTCGAATATACTACTATCAATCCTAAAATGGATAACAGTAAATAAGGAATCAAAATGGAATAATTCAGCAGGTGCCTTTTACTTATTTTCATATGTCACCTATCTTTCGGAAAAATATTTTTATTTTCCCTTATTATTTCTAGTTTTACATGCTATTATACCATTTTTTAGGCTAGAAAAAAACTCTTACAGTATAAACATTCGAATTTTACTCAAAACAGACTCTGGACTAGAATGTCTTGAGTGTTCCCCTTATCCGATCTATCGAGCGTTTTAAGTTACTAGGACTTTTAAAACTATAATGTTGATATTTTATAAACTTAAAAACTACCTTCCAAACAGAGGAAGGTAGTTCATTACTATCTTAGTTTGAGGCGCTACTGCTGCTGTCAGAAGTTGTTTCGCCTTTGATGTATTGTGTAAAGATATTTTGGAAGGCCTGATCTTTAACTTTAATGTTGGCATCTTGTAATTCTTTACTAATAACACCTTGAACAAAGGTTGCATCATTTTGTTTTTGAGTCAAAATGATTGTTTTAAGTTTTTCTTTGTAGTCATCCAAGTTTGAAGATTTTTCTGACTTCTTAGTTAGTTTCACAATGTAGAAACTACTTGTATAAGCTTGAGTTCCTGGAGCAGTGATAACATCTGAAATTCCGTTAACATCAAGCGCAAAAGCAGCTTTTTTAACCACGTCTGGCAATTCTGTTGATGCAGAGTCAAAGGTAATTTCTCCACCATTTTCTTTAGTCTTTTCATCTGTAGAATTGTCTTTTGCAAGTTGTGCAAAGTCAGCTCCAGATTCTTTTGCTTTGGCAAGAACTTCCTTAGCCTTATCTTCACTGTCAAGTTTAATAATTTGAGCCGTTACTTCTGGAGTATACTCTTCAAATGCTTTTTTATAGTTTTCATCTGTTAATTCAGCTTCAGCGGCTTTCTTAACAGCATACTCAACTAATTTACTTGTACGAATTTGAGCTTTACGGCTTTCTGCAGTCATACCTGAACGGGCGAGAATCGTTTGATAGCTATCACCGTATTTCTTTTGTTCTTCTGCAACGGCATCCTCTACTTCTTTATCGCTAACTTCTGAACCATATTGTTTTTCAAAAACTTTTTGAATGGTCATATTCAGCAAGACTTGTTGAGCAGTCGCATTGTTTTTAACTTCTTCAAAGAATTGATGCTCAGTAATAACATCGCCCTTCATACTAATCAAGTCAGTTCCTTCAGAACTGTTTGAACAAGCAGCCAAAGTGGCTACTGACAACAATGTGATGGCTCCTGCCATTAGTTTTTTCTTCATGTTTACTCCTTTTGTTCACTAAATAAAGGTTTACCTTATCTATTTTACCAGATTGTCTTAAAAATATCTGAAATCAATCAATATCAGGCAGTTCTACTTCTGCTTGATTTTTTCTAAGCATGAGAATTCCGTCTCCAAGTGGAACTAAAGTTGCTGTTAGACCTGGATTGTCCAAAGTCGCATCAAAGAGTCGTTGCAAGCCCCGATAAATCGTCCGTTGTCCACGTCGGACTTCCATGATATCCTTGGCAATATCTCCTCCTTGGAAAATATCATCCAAGACAACCACTCCCCCGACTTCGAGGTGTCTAAGAATTTCTGGTAGAAAAATGATGTACTTGGACTTGGCAGAATCCATAAATACAAAATCATAGGTCTCTGTCAACGTTGACAGGACATCTACCGCATCACCTTCTAAGAGAGTGATTTGTTTGCATTGATCAAATTTTGCAAAATTTTCCTTGGCAAAACCAATCATCTCAGGATTTCGGTCAATAGTGGTGATTTTTGACTTTGGTGAATGCTCTGCCATCAAAAGTGCTGAAAATCCAATCGCCGTACCAATCTCTAAAATATTTTTTGGTTGAATGGTTTCCATAAGGAAACGAAAGTAGGCGACGGTTTCATGAGGAATGATGGGAATATTTTCCTTGCGAGCGAACTTCTCTAATTCCTTGAGTGAGCCAGTCACTTGTTTTTGTCTATGGCGCATGAACTCAACAATCTCATGCTTGACAACAGGACGTCTCATGTTATGATTGGCATTTTTACTATAAGACTTTACCATATGCCTTATGCCAATCCTAATTTTTCAACAAGGGCTTCAAACTCATCCAAACGGCGTTCAAAGACTGCAAAGGCATCGTTGAGGTAATCTTCTTTTTCCATATCAACACCAGCTTTTCGCATGATATTGAGTGGATAGTCTGACTTCCCTGCTTTGAGGTAGTCGATATAGCGATCACGATCATCTTGGCTACCATGAACAATCTTTTCAGCCAAAGCTGAAGCTGCTGCAAAGCCTGTTGAATATTGATAGACATAGTAGTTATAGTAGAAATGCGGGATTCGGGCCCACTCATACTGGATTTGAGGATTGTCTTCCTTGCTCAAACCATAATATTCTTGGTTCAAGTCAGCATAGAGATTGTTTAGGAACTCGCTTGTCAAAACTTCACCATTTTGATCAGCTTGGTGAATAGCATGTTCAAATTCAGCAAATTGAGTTTGGCGGAAGACTGTTCCACGGAAACCATCTAGGAAGTTGTTGAGAATTGCAAAGCGTGTTGCATCGTCTTGAACTTCTTGCAATAATTTTTCTGTCAGGATGTTTTCATTAGTAGTTGAAGCAATTTCTGCCAAGAAGATTGAGTAATCTCCGTACACATAAGGCTGAGTTTCACGCGTATAGCTAGAATGCATACTATGTCCAGTCTCATGTACAAGAGTAAAGAGATTATCCAGGTTATCTTGCCAGTTAAGAAGCATGAAGGCGTTGGTATCATAAGAACCGCCAGAATATGCACCTGAACGCTTGCCTTGATTTTCATACACATCAATCCAGCGTTCGCTGAAGGCACGTTTAACACGGCTCAAGTAATCCTCACCAAGAACTGCCAAAGCATCTTCTGCTTTCTTCAAGGCTTCTTCATAAGTAAAGCTGTATTCCACTGAAGACAATGGTGTATAGACATCGTACATTTTGAGGTCTGGAATACCAAGGATTTTTGATCGAAGAGCCAAATAACGATGCAATAATGGCAAGTGCTTACGAACAGCAGATACTAAATTGTCATAAACACTTTCTGGCACAAAGTTTGCCGCAAGAGCAGCTTCACGCGCACTCTTGTAATTACGAACCTTAGCACGATAGTTTTGCACTTTAACATTGGTCTGCAAGGTTTTAGCGTAAGTATGCTGGTATTGCTCATAAGTAGCATAGAGGGCTTCATAAGCTTCACGACGAACCTCACGATTTTTAGATTCTACCAAGCGCATATAAACGCCGTGTGACAATTGAACTTCATTTCCATCTTCATCTTGAACATATGGAAAGACGATATCTGCATTATCTAAAATAGCAAAGGTTTCACTAGCTGCACCGAAGATTTCACCAGCACCTGCAAGCAACTCTTCTTCACGTTGTGAAAGGACATGGTCCTTATTTTGCAAGAGTTTATCAAAGAAGTGTTTATAAGGCTGGAGTTTTGGTTCTTCTGCTAAAAAGTTTTGATACTGCTCTTCTGTTATAGCCATAAATTCAGGCTCATAGAAAGAGAAGACTTGATCAAGTTGACTATAAAGAGTCATGGCTTTTGCATAGTATTCTTGATATTTAGCAACTCGTGTATCCTGGTCGTTTTTCATATGTGCATAGACATAGAGTTTTTCAAGACGACGACTCAATTCCAGATAACGCTCTGTAATATCAAGAAGACTTTCTGCACTATCCAAGAGATGTCCTTCAAGACTAGCTGCTTGTTTTGTATCTTCTGTTAAAAGGGCGAGTTCTTCTTCCCATTTTTGGTCTGTTTCAAAGATCGTTGATAGATCCCATGTATCTTTTTCATTGATTTCATTTCGTTGTAATACCATAAGTTTCCTCCATCCTTTCTATTTTACCATATTTTTCGAGAAATAATGCTGATAAAAGGCAGGTGGATAGAGCTTTTGTAACTCAGTTTGAGGATTTTTTTGATAATAAATTCGAAAGTTGCGATAATAATCACTAATATCCTGTTTAATTTGACAAAAAGAATCATTTTCTATCGGCCTTACTTGAGGATACCAGTCCTGATTCTTCAGATTCAAAAGGTTCTCCCCTCTCAAGTAGGCCTTGGCTTGTTGCTTCATCCAATAGGGATTTTGATAGTAGAGTTGTTTTTGAATGTAACGACAAATGTTCTTATCTTGTTCGACCGAAAAAGTGATAATATTTTGTTGCTGATAAGGAGTCCGTAATATTTCTAGAAGATTCCCTTTGTCATAAGAAAATTCCTTGACTTGATAATGGAGTTTCCCTTTCAAATCTTGATGAAGGAGGTACTTGAGTCTCAAAACCTGTTTTTTATGGTCTAACTCCCAAAGATGAAAGCCCATGTTATTACTAAAGTAAAGAAAATCTCTCTGAAGTTGAGTTAGTCGCTCTTTTAGCCAGAGCTTTTCTCCTAGTAGCCAAAGAACTTGAATTCCCAAACTTCGATAACCATTGCTTCTCTCCCGTAAAAGTTCACAAGAAATGGGACTACACTGAATTTCTAGAGCTAGTTGCTTGTTGATAAAGATATCTGCGATTTGCTTCAGTTCAGGTATGGGATATTCCATCTCTACTTCAGCATCTTTCTTAACCCAATTAAAAAGTGCCACCTTATTTTCCAAATGTTCTGGTCCTTCATTTTCATGAAAAAAATCACATTTTTTGAGACTTTCATGCGCAAAATGCCTTCTCACGTTTTTTCCTTTCCTCAAGCGGACACTCGTTCCACAAGCCGGACAATAATAAGCTTGCTTGACTAGTTCATCCTCCAAGGCATTGACTAGCCTCCCATTTCCATCTCTAGCTAAAAACATAAAACCTCCTTTTCTACTTTATTCGAAAAGGATAAGAAAAAAGACCTATCACACAAGCTAGAAAGCCTGATATGATAGGTTTTTTAATATTAGATTAACGTACAGTACGGATACGCATTGTGTTAGTACGAACTGCTTCACCAAGTGGCACACCTGCAACGATAACGATATCGTCACCAGATTGTACAAGACCTGCTTCAACTGCTTTACGTTCAGCAATTTCGAACATATCATCAGTTGATGATGGAGCTTCTGTCAACATTGGGATAACACCCCAGTTCAACATCAATCCACGTTCTGTCAATTCGTCAAATGTCAATGCCAAGATATCAGCATTTGGACGATATTTAGAGATCAAACGTGCTGTGTGACCAGTCTTAGTAAGAGTTACAACCAATTTGATGTCCATTGAGTTTGTAGCGTCTTTAACTGCTGAAGCCATAACTTCTGTCTTAGAGTTACGTTCAAATGAATCTGAGTTCAAACGTCCGTATTCGTTAAGAAGAGTTTGAGCGTTCTTGTCGATTGTAGCCATTGTACGAACAGACTCAAGTGGGTATTTACCATTTGCTGACTCACCTGAAAGCATTGTAGCATCAGTTCCGTCGATAACAGCGTTAAATACATCTGATACTTCTGAACGAGTTGCACGTGGTTTTTCAGTCATTGTTTCAAGCATGTTTGTTGCAGTGATAACAACTTTACCAGCAGCGTTCACTTTAGTGATGATCATTTTTTGGTAAACTGGAACCATTTCAAATGGTACTTCGATACCCATGTCACCACGAGCGATCATGATACCGTCAGCAGCTTCAATGATTTCATCCAAGTTATCGATACCTTGTTGGTTTTCAATTTTAGCGAACAATTGAACGTGACCGTTACCAGTTTCTTCACAGATTGCACGAACTTCGTTCACGTCTTTTGCAGTACGTACGAATGAGATCGCGATAAAGTTGATACCTTGTTCAAGACCGAAGCGGATATCAGCGTTATCACGTTCAGCAAGAGCTGGGAAAGGAATTTTAGTGTTAGGGATGTTAACACCTTTTTGTTTAGCGATAACACCGTCATTTTCAACTTCAACGATGAATTCACGAGTAGCATCGTCTTTTTCTACAACGCGAAGACCAAGTTTACCATCGTCAACCAATACTTGACGACCAACTTCAACGTCATCATAGATATCAAGAGCTCCAGCAACGTTCAAAGCAATCACTTCACGAGTTGATTTGATACCTTGTTTAGTTGCAACACGGATTTTTTCACCAGTTTTGTATGAGTACTCTTTAGCTTCACCTTCAAACAATTCAGTACGGATTTCTGGTCCTTTAGTATCAAGAAGGAAACCAACTTTTTTACCCGCAAGTTTTTCTGCAAGTTTAACAGTTGCCATACGGTCACCTTGTTCTTGGTGGTCACCGTGTGAGAAGTTGAAACGGAAAGTGTTAGCCCCTGCTTCAATCAATTGAGCAATGTTTTTAGCTGAAGCTTCAACGTCAAGTTTTTCACCCCAGTATCCGTCATCACCGAATTTTTTACCACCACGGATTTCTACCGCAGGACCCAAAGTTGCAACGATTTTTACACGTTTGTTCATGATTTTTGTGACTCCTTTATATAATTTGACCTTTTATGGTCATTTTACCAGTTTAGTTAAAGTTGATTATGACAAGCTCTTGTTCAAAGCAGAAAGTTC
This sequence comes from Streptococcus infantis, assembly GCF_047460825.1. Lineage (GTDB taxonomy): Bacteria > Bacillota > Bacilli > Lactobacillales > Streptococcaceae > Streptococcus > Streptococcus infantis_V. The sequence goes on along the minus strand of NZ_JASHFO010000003.1, from coordinate 36,246 downwards.
AAGGTCAGCTTTGTGAGGGTTGTTAACAACGATCTTACCATCAGCTGTTAGGCTAAACAAAGCTCCTTCTTCTGCAGTTCCAAGAATTGGATTTTCAACCATTTTCTCATTGCGAATACCAACAGCGACACCACCGATTCCTTGTTTAAGAAGTTTAACAGCGTGTGCACCCATGCGTGACGCCAATACACGGTCACGAGCAGTTGGAGATCCACCACGTTGGATATGACCAAGTTCAGTTACACGAAGGTCGCTTGTATCTCCAGCTTCTTTTAGCTTTTGACCAAATTCAGCCGCTGACATAACACCTTCTGCCAAAACGATAATGTTGTGTTTCTTACCGTGTTCATATCCAGCTTTGATACTTGCTACGATGTCTTCCATCTTGAAGCCTTCTTCAGGGATGATAATTTCATCAGCACCAGTGGCAATACCAGCCCAAAGAGCGATATCTCCAGCATTACGTCCCATAACTTCAACTACGAAAGTACGACGGTGACTTGATGAGGTATCACGAATCTTATCGATGGCATCCATTGCAGTTGTAACTGCAGTATCAAATCCGATTGTGAAATCAGTACCTACGATATCGTTATCGATTGTTCCTGGAAGTCCGATAGCAGGGAATCCATGCTCAGTCAAGCGCATAGCTCCGTGATAAGAACCGTCACCACCGATAACCACGATACCTTCGATACCGTGTTTTTTCAACTGCTCAATCCCTTTAAGTTGACCTTCGAGTTTTGCAAACTCAGGATAACGAGCAGAGTGAAGGAAAGTACCACCACGTGAAATGATGTCTCCCACTGAAGCAGCATCAAGTGGATAAATTTCGCCGGCAACCATACCTGCGTATCCATCATAGATACCAAAAACTTCCATTCCTTCTGAGATTGCTTGACGAACTACTGCACGGATGGCAGCATTCATACCAGGGGCGTCTCCACCACTAGTCAAAACAGCAATACGTTTCATTTGGTTTTGCTCCTTTTTCTTTTAACATTCTAACTGATTATACCATAATTAAAGTTAAAATTCTTTTATTTTCATTGATTTTTAACGATAAATCGTTTTCATAGTTATTTGACTCAAAGATTCCTGCAAACTAACATCTTTTGCAACAAAATAGCCCGGCAAAAGAACATTTTTTTGTTCATTTTCGTAGCGAATAATGACTGGAATTTGTCCCTTGTATTGTTCTAAAATATGATAAATTTCAGAATCATGTTCATGATCAGCAGCCTGAATCCAAAATCGTTCACTCACTGCTTCTTTTAGATTATTTAATACTAACTGAAGGCGACCGTCTCTTGCCTGCACTTTTCCATTAAGGTAGTAAAATCTTCCTTCATGTAAGAGATTGTTAAATTGACGATACTGGTCAGAAAAAACTGTGACTTCAAGCTTCGTTTTACTATCACTAACTTTCAGAAAAGCCATGTTTTCACCATTTTTAGTACGAATGACACGAATGGATTCTATCTCAACGAGTACTGTAGCTGTCTGTCCTTCAGATAGTTCAGACAAACTCACAATTGGATAGAGGGGATTCTTTGCTAAAATCAGTAAGGGATGCGGACTGATACCGACTCCAAGCCACTCCTGTTCCTTACGAAACTTTTCGACTTGCGTAAAATCCTCACTCTCAAGCCAATTGTAGCTATTATCCGCAAATAAACTACCTAATTCTTCCACAAAAATGAACAAAGTAGGTAAGTTGGATAAGATTTTTTGGCGATTTTTTTCAAAACTATCGAATAAACCAATCTCGACTAGGGGAGTTAAAAGACTCAACTTCTGATAATTTTTAGGCAAGCGAGTGACAAAATCTTCGACACTACTAAAAGGACGATTCTCTAAAATCCAATAGGCAAAATCTCGAGGCATCCCCTTGATACTCTTAAGTCCCAAGTAAATAGTCTTGTCTGTCAATTTATCCAAATACGGAATTGTATTGATAGAGAGTGGTGTTAGTTCAAAGCCCATTTCAAGGGCATCGAGAATATAATCTCCACTGGCATAGTTGAGCATGACTTGATAAAAGATTTCTGGGTAATGTGTTTTAAAGTAAGCAAGCTGGAAGGCTAAAGCCGCATAAGCATAAGCATGTGATCGGTTGAAACCATAACCAGCAAATTTTTCCATGACAGCAAAAACCTGCTGAGCCTGTTCCTTTCCATGACCTTTTTCGAGTGCTCCTTGGATGAAACTTTCCTCCATTCGGTGCATCTCAGCTGCATTCTTTTTCCCCATGGCACGACGTAAAATGTCGGCCTTCCCAAGGCTGAAACCAGCGTAACGCTGTGCCACTTGCATAACCTGTTCTTGGTAAAGCATAATTCCATAAGTTGGAGCTAAAATATTTTCCAAAACTGGGTCCAGAACTGTTACCTTTTCTTTACCATGTTTTCGAGCCACAAAGTTATCAATATAGTCGCTCGCACCTGGTCGGTTTAAAGAAGTTGTTGCTACTACTTCTTCAAAGTTTTGTGGCTTCACTCGTTTCAATAAACGGATAGCTCCAGGTTGTTCAAATTGAAAAATCCCCTTGGTCTTTCCAGCTGCAAAGAGGGCTAATGTTTCCCTATCCTCAAGGTCAATATCCTCAATCCTTAGTAAAATACCTTGAGTTTCATATAAGAGCTCCTGCATTTTTTGAGCGAAGGTTAGGTTTCGTAGGCCCAAGAAATCCATCTTGAGCAAGCCATTTCCTTCAACTCCATGGGCATCATACTGGGTAATGAGCATATCCTCACCATACTTAAGAGGGATATAATCCGTTAGATTTTTATCACTAATCACGACACCAGCAGCGTGGATAGAGGTCTGTCGAGGATAGCCTTCTATCTTTTTGGCAATTTCAAAAGCCTTTTGGTACTCAATCTTACTCTGAATCAGTTGTCTAAATCCTAGATTGCCTTCATAGGCGGTTGTCAAGGTATCTTTGAAACCAATTTTCTTGGTTATGGATGTCAACTCGTACTCGGGAACACCATATCGTTTAAAAACATCTCGGACGGCCTGTTTAGCACCAAAGGTTGAGTAGGTGACAATCTGCGCAGCATGGATACTACCATAACGGTCACGAACATAACGAATAAACTCAGGGCGATAGATATCTGGAATATCAATATCGATATCTGGCATGGTGTAGCGTTCACGATTCAAGAAGCGTTCAAAGATAAGATTTTTAGCTACAGGATCAATTCCAGTGATATCTAAAGCGTAGGCCACTAAACTTCCAACTGCGGATCCGCGTCCCATTCCCATATAATAACCTTGAGAACGACCGAAACGTAAGAGGTCCCAGACAACCAAGAAATAATCATCGAATCCCATGTCATGAATCACAGATAACTCATCTTCTAAACGAGCCTGATAATCTTGATTCCATAACCCTTTCTGCTTCAGACCCTGAATAGCTCGTTCCCGAAGTTCTTCAACAGCAGGTCTCTCTGGATTGAAACGTGGAAGTTTGAGACTACTATCAATCTCGTAGGAAGTATCCTTGGTCAATTTTGCAAGATTTTCCAGAGCGATTGGGAACTTTTCAAGAAAAGCCTGTTCTAGACGATCAGCTGGCAAAAACAAGCCCTGTTGAGATTGAACATCAACCTCTCTCAAGGTCACATTTTCCTTAATCGCCTTGAGCATTTGAAGCGTTTCTAAATCCTCAGATTCGAAGGAATTAACACGATAAAGTGGGAGAATGGGGTGAGAAAAATTCGACTGAGGTGTATCTGGATACACTCCGATATAATAGTCATGTCCTAAGTCCAAGGAATCAATTGCAGAATAATAGGGAACAATAACACAAACATCTTCTAGATAAGTAGAAAAATCAGTCCATTCCTTTTTACCTGTCATTTTTAGAGTCGAAAGCTTCATGAGATTTCGATAGCCATGATTTGACAAGGCTAAAAATCGAAGGTTGACGAGTTCCTCCTTATGATGAACGGTCACCTCAAGACCTAATACAGGCTGGATCTCCTGTTTCTGGCACTCTTTGATAAAATAATAAGCTCCATATAGATTGTCAACATCCATGATTCCAAGTGCTGAGTAGCCGTATGCTTTTCCTTGATCAACATACTTCCGAATGGAAATCATACTCTCCATGAAACTATAAACCGTTTTTGTATCAAGTTGTGCAATCACTCGCTATCACCTCCCTTTTTCTCCTTATATTATACCATTTTAAAAAATAGAAAAACAATTTCTTTCTTCCCTTGAAGAAAAAAGAACCACAGTTGAATTAACCGTGATTCCCACTTATCAATCTATTTCCAAGATAGGATTTGTAGTTGTTAAGTGGCTAATCTTACCACTGACACCGAAATATTTACCAATTTTAGTATGTAGTTCTAGCATTGCTTCCCGAGCTCGTGATGCCTGCTCTTCATTGATAGCTTCAATGACTAAAATAGCATCTTTGGTTTCTTGCGTTAACATGGTTCTTTGGGCTTCACGCCAGTTTAAACAGCGACAAACCGTATCTTATTCTTCAAAATAAATCATTTCATCAGCTAATGCAGAAGCATCACTTTCAGACCCTAGTGGAAGAAGGATTCATTCCTTCGTGCTCTTCCAAGAAGTCACCAACAATCTTAGCTAAATCCTCTTCCCCACAAGGTACTGCGTAAGAAAGTGAAACGCTATTATAGATATCTACCAAAGGATTTATTGGATTACATTCTCTTCCTTGACTCACACGCTTTAATAAAGCTTCAAGAGAAGAACGAGCACATTTTTTGGTTTTGAATTAAGTGAATGCCTGATGCCATTCTTGACTCACCTCATTCTGAGTGAAATTTTCATCTGGTATAAAAATCCGTGCTTTTTTGTTCCTTCATCTAGTAAAGTTTTAAAATATGGATCTTCACTCTCATCAATAGTATTGTTGAGAACTTTTTCCACCAATACACTGATTTGAGCATCTGGAAACAGGTGCCAAAAATCATCTTTTACATAAACTTCCCTGACCTTGCTCTATTCTTTTTCTTTCATTCTACTACAAATTAAAAAAACGAGTAGCATACAAGCTACTCGATAGGAACTATAATGAATTTTCACGAATTACTTCTACCTTGTATCCATCTGGATCTTTGATAAAGTAATAGTTTGGTTGAGTCCCTGGAAGTCCATTAGGTGCTGTCACTTCATAGCCTTTGTCGCTATGTTCTTTGTGAAGAGCCTCAAGATCAGGTGTGCTTAGGGCGATGTGAGCAAAACCGTCACCGACAACATAAGGTCCGTGATCATAGTTATAAGTCAACTCTAACTCATAATCATCACCTTCAAGTCCAAGATAAACAATCGTAAAAGCATAGTCTGGAAAATCCTTGCGACGCAATTCCTTAAATCCAAAAGCATCTTGATAAAAAGCAATTGATTTTTCAAGATTTTCTACTCGCAAGCATGTGTGTAGCATTTTTGAAGCCATTTTTTTCTCCTTTGTTTAAAAAAGACTGGGACAAACTTGCACCAGTCTTATGAATAATTATTTACCAAGTTTTGCTTTAGCTGCATCTGCAAGAGCTGTGAAAGCTGCTGCATCGTTAACAGCCAAGTCAGCAAGCATTTTACGGTTAACTTCGATCTCAGCCAATTTCAAACCATGCATCAATTGTGAGTATGAAAGTCCGTTCAAACGAGCTGCCGCATTGATACGTGTGATCCACAATTTACGGAAGTCACGTTTCTTTTGACGACGGTCACGGTATGCATAGTAGTAAGAGTTCATTACTTGTTCTTTTGCAGTACGGAACAAGATGTGTTTAGCTCCATAGTAACCTTTTGCTAATTTTAAAATACGTTTACGACGTTTGCGTGATACAACGCCACCTTTAACACGTGCCATTTATATTTCCTCCAAATATTTCCTAGAATTCTTTACTTACAAATACGCGATTATTTCAAGCGAGTAAGCATTGCTTTGATACGTTTGAAATCTCCTGAATGCACCATAGATGCTTTACGAAGATGACGACGTTGTTTTTTAGTTTTTCCGTGGAAACGGTGAGAAGTGTAAGCACGGAAACGTTTAAGTCCACCAGAACCTGTACGTTTGAAACGTTTAGCTGATGCGCGGTGTGTTTTTTGTTTTGGCATGATTTTTTCTCCTTTATTTAACTTTCTGACAATTATTTTTTGTCAGTTGCTGGCGCCAATTGCATGAACATTTGGCGTCCATCCATTTTAGCACGTTGTTCAATGATAGCAATATCTTGAGTTGCTTCAGCGAACTCGGCTAAAACTTTTGCACCAATCTCTTTATGGGTAATCATACGCCCCTTAAAGCGAATAGATACCTTCACTTTGTTTCCTTTTTCAAGGAATTTGCGAGCATTGCGAAGTTTAGTTTCGAAGTCACCCTTGTCAATAACCGGGCTCAAACGAACTTCTTTCACGGTCACAACGCTTTGTTTTTTGCGTTGTTCTTTTTGTTTCTTCTGGTACTCAAATTTGAACTTGCCGTAGTCCATAATTTTTGCAACAGGAGGTTTAGCTTGAGGTTGAATGAGAACCAAGTCCACATTAGCTTCATCCGCAAGTGCTTGCGCTTCGCTTAGTGGTTTGATACCCAATTGCTCACCTTCAAGACCGATTAAACGAACTTCGCGTACACGAATTTCATCATTGATGAATAAGTCTTGCTTTGCTATGGTTTTCACCTCTTTTTTTAGTTTAGAGAAAAACAAGAGCGGACTTGCTAACGCAAACCCGCACTACATGATTGTATTTCATTTCTGAAACTTGATCCGTAGGGGCCAGACAACGTTAGTCGCAAGGCGAGAAGTTCTCACTTCTGCTTTTCTCAACTTTTATATAATATCAAGTTTTCCCCTACTTGTCAAGATTAAAACTATCTTTTTTTAATTTTTTCTAAATAGTTGCCGACTGTGAACTTACTGGTTACGAGAATAGTAAATCTCATGTGGCTTCAAACGAGTGTTGAGTAGTTCTGATACAGTCACAAAACTATAGCCTTGTCCCTGTAGATACTCAATTACTTTGGGTAGTGAGTTAACAGATGTTTGATGAATATCATGCATCAAAACGATAGATCCATTACTTACTTGCCGCTGAATTTCTGTAAAAATCGCCGCTTCATTTTTACTCTTCCAATCCAAACTATCCACATCCCACATGATAAAGCTTAAATCAAGACTATTGCGAATATCATCTGAAATAGCACCGTATGGTGGACGCATCAATTTAGAGCTTTTCCCAAGAACTTTTGTAATAGCGTCTTCAGTATCTGTGAGCTGTTTCTTAGCATCTTCCAATGATAGTTTTGTTAAAACCGGGTGGTTCCAACTATGGTTTCCAACTTCGTGCCCCTCAGCCTGCATACGTTTGAGGATAGCTTCATTACCTGCAATATTTTTTCCTTGTACAAAAAAGGTTGCCTTGATCTTGTACTTGGCTAGAATATCTAGAGCTTGTGGAGTTGTATTTCCGTCCGGTCCATCATCAAAGGTAAGAGCTACTAGTTTTTTATTTTTCTCAGCCTGAGCCTTCTTATAAAGTTCTGCATCATTTTCAGTTAGATAGGACGATTGGATAACATCAAAGAAGTCTGAAATAGGCAAAGCTATTTCTTCTACATTATTAGTTTGTTTAACTGGATATAAGACCAGTTGACTATCTTTGTAAGCAAACTTCCAAGTTGATAATTCTGCAGCTGAAAAATCGGCTACTACTTGATCGACAAGTGCTTGTTCGAGCTTTTTATCTTGGAGTGTTGACTTGATATCTTCAAGAATCTTTTCCTTGGCTTTACTAGCATCAGTAAATAACTGATCTAAAGTAAACAGAGTCCCATCTTCCTTAAGATAAAGCTGATCTAATGACGTGTTCTCTAATTCAACAACAGTAGAATCACTCAAGTCATAGGCCTGTTTTTTCACAAGATGACTCTCCACACCCTTGATGGAAGAAGAATCTTTTTCAGAGTAGTAAAAAATCAAATGTTCTTTATCTTCTACCTTATCCGTGATATCTTTTATAATAATATCCTGAACAGAGCTAATGACCTTGTCCCCCGTCATAGGATAGTAGGTGATGATTTCTGCCTGCCCTTTACGAAAATGATCTTTCTGACTTCCTTGTGAATAGGAATCATCTTTTTCTTTTTTCAGTGCTTCTATTTTTTCCTCAAAAACCTTTTTATTCGCTACCTTATAAGTTATGATGCCTTGCAAAGTCACCATTGTAAAAAAAAGCAAAGCCACTATTATCCATAAATTTCTTTGCTTCTTATCTTCAACTGTTTTACGTTTTTTTCTATTTCTTGTCATAGTCTTATCATATCAAATATAAACTATAATTTCAATGATAAATAGGAAAATGTCCATTTTTTCGAAAAAGAAAGGTAAAAGAAAGAGGTTGGGACAAAAGTCCTAGCCTCTCAATTTTCTTTGGATTGTCGAGCAAGACGCAGTGGTTGAGTGGGCTCTACTACGCTGATTTCATCAACTTTTACAGCCCTACTCAACTGTGCGGAGGTGGGACGACGAAATCGAGACTTTGTCTATCGATTTCTGTCCCACTCTTATTAGCAGTCAAACTTTGACGCGAAGATGATTAAAATCGAATGATTTCTCTTGTTTTTTCATATGAGGAAACAAAGCGGTTTGTTACTCCTGGTTCAGCAACTTCCAAAGCTTGGGAAATCTTTTCAAAAGACGCTTGATAATCAAAGGCATTTTCAAAGATTTCTAAAGATTCGTGGAAGGCTTGTTGAATCCCTTCATCAAATGATCTGTAACGGTTAGAATATTGAAGTAATTGCTCTGTCAAGGTAGCATATTGCACAATACTATATGTTTCTGTTTCCAAAACTTCCATATCATGTGATGCGATTTCTAGGATACGATTAACAGACTCAATGTTGACTTGTGACTGTTCTAACTCTGCCATCAAATCCTCTGTACTATGGCTAGCAGCAAAGAACAATTTCAAGAAATTCTGTGGAATTCCTGGAAGATTCCTCTTTTCCATGTAGCGCTTGATTGTGTGGAGGCGATTGACGTAAACATTTGCCTTTTGACGTGCATTAACATCATCTTTTTCAATCTGTATCAAACGTTCGCTCACTGAAACTTGATCATCTTCAATTTCTTTCAAAGTAGCTTGAACATTTTCTAAACGTTCTTCTAATACAGAGTAAGCCTCTGAATATTCCTCTTGTTCTGAGGTCAAATCTCTAATCGTAACTTCTAGGGAATCTAAGTCCACTTGAAGACGACGAACATGATTTACATCACTCTCTGCCATCAAGTAGGTCTTGCTCAAACGCTCAATATCTTTCACCAAGACTTGATTGTTGTCTTTTAAATGGTCAAGATAGGTTGGAAGTGTTGCCAACAAGTTTTCAACAACTTTTTGAGAAGCAATCTCTCGTGTGAAAATATTATAGAGAGCATTGATTTCTTCTTGAATCTGATTATTTTCATATTCAGCATTGTCCAATTCCAATTTTTTAATATTTTCTTGGTTATTTTTCAAAGCTTCATACAACAACTGCAAACGTGATTCAATGTCAGTTTCTACAAAGTTATAGTTGGCATCAAGCAACTTACGGTAGCCAGCCTCTAAATCTTCCAGTTGATCAGGAAGTTCAGTCGTCAGTTTAGCAACAATTGCTGGAATTCTCTCTACGATATGTGTCAGAGCTAGGATATGGTTTTCAGCATTATCCAGAATTCCTGCTGCTTCAACTGGATCTCCTGAAGTGTTTAGCGTCACAAATTGAGAAAATTCTGATTGGATGTTCTCCAATTGTTTTTCAATTTCAGGAAGTGATCGACCATATCTCTCAGAATCTTCAGCGACCGTCTTCTGTAAGCTTTCAAATAAATCTAAAGCATGCAAGACACGACCACTATTTTTTGATTCTTGTTTTTCTAGATCTGCCAAAGCATTTCGAATGGAAGCAATATCTTCTTCGATAAGGGTAATCTGGCTTTCAATTTGATCAATTTTATGTTGAGCTTTCAAAAAGCGAAATGAATTATTGTAACATTCTGCTTCAAACAGATTATTCTCAATATCCGCAAATGAGTTGAGTGATAGGTCTACCCATTTTTGATTCCACTCTCTAAATGCAATCTGACTTTGACCAATCAGATGCATATTCTTAACAGCTTCTACTTCATCGTTAACTGGAAGGTTATACAACTCTTCCTTTCTTTCTTCTAATACTGCGAGCTTCTTTTCATTGCGTTTGCGTAACAAAATTGCCACAACATATGCAATAATCAGAAGAGCCGCGATTGCAATTATAGTAATAATCAACAGATTATCAGACATATCAAACTCCTTTTTATACATGAAACAATTGTAATGATTATATCATATTTTTCAAACCATGGGAACTATTTCCCAATTTTTTTATACGTCAAGAGTACTGTAAACAGCGTTTTCTTCGATAAATTTTCGACGTGGTTCCACACGGTCGCCCATGAGCATATCAAAAATCTTATCAGCTTCAGCAGCGTCATCTACTGATACTCTAGCCATGAGGCGGTGTTCAGGATTCATAGTAGTTTCCCAAAGTTGGTGGTCATCCATTTCTCCAAGACCTTTATAACGTTGAATGGTTGGTTTAGAACGACCTTCGCTGTAGCGAGCCAAGGCTTCTTGGAGGCGGATTTCTTGGTCTGCGCCTGGTTGAATATATTCTTTAATTTCACTACCGACTTTAACACCGTAAATTGGTGGTTGAGCGATATAAACATAACCTGCCTCTAGAACGGGTTTCATATAACGATAAATTAGAGTTAACAAGAGAGTACGGATATGGGCTCCATCAACATCGGCATCTGTCATGATAACCAATTTCTGATAACGCGCCTTGCTGACATCAAATTCAGCACCAAAGCCAGTCCCCATAGCTGTAAAGAGGCTACGAATCTCCTCGTTCGCAAGGATTTTATCCATACTTGCCTTTTCAACGTTAAGGATTTTACCACGAATTGGTAAGATAGCTTGGAACTCACGATCACGTCCTGATTTTGCAGAACCTCCCGCTGAGTCTCCTTCGACGATGAAGAGTTCAGTTTCAGCTGGATTGTTTGATGAACAGTCTGCTAACTTTCCTGGAAGGTTTGAGATTTCTAAACCTGACTTCTTACGAGTAACTTCACGCGCACGCTTGGCAGCCACACGTGCTTTCGCAGCTAAAATCCCTTTTTCTACGATGCGTTTAGCAATCTGTGGATTTTCCAGAAGGAAGTCAGAAAATGCATCGCTAAATAGGCGATTCGTAATCTTCACAACTTCACTATTTCCAAGTTTAGTCTTGGTTTGACCTTCAAATTGTGGGTTTGGATGTTTCACAGAAATAACGGCAGTTAAACCTTCACGGACGTCTTCCCCTGTTAGGTTTTCTTCATTGTCTTTGAGAAGTTTGTTTTTACGAGCGTAGTCGTTAATAACACGAGTTAATGCTGTACGGAAACCTTGTTCGTGTGTCCCACCTTCATGGGTATGAATATTGTTAGCGAAACTCATGACATTTTCATGGTAACCCGTTGTATACTGCATAGCAACTTCTACTGTAATGTCATCCATTTCACCATCTGTGTAGATTGGGTTTTCAAAAATAACATCCTTGTTTTCATTGATGTACTCAACGTAGCTCGCAATCCCACCTTCGTAGTGATAATGTTTGGTTTGTTCAAGCCCTTCACGTTTATCCGTGATGGAGATTTGAAGACCGCGATTCAAAAAGGCTAACTCTTGAATACGTTTGTTTAATTTATCAAAGTCAAATGTGGTTGTCTCTGTAAAAATTTCTGGGTCTGGAGTAAAGTGAACGATTGTCCCTGTTTTATCTGTATCTCCAATCACCTCGAGATCAGCAACAACATGACCACGGCGGTATTCTTGGTAATGAATCTTTCCGTTTTTATGAACGCGAACATCTAACTGTGTTGAAAGAGCATTTACAACGGATGAGCCCACACCGTGCAACCCACCTGACACCTTGTAGCCACCACCGCCGAATTTACCTCCGGCGTGAAGGACAGTAAAAACTGTTTCAACGGCAGGTCGTCCTGTTTTCTCTTGGATATCAACTGGAATACCACGACCGTCATCGACAACAGTAATGGAATTATCAGGTTCAATAAAGACCTCAATATGACTAGCAAATCCTGCCAAGGCCTCATCAATAGAATTATCTACAATTTCCCATACAAGATGGTGAAGACCTTCTTTGGCAGTTGATCCAATATACATCCCTGGACGCATACGAACAGCTTCCAGACCTTCCAAAACTTGAATTTGACTGGCATCATAATCTTGTACCTGTTGGTTTTTAATATCTTCTGTCATTTTTCCCCTTTTTCTTACATGTCTAATACTTGTCTCAATGTCACGATATTTTTAAAGAGATGCGTCGCTAAGCCTGCTGCTTGTCCAGCTTCAATATCGATAGGACGGTCACCAATCACGATACCAGAACTAATCTTATACTTATCTCGCAAATAGATCATAGACTCTGGATTTGGTTTTCTCTTAAAGCCAGAGCTAGCTGTTACTACTTCTGTAAAATAGCCAGCAATACCTGTCTTTTCAAGAATATCCAAAACTTGGTCATTGCGATGCGAAACTAAAAAGTTCCGTCCTCCCTGGTCTGAGATTTCCTCCAATAAAGCAGGTACTCCCTCAAACAAGGCAGGATGTTCAAGCTCTCGCGCTTCGTTTTCCTTATATTTTTCTAAAAAATGCTCTATTGTTGGGGCAAATTGGTCAATCGCAAAAGCAGTTGACACTTTCAAGGCATTATAAACTTTATCATGTTCTTCTTCGATTCCAAATTGAGCTAATGTTTCCACAAAAGCCGCGGTCGAAGTCTCATAATTATCAAGTAAAGTTCCACCTAAATCCCAGATGTAATCGTGATATTTCATACCCTTCATTATAGCATTTTTTTATCAAAAAAGCGACGATTTCCTTCTATATTTAACAGTAAAAAACGAGAAGAATCCCCTAATTGATAGATTCCTCTCGTTTTAGTTAATCTATTCCAAACACATCACGATAGAGCATGGCTTCTCTCAAAGCATCTGCATCTCCACCAAGTTGTTCTACTAGGTTATAAGCAAAGGCAAGGGCAGTTGCTGGACCGCGACTGGTAATCAAGTGACCATCGACAACTACTGTTTCCTTGCGATAGTGACCATCAGCAATTTGCTCTTGGACACCATCATAGCAGGTGAACTCTTTGTCCTTGAGGAGACCGGCTCGATTCAGTACAATTGGTGCTGCACAAATGGCTGCTACTTTTTTACCAACTTGCTCACATTTTTGAAGTTCAGCAATCAATTGCTCATTATCACGCAAGTGAGCTGAACCTGGCATACCTCCTGGTAAGACAATCATGTCATAGTCAGATAAATCACCATCAAACACACGATCTGCTTGTACTTGGATGGCATGTGATCCCGTCACTCGGGCTTCAAAGCCAACCATATGACAAGTAATATTGGCACGACGTAATACGTCCACAACTGTTAGGGCTTCGATTTCTTCAAAGCCATCTGCTAAGATAACTGCTACTTTAGCCATGATTTACTCCTTATTTAACTTTTTTCAAAACAACTTTCTTCCGTTTAAATCTTGTCTTACCGCTCTTTTCTTCGGCTAGATGCGTTTGATAACTCATCGATAGAAGCAAACCAACACCAATCAGATTACTGATAATGGCTGATCCTCCTTGGGAAATGAAAGGCAAAGGAATCCCTGTCAGAGGTAGCAGGCCTGTCACCGCCCCAATGTTTTCAAAGATATGGAACAAGAGCATCATAATAAATCCAGTTGAAATGTATGTATAAAATTGGTTATTGGACTTCAGAGTGATTTTTAACATTCGATAGATAAGTAAGAGATAAAGTGTAATTACAAGGACAGAGCCGATAAAACCAAAATCTTCTGCAATGACTGTAAAAATCATATCACTCTCACGAACGGGAATAAGGAGATTGGATACATTAAATCCTTGACCAAATAATCCTCCACTTCCGATGGCGATTTGCCCTTGGGCCTGTTGATAGGTGGTCGTTTGTGCATAATCAAAGGGATTGAGCCAAGCAAGGATACGGTTGATCTGATAGGTTGGCATCCCGATCTGATGCATGAAAGCACGCCCATCTTTTGTGATGAAAATTGCCAAAAATCCTGCAATTCCTGATACAACTGTCGCAAAAATTGGAATGATAATTTTCCATGATACCCCAGAAAGCAAGACGAGTCCAGCAAAGATTGCGACAAAGACCAAGGCCGTTCCTAAGTCACTCTGCAAGGCCAGTAAAACTAAAACTGGCAGTGTGAAGACAATCAACCACAATATCAAGTGAAAGTCTAATGCAATCGTTCGTTCTTTTTCCTTATGTTTTTGTGTGAATTGGACAATGACCCGAGCCAAGATCAAAATATAGGAAATTTTCATGAATTCGGAAGGTTGGAAAAGTGTCACTCCTCCAATTGACACCCAGTTTTTAGCCCCTGTTGCCGCCACCAAATTGGGATTGTAAAAAACCAAGGGTAAAACCATGAGGACTAGACCTAGGGCGTAGAGATAGGGAGTCGCCTGCCATAAAAATTTTGTATTAAAAAACATGACTACAAAGCTGATGACAATTCCCAAGACGATCCATGCTAGTTGCTGACCAAGAATAGGCCAAATATTTTGAGGATAGTCATGGCTGACAGCAATGTAAATAGCTACCACTCCAATCACCAGCAAACAGAATACTGGTAAAATCAAACTATAATCGACCCGAGAGTCGAGAGAACGTTTCATAAAGGTCTCCTTCATTCTTTCAGATGTTTATTTTATTTTTTGTGTAAAAATTCTTGAACTTTTGAGAATACTTGCTCTTTGCCAACTTCTCTCACTCGACTAGTCTGTGACAAGGCCTTGCTAATCTGCTTTCCATATCGTTTGCTTGTCATTCGGCTATCTAAGATAAGGACAGATGAGCGCTGTCCAAGACGACGCATGGTTCTACCAATCGCTTGTTTGAGGCGAATAATAGCCATCGGCAGTTGATAGTCATAGAAAGGATTTTTCCCTTCAAGACGCAGTTCCTGATTCATTTTTTTCGTAAAGGGATCTTCTGGATTTTGGAAGGGCAGGCGTGTCACCACTTCAATCACTCGAGGATGAGTTGCAAAATCAACTCCTTCCCAAAAACTACCTGTCCCTAGTAAGAGTTGAGAGTCTCCTCTTTCAAATCGTTTCTTGAGTTGAGCAGGATCTCCGTTTTTATATTGGGCTAGGTGAGGCTGAGAGAGAGAGTCAGACACCTGCAACAAAAGGTCTTTTGAAGTGAATAAAACGAGCATGGGTTCTTCAAGATAGGACAAATCTTCCAGCACTTCCACGAGAGCCTGAGCATAGTCTTCTTGAGAGGTTTCTGTCACCAATGGAAAATCCTTGACGATCAAAATTTCTTGATTTTCTTGAAAATTCTCTTCCAGTCGGTCAAAGGATGCATGAGGAAATCCCATTAGTTCTGGTAAAGATACTCTGCTACTAATTTCCAAGGTTGCAGAGACAGCTAAGAGTTGACAACTCTCTGGAAAAATCTCAGAAAAGAGCAGACGTTGATTGCGACTGGAAGAAATGACAACCTTCTTGCTAGACAAGTCTGAGGCTGATAGCCAAAATTCTCCATCAGTACAGAAAAATCGCTGATAGTCCTGGAAACCTTGAACGCCTAGCTCAGAGAAATCCTGTTGGAGTTGTGCCATTGTAGTCGTCGGGCACATTCTACGCTTACCAGATAGGAACTGGTCCATCAAGTGACAAAGCTCAAAGCGAATACTCTCCATCAAGCGTCTCTGAAGCGTCCCTTCTTCTCGAACTAAGGCTTGATCTAGCTGGTCTACTATGTCGTTTAATACGAAACTCTTCTGCGAAAGATTTTCCAAAGTTAATAAGATTTTTTGAGCCTCATCCAAAATCAAGAGACGGCCCTCTAACAGACTGGGATCGTCCTCAAGTCGGGTAACGAGATAAGCATGATTGGTCACAAGTAGCTGGCAAGAGCGAGCTTTTTTCTGCCCCCGTCTCCAAAAATCCTCTAGCCAAAAGAGAGAGGCTTTGGGAAGGTTCCCATCATGTACCAAGTTTGGCAAAAATTGCTGGTAACGGTAAAGCTGGCCAATCTCATCTAGGTCCCCTGTTTCTGTTTCAGTCAACCAAACTAGAAGTTGCATCTTGAAACGTGTGTACAAGCGATTGGACTCTTCTTCCTCTAGCGCTGCGTGAAAGGCATCTAGTTTTAAGTAATTTTGTGGTCCCTTAAGACTATGAATCGAAAGGTGAAAGACCTCTTCCAATCTACGAGCCTCTTCTTGCATCACTTGATTTTGTAGAACTTTAGTAGGAACACTGAGGAGGATTCCTTTTTCATTTTCTAGTGATAAGGCTGGCAGGAGATAGCCGTAGGTTTTTCCGATCCCCGTTTGAGCCTGAATAAAAGAAATTGTTTCCTCTTGTAAAAACTCTTGGACCTTTTGAGCAAAGCTAGCTTGCGGGGCTCTATCTTCCAACCCCAACAAGGCAATATTGGTTTGGAAATCTTTTGAGAGTTTGCGTGGAGAAAGGGCTGGTTTTTCTTTTCTTAAAAATAAACCTTGCACCTCTACCAAGTCATGTTCAACTAGGATGGAATGCTTCTGATAAACTTCCTCGATGACCAGATAAGACTCATATAATAAACCATCTGACAAACTTAACAAGCGCTCCAATAAGCCTTTTGGCAGTTGAAACATTTTTTGTCGCATACAGAGGAAGAGCTCTGCTGTTGCTTGGGCATCTGATAGGGCAGTATGGGCTTTTTCTAGTGAAATTCCCAACTCTTGACAGAGAATCCCCAGATTATACTTTTCAAGCTGAGGATAAAACACCTGAGCCAACTCGACTGTATCGATACGGGGAGTGCGCAATTCATAGCCCTCAAAAAAGAGAAATTCTGCCAACAAATTGGCATCGAACTGGACATTGTGCGCAACAAAAACACCGTCCTTGACCAAGTCAAAAATTTTTCCAGCCACCTGAGAAAACTCTGGTGCCTCTGCTAGTCTCTGGTCGGTCAAACCCGTTAATTCTTTGATATGAGAATCCAAAGGTTCGTGGGGATTGACATCCGTGGCATATTGGTCAACAATCTCACCATTTTCAATGACCACGATTCCTACTTGGATAATTTTTGCCTTGCTTCCGGTACTAGTCGCCTCTAAATCCACGACAACGTACCGATCATTTCTAAAATTCATCATTAAAAATTATATCAAAATTTACAGCATTTGACATCCATGAACTTTATTGGAAGGGGCAAGTTTCTTGCAAGTTTTTTCAAAAAATGATTGAATAGAAGTGTAGAAAAGGAGTGACTTCATGAACCCATTAGATTTGTTTAATCAAGTAAAAGAGCTAATCGAGAAAAAAGATTTGGCTGCCGCAAAAACCTTTGTCGAAGAAAATAAGGACCAACTCGGTGAGTATCTTAACCAAGCACAAGCTTTGGTTTCAGGCTCAGAAGGGCTTGACAGTCTTGTAGATAAGGTCAAAGGCCTCTTCTAATCCTTAAAAGGCACCTGAAAACCTCAGGTGTCTTTTTGTATTTTCTTCATAAAGGCTGGGATATGTTGACTGACCGTGGTTGGCAGAACTACAAAATTATCCTCAGCCAGTTCTTGGGCAATTGCTGAATGTAAATAGGTCGCTACCGTCACTCTTTCATAGAGACTAACCTGTGGGAATTGACCTGCAAAGCCAGCAATCATCCCAGCCAGAGTATCCCCCATACCCCCAGTCGCCTGATAGGGACCCCCAACCTCTAACTGATAAAAATCAACTTGACCAGCTTGCCAGATTCGAGTCGCAGGGCCTTTTTGAACCAAAATCGTTCCTGAAGGAAAACTCATCAAAGCTTCTCTTGTTTCCTCAGTTCCTTGGGACGTCAAATCTAATCCTGACAAGGCTTGCCATTCCCTTTGGTGTGGCGTTAAAACAAGCTTAGCTTTAGGAAATTTCATCCCCCTCTTAGCAAAAATAGATAAGGCACCACCATCCAGTATGAGAGTCTGGTCTTGATTTAAATGATGAAAGACTGTTTGAAGTAGCTGTTCTCCGCGCTCATCATCCACTAACCCAGGTCCAACTAAGACAACATTCGCTTTCTCTAACTGCTGCTCAAGTAATTGCTTATCGTCAAGAGCAAAAGCCATAGCCTCAGGCAAATGGCTATGTAGCGCTGGAATATTCTCTTTATCCGTAGCTACTGTCACCAAGCCTGCGCCACTTCTAACAGCCCCTAAGGCAGCCATAATAATGGCTCCCCCATAGGGATACGTCCCCCCAATCAAGAGAAGACGACCATAGTCTCCCTTATGACTAGAACGAGGACGCTCGATGATTACTTTTTTTAGTAGAGCTTGATCAATCTCTCTCATACACTCCCCCTTCAACTTATCCTTACCATGTAGTACTTGATTAACCTTAGTACTCCAAGCCTGTAACCCTTCTCCTTCATAGTCTAGGTAAGTCACTCTATCTTGTAATTGACAAGGAATCAAACCTTCAAAACAAGACTTATCTTTTGAAGGAATAACACACAAATGAAGAAAGGTATCTAAATCTAAACTATCTCTTACCTTCGCAACATGATAGCCATCAAACATATAGCCTGGTGCTTGAATTAATTCTTCATACAGAAAATGAAAACTAACGCCAGGAATGAACTTTTCTTGTAATTCCTCCTCAGACGGTGCCCGTCCTAACAAACGCTCCATAGCGAGTCGGTAGCCTGAAGTCGTATTAGACCATCCGAACATGATATAGTCAAAATAGTCTGCTGGATCAGAAGCTGCATTACGACTATCTGTAACTAGCTCAGCCCCACTTTTACCAAATACTTTTACCGCCGACATGAGTTTTCCAATCTGAAAAATAGCCTGAGCCACCTCAACTGTACAAGTATGACTACAATAATTTGAAGTAACCAACTTCCTCTGGATATCATAGGTAGAAGCTACAAGTCGATGACTTGGCCTGTACGGAGGAAAAAAGCTATGCTCTTGCAAGTAATCATGAATTTGTATATTTAATTCATGATTCTCACATTCCACAATGGTCTGACGATGATGGTCCTGTTCGTAAGCAATAAACTTTGCTAGCTTCTCCAATTCCCATTCTTTAATCTGAGGATAGTTTTCAAGAGCAAATTGATACATCCCATCCCACTGGAGACTAAAATCTGCATTACAAACTTTTACAATCATGGACCTTCTCCTCACATTCTCTTACTTTCATTATACACCTCACTACCCAATTAATAAAGGAGAAGACTATGCTATCTTCTCCTTCTTTTATAATGATTAGCTTTTAGAGCTGGGAGTTTTCAACCTTACTTTTCTTTACGTTTAACTGTTAGTAGAGCTACTGATAAAACAAGACTGAGACTTGCTAGGAAGGCAGCTGTATCAGATCGACTTTCACCTGTTTCTGGAAGTCTTGCTGAATTTGCTTTTCCTGGATTATTTCCAGAAACCTCTCCCTGAGCTGCTAGCCCATGAGCTTGGTCTACTGATTCTACTGGTTCTTGGTTTTGTTCTTTATAGACAATCGCATAAAGTCCTAGATCTTTGGTTGTAAATTCAATCATATCACCTACAAGCGTCACCTTTTGAACCTGCAAGCCTTGATCTAAGCTCATGTGATAAACTCCTTGAACCTGACCCTTGACTGGCAATCTCACTAGAACAGCACCTTTAAGTTCAACTTCTTGATTGTCCTTATCCAGCAATTTCACTTGATAAGCATCGTAGTGCTTACCAGCTAATTCTTGACGTAGAACCTTTTGAACTTGAAGCTTGAGGTCTTTAGATAACTCTGTAGTTAGCCCTGCTACCAGAACTCCAGTTTCCTTATCAGTCAAGATACGGACCTCTTCGGCTGGTTTAACAAGACTTGGTGCAGGCTCATTTCCAGCTGTAGCCACTGTTCCTGTGTAATCTGGTAATTCATTCTTAGCGGCTTCTAGCGCATTGACGCCACCCTTGAATTCTGGGATTTCTACTACTGGAGCTGGTTCGTCGCCTACTGTGCCAACTGCCTCTGTGTATTCTGGCAATTCATGCTTAGCAGCCTCTACTGCATTGACGCCGCCCTTGAATTCTGGGACTTCTACTACTGGTGCTGGTTCGTCTCCTACTGTACCGATTGCATTTGTGTACTCTGGCAACTCATGCTTAGCCGCTTCTACTGCATTGACACCACCCTCAAATTCTGGCACTTCTACTACTGGAGCTGGATCCTCACCTGCTGTACCAACTGCCTCAGTGTATTCTGGCAACTCATGCTTAGCGGCTTCTACTGCATTGACACCACCTTCAAATTCTGGGACTTCTACTACCGGAGCTGGTTCGTCGCCTTTACTTGTTGTCGGTTCTGGATCGTTTTCCACTTCTTGATAGAAGGTAGTCATTTCGTAGAACTCTGGTTCTCCACCTTCCCAAGAAACTTTTACATCGAGAATCCGTGGATTTTTTCCTGAAAGGGCAAAGGTTTGGAAACTTGATCTTACTTCACCCAAATTTTTCCAGACTGATTCACCAGCATCATTCAAGGTACGAACTTGGACATTTACTTTTGCACCTTCTGGCAAGTCAGCAATCAAGCGAACATGATTGACCTTGGTTTCTTCAGATAAATGATAAACAAGCTCTCCTTTATCTTCAGTAGCTGCATAGCTTGTCAATACATTACCGTCAGTCATATTTTTCTTCAGGTTATCCGCTGCTTCTCTACCATTTCCTGTCACTGTAGGATTATTTTCAGGATTGATAAATTCACCATCATTGATCACGATTTCGCTAAATCCTACAAAACGAGCATTATAATCCGCTGTAAAGAGAACACGCATAAACTTAGCGGTTACAGGTTGATCCAGAACACCTTCGATATAACGATTTCCTGGGTTGGCAGAATCATGTGTCCATCCGTCGGTCAAGGAATTATCACGAATTTCATTTTCCACACCATCTCCGACTGTTACAACATCCGTCCAATTCTTACCATCTTCACTGACTTGAATCTTTCCATCACGCAAATAATTACGCTGAGCATCCTGAATATAGGCACGAATCTTCTTGATTTGACGAGTTGTGCCAAGTTTCATGACAATTTCCCCGTTTTTACGTTGATAATCAGAAAATTCTACAAAATTATTAAAGTCTCCATCAAAAAGTTGACCTAAATTGTGAATGCGACGAACATCATTAGCACCATAATATTGGTGAATACCCATAGTGGTTGATATGAGTTCAGTTGGATCCACTTCTTTTGTCTTGACGACTAATTTTCCAGTAGGAAGCGCTTGATCCTTATCTGTCTTGTTCACGATGCGTACATAGCGTACCAAGGCGTGTTCTGGAAGTTGGTCAGCGCTCATCCATTCTACTTCATTTGCTGAATATTCCAGTGTCAAACCTGTTTCACCTGCACCTTCAAGTGCAATTGAACTAGCTTCATGGAGGCGGTCTAATTTCAAGCCAAGATAGCCATTTGCTGGAAGATGATTCCCTTGAGGTAAGGTCATTTCATAGCGACCACGACTGTCTACTACTGGCGTTTCCTTCAGGCTGTCGACATTGGTGACGGTCAAATCAGTATTTGGTGTATCAACGTCAACTCTAAAGTCCGCAATTCTCCACCATTTGCTGAGAAGCTGTGTATTACGAACACGAACGTATTGGGCTGTGAAGGTTTGGCTAATATCTGAAATTCGATCCCCAGCTAAGGTCTGAAGTGTCTTCCAGTTTGTACCGTCTGTAGAATATTCGATGACACCAGCTGTTAGTTTATCACCTTCCCCTTGAACTAGATGAACATGTTTCACTTTCTTAGCTCCACCCAAGTCCATTTGAACCCAAGCATTTTCTGGAGTCACATTTGTTTGATTGGCATGAGCCATCATAGATTCGGTGTTATCTTTGCCATCTTGCATTTGAAGCACACTGGTTCCATACTTGTAAACCAGATTTGGACTAAGGGTAATGGTTCCTTTTACCTTCTTGCTTCCAAGTTCGAGCGGTCTATTGACGGCAATCTCACGCATGGCAAGCCAAGCATTATCTTTCTTAGCAGTGGCACGCATGCGAACTGCTTGTGCCGTAATATCAAGATTAGTAAATTCAAGCGTACGTTCTCTACCTGTGTAGGCTGGACTTGTGAGAGCTACCCAGTCGCCCTGTTCGTTTTGATACTCGACAAGGGCATTACCAAAGGTATAATTATCGGCTGTCTTTGTTCCTGTAGCAAAACCTAGCGTATGGACCTTAATGGCTTTATTGAAACGAAGTCCTACATAATCATCTCGTTCAATAACGGTTGTCGTCTTGACAATCGCATGAGTATCCAAGTCGCCATCTGTTACTTCTGCAAGACCTCCTTCAATCCCCGCACGGTTGGTAATAAAGGTGGTCACAAGTTTATCTGGATGAAGCATGGTCTGGATATGTGTTGCCAAGTATTCCTTTAAGTTATTGATAAACGGACGAATATGTTGCACTCCAAACTCTGCACGTTCATAATGGTCCACATAAAAGAAGGAATAACTAATGGACTGATCGTAATACTTAACCCCAGCATAGTAATACTCCCAAACCTTAGCATCATTCTTTTCAGCCAGACCTTCTGTCGCTGTCAGCAAGGCTTCTAAAGCATCCATCTGATCCACTGTATTATCTAACCAGTAGTGGATTTGGTCAATAAGCTTCTTGTCCCCTTTTTCTTTCAGAAGGAGGGCGTCAGCCTTCAAGTTTGCAAAGATATCCTTTAATTCTTTTCTCTCTGCGTCTACATTTTGACCAGCCTTCAATTTGTTATAAAAGTCTGTCAATTTAGGTGCAAGCTCAACAGATTCTTCCAATTTTGTGACATGTGGAGGACGGTTTTGGTTGCGCATATGCTTACCAAGTTCACGAAAGGCTTTTGATACATCACTTTCCTCAAAATTTCCATTGACCACATAGTTAAAGGCCATATCATTGATTTTTTCAGCTTCTTCCGCACTTCTCCATTGTTTCCAACCATACTGAGCCACATCAAAAAGGGCTACCTTTGAAGCTTCGGATTGTTGCATCGGATTTAGCATGATGCCCTGCGCCAAGGACAAATCAACATTGGGATGTAAGAATTTTTCACCACCACCTAGAATCAAGTGTTGCTTGGTATTATCATTACAAGGCCAGTTAATCCAGAAATGAATCGGACGATACTTCTTGCCACCTTCTGTCAAATTCTTCTTCAAATTTGTTAGGAAGGTTTGGTCAACTGCACCCCAAACTTTTCCTCCTGTTAGAGTTAAATGGACCGTTTCTGGAAGGCGTTCATTGAGCGTACGAAGTTCATCTTCTGTCCCTTGTCCCATATACCAGGCTGGAACGAAAATCATATCTTTACGAAGGCCGCTATATTTTGTTTCTTGTTCAGTTAGCCAATTTGTCAGGTCGGTCATTAACCGAACATAACTATTGTAGCCACCAACAGGCCAGGCCGCATCATCAGCTAGAACCCCAAATTCACGCACACCTGCATCCAGCAATTGGGTGAATTTCGCTTTAATGACATCTAAATCCTGTTTATATAATTCATCCGTATCAAAACGCATCTTATTATGCATAAATGGATGGATGGTCCATACATAACGAGTCTTTGTTTCATTCCCCACACGAGCTAGATCACGAATCTCTGACATTTTTTCTTCTGGATAGAGTTCACGCCATTTTGCATTGTGATAGGGATCGTCTTTAGGCGCAAAGAAGTACTGAGTTAGCTTCAAGTCGCCACCATAGCGCATCAACTCCTCACGGTTTTCCTTGGTCCAAGGATTTCCATAATAACCTTCGATAAAGCCACGATTCTTCACTTCTGCGTAGTCTTCTACGGTCACATCTCGAAGAACTGGGACAGGACTCTCCTTCAGCATCTGTTTCAAGGTTGTTAGTCCAAAGAAGACAGCATCGGTATCCTTTCCGACAATCGAAATCTTATTGTCCTTCACGCGCAAGACATAGGCATCAATTTTATCGTATAATTCAGACGAAATATCTTGGACTTCTTTTTCTGCCAGAGGAGCTTTCCCACGCACTCCAAGGAAAATGTTGGTCGCCCCTTCTGTAGCTTTTGTACTGGTAGTGTAAGACACATTACTAGCTTGGAGAACTTCTTTGGCACGGTTACGTGTATAGATATCTAAGCCATCGCTAAAGACAAGGTTTACCTTTCCTTCTAGAGCAGTAACACCATCGCCATAAGTAACCTTTTGAGGTCTTGGAAATACCGTATATTCTTTTTTAGCTACTTGAGATTTTGCGGCATCAATTTCTGCATTACTTGCAGGTTTGTCTGCTGTAAATGAATCAGCTTTCTCCACCGTTCCATTTACTTCAGCTGGTTTCGTGGGTTCTATTACTGCATTGGTCTCAGTAGGAGCTACTTCTGTAGAAGCATTTTCTACGGTTGTTACTCCCTTCTCTACTGTAGAATTTTTAGTTTCTACTGGTTTTGAAGAAGTTTCTTCGAGAGCTTGGGACTTAGTAGCTACCTCTTCCACTTTAGTCTCTGAAACAAAGTCTGCCTCTGCACTTTTAATAGCGCCTGCCAAATCTGGTGATAACTTATCCTCTGGTGGAAGCTGTGTAAGACTGGTTTCTGCTTCTAGTGCGGACTCTGTCTCTGCAGCTTGTACCATGCTGGCTCCAAAGATACTCGCACCAACCATTACTGAAGCTGCTCCTATTGCAAATTTTCGAATGCTATAATGACAACGTTTCTCAAAAAATTGATGATCCATCTTTCTTCTATTCCTTTCCTCCAACCACTCATCTAAGCGGTTTCATCCCTATTTTAAAAAATGGAGAGAAACAAGAGGTCCTCTCCATATGGTTGTAGCATTTTTCGATCCTATCCACTGGGATAGTCCAAGTATTTCTACAATCAATCAGCAATGTAGAGTTCCAAACTCTATTTTTCTTTACGTTTAACAGTTAGTAGAGCTACTGATAAAACAAGACTGAGACTTGCTAGGAAGGCAGCTGTGTCAGATCGACTTTCACCTGTTTCTGGAAGTCTTGCTGAATCTACTTTCTCTGAAGCATTTTCAAAGTTTTCTCCCTTAACTGCTGGTTCATGAGCTTGTTCTACTGGTTTTACTGGTTCTTGGTTTTGTTCTTTATAGACAATCGCATAAAGTCCTAGATCTTTGGTGACAAATTCAACCATGTCACCTACAAGCGTCACCTTTTGAACCTGCAAGCCTTGATCTAAGCTCATGTGATAAACTCCTTGAACCTGTCCCTTGACTGGTAATCTCACTAGGACAGCACCTTTGAGTTCAACTTCTTGGTTGTCCTTATCCAGCAATTTCACTTGATATGCATCGTAGTGCTTACCAGCTAATTCTTGACGTAGAACCTTTTGAACTTGAAGCTTGAGGTCTTTAGGTAACTCTGTAGTTAGCCCTGCTACCAGAACTCCAGTTTCCTTATCAGTCAAAATTCGAACCTCTTCGGCTGGTTTAACAAGATTTGGTGCTGGCTCATTTCCAGCTGTAGCCACTGTTCCTGTGTATTCTGGTAATTCATTCTTAGCGGCTTCTAGCGCATTGACGCCACCTGTAAATTCTGGGACTTCATTCTTAGCTGCCTCTACTGCATTGACACCACCCTTGAATTCTGGGATTTCTACTACTGGAGCTGGCTCATCGCCTACTGTGCCAACTGCATCTGTATATTCTGGTAACTCGTTTTTAGCGGCTTCTACTGCATTGACTCCGCCCTCAAATTCTGGGACTTCTACTACTGGAGCCGATTCGTCGCCTACTGTGCCAACTGCCTCTGTGTATTCTGGTAACTCGTTTTTAGCGGCTTCTACTGCATTGACTCCGCCCTCAAATTCTGGCACTTCTACCACTGGAGCTGGTTCGTCACCTACTGTGCCAACTGCATCTGTGTATTCTGGCAATTCATGCTTAGCTGCTTCTGCAGCATTGACTCCGCCCTTGAATTCTGGGACTTCTACTACTGGAGCTGGTTCGTCACCTACTGTGCCAACTGCCTCTGTGTATTCTGGCAACTCATGCTTAGCAGCCTCTACTGCATTGACGCCGCCCTCAAATTCTGGCACTTCTACCACTGGAGCTGGTTCATCACCCTTACTTGTAGTAATGGCTGGTTTGACCTTGACTTCAACAACTCGATCTTGCGCCTCTGTCGTATCTGTATGAACAGTGGTACGGTTAGATCCTAGAACCTCAACATAATCAACTCTTTCACCCTTCTTACCTTCTGAGATTACACGACGTTCATCTTGAGCTAAGTCATTGTTTTCACGAATAATTTCCTTAAATGGAATTTCGGTCTTGACAACTTCTAAACTTGGTCGTTCGAGAACAGGACTTTGGTCACCTTCTTCAGGAACTATACGGTGACTAGGCTTGAAGTGAATACGATATTCCTTGACAAGACTACCATCCTTAGCAAGGAGACGAACAAGGCTAGGAAGGTTATCCTGACTAGATTCAACAACCGTTGTCACACCGTGACCACTTGCTTGAGCAGTCACCTGTGGTTTAGTGCCATTTAAGCTCACTGTATAATCTGAAACCGCAGGATCAAAGTTTTCCAATGCTTTTCCAGCAACCGAAATAGTCACTGAAGGAGTTTCCACATCGTTTGCTTTAGCAGGAGAGTAAGCACTAAATTCGACCATTGCTAGACCATTAGT
This sequence comes from Streptococcus infantis, assembly GCF_047460825.1. Lineage (GTDB taxonomy): Bacteria > Bacillota > Bacilli > Lactobacillales > Streptococcaceae > Streptococcus > Streptococcus infantis_V. Next base: position 9,434 of record NZ_JASHFO010000003.1, on the reverse strand, counting down.
TGTAGATTTACGAGTCATACGTGCTCGAATAGCTGTTGTCTGAATTGGATCAAAGGTAAATTCGATTGGCTTACCAGCCACGATTTCTCCAGACGCCTTATAAGGAATTTCTTGCCAATTTTCTGCCTTGTTAAATGGATGATCCGCATTTTCTTCATAACGAGAAATAGTACTTGGTTCTGTATAGGCAGGCCCAACATATCTTTCTAGTACCATTTTAGCTGGTGCATCTGTTCCACTGTCTTTAAAGAATTGAATAGCTACTTTTCCAACAGATTGAGGTGTAATCTGACCATTCTTCTTAAAGAGAATTCCCACAGATGTTTCTTGGTCTTTCGGAGTACGAGACCAGTTAGTCCAACGTCCATCTTCGTTAAAGTGCCCATCGTTGATATAGAAAATCTTATCCCGAGAAGCTGCTTGTGTGTCATTTGTAGTAGACGCAAAGGCTTTAGAATCAGTCTCATTATTATTTGCATTTTCTGAAATGACTTGATTACCTTTTATAACAACTGTTACTTGCATCTTGGTTGTTAAGTCTGTTCCTAGAACATGACCAAGAACTTCAAAGCTACCTTCTTCGGCAGTCGCATGTTCTGGAACTGCATCCCATTGTACAGCAAGGTTAGCCTTAACCCAGCCAGTCTGTGATGGATAGTAGACTGTTACCTCTGCAGGCAATTGAAGTTGATCACCAACATTCAAGGTCTGGGCACTATTTTCTGCAGCTACTGGTTGTGTTGACTCTTTTTCGTCATCACGGAAGATGCGGTATTCTTTCAAGATGGTTCCGTCTTCTGCTTTCAAGATAAGGCGTGTCGCACCTTTTTCACTTGTTGCAGGAACAACTGTTACCACACCGTTGTTGCTGGCTGTTGCAGTGATTTCCTTGCTTGCTTGAGGAATATAATAATCTGTCTTAGACGGATTGAAATGCTCAAGCTTCTTGCCATCTACTTGGATAGAAATTTCTGAGCTGGTAGCACTTGGAACTTTACTTCCTAAAATAGTGATTTCTGTCAATCCAACACCAGCAGTTCCATCTGCTTTCTTCATACGCATACGAACAGCATAAGTTTCAACCTTATCAAATGTAAAGTGGTTTGTTTGACCTGCAGATAATTGTCCTGGAGCTTTGAGATGTTCAACTTCTTTCCAGTTGGCAGCATTGTTGAATGGATGGTTGGTATCACGCTGAGCATTATTGACATCATTTGGAAGATCTGGAACTTCTTGACCGACATAGTATTCAATAACATATTCTTTTGGAAGTCCGATTGCCCCGTCTGTGTAGAAATCGACTGATAGATTGTCTACAAAACGTTTGGTCAAATCACCAGAGTTACCAAACAAGATAGATGCCCAGTCATTATCAGTATTTGTTCTCCAAGTTGTCCATCTGTTCTTGACATCTGTGCTAGCTCTTGAAACTGTCAAATCGTTCAAGGTATTTGCCGAATCATCACCACCCGTATTGGACACGATAGCTGCTGGCAATTGGGAACCCGTCCATTGTTTCGAGATATTATTTCCCGCAACAACCTGACTGGAAACACGAACATGAGCCTTGGTAGTCAGATGGCTACCCACTAATTGACCCTTGATTTCATAGATACCTTCAGTCTGACTAAAGTTAGCTGGCACCTTATCCCAAACGACATCTTTATAAACCGTTGTTCCATTAGAATGGTAGGCACGAACGTTAGCTGGCAATTGAACTGTTTCACCCTTAGGTAGAGTTAAACTGATTTCCTCAGCAACCTGCAAACCTTCAACAGTCACGTTTGCAGTAGCTTCAATATCTGTACCTTCTACATGACCTTTTAGGGTAAAGCTATGATAGCTAGCAAGTTCTTTTTCATTCACCTTATCCCAAGTTACAGTTACCTTACGAGGCAAACCTTTGTCAAATTCTGCTCCGATTTGATCAGGCAAATTCGGTTGCTGATTGATATCTGTAGAGGTCGTCACTGGATGAAGCTTGACAATTTTCTTGTCTACTGTATTTTCTTTTATCACAAGTTCAGTGGCTACAGATTGAGTCTTATCAGTTTGATTGTCAATACGAGGAGTGAGGGTTACACTACCTTTCTTGTAAAGAAGCAAGTTCTGACCATTTACCTCCAGATGACCACCATCAGCTGACTTAGCTTCCAAATGGATATCTGATGCTGAAAATTCAGTCTGTGAACCATCCTCATAATGACCAATTACATGATAAGGAAGAACTTGATCTTCTGTTGCATTTTCTTTTCCTTCTACACTTACTTCCAAGCGTGTCAAGGCAGGAGCTTCTTTCACAAATTGAATCAAGTAAGTTTGAACCAAGTCACCCTTTTGATCACTCAAGAACACAGAAGCCTGATAATCATTAGCTGCCGAAGCCTGTTGAACTGTTACCTGATAGCCAGTAGTTTGTGCACCAACACTTGGGATTTCAGCAGTATAAGGAAGGGATACTCGGTAGTAGGTCTTTCCAGGCTCAAAGTTTTCAAGAGTCTTATCTCCAACTGTGAGACCTGTAACAGTACTTTCTGTTTCCTGATCACTTGCGATAAAGGTTGCTGTCACCTCGTAGTCATTTCCAACTAATTTACCAGTTGCTTCAGTACGTCCACCTTCTTTTGTCAAGGCAGAAGGATCTTTCAAGGTCCAAGAAACGACATCCGCATCAACCAAGTTACCATCTGACAAAACAGCCGTTACAGTTTTATCCAAATCTTCTGCAGCTGTACCAACTGGCACAGTTGCTACCTTAGGCAACCACTTATCGAGCGCAACCACCTTAACAAGGGCTTCAGCCTTAGCTTCAAGTCCTTCCACGCTACCAAGAACTTTTTTCTCACCTGCACTAGTAAGGAGATCATCTGGTATATCCCAAGTTACAGCTTTTTCTTCAACACTGCCGTCGCTATAAATAGCTGTCACAGTTTTTGGCAATTTAGGATCCTCACTGACATCAGTTCTTGCCTTAACAGGGGCAAAAGCAACAAAGTGACGGTTTTCTTTCTTACCTGAAACAGTTGTGACTGTTGCTTGATCAGAAGCTAAATCTGCAGAATCTGCAAAGAGGGTAAATTTCCCTTCTTTTTCAGTGGATTTAACAATGACAACACCTTTACCATTGAAGGCTTTTCTCTGCCATGTGCCGTCTTTCTGAGCTTTGTAGCGTTCACGGCTAGCTTGTTCTCCATTATCCACACCAACGATTTGTCCTTGGCCATGAAGATTGAAATGAACAAGATTATTGGCAGTTGGAACGACATTGCCATCTTCATCAACGATTTCATAATGGATATAAGACAAATCTTTACCGTCTGCAGTGATGACATGTTCTTCCTTGGTGAGTCGAACTCTAGCTGGCTCCCCTGCTGTTGTCACACTAGCACGCGCAATTTCTTTGCCATTTTCATCACGAGCAATAGCAGTTAAGGTACCTGGTCTATAGTCAACCAACCACTCAAGATACAATTCACTTGGTTTAGCTCCCTCGTGATAAGGGCGCCCATCTTCAGTTGTTTTCTTAACAAATTCTTTCTTACCAAGGGATTCGTTATTCAAGAACAATTCTACGCTAGCAGCATTTGAGAAGGTCCGAACTGGAACCTTGCCATTGATGAGCATATTACGTTCCTTGAGCGTTTCTTCTGTCCAATTCCAGTGTGGCATGATACGAACAGTTGGTTTTTCTTTGGCACTATACCACTCACTACGGTATAAATAGAAATCATTCTTAGGCAATCCTGCCGTATCAATGATACCAAAGTAAGAGCTTTTCACTGGTGTATTATCTTGATTATGCCATGGTGTAGGTTCCCCGATATAGTCAAAACCAGTCCAGATGAACTGACCTGCATAGCCAGCACGATCACGGTCAAAGGTCCATGATTCAGTAGCTGTTCTACCCCAGGCTACGCGGTCATTACCATAGTCTGATTGTTCATAGTGACGATTTGGACGATTGTCGTGATAGAGATTTTTAGCAGGATAAAAGTAGGAATCACGTGTTCGAGTCGCTGAAGAAGTTTCAGAACCATAAATCAACCAGTCTGGATGGGCTTTACGAACAGCGTCGTAAAAACGCTCTCCATAGTTCATACCTACAGCATCCATGATTGCTGCTAATTCTAAGAACAAGCCCGTAGAAGCACGACTGAATTTGTTTTCACCCATGGTCACATAGCGCTCGGTATCGATAGCTTTGATAACTGCTTTCAAGCGCTTAGCTGTTTCTAGTGATCGTTCTCCACCATCAGCCTCATCAACTTCATTTCCGAGTGACCACATGATGATTGAAGGATTGTTTTTATCTCGTTCAACCATGGTTCTAAGATCAAAATCAGACCACTTCTCACCCTTCTTGGCTTCTGGGTGAGTTGCATCTTGGTCAAAGAAACGTCCATAGTCATACGTTTTCTTGCCACGATACCAAGTATCAAAGGCTTCTTCTTGGACCAAAAGTCCTAGATTTGCAGCAGCGTCAAGCAACTGTGGACTTGCTGGATTGTGGGTTGTACGGATTGAGTTAACTCCCATATCTTTTAGGAGTTTTAATTTTCGGTAGGTTGCCTTATAGTTTTCTTCTGCCCCCAAGGCTCCATTATCATGGTGAATACTAACTCCATGGAATTTCATTCTCTCGCCATTAAGAGAGAAGCCTTCCTTGGCTGTCCAGTTGAAATAACGATAACCAAAAGTATCTTCTGTCACATCAACTAGCTGCCCGTCATTATAAACCTTGGTTTTTAGAACATAGAGTTGAGGATGGTAGCTTTTTGTTGTCCAGAGAGTTGGTTTATTAACCAAAATCGTTTGCTTAAAGTCAGCTGTCTCATTTCCTGCTAGACTCTTAGTTACAGAACGAATCAAATCTGAAACAGCCTTACCTTCCTTAGTAAAAATCTGTTGCTCTACATATACCTTAGCTAGAGTCTTGGCAGTATTTTTGATTTTGCTTTGAATTTGTGTTTCAACATTGCCATCTTTTTGTTCAGCCAATTTTGGAGTGGTAATATGGTTTCCATTTTCAGCCACCTGTACCTTATCACGATAGCTTAAAGTCACATCTCGATAGATACCGCTTCCTGAGTACCAACGACTACTTGGCTGCTTATTAGTAACTTGGACCGCAATGGTATTTTCACTACCATCTTTATTTAAAAATTCAGTGATGTCATATGAAAAATGATTATAACCACTTGGATAATGACCGACAAATTTGCCATTTACATAAACCTTAGAGTCCATGTAAACTCCATCAAAATTAATACGAACATCCTTGTCCTTGGCAGCTTCGTCTACAGTAAAGGTCTTACGATACCAGGCAGTCCCACCATTTAATTGACCACCCTCATTTCGAGCAGGAGACTTGTGATCAAAATCAAAATAGATACTCCAATCATGAGGAAGGTTCAACTTAGACCAGTCATGAACATCTACATCTTTCTTAGAAAAATCACCTTGAGAATTTAATTTAAAATACCAGTCTTTGTTGAAATTTTGTTTTCTCTCTTCAAGAAGCTGATTTTCTTTTTCCTTCTCTTTTGTAGCTTGAGGTGATTCACTTGCAGAAGCTTTTTCTTCCTTGCTTTTATCATCCGTTACAGGTTTATTTTGATTAGGTGTATCAGTATGTTCTTCTCGAACTGCTGGCTTTTCAGCATTTGCTTCTGAAACTGTAGACTCTTTCCCCTCTACTTCAGCAGCAGGTTTTTCAGTTTTTTCAACTTTGTCTTCTTTAGGGCTGACTACTTCCGCTTCCTTTTCTTCCTTAGGACTTGTTGCCTCAGTCACCTTTTCTTCAGTTATTGGTTTTGCGGATTCAACAGTATCACTTTCTTTTTCAGTAGCGGAATATTGTGGGCCATTTTGCTCAGCTTTTGCAATGGCTGCAGCAATATCATCTGGAAGCTTATCTAAAGGTTGAACTTGATGAATCGTTTCCTCACTGGGACTTGTTGTTTCGGTTTCAGCTGCTTGAGCCACCTGAAGACCAAATATACTAGCTCCAATCATAACTGAAGCCGCACCAATGGCAAATTTACGAATACTATAATGACACCGTCTTTCAAAAAATCTCTTATCCATTATTGTTCCTTTCCAATGCTCTAGTAAGCGATTACATTTTACTCCAAAAAATAAACCTCCCTCTAGACGCTTACTTATTTTATCCATATAAATATTGATGCTTTTAATATATCAAAATAGTAGAGTTTTTTCAATAATTTGTAGAAGTTTTACTGTAATTTTATTAAAAGAAGTGCAAGAAAAAAACAAGTTCATTTTTTAGAACTTGTTTCTTCACTATATAAAATCAATGCTTGTATTATTTAACCAAACTACGCAATGCCGCCTGATAAGTCTGCTCCATCAACATAGTAATGGTCATAGGTCCAACTCCACCAGGTACAGGTGTGATATGGCTAGCGATTGGCGCAACAGCATCATAGTCAACATCTCCACAGAGCTTGCCATTTTCATCTCGGTTCATCCCCACATCAATAACAACAGCCCCAGATTTGACAAAGTCAGCAGTCACAAATTTAGCACGACCGATTGCTACGACAAGAATATCGGCCTTAGAAGCTACCTTGGCAAGATTGTGTGTTCGTGAGTGGGTTAAGGTTACAGTTGCATTCTTAGCTAATAACAACTGGGCCATTGGTTTACCGACGATATTAGAACGACCAATGACGACTGCATTCTTACCTTCTAGTTCAATCCCATACTCATGAAACATTTCCATAATACCAGCTGGAGTTGAAGGGATCATAACTGGATGACCAGACCAAAGGCGCCCCATGTTGAGCGGATGAAAACCATCCACGTCCTTTTCTGGATCAATAGCCAATAAAACTACTTCTTCATCGATGTGTTTTGGTAAGGGTAACTGCACCAAAATACCATGCCAAGCTGGATCGTGATTGTATTTGGCAATCAAGTCCAACAATTCCTCTTGGGTAATGGTCTCAGGAACTCGCACGACTTCACTTTGGAAACCTGCAGCTATCGCTGAACGTTCCTTGTTACGAACGTAAACCTGACTGGCTGGATTTTCTCCCACTAAAATAACTACCAAACCAGGCACCAAACCTGTCTCTTCCTTCAATTTCGCAGTCTTTTCAGCCAATTGTCCTTGTAGCTTGGCTGCTAAAGCCTTGCCATCAATAATCTGTGTCATGTGTTTTCTCTTTTCTAACAAATATCTTCTATTATATCAAAAAAACACTTGTCCCTCTAACACTTCTTACCTAAGAGACCTTATAGTCTGAAACTATAAGAAAAAGCTCAGTTGGAGCTTTTCATGATATTCTTACAAAACCTTACTCAAGAAATCCTTGGTTCTTTGTTCTTGGGTTTGTTCAAAGACTTGCTCTGGAGTTCCGTCTTCGACAACAACACCGTCAGCCATAAAGATGACACGGTCTGCTACTTCACGCGCAAAGCCCATCTCATGTGTTACGATGACCATGGTCATACCTGACTTGGCAAGTTCCTGCATAACCGCTAGTACTTCCCCTACCATTTCTGGGTCTAGGGCAGAAGTCGGTTCATCAAAGAGTAGGACATCTGGTTCCATGGCAAGACCACGAGCAATAGCGATACGTTGTTGCTGCCCACCAGACAAACTTTGTGGATAAGCATTTGCCTTATCTGGTAAACCAACTTTTTCCAAGAGCTCATGCGCTCTTTTCTCAGCAACTTCCTTACTTTCCCCTTTGGTCTTGATAGGAGAAAGCGTGATGTTATCCTTCACTGTCATATTGGGGAAGAGATTGAACTGTTGGAATACCATTCCCATCTTTTCACGCATGGCAAAGAGGTCGTTTTTCTTATCTGTAATGTCTACTCCTTCAAAAATAACCTTGCCTTTTGTCGCTTCTTCGAGGAGATTCATAGAGCGAAGGAGGGTTGACTTCCCGCTACCTGATGGTCCGATAATCACCACAACTTCCCCTTTTTTGATTTCAAGATCAATCCCTTTTAAAACTTCATTCTTTCCAAAGCTTTTATGAAGGTTTTCAATTTTAATTAGCGTTTCAGTCATTATTTTTTCTCTCCTTGTCCCATACGATTTTCAAAAGCTTTCAAGGCTAGTGTCAAGATAGAGGTCATAATCAAGTAGTAAAAGGCTGCAAATAAGAGTGGAGTTAAAGGCAAGTAGGTGGTTGTTGACACCGTAGTAGCTCCATTCCACAATTCCATGACACCGATTGCTGACAAGAGTGAACTATCCTTGATAATGGTAATAAACTCATTCCCCAAGGCTGGCAAGATATTCTTGATGGCCTGTGGCAAGATGACATAGCGCATGGCATTTTTAGGACGAATCCCTAGAGAGTAAGCCGCCTCTAATTGACCTTTAGGTACTGCATTGATACCAGCACGAACTGTTTCTGATACATAGGCACCACTATTCATAGAGATAATGATAATCCCTGGAATCAAACGTGAAAAATCAACTCCCAAAACTCCAATCTGAATTGTCGGAGCATTGATATGCATAAGAGCAAAAGCAATCATGATCTGTACCATCATAGGTGTTCCACGGAAAATCCAAATATAAACATTGGCAAGCCAAGTTATGGGCTTCATTTTAGAACGTTGAGCAAAAGCCAAGACTACCCCTAAAATTGTCCCCAAAAAGACAACCAAAACAGAGATCAAGACTGTTACGAGAGCACCATAGTTAAAATATGGCAGATATTTAGGTAAAAAAGAAAAATTCATAAATCCACTACTTTCTAATTTCTAACTTAAAACTTGTATGAGTATAACATGTTTTGAATAAAAATGCAATCTTTTTCCTTTTATTTTCAATAAAATTTCAAAGAAAACAGAAATAGCAAGAAATCTTAGTTTTTTCTAGTCAAGTGGATACTCTTTATGGTAAAATAGTAACGATAAGAAATGAAGGAGAATCAAAATGGAATCACATTTGGTTAGAATCATCAACCGCCTAGAAGCAATGACAAAAGATGGTGGTAACTTAAAACGTAACTTTGAGCGCGAGGGAGTTGTTGTAGCTGAAGTTGCTTTTAACCATGATGAAGAAAATGGCCCAATCTTTACACTTCGTGATGTTGAAGCTCGTGAAACATATACTTTTGACAGCATCGACTTGATTGCGATGGAAATTTACGAACTTCTATACTAATAATAGATATACAGAGGTTGGGACAAAAGATCCCGACCTCACTTTTTATTAGCAATCAAACTTTGACGCGGTAGCTGATTGGACTTTTCGTTCGTCTTTTAGACTTCCAAAACTCCTAATCATCTTCGCGGGGCTGGGACTACGAAATCGAGACTTTGTCTATCGATTTCTTATACGAAAACTCAAAAGAGCGCAAAAAGACTCCCCTTGTGATATAATGAAGGTGAAAAAATTGTATTAGGCTACTGGCTCGTCTCTAGTAGCCTTTTTTGTAGCA
>NZ_JASHFO010000002.1:0-107923 GCF_047460825.1 Streptococcus infantis | reverse complement strand
TCTCACTTATCAGGAGTTTGTGCTACAAAAAAGGCTACTAGAGACGAGCCAGTAGCCTAATACAATTTTTTCACCTTCATTATATCACAAGGGGAGTCTTTTTGCGCTCTTTTGAGTTTTCGTATAAGAAATCGATAGACAAAGTCTTGATTTCGTAGTTCCAGCCCCGCGAGGATGATTAGGAGCTTTTTGGAGTCCAAAAGACGAACAAAAAGTTCAATCAGCTACCGCGTCAAATTATGATTGATAATAAAAAGTGAGGTCGGGATCTTTTTGTCCCAACCTCTTTTTAGGTGACTAGCATTTTTTGAACTAGTTTTTTCTTATTTACCCAGACAAAATTGGCTGAACAACTGTGTAATGAGTTCATCTGGAGCAGCATCACCAGTGATTTCTCCGAGGATTTCCCAAGTACGGGTCAAATCAACTTGAAGTAAATCAACTGGCATCCCCAGCTCAAGACCTTCGTTAACAGCTTGTAAGCTTTCAACTGCTTTCTCAATCAAAGAAATGTGGCGAGCATTGGACAAGTAAGTTGCATCTTGTTCCACCAAGCCAGCATTTTCAAAGAAGAGGTTGTTAATTCGTTCTTCAATCTTATCAATGTTTTGATTTTTGAGGACTGAAATACGGATGACATCTTCAGGAAGTTCCTGAGTTTCAATAGCCTCAGGTAGGTCAGTTTTGTTCAGTAGGATGATACGGTTGGTATCTTGGCTGATTTCAAGAAGTTGTCGGTCTTGGGCAGTTAGAGGTTCACTGGCGTTTAAGACAAGCAGTACCAAATCAGCTTCCTTGAGAGCTTTTTTGGAGCGCTCGACACCGATTTGTTCGACGATGTCATCTGTTTCACGGATACCCGCAGTATCAATCAACTTAAGTGGTACACCATTGATGTTGACGTATTCTTCGATGACATCTCGGGTAGTTCCTGCAATATCCGTTACAATGGCCTTATCTTCGCGCAGGAGGTTATTAAGAAGGCTAGACTTCCCAACGTTTGGACGACCAATGATAGCCGTTGAAATCCCTTCACGGAGAATCTTCCCACGACGTGCCGTTTTTAAGAGATTGGTTAAGAGTTGTTCAAACTCCATAGTTTTTTCACGGACAACAGCAGTAGTAACCTCTTCCACATCGTCATACTCAGGATAGTCGATATTAACCTCAACTTGTGCAAGTGTATTGAGAATCTCCTGACGAGTATTGTTAATGAGCTCAGAAAGGGAGCCATCTAACTGTTTGACCGCAATATTCATAGCCTTGTCTGTCTTGGCGCGAATAATATCCATGACAGCTTCAGCCTGAGTCAAGTCGACACGACCGTTCAAGAAGGCACGCTTGGTAAATTCTCCAGGTTCTGCCATACGTGCACCTTCACGGATAGCCAGTTGGAGAATCTCATTGGTTACGGCGATTCCACCGTGGGTATTGATCTCGATAATGTCTTCACGAGTGAAAGTCTTTGGAGATTTCATAGCCCCAACCATAACCTCATCCATGACCTTGCCTGACTGAGGATCAACAATGTGACCGTAGTTAAGAGTGTGGCTAGCAACCTTACTCAAGTCCTTGCCTTTAAAGATTTTCTGGGCGATAGCAAAGCTATCTGTTCCGCTTAAACGAACAATCCCAATAGCCCCTTCACCTAGTGGAGTGGAGATTGCTGCAATGGTATCAAATTCCCGTGTAATCATTTCAATTCCTTTATAGTTTATTTGTTTGTATAGACTAATATCTTTTAAAATTGTAACAAAATATAGTGTTTTATTCAACGAATGGCACTTATAAAGAAAAGCCTAAGCAGATTGCTTAAGCTTTACTTAGTGCGCATTTCGCCTTGTGGGAAATAGGTTCCTTCAGGCATATCGTTGATAATGACATGAACAGCAGATTGAGGTGCACCAGTGTTGCGAACAACAGCTTCCGTAACTTCCTTGGCTAGGGCTTTCTTTTGCTCTAACGTGCGTCCTTCAAATAAATCGATGCGTACAAATGGCATAATTGCGTCCTCCACTAGTTATTTGATTTCTTCTATTTTACCACAATTTGCCATTTAAAGCTTTGAGAAAATATGGTATACTAGAATGTAGCAAAACTTTAGAAATGGAAGTGAAATAGAAGCATGGCACAGTTGTATTATCGTTATGGGACCATGAACTCAGGCAAGACGATTGAGATTCTCAAGGTAGCCTATAACTATGAGGAGCAAGGAAAGGGAGTTGTGATTATGACTTCGGCTCTGGATACGCGTGACGGTGTTGGCTATGTTTCAAGTCGAATTGGGATTAAAAGACCAGCAGTTGCTATTGAGGAAACGACGGATATCTTTGGGTTCATCCGAGATTTACCTGAAAAGCCCTATTGTGTACTTGTCGATGAAGCCCAGTTTTTAAAGCGTCACCATGTTTACGACCTAGCTCGTGTTGTCGATGAGTTAGATATACCTGTCATGGCATTTGGTTTAAAAAATGACTTTCGTAATGAACTATTCGAAGGTTCAAAATATCTTTTGCTCTTAGCAGATAAGATTGACGAAATCAAGACCATTTGCCAGTATTGCAAGAAAAAAGCGACCATGGTCTTGCGTACGCAGGACGGATTGCCCGTTTATGATGGTGAACAAATCCAGATAGGTGGCAATGAAACCTATATCTCGGTATGCCGTAGACATTATTTTGCACCACTGATAACATCCAAAAAGGAACAAGACTATGACAATTGAACTAAGAGATGTTACAATGGAAAATTATTTTGATGTTCTGAATTTGGATGTCAAGGAATATCAAAAACAATTTATTGCTACCAACGCAATTAGTTTAGCTGAAGCATATGTCTACACAAAAAATGAAGATTTTGTAGCTCCATTGGCAGTTTACGATAATGATGCAATCATAGGTTTTGTGATGTTAGCATATGATAAAAAAATCGGAATTAGTAATGGAAATTATTTACTTTTTCGTTTCATGATTGATAAGCATTTTCAAGATCAAGGATATTTTAAACCAATTATGGATAAGGTGCTAGACTATGTTCGGACAGCGCCAGCAGGTTTATCCAATAAACTTTGGTTGTCTTATGAACCAGAAAATGAACATGCAAGATCTTGTTACCTCAGTTATGGATTTAAAGAAACTGGGGAAATATTTGAGAACGAAGTAGTAGCAATCTATGATTTAACAATTGAGAAATAAGGAGAAAGAATGAATATCTATGATCAACTACAAGCTGTAGAAGACCGTTATGAAGAGTTGGGAGAATTGCTGAGTGACCCGGATGTGGTTTCTGATACCAAACGTTTCATGGAGCTTTCAAAAGAAGAAGCTTCTACTCGTGATACCGTAACAGCCTACCGCGAATACAAACAAGTCCTTCAAAATATCATTGATGCCGAAGAGATGATTAAAGAATCAGGCGGAGATGCGGATTTGGAAGAAATGGCTAAGCAAGAATTGAAAGACGCTAAGGCTGAAAAAGAAGAGTATGAAGAAAAACTAAAGATTTTGCTCCTTCCTAAAGATCCAAACGATGACAAAAATATCATCCTTGAAATCCGTGGAGCTGCAGGTGGTGATGAAGCAGCCCTCTTTGCTGGTGATTTGCTAACCATGTACCAAAAATATGCTGAAGCCCAGGGCTGGCGTTTTGAAGTTATGGAAGCTTCAATGAACGGTGTTGGTGGTTTTAAAGAAGTGGTTGCCATGGTTTCTGGTCAGTCAGTTTACTCTAAACTCAAGTATGAGTCTGGTGCCCACCGTGTGCAACGTGTCCCTGTGACAGAAAGCCAAGGGCGTGTTCATACCTCAACAGCAACTGTCCTTGTCATGCCTGAAGTCGAAGAAGTAGAATACGATATTGATCCAAAAGACCTTCGTGTCGATATCTACCACGCTTCTGGTGCTGGTGGACAGAACGTCAACAAGGTTGCGACTGCTGTTCGTATTGTTCACTTGCCAACCAATATCAAGGTTGAAATGCAGGAAGAACGTACCCAGCAGAAAAACCGTGAGAAGGCTATGAAGATTATCCGTGCGCGTGTTGCTGACCACTTTGCACAGATTGCCCAAGATGAGCAGGATGCTGAACGTAAATCTACTATCGGTACTGGTGACCGTTCAGAGCGTATTCGTACTTATAACTTCCCACAAAACCGTGTGACAGACCACCGTATCGGCTTGACTCTTCAAAAACTAGATACGATTTTGTCTGGTAAACTAGATGAAGTTGTGGACGCCTTGGTTCTTTACGACCAAACTCAAAAATTGGAAGAATTAAACAAATAATGAAATTAGCTCAAATTTTTAAGGATTTTGAGGAAAAGTTGATAGCACAAGGAGAGGAAGCAGAAAGCCTCTCCTTTGTCTATCGTAGCCTAAAAAATCTGTCATTTACAGATTTTGTCTTTGCTCTCCAGCAAGAGGTAACAGATGAAGAGTTACAGCTTATAGAGGAGATTTATAGGAAACTGGCAAATCATATACCCGCCCAGTATATTATCGGTCATGCTGAATTCTTTGAGATGCAGTTAAAAGTAGATGAGCGGGTCTTGATTCCTCGACCAGAGACAGAAGAGTTGGTGGAACTCATTTTGGCTGAGAATCCAAAGGAAAATCTCAAAGTTCTGGATATTGGAACTGGGAGTGGTGCTATTGCTCTTGCCTTAGCTAAAAATAGACCTGATTGGACAATCTCAGCTGCCGATATTTCTCAGGATGCTTTGGATTTGGCGATGGAAAACGCTAATAATCAAGGTCTAACATTATCTTTTATTAAATCTGACTGTTTCTCCGAAATTTCTTCAAAATATGATATAATTGTATCCAATCCACCTTACATATCTCGAGTAGATGAGGCAGAAGTAGGTTTGAATGTTCTCCATTCAGAGCCACATGTAGCCCTCTTTGCAGATGAGGATGGTCTAGCGATCTATCGCAGAATTGCGGAAGAATCAAAGGATTATCTAAATGATGGTGGTAAGATTTATCTTGAAATTGGCTACAAACAAGGACAAAGCGTTCCAGTTCTTTTCAAGGAGAATTTTCCCGAGAAGAGAGTTCGAACGCTCAAAGACCAATTTGGCCAAGATAGGATGGTTGTCATTGATGATGGAGAAAATTAAGCAAGAATTTGAAAAGGGTGGAGCTGTAGTTTTGCCAACGGAGACAGTTTATGGTCTTTTTGCGAAAGCTTTGGATGAGAAGGCAGTTGACCATGTTTACCAGCTCAAACGTCGTCCTAGAGACAAGGCGCTCAATCTCAATGTCGCAAGTTTAGACGATATCTTGAACTTTTCTAAGAATCAGCCACCTTATCTCAATAAACTGGTTGAAAGTTTTTTGCCGGGCCCTTTGACCATTATCTTAGAAGCTAATGACAAGGTTCCTTACTGGGTCAATTCAGACTTGACGACAGTTGGATTTCGCATGCCGAGTCATCCAGTAACTCTGGAGTTGATTCGTGAATTTGGCCCCTTAATCGGACCTTCCGCCAATATCTCAGGTCAATCAAGTGGAGTTGATTATCACAAGATTCTTCATGATTTTGACCAAGAGGTCTTGGGACTTGAAGACGATGCATTTTTAACAGGTCAGGATTCGACTATTTTAGACTTATCTGGCGATAAGATGAAGATTCTACGTCAAGGAGCGATTACTCAAGAAGATATCCTAGCCAAGATACCAGCCATTCCTTTTGAGGAGGTATAATATGCTACGTGATTTGAAAACAACAGATGTTGCAGCTATTTGTGAGATTAACAAAGAAGCTTTAGGTTATTCGTTTAGTTTAGAGGAAACGGCTAGTCAACTAGCTAAGTTATCTCAGGACTCTCATCACTACCTACTGGGTTTCGAGGATTCGACCAGCCATGACTTACTTGGTTATGTTCATGCCGAGGTTTATGAATCCCTTTATTCAAAACCAGGCTTTAATATCCTAGCTTTAGCTGTTTTGCCTCAAACACAAGGTCAGGGTATCGGAAAAACTTTGCTCCAAGGATTGGAACAAGAAGCAAAAAAACGAGGCTATAACTTTATTCGCTTAAATTCTGCAGACCATCGTCTAGGTGCCCATGCATTTTACGAAAAAGTTGGTTATACTTGCGATAAAGTGCAGAAACGGTTTATTCGCATTTTTTAGTTTGGATTTTATATTCTTGTTGCAAAAACAAACTAAAGACCTGTCACACTATAAAGGAGAAGACCTATGATTTTTGACAAAGATGATTTTAAAGCATATGATGCAGATCTCTGGAATGCTATTGCTAAGGAAGAAGAACGCCAACAAAACAACATCGAGTTGATTGCTTCTGAAAACGTCGTTTCTAAGGCTGTAATGGCAGCTCAAGGGTCTATCTTGACCAATAAATACGCCGAAGGATACCCAGGACGTCGTTATTACGGTGGGACTGATGTGGTAGATGTCGTCGAAACTCTAGCTATTGAACGTGCAAAAGAAATTTTTGGTGCCAAGTTTGCCAATGTCCAACCCCACTCAGGAAGTCAAGCCAACTGTGCTGCTTACATGGCCTTGATTGAGCCTGGCGATACGGTTATGGGAATGGATTTGGCAGCAGGTGGTCACTTGACTCACGGAGCTCCTGTCAGCTTCTCTGGTCAAACCTACAACTTTGTTTCTTATAGCGTAGATCCAGAAACAGAGCTCTTGGACTTTGACGCTATCTTGAAACAAGCCCAAGAAGTAAAACCTAAACTCATCGTAGCTGGTGCTTCAGCCTATTCTCAAATTATTGACTTTTCGAAATTCCGTGAAATTGCTGATGCTGTTGGTGCTAAACTCATGGCCGATATGGCACATATTGCTGGTTTGGTTGCTGCTGGTCTTCATCCAAGTCCAGTGCCTTATGCGCATATTACAACAACAACGACCCACAAAACTCTTCGCGGACCACGTGGTGGTTTGATTTTGACCAACGACGAAGATCTAGCTAAGAAAATTAACTCTGCTATCTTCCCAGGTATCCAAGGTGGACCTTTGGAGCACGTTATCGCTGCTAAAGCTGTGTCTTTCAAAGAGGTATTGGATCCTGCCTTTAAAGAGTATGCTACTAATGTCATCAAGAACAGTAAGGCTATGGCAGATGTCTTCTTGCAAGACCCTGATTTCCGTATCATTTCTGGCGGAACTGAAAACCACCTTTTCTTAGTTGATGTAACTAAGGTTGTAGAGAACGGAAAAGTTGCTCAAAACTTGCTGGATGAAGTCAATATTACCCTAAATAAAAACTCAATCCCTTACGAAACCTTGTCACCATTTAAGACAAGTGGTATTCGTATCGGAGCTGCAGCAACAACTGCACGTGGATTTGGTGAAGCAGAGAGCCGTAAAGTGGCTGAGCTCATCATTAAAGCTCTTAAGAATGCAGAAAATGAAGCTGTTTTAGAAGAAGTGAGAAGCGCAGTTAAAGAATTGACAGATGCCTTCCCATTATACGAGGACTAAAATTTTTATGGACATTTATATTAAGAAAGCCATTATCCATCAGTTCAGCCCAGATGACACGGACTTGTTTCTAGCGGATAAATTTCTCAATATCACTCCAAAAATCGAAGAATACCTGCGCAAGAAAATCGAACGTGTGTATTCAGATGAAGCTAAGACTGGGATTTTCGAAGAAGAAAATCCCTTCTTCAATCACATTACGGACGATTTGTTGGAGACATCGGTGACGCTGGCTAACCTCTGGAAAGAGGAATTCAGCATTTCCGAAAATCTTAAGACCAATGACTTGATTTTTGTGCAATTTTCTAAAGAAGGAGTAGAGCATTTTGCCTTCCTACGAATTGCATTGCGTGAAACCTTGACCCACCTCGGTGGAGAGGTTGATAATCCAATCAAGCTGACTCAAAACAATCTTCCAGGTTTTGGTACAGGGGCTGACGAAGCCTTGGTGGTCAATCTTCAAAGCCGAAAATATCACCTGATTGAGAAACGAATCAAGTATAACGGAACTTTTTTGAACTATTTTTCTGAGAATCTGATTCAGGCTCAGCCTAAGATTTCACCTAAGAAGTCAATCAAGGAACTGGAAAAAACAGCTCAGAGAATTGCTGAAACATTTAATACAGATGATTTTCAATTTCAATCTAAGGTCAAGTCTGCTATTTTCAATAACCTTGAAGAAAGCAATGAATTGTCTCCTGAAAAATTGGCCAATGACCTCTTTGACAACAATCTCACTGCACGTCTTAGCTTTATTGACCAAGTCAAGGAAGCAGTGCCAGAGCCAGTTCAATTTGATGAAATTGATGCCAGTCGTCAATTAAAGAAATTTGAAAACCAAAAGCTTTCTCTGTCAAATGGGATTGAGTTAATCGTACCCAATAATATTTACCAAGATGCTGAGTCGGTCGAATTTATCCAAAATGACAATGGTACCTACTCTATCTTAATCAAAAACATCGAGGATATACAAAGCAAATAATGTTTAAATTTATAAGAAGGGTCTTGGTGCTTGTTCTTATCTTATTTACTGGCTATAAACTTTTTCATATGTATCGGGATGTGAAGCAGGTCATGACCTATCAATCCTTGGTACGAGAGGTTTTAAGTGAGCAAGATACTCCAGCAAATGAAGAACTAGTCCTGGCCATGATTTATACCGAAACTAAAGGTAAAGAAAGCGACGTGATGCAGTCTAGTGAGTCTGCTAGCGGAACTACAAATACAATTTCTGACAATAGGAGCAGTATTCGTCAGGGAATTCAAACATTGACTGAAAATCTTTATTTAGCACAAGAAAAGGGGGTAGATGTTTGGACTGCTGTACAAGCCTATAACTTTGGTCCAGCTTATATTGATTTTATCGCCCAAAATGGGAAAGAAAATACCCTTGCACTAGCCAAGAAATACTCAAGAGATACCGTTGCGCCGACATTAGGAAATACAACTGGAAAAACCTACCGCTACGTCAATCCAATTTCCATCTTTCAAGGTGGAGAACTCTATGTGGATGGTGGAAACTATTATTACTCTAGACAGGTTCAACTAAATCTCTACATTATTAAATTTTTTAATCTATTTTAAGCACTTAGAAAATTCTAGGTGCTTTTATAAGCTTTCTTTAAGGCTAATTTACTATCCTAGATAGGAAAAGGAGGAACGTCTCATGCGAAAGAAATTCTTTCTGACTAGTGCTGCAGTTCTTTTAGCAGTTGCAACTTTGCAAAGCGCTCAAGCAGCCACTGATGTTCAAAAAGTAATTGATGAAACTTATGTTCAACCTGAGTACGTCTTGGGTTCTTCTCTTACTGAAGATCAAAAAAATCAAACATTAAAAAAACTCGGCTATAATGCCTCTACAGATACCAAAGAACTGAAGACTATGACGCCAGATGTCTACTCAAAGATTATGAACGTCGCCAATGACTCTAGTCTCCAGCTCTATTCGTCTGCCAAAATTCAAAAATTAGGTGAAAAATCTCCACTTGAAGTGAAGATTGAAACCCCTGAAAATATCACTAAAGTGACCCAAGACATGTACCGTAATGCGGCCGTTACCTTGGGTGTGGAACATGCTCGTATAACCGTAGCTGCTCCAATCCCTGTAACAGGTGAAAGTGCCCTAGCAGGTATTTACTATTCATTAGAAGCTAATGGTGTTCAACTTCCTCAAGAAAATAAAGACCTAGCTCAGGAAGAGCTAAAAGCCTTGTCAGACATTAACGATGAAAACAAGGACAAATCAGGCTATGATGCCAATAAACTCAATGTAGCCCTTGCCGATATCAAATCTGCTATCGCTAAAGCTAAAGAGTCTAAGGGTGAGCTTACTGAAGATGATGTTCGTAAGATCGTTGAAGATACGTTGAAAAATTATAAGCTGGATCAGGTTATAACAGGAAACCAGATCAATGTCATCATCAACTTTGCCTTTAATCTTTCAAAGAGCGATATTCTTAATAACGAAGACTTTACTAAGACGCTAAAAGATCTGAAACAAAGTATCGTTGCGCAAGCTGGTGACAGTTTCAGCAATATCGATCTTAACTTTGACGCCAATAAAGCTATTCAAGACGGTGGGAACATCCTTAGCTCTATTTGGCAAGCAATCCTTGATTTCTTCAAGAGTTTTGGTGCTTAGGTCAATTCATGGTATAATAGATGGTAACAGAATTGTTGCCGTCTTTTTTTGTCGGCTCATAGAAAGTGAAACATATGTTAAAGAAAAACGATATTGTAGAAGTAGAGATTGTCGATTTGACACATGAAGGTGCAGGAGTGGCCAAGGTAGATGGCTTGGTCTTTTTTGTAGAGAATGCTCTACCGACTGAGAAAATCCTTATGCGTGTCCTTAAAGTTAATAAAAAGATTGGTTTTGGTAAGGTTGAGGAGTATCTCGTTCAATCACCTCATCGTAACAAAGATTTGGATTTGGCTTATTTGCGTTCGGGAATTGCTGACTTGGGTCATTTAGCTTATCCTGAGCAACTTAAGTTTAAAACCAAGCAAGTAAAAGACAGCCTATACAAGATTGCTGGAATCACGGATGTTGAGGTTACTGATACTCTTGGTATGGAACATCCGATCAAGTACCGTAACAAGGCTCAGGTTCCAGTTCGTCGAGTCAACGGTGTTCTGGAGACTGGTTTTTTCCGTAAGAATTCTCACGACCTTATGCCCTTGGAAGATTTTTACATTCAGAATCCAGTTATTGATCAGGTTATTCTAGCCCTACGTGATTTACTCCGTCGATATGACTTGAAGCCTTATGATGAGAAGGAGCAGTCTGGCTTGATTCGTAACCTTGTTGTTCGTCGTGGACATCATTCAGGTCAGATTATGGTTATCTTAGTGACAACTCGTCCTAAAATTTTCCGTGTGGAACAGTTGATTGAACAACTCATCAAGCAATTTCCAGAGATTGTATCTATCATGCAGAATATCAATGACCAGAATACCAATGCGATTTTCGGGAAAGAATGGCGTACTCTTTACGGTCAAGACTATATTACCGACCAAATGTTGGGGAATAGCTTCCAAATTTCTGGACCAGCCTTTTATCAGGTCAATACCGAAATGGCAGAGAAACTCTATCAGACAGCTATTGACTTTGCGGACTTGAGAGCAGAGGATATCGTGATTGACGCCTACTCCGGAATTGGGACCATTGGCTTATCAGTTGCCAAGCATGTCAAAGAAGTCTATGGAGTTGAGGTCATCCCCGAAGCCGTGGAGAATAGCCAGAAGAATGCTAGTCTAAACGGTATCACCAATGCTCATTATGTTTGTGATACAGCAGAAAACGTCATGAAGAATTGGCTTAAGGAAGGCATCCAACCAACCGCCATCCTAGTCGACCCACCACGTAAGGGCTTGACTGAAAGCTTTATAAAAGCAAGCGCCCAAACAGGAGCTGATCGCATCGCCTATATCTCCTGTAACGTCGCCACCATGGCGCGTGATATCAAACTCTATCAAGAGTTGGGCTACGAATTTAAGAAAGTCCAGCCGGTGGACCTATTTCCGCAAACGCACCACGTGGAGTGTGTAGCTTTGCTGGTAAAAGCCTAGAAACCTTGTAACGAAAGGGATAATCAAAAGCCTTGAGTGCAAGGCTTTTTGTTGTTTAGAGGGTAAGTATAAAAGCAAGCAATAAAGTTGGGTGTGTTAAAATGATAGTTGATGGAAATAAAATCTATTTCCACATACGCATAGGGGGTACGTTTCTCTCGATACCTAATGGGTATATTGGAATAGAAACGTCCCCTCCCTTTTGGCTTTGGAGTTGCTATAGTTTTTAGAATTCATTATCATTTGAAGTCGGTATAATAAAGAGGTAGTTTTTGGAAAGGTGGAAAAATAGTAAGAAGATTAATGTTACAAATTTGAGGGGAATACATGTCTCAGTAGATAAGGCATTTATATTTGAAATGAAAGAATATGAAGAGCTACCAAACTTCCGTAATGGTGTAGAGTAATAAGCTTACTGATAATTGCAGAATCAGCATCATTAGATCTGTTTTTCTTGAGTTTATAATATAGTCTTTGAGAATTTACCAAATTGAGAAGGATACTGAGAATCAGGGCTCGTTATAGCTATTATAGTGCAAATGTGGTATGATAGTAGAGGATTTTTATAAAAATTTACAGAATGGAGTAATAGTGTGGTAAAGGCAAATACAGGTTATAAGCTGTTAGAAACTTTTGTAGGAGCTGGTGGATCTCATATTGGTTTTATGAGAGAGAACTTTGTTTCTGTATATGTGAATGATTTTGTCGACGAATGCTTAGAGACTCTAAGATATAATAACCCCAACCTAGAGCTTGAAGGAACCATGTTGGATAATACAAGCATTATCGACATAAACCCTGCCCAACTGCGTGAAAAGTTAAATCTTGAACAAGGCGAGCTAGATGTAATATTTGGTGGTGTAGTTTGTAAAGGTTTTAGTCTGGCAGGTGAAAAATCTCCAAGTGATGAACGTAATTATTTCTATCACAAGCAGTTAGAACTTGTTGAAGAGTTTAGACCTAAAATAAGTATCATTGAAAATGTTATAGGTATTCTAAGTGCAAAGGTTTTAAGTAAATCAACTCCTGATTCTGTTAAAGAAGGAGTTGATGTTCTTTGGAAAGAACTAGAAAACTATAAAGGTAAAAAGGCTAAGCTCCGTAAGTCTGATGAGTTAACTCAAGAAGTTCTTGATGAGGGAGATGTTTTACGAAAGAGTAAAGAACAGACATTAAAAACTCTTGAAGCCAAGGGATATCTTGTCTCAGTAATGGATGATATTGTAGAGCGATACAATGAATTAGGTTATGATGTTGAATACCGAATATTAAATTCAGCTTGGTATGGTGCTGCTACTAAACGTGAACGTGTTATTATAGTTGCTACTAAAAAAGATTTGAATCTTGAGTTTGAGTTTCCAAAACCAACACATATGGACGAATCTTTGATGAAAAAAGATTTTCCTATAGAGTATCTGAAATTAAATAAACCAGTAACGGTAAATGATGCTTTAGCAACAATTGACTATACAAACGAGGAAGATATTGATAATGTTCCTATGTCACATGCCGCTAAAACAGTTGAACGATTCAAGTATATACCTGAAGGAGAATCAATAGCTAAACATATTGATAAATTACCGGAAGAACTTAAAATTAGTAAGTTTTATTCAAGAGGTAGTACTATGCGATTGGCTGGAGATAAGCCAAGTCCTACATTGGTTCCAGGCCATAGCAATTTTCCAGTTCATCCAAAGGAACATCGTTCAATTACAGTCCGTGAAGCAGCTGCGATTACAGGATTCCCTAACAACTATAAATTCTTTGGAACACATAGTAAAAGATGTGAGCACGTGGGAAATGCTGTGCCTCCACTGTTGGCTCAGGCTATCGCTAAAGAATGTAATAAAACACTGGATAAATTTTATTCTCAAAAATAATATTTAAAAAGGGGCTATTTTTGTGAAAGTATATCTGCGAAAATTAACTAATAATGATACTAAGAAACAAATTGAAACGACTTTAGATGCGTTTGAAAATTTTTTTGGTGGTGATTCTAGCACTAAAGGTGCATCAGTTATAACTAGGTTGACAGCTCCAAATGGGCAGTCTGAAAGCTATAGAATTTCCCAAGCTGATGGAAATGCGAATTCTTTTCGATTCGCATCAGCTCAACGGGGTGGTAAATCACTTTCGAAATTTGTAACCGATAATGTCAAAGCATTTAATGCTGATGATATTTTAAAAATTTCTGATAGAGATAATTTAGTTGAAATTATTCAGCAAGGAGATTCGGAATATGACGGATTGAACTCATTAATAAGAAATCGTAAAAATCCAGTTATAATTTCAGATGATCATTATCTGATTGACAGCCTCTCAGCAGTAGCTAAATATTTACAATATATAGTTCAGAAAGATTATAGCAATGATTTTGCTGAGTTTAATTCTAAACTAAGTGATACTCGTACAAATTTTTTGGCTAAGTTTTCTGTAGATAAACTAAGTAATTTTTCTAGTTCTAAGCTATTTGGAAAGAAAGAAGACGATTCTTTAGCATATAATCTGAGTGATAATCCTGACTATAATATTTTTGGTAGTGCTAAGCAGAGTAATACCATACCTGCTAATTGGAATAAGGATGATTTTATTAGCTTTGTACAGAACGTTTGTAATTATATAGATTCCAATAATGGAGTTTCAAATCTTAATGAGTATGAAGATCTATGGAATTTTATGGATGGTCATGCAGTTAACTTTTTTAATGAAAGAATTTGGGTAAAAAAATATTTTCATATTCTATACCCAGAAATCTTCGTTTCTCAGCTTAACAATGATAATAAAATTAAAATTTTAGATGCCTTTAAAATTATTCCAGAGAGCTCTGAATTAAAATTAAATTTTCAAATATCACAATTATCACAATTATCTAATATTCCAACAGATTACTTTTGGTATTTAACCAATTCTAGTACTAAAGAAGATGTTAATGATAAAGTAGTTAATCAAGATGAAAATTTGTTGACTATTTTTGATTTGGACATCAAAATAAATTCAAATTGTAGGGAAAAAGGTAAATATAGTTATAATAGAATTTTCTTTGGTGCACCAGGTACTGGTAAAAGTTATGAATTAGAGAAACAAAGAAAAGAATTGCTAGCTAATGGTGGTGAATATGAACGTGTAACATTCCATCCAGATTATTCTTATAGTCAATTCGTTGGAACTTATAAACCTGTACCTATCGATGATGAAAAAATCACATACGAATATGTTCCAGGACCTTTCATGCGCATTTTAGTTAAGGCATTGCTAAATTCAGAGTCTGAAAATCCTTATTTATTAATTGTAGAGGAAATAAATAGGGCTAATGTTTCAGCGGTATTCGGAGAGGTATTCCAACTCTTAGATAGGGGTAATGGGATTAGTGAGTATGCTATTAATTTATCTGAAGATATGAAGAAATATATCATTAAACAGTTTAGAGACAATGGTGTAATACTTGAACCTAGTTCATTAACTGAAATCAAACTTCCTGATAATTTGTTTATCTGGGCTTCTATGAACAGTGCTGACCAAGGAGTTTTTCCTATGGATACTGCATTTAAGAGACGTTGGGATTTTGAATATTTTGGAATTGATGATAATGATGAAAAAGTTTCTCCTTATTCAACTGACTATGATTTGAATTGGAATCAATTACGTAAGTCAATCAACGAATTGCTATCAACTGATAAATTCAAAATTAATGAAGATAAATTGTTGGGTCCTTTCTTTGTTAATCCGAAGAGTATTGCTCCAAAAGATAGTTACATTATGGATGGCAAGACTTTTAACATAGTATTTAAAAATAAAGTCATCATGTATTTATTCGATGATGCTGCAAAACAACGAAGAGGTCAACTCTTTGCTACTGGTTTAACTAGATATTCTCAAATTTGTTCTAAATTTGATTCAAATTTTGACTCTGATGGGAAACTTGTGACTAATATTGAATCCTTATTTGATATTTTCCAAGAAAAGAATTTGTTGTTACATTCTTATGATCCATCTAAATATGGTAAAGAATAATGAAAGTTATCTATTGTAGAGAAGAATTTGGTTATAGCTTTGAGGAATTTGCTAGTCTTCTCTTTCCAAATGAAATAGCCAAAAAAGAAGAGGTTGCAGATGTTTTAACTCGTTTAAAGCGAGTGAATGTTATTTCTAAAGTAAGGACTCCGAAGGGTTTTGAACTTTCTAAAGCAGATTTATCTGATATTGATGATGATATAGCTGATGTGGTAGAAATAGACCCTAATTCTACTGAATTTTTATATAAATTCAAATTTGTTGGCTTAATTATTGTAAAATCATACATCTTGTATTCTTTTCCTAAATATATTGAAGTAAATCCAAAAGAGAAACCTACTGATAAGCAGAGTGCTGAGTTTAAGCAGATTATAAAAGTTATTGAAAAATACTCTAAAAGCACTAGAGAACAAGCACTTTATAGTCTGAACGATATAGATGAATCAGTAGCCTATGGAGATTTGTCAGTTAGTTTATTCTTGCTAGAGGACTATTTCCAAAATGGTTTATATTCAAATCAGCATAGTATAGTTGAAATGAATGGTAATGGAGAGATTCTTTGGGATAAAACGGTAAATGATAGTTTTGCCTTTTTCTCAGATAACAGACCTGTTTATATTGATTATTTCAATAGGCGAAGTGTTGTTGAAGACGATAATTTCATAAAGAAACTTCACGAGGTTGTGCTTAGCCGTATTTCAGAAACATTAGAATTAAATGGTCTTCTTGATTTATTAGATTTGACATTGACTAACTTTACAGATGAGGAATTGACTGATCTAGGTGACGTTGACTTTATTTTATATATGATAGATTCAGAACTGAGTCAAGAGTTTAATACTCGTAAACAACTTCTTCTAAAAGCTTTATATAGCTATGTATCACAAAAATATGAAGCTGAACGAGACGAATATGCAAGTTTATTTGGGACTAATTCATTTCAAGGAATTTGGGAAAAAGCTTGTGCCAATGTATTGAACGATAAACTTGATGTAACTATTGGTGGTTTAGGTTTAGAGCCAACTGGTACAAATACTAAAAATACTAAAATCAAAAATATTATCGATAAGCCGCAGTGGACCCAAAATAATAAAGATGTTTTTGAAACTGCTACTCTGATTCCTGATATTATCACAGTAGTAAATAAACGATTGCTTATTCTTGATGGTAAATATTATAATCTGAGATTTAGTGCAAAATCAGTAGCTGGAAATCCAGGTGTTGGTGATGTCACGAAACAATTCTTATATGCTTTAGCTTATAGAGAATTCGCAGATAAAAATAATCTTGAGACAGTAAATTATTTTTTAATGCCCACTGAAAATGATACAATTTTAAATTTTGCTCAAGTTGATATGCAATTGCTAAATAATCTAGGACTTTCGTCAGTTAAGGTTGCGAAGCTAAATGCAGCTAATATTTATCAAAAATATTTAGATGATAAATTGGATCAAGAACTATTATCAAAATTTTAGATAAAAGGTTGGTAACTCTGAAGTGAGTCGCCAACCTTTTTATCTATTCTGCTTTTTTATTATTCCAAGAACTACCAAATAGTTCTCCACCATTAGGATATAGCCTAA
This sequence comes from Streptococcus infantis, assembly GCF_047460825.1. GTDB lineage: Bacteria > Bacillota > Bacilli > Lactobacillales > Streptococcaceae > Streptococcus > Streptococcus infantis_V. The sequence goes on along the minus strand of NZ_JASHFO010000002.1, from coordinate 90,797 downwards.
GTACCTCAGTTTGTCTTAGAATTTCTTGACATTCTTTTGAATATGATTTTTCTTTATCAAAAGTAATGAATACTTGCTTTTCTTGTTCAAGATAACACTGCAAGATACCCTCTAGTCCTTCATCTTGAATTTGTTTTAGGAAGAATGAGTCATGACCATTTATTGGAAGGCTAGTAATTTGAAGCATCGCTAAGTCAAAAAGAATAAGTCCTTTGTATTCAGATCCAGTTCCTCTATCTTGAGGTGTATAAAAGTCATAAGAATTTGCTGATTTCAATGATATTCTTGGACTTGTTTTAGTACCATTATAGATTTTATCGTTTATGCTAGACATTTTTGAATTGAGTTTATTCTCGATATCATCTAGGATGGCCCTCATTAATTGATTATAGGCATTATTTAAAGAACGAATTTCATCCAACAATTTTTCTTTTAATTTGAAATTTTCATTAGAATCCCTAAGTTGAGTGATTTCTCGCTGTAAATTAGCGTACTGTTCCAATATTGACTGTGAAACGTTAGATATGTTACTAATCTGGGATATTTTCTCCTCTAAATGATTTATTTGAGCAGTAGTAAGATTAATAAGATTTTGTATAGTTTTAGCTGATTCTTTGTATTCCGCGCTCAAAACTGATGTCAGTTTCTGATGGAAAGTTTCAATTTCAGTAATCTTTTTGATATTTATCTCAGGAAAGAACTGTTGTAGAGATTCAAAATCTTTTTGAAATTGTTGTTTCTGAGGATTACGCTCTGCCTCAAAGCTTCGTTTTTGTGACAACAAGCTAGTACGCTGGCGTTTTGCATCAGATAGCTGTCGTCTAAGATCCGCTAACTGTTGAGCTTGGATAGAATCTAAATCAACCAAACCATTATCGCTTTCTCTTGTTAGCTGATTTATTTCTTGTTCCAGTTCTTGAATCCGTTTTTCATTATCTTTATACTCAGTTTTATTCTGAACTGTAGCAATGAACTTGTATTTTTGAGCATTAACAAATACTTTTTTACGTTTTTCTGCCTCTTCAATGTATTCCTTCTGTTGCTCTATTTCACTATATCTATTGAACATTCGTAATAATGTATCTATGCCTTGTTTATCTGGAGAGTCCTTAGCAGCTTTTAAGGGCTTTTTATTATCGATAGTTTCTCTACCCCAAGCCCGGATAAAAGGGCTTACTGATGCTCTAAACTGAATGAATGGTTCATTCATCTTATATTTTTGTTTTAGAAAATTACAGTAGGTATCCTTGTCAAGAAGTTCAATTAAATTATAGTCCTCATCACATTTATGGAATTTAGTAGAATTATCAGTTGAACGAGAGAAGTAGTATGATTGATTATCAAATACAAATTCATATTTGATTGTGTGATGACCTACATTCTCTATGATATCATAGGCTTTTTCTACATAGTCACTTCCTCCGAAAATAAAATCGATGATAAGAAGAAATGTAGACTTACCAATTGAGTTAGCAGCATTTTCTCCCCCCATGACTGTATTTAATCCTGGATGAAATTCTATTGGTTTTCTAATGTGTCCATTTTCTAAAAACTTATCGCAACTAATTTGTTTCAACATAGTATAGTACCCCATTTTCAGTCATATCGATTTTACCAAGTGCATATAGGCAAGTCACAGCATCAGTAAATTGTGTGATATTGTCTATTTTTTTATTGAGTTTTTGATAGAGTTCTCTTGGAGAGTAGTAACTATTATGCAATGTATCTAAGATAATAGGAAAGAGTGGTAATACACTTTTCTTATATGAAATTGCTTTATTCGGTAATTTCATTGAACACCTCACAATTCTGTATAAAATAGGACACAATAATTTTACAGGCGTCTAAATGTCCATTATTAAGCTTTGATTGTTTTAATAGCCAGTTGGCAAGATATTCTACTATCTCTGGTTGAGAAAGGTTGTTGGTATTTAATTGAGTAAAAACTTTTTTTATATCACACTGAATTATTATGAAATTACTGTTTTCAGCAAATATATCTTGAATGTATGAGAAATAAGTAAGTACGTGATATTGAACAATTCCTTTTAAAACACTGTGTTCAGGTAGGATTTTCTGTTTCAGTTTAAGTGCAGTCATGTTCAGAGTTGTAGGGTCTAAATCTCCAGTATAGTCATTTAGCGCATCTAAAACTTCTGTAATTTCTGTTTCAATATTTCCACTATTTAGAATGTCTTGAAGTTCTGCTAACTTCTGGATTTCTTGTTTTATAGAGAGTAGTTTTTTGTATTCATCTATATCAGCATAGTTTTCATATTCTTCAGCGTCTTGGATACATAGTGCGATTTTATTTTCAAATGAATCTAAGTTAGCTGGTGGAGTCATTGAATTCCTAAACTTATCTGCAGTATCTTTGTCAAGATCAGAAGAGAATATATCTACTATTTTATATGCACGGATTGTAGTATCTTTTCTTTGACGTGTTAATGGTTTTTGGCAGAGTGGACATTTATTATGAACCTGGTGTAAAAGTTCAATATCATCAATTCTAGGTGCAGATTCAGTCATCTTATTAGTCTTGTTAAGAGCATATAGAAAAGAGTAAGCCAAGAATTCAACTTCTTGTCCATTTTCCAAGTATGTTGCTAGTTCATCATACTTTTTTGGAGAAGTTTCTGAATCATTATTGATACATTTTAATATATTTTCAAAAATATCTTGTTTGTTATGTATGCGGAGGTCGACAAAGATATTCTTTTCAAAATTCTCTAGTGTAGATTTGATGAGATCATCATCATTTGATGCTTGAATAAAAGCATTATCGACTTCTATTTTTCTTTGTACAAGGCGAGTAATTTTACGGTCATCTATAGATGTTGTAGTACCGTTAAAATTAGATAATGGCTCAAGTAGTGTTATACCGAGTGGACCCTGCTTTAAAGTAGTCATCCCAGGTAATAGAAGTTTTATGTACGAGGAAAAATTAAATTCTTGCAAATAATATTCTCCTTTTTATGAAAAAATAGGTCAAAAACTGGTCAAAAAGAGGGCAAATACTTTTTGACCTCATTAAATTACAATGGTAGTGTAAGTAAGTTACTCGGAATTTCTAGTTTTCTTTTATTATATCACGAAACTTTAATAAAGTGTGAAATATCCATGTAACCACTTTCATTAGTCAAAACCCAACTAAAACCTTGCCCTTGACACGGCCACTAACTTCAAAGGTGGAGGTTGGGAACAACAGTTCAGTTTGTGAAGTTAGCTGACCCAAAGCAAAGGATGTTGCTTATGAGGTCAAATTTAATAAAAGTTGGTTGTCATACCTTCATTCTTTGCTGGTCAAAGAATGAGAGGTCAAAAAATGACAAATCCAGTCAACCATAGTCAATCAAAGTATAACCCTTCAAGATATGAAAATGAAAAGGCCTATAACGATGTACCTTGTGAACCTAATCAAGTTCTCGCGCCTTTTGTTATTAGAGATAAAGAGATGAGACAGAGTAAAGATATCAACGCTAAAAACTTAAAAACATTTAAATTTTATGGCAAAGCTGTACTTGTAGGTTTTGTACCAGTCTTTATTGAGGACTTTGACAACGTCATTAAAATCTTCAATATGGATGTTAACGAGTATCTTAATCGTTTTACGAAAGGTAATGACTTATCTTTAGATGAGATGTTGGATAAAATGTCTAATAACGAAGAAGTAGGTTTCGATCCTACTGGAGTAGACTCTCACGAAGAGATTATTATGATGTTAGAAACAATTCGTGAACTGATAGAAGAAGTAGAACGTCGAAATAAGAAATATGGTCAAATCCTAAGACTTATTTATGAGAATATGGATATCGCAAAACAAGATATTATTTCTACACTTGGAATGAAAAAGACTCAAGGTTATGAGGCTATTAAGAAAGCTCAAGTAATGGCCAAAGAAGTCTACAGAGAATTAAACCAATAATAAAAGAAGTCCGCTATCCTATTAAGGATGCGGATTTTTCTTTAGTCTTTTTGATAGAAGTAACATTCATACCCTTCAGCTCGTAGATTGATGTCTCTCATCCAGATTGGAGAAATGGACATTTGATTAGATATTTCATCTAGATTTTGCTTTGGCAAGCACTCGATGATAAGCTCATCGTGAATATGGCCAACGATTTTCTTGTCTTTTAGTTGTTTTATCGAATGGGCTAGTATATCTCGACTAATTCCTTGGACGATGTTTTCTACAAACTTTGGACCATAACTTTCCAATCTTTCCCATCGTTTTGCAGAACCGGTTCCTTCATAAGTTACTGATTCACCTCCGAATTGATTCTCTCCAATTCTCGGTTTCACATAAGCTAATCTACGTCCAGATGGGAGAGTAATAAATAACATTCTTTTTTCAACACTGAATAGAATTCCATGACTTTCCGTTTCGGTTTGTTCCTTGATAGCAGTCTTTACTGCATTATCGATATCCCCCCACAGCAGAACGATGTTAGGATTGGCTGATCGCCAAGAATCAACAAGAGGTTTTAGTTCTTCTTCAGCTAATCCCATTTCAATAGCTCCCATTGCTTTAAGAGCGCCCACAGAACCACCGTATCCTAGAGCCAGCTCTGCAATTTTTCCCTTTTGACGTAAGTGTGCATTAACTCCATGTTTCTCTACTGGGACATGGAACATTTTACTGGCACTGGCGCAGTAAATATCCTCTCCTTTATTAAAAACTTTAGTTCTCCACGTTTCACCTGCTAGATGGGAGAGGACACGAGCTTCAATAGCAGAAAAGTCACAAACAATAAATTTTTTATCTTTACTAGGAATAAAAGATGTTCGAATAAGCTGTGAAAGTGTGTCTTGAACATCGTAGAGAAATTCAACAGTATCACTATCTCCAGTCTTAAAGAGTATTCTGGCTTCATTTATGTCTGTTAAGTGGTTTTGTGGTAGGTTTTGAAGTTGTACTAATCGTCCAGCCCATCTCCCAGTCCGATTTGCTCCATAGAATTGGAACATTCCTCTTACACGTCCATCTTTACAAACACAATTCATCATTGCCTGATATTTGGATACACTTGATTTTGCTGATTGCTGACGTAATTTTAGAATCCTTGCAGTTTTTTCATCAACTTTTTGTAAAAGGTTATTTACGGTCTTTTTATCGAGTGAATCTGTTTCAATATTGTGCTCACGTAACCAACCAATCATCTGTAGAACGGAGTTGGGATTTTCAAGACCTGTTAAAGCTTTTAATTCTTCTTGGATTTTTGCTTTACTCTCTGAATCAATTTTGATAGCTGACTGGACAAAGTCAACATCAACTCCAATACCGCAGTCATTGATATTCTGATCAAGGTGGTATTCATCCCATACAAAGTCAGGAACTGGGAAGTTTTGCAACCTCTTTTTGATTGCTAGTTCAACTTCTACATCTCGTTTATTATACTCGATGAAATTTTTCCATTTCTCTGGCGCGTGATTTTCATAATTACGTGTTCGACCACCATTTATTTTTGTGGGTTTACAAGGAAGGCAGAAGTAGCGAATTAATTCACTCCCAACTTTTAGTTTTTGTTCACTAAGTTTAAGAATCGTACCTACACCTTCAAGTGACAAGGGCAATCCCAAATAAGCAGACCAAATCATGCTACATCGCCAAGAGTTTGGGGATAAAAAGTTCTCGTTAAGTAAGGTAGGGTATTGTTTCTTAATCCAATTAGACAGGCAAATGCGCTCAAATGTTGCGTTGAAAGCCCATTTAATGACTGTATCATCAAGCAAGGCTTGTAGGATGAGATTTGGAAGTTCATCCTTAGTTAGGTCATAAACAATTACAGGAGCATTATTGATAGATACTGCTAGTAGAAGGATTTCAAAAGATTCATCTTCCGCATAGCGATAAACTCCAGTTTTCCGTAGGTCTACATCACAATAAGTTTCTATGTCTACTGATAGTTCTTTAATTTGCATAATTCATCCTTTCATAAAAAGGTGGCAGGAAGAACTGCCACCATGTTTTAGTGTTTATTTCTGCGACTAAAGAATCGTTCTCTCTCATATCTGATGTCATTGCGAATACTAACATATAAAAGATGGCTGAGTAAAGCGATTGTGAGACAAGATGCAACAGTCCATAGAAATTCAATTATTGTCATTTGTATTCACCATTTTTTGTTTTCTCTCTTTTTCTGATCGGATATCATCTCGAATTGTCATAAATGCAGCATATAGTCCAGTGAATAGCCAAACTGACATTAAGATAGTCATAAAAATTGAAAAAATCATCTTTCATATCTCCTTTCTTAGTTTAAGAAATCATCATCGTCTGTAGCGAAGTCATCTTCAGCACTTGTACGACCTCCCAGAGGCTCACCATCTCGCAATTTTTGCAGGTTATTAAGACCGCAAGCAATTCCCTTATTTCCGTTTGAATTGAAAGCGTAGAAGGAGATGCTGGCACGTCCATAGATACCGGAGTATAACTCTGAAGTATCAATGATTTCTTGACGGTTAGCATCAACAATACCAGGTTTATGTGGAGAGTTCGCATTTACGAAGTAAGCATTGCGATAAGCTTCATCATCAGGACGTTCCAAGTCGCCATCACGAAGTGGAGTTTTCAAAACTTCTAGGGATGGAACAGATTTTCCGTTCCCTTTTAGTTTAGATTCACCTTCTTTATAGGCTTGCTCAATTGCTGCTTTAATTTTATCAATAGTTTGAACATCATCTTTTGAAATGATGAGTGACACGCTATACTTTGGTTTACCACCATTAATAGCTTTTGGTTCATTAGCGTTTAAATAACTAAAACGTGTATCTTTTCCTGTAATTACTTTTGTTGTCATAAGTTTAGTCCTCTATAAAATCTGTTTTTGCTAGGTTCATTTCTTGACGATTATCATCAATTGGAACGAGTGTAGGTTTTCCATTTGGTTTAATAATTAGATTACCAAGAAGCTCATTAAAGGCTTGCTTTCCAAGCAATTTAGTCATCCCAGTAATGTTCAGTAATTTCTTTTCATAGGGGTCAAATCCTGCAGCAGTTACTGTTTGAATTACTTTATTTTCATCTGAGAATTTTCGAATAGAACGTCCTTCAATTAGCTTGTAACCTGGGATTGTATGGCCATTTGTAGCTAGATTTAAAGCATGATTTCTAACATCGTTAGCCCATGTTATCAATAGTTCAATTTTTGGTAAAATCTCCGATATATCTTTATTACTGAGAGTAGCAGGATCAGCAAATTCCATCTTGGCAAGTTCTAGATTATCTTCTGCACGTTTGCGGCAGATGCTTTTTATTTTGCAGAACTGGCAGTGTTTTCCTGATTTCATTTCTCCTTCACCTCTGAAAGCTAGTTCAGCTTTAGGAGTTAGTTCAGTTTCAGCCCAGTGTAGTAGTTTTTCTTTGTCCATTTCAAATGTTGAGACATTATTCTTTCGTGGTTGGAAAATAGTCATTGTCACTTTATCAAAACTGTATAAGTCTTCAAACATTTCTAAAGCACCTAAAGCATAGCACATCATTTGGGGGTTATGATCAGCATCAACCAGCACACCGAGACCGTGTTTATAATCGATGATTTGGAGTAAACCATCAGCTACAATAATACAGTCTCCTGTACCAAAACCTTCTGGAACCCATTTTGAGAAATCTAGTCGCTGTTCAACAAGAACGGTTGGATCTCTAGAATATGTTTTTGCAATTTCTATCTGTTCAACTACATAGTTCCGATATTCTTCTGCGCAATGTTGCATTTCCTCATTATAGAAAGTTAAGTTTTCAGTAGGATCACGCGCCTTACGTCCAAGTGCACTCTCAACTAAATAGGCACACAACTCATGGGCATCCGTTCCTTCCAAAGCATACGTTGATACCTTATCTTCTAGTTTTTCGGTTAATCTTACTGATGGTGGACAATTTAGCCAACGATGAGAAGCAGAAGCGGATAATACAGCATGATTAGTCAATACCAATACCTCCAGCCTCTTCCATTAAAGCTGAGTAGTTTTTAGGATCTAATTTTGAAAGTGAATCAGCACCATAAGCTTTTAGCAAAGCTCGAATCTCATCTTTAAATCCTTCACTAGCTTTTGTAGCAAGCACACCTCGAAGTTCTTCAAGAGTAACATGTCTTGGTTCTTCCATAACTTTTTCGTGATTTAAAGAAGTGTTTTCCTCAGTCAGTAGTTCTTGAAACTCCTCTATCATTTTTAACTGGCACTTTGTTGATTCCTTCATCTCATTTAATAAGTCATTCAGTTGTTTCATTTTGCTCATATTGTTCGTCCTCTTTAATTTTTTTAGCTAGTTGTTTTGAGATAACACTGATGGCAGTTAGTGTATCTACTAATTGTTCATCGTGTTCAATCAATTGTTCTTTTGTCATTTCACATCCTCCTATCTTTATAGGTAAGAATCACTTTAGAATTTCCGGATTTCAAAAATATTTTTCTATTCGATTTCTAATTCTTACACCTGTATAGGTAAAATGAGATGATTGAATTCCGGTTTTTTCAAAAATTAATAAAAAATTTAAAACAAAGAAAACTCTCCCTTTGACATATAAAGGAAGAGTAATTTTTTTTTGAAATAAATTTCTACTGAACCGGAAAATAGCAGGCAATTTTTACCTATAAAAGTAGAAAGAGAAATAGACTCTCAATTTATTAGCAGATTAAGGAGGAGTTGCGGATGCAATTTTCGTTATGTCATTCTGGAAAGACAGGTATCCAAACAAGTACTGTATATCCCAATGAAGTCAGAATAACAGATGACAAATCATTATTGAATACAGTTCAATACGATCATGTAGGTGCAGAGTTTACCAATCATACTCGCTCAAACTCAAATTTTATAAAATCAGATGTTATTGTCATGGATATTGATAATGACAAGACTGATAACCCTAACGAGTGGGTTACAGAAGAGAACCTTAAAGAAATCTTTATTGATTATGACTTTGCTCTAGTTACTAGCCGAAATCATATGTTGTCTAAGGGTGCCATGATAGCACGTCCAAAATTTCATATTTATTTCCCAATTAAAGAAACGAACAATAGAGAAACTTATGTTGCTATGAAAGAAGAGCTCACGAATAGGTATCAATTTTTTGATGATAATGCAAAAGATGCAGCAAGGTTTTTCTTTGGCAATCCAAATGCAAAAGTCATATGGAATGATTCCTGGATGACTATCGACGAAGGTTTACTTCAACTTAATTCTATAGAGCTAGAAGAAGATTTTGATGCTGACTTTTATAGACCACCTAAAGGACCTATCGCTGAGGGAAGTCGAAATTCAACCATGTCAGTTTTTGCGGCTAAAATTCTTAAAAGATTAGGAGTTACACAAGAAGCAAGAAGTGGTTTTGATGAGCAGGCATCTAGATGTGAACCGCCATTAGAGAAATCTGAACTAGACATAATCTGGGGAAGCGCGGTTCGATTTTACAATAAGACTATTAAAGATTCAGATGATTATGTTTCGCCAGATACCTTTAATCGGCCTTCTTTAAAACCGGATGATTTTTCTGATATCGGAGAAGCCGGAGTATTAGCTAGAGAGTATGGCGATGTTTTAGCTTATACAAATGCGACAGACTATTTAATTTTTAATGGTCAGTATTGGAAAGAAGATAAACAATTGGCCATAGGAAAGGTTCTTGAGTTTATGGACTTTCAACTAGCAGATGCTCTTGAACAATACGAAAAGTCCGTTATAGAGTTAGTCAACTCCGGAATTGATGAATCAGTAGTTCGTGAAGGTGGTAAAGCTCTTGCTAAAGTGATTGAAACACCGATTCAACAAAAACTTCATTCTATTTATCTTTCCTCAAAAGCTTATTATCAGTTTGTTATGAAGCGAAGAGATTATCGCTATATTACTGCGACTCATAATACTGCAAAACCAATGCTAGCCATTGATTTATCAGAACTTGATAAGGACGATATGTTGCTCAATACTCCTAACGCTACCTACAACTTAAGAAATGGACTTAGGGATTACCATGAACATGACCCAAAAGACTACATCACTAAGATAACCACGGTTTCTCCAGGTGATGAAGGCTTGGGATTATGGAAGGAAACTTTAGCTACTTTTTTCTGTAATGACCAGGAGTTGATTGATTATGTACAGGAAATCATCGGTATGACAGCAATCGGAAAAGTCTATCAAGAACATATGATTATCGCTTATGGCGGAGGAGCCAATGGGAAATCAACCTTTTGGAATACAATAGCTAGAGTACTTGGAAGCTATTCTGGCAAATTATCTGCAGATGCTTTAACCATGAATAATAAACGAAATGTAAGTCCAGAACTTGCTGAGTTAAAAGGGAAACGTCTTGTTATTGCTTCTGAAATGGCAGAAGGAATGAGATTGAATACAGCAGTTGTGAAGCAGATTACCTCAACTGACGAAATTCAAGCAGAAAAGAAGTATAAGGATCCATTTCATTTTGTTCCATCTCATACGCTGGTACTTTATACGAATCATTTACCAAAAGTTGGAGCAAACGATGAAGGAACTTGGCGACGTTTGGTTGTTATACCATTTAATGCCAAAATTACTGGTCGTTCAGATATTAAGAATTTTGCGGATTATCTGTACGATAACGCTGGGCCAGCAATTTTATCGTGGATTATTGAAGGAGCGGAGAAAGCCATCAAAGCAAATTTTAAAACAACAGTTCCAAAAGCAGTAATAAATTCTGTCAAATCCTACCGTGAAGCTAATGACTGGTTGGGGCATTTCATCAATGAAAGTTGTGTCGTGGGTGAAAAATTAAGTGAGAAATCAGGAGAATTGTACAGTAAGTATCGTGCATATTGCCTTCAAAATTTAGAATACACACGAAGTACAACTGATTTCTATGCTGCACTTAATCAAGCTGGTTATGAACGAAAACGAACTAATAAAGGGAATTTTATTATGGGGTTATCATTAAAAGCTGATGACGATGATTTTCTAAACTAATGACTTACACAAGTGAGGGTGTATCTCCACTAGATTTTAAATCAAGTATTTTTGGAGTGTAAGTCGTTGAAGTATTCAGTGAAAAGTAATTTGTGAAGTATGGTTAAAAAGTTTATGGATTAAGTTCCACGACTTCCATTTTTTTGTTTAGTGTAAGTCAATGATGGTCTTTTCTAAAACTATCTCTATAGGAAATATAACTAAGAAAAAGTATATAGGGAAAGTTTAGGATATGACCTCATTAGACCTCCACCATTTAAATCTGATGAGAGGACAAGTATGAGAGAAAAAGTGATCGAACAAAAGTTAGCAAGCGAGGTTTTAAAGCGTGGTGGTATCTGTCCAAAGTGGGTATCACCTTCCTTTTCAGGAGTACCTGATCGACTGGTATTCTTACCCAATGGCAAGTTTGGTTTGGTGGAAGTAAAAGCACCTAATCAACATCCTAGAGCTTTGCAGGTGTCACGGCATAAGTTATTTGAACATTTAGGATTTCGAGTCTATGTTTTAGATAATAAGAAAGATATTGAGGAAATATTGGATGAAATTGAAACTGCATGACTATCAAGAAGTCACCAAAGACTTCATCATAAGAAATCCTCATGTAGCAGTCATTTTAGACATGGGGATGGGAAAAACAGCTACAACCCTGTCAGCCATTAACGAACTAATGTTTGACCGTTATGAGGTCTCAAAGGTTTTGGTAATTGCTCCGCTTAGAGTCGCAAATACAGTATGGAGTGACGAAATAGAGCAGTGGCAAGAACTGTCTCATTTGAGATATTCAAAAATTGTGGGTACTCCTAAACAACGACAAGAAGCACTCCAAAAAGATGCGGATATCTACATTGTAAATCGTGAAAATATCACTTGGTTAGTTGAAGAGTGTCATCCGCATTTCAAGTGGGATATGATTGTCATTGATGAATTAAGTTCATTCAAATCATGGCAATCAAAACGTTTTAAAGCTTTTATGGCCATGCGCCCCTACATGAAACGAGTGGTAGGTTTAACAGGTACACCGAGTTCCAACGGATTGATGGATTTGTTTGCGGAGTTCAAGGTCATTGATGGCGGTGTTCGTTTGGGACGTTTTATCGGAGAATACAGAAGTCGTTATTTTAGAGAGGGACGTAGAAATGGAAACGTCGTCTATGAATATATTCCAATGGACTATGCAGAGTGTCAAATCTTTGACAAGATTGATGACATCACAATTTCTATGAAAGCAATGGATTACCTACAAATGCCGACATTAATCTCAACGAAAAAATCAGTCCATCTCACAAACGCAGAAGCAAAAAGATATAAAGAGTTTAAAAAGGAATCTGTTATTTCTGATTCTAACGAAATTGAAGTAACAGCAGCAAATGCTGCTAGTTTATCCAATAAACTGGTTCAAATGGCAAATGGTGCAGTTTATTCTGATGATCATAGAATTATCAAGTTACATGATCAAAAACTTGATGCACTGGAAGATATTATTGAAGCTGCAAATGGAGAACCAGTTCTGGTCGCTTATTGGTTCAAGCATGATTTACTTCGTATTCAAGAACGATTGAACAAACTTAGGATTCAAAGTACAGTTCTTAAAAGTGAAACTGATATTCATGAATGGAATAAAGGGAATATCTCTGTGGGTTTGCTACACCCAGCTAGTGCAGGACATGGTCTAAATTTACAAAAGGGAGGTCATCACTTAGTGTGGTTTGGGTTAACTTGGTCTCTTGAACTTTACCAACAAACCAATGCTCGACTTTGGAGACAAGGTCAACAAGCAAACACAGTGATTATTCAGCACATTGTAACGGAAGGTACAATTGATGATGATATTCTAAAAGCTTTAACTGCCAAGGACGCACAACAATCACGTTTGATTGAAGCAGTAAAAGCACAAGTAGGAGGTTGATATGGATAAAGTAGACTACTATTTTCAACACTATCAAGATGCAAAAAGAGATTTAACGATTGCGAAGAATTTGATTGAAAACTATAAACCCATTTCAGAAGATGCTTTTCTCTATTCTCTTGCTACTAGACAGACAAATGAAGAACGTGTTAAAACGAGTAAAACTAATGTTAGAACAGAAAATATGGCTCTATCTTTTCATGATAAGTTCTTAGCAGAGGAAAGAGAATATCAGGAGTCACTGTTTGAAAAGTATTGTCATTTAAAAACTGATCTCGATTTCTTTGAACTTGCTGTTTCTTCTGTTGATGAAATTATGAGGGATGTAGTAGTTGATTTAGTTTTAGCTGGATTAACATGGGATGAGTTACTACCAAAGCATAATGTTTCTAGAATGACAGTTAGTCGATATAGACAAAAAGCCTTAAAACAAGTAAAAGAATATTACCGTTTTGCAGGTAAAACCTTGAGTATAAATGGATAATGATACTAGGGTGTTACTAAGGTGGTACTACCCTGTTACTAAGTTGTTACTAAGATGGTACTGCTTTTTAAAAATAACTGTGATATACTTAAGATGTCAAAAAAGATAAAAAAATCTGCTAATTTCACTGGATAAAATTATGGTTCTACGGTAATATACACCTAGAAAAACAAGAGGAGAATAACCATGTGGACTAGAGGTCAGATTCATTATCACGAACAAATAGTTGATTACATAGCAAAAGTCAGTGACCAACCATCAGATGTAGGTATTGATTTAGGATGTGTATTCAAATTAGAGGTTGAGGTTGCTGAAAAGACTATCATTTCTTATGACAGAGGATGGGATATCTACCCAGAATCTGATGAACAGGAAGCTATTCTAGAAGCGGTTTTGAAAGCTTTAAAAGTTTAAAAATATCTTTAAAATAATGCACAAATGACTGGATATATCGCGCTCTTAGAGGTAATATGGTTACAACAAAAAAGAAAGAGGATAAAACCATGAAGAAAGAGGATATTTTAACAAAAATCGCAAAAAATAGAATTGGCGCTGAAACGCTAGAAACGAGAAATAGCGACAGCCTTGACTTTTATGACATCAGCGTTTGGGCATTGAAAGAAATGCTTGAACAAGCCTATGAAGCAGGTAGAAAAGCAAAATAAAAAAACAGAGCCTTACCCAAATGGGAAGGCTTTTTGCGTGGAGGAAATAATGATTATTACGAGTGAGCAAGTATCTAATGGCCATCCAGATAAAATTTGTGACCAGATTTCAGATGCAGTTCTAACAGTATGTTTAGAACAAGATAAGAATAGCAGGGTTGCAGTAGAAACTCTTATCAAAGATAATCATATAGTGGTTGCTGGTGAAATGAAAACAACAGCCTTATTTGATTTAAAAACTGTTGTTCGAAATGTCGTTAAACCACTAGGAATGAAAAATATCATTGTGACAAATCTTATCGGATTACAAAGTGATGATATTTCTCAAGGTGTTGATACAGGTGGTGCTGGAGATCAAGGAATGATGTATGGCTATGCAACTGACGAAACTGATGAATACTTGCCGCTTCCCTACGTTTTAGCAACTCGTGTTCTTGAGAATCTTATGGAACTTCAGCATCCGCTCTTAGGGAAAGATGCTAAGTCACAGGTTTCTTATGATTATGACAATAAAAGAATTACAACATTTTTAGTATCAATTCAGCATAGCGATAAAATAACAATTGAGAATTTAAGAGCTATTGTTAAAGAATCTATGATGAAAGTTGCTAAACGGTATAGACAAAACCTTGATTTTAATGTTTTAGTGAATCCTACTGGTCGTTTCGTTCTTGGTGGTTCTTATGCAGATGCTGGAGTTACTGGAAGAAAAATTATCGCTGATACTTATGGTGGATTTGCCCATCATGGTGGTGGTGCATTTTCAGGAAAGGATCCAAGTAAAGTGGATCGCTCAGGAGCTTATATGGCACGTAAGATTGCAAAAGACATCGTTCGTGAAGGATATGCTAAACGATGCGAAGTTCAATTAGCATACGCTATAGGGGTTGCAGAACCGGTTTCTATTCATGTAGAAACATTTGGAACAAGTAACTATACGAGCAAACAATTGGTAGGAATGATTAAAGAACGGTACGATTTAACACCGAAAGGGATTATCAAGGAGTTGGGTCTTCTAAACGTAGACTACACTCAATCTACATGTTTCGGACATTTTACGAAACCAACTCTTCCTTGGGAGCAGTAAGATGCCACGTAGACCAAGAACTCCCTGCAAGCAGAATGGTTGTCCAAACCTTGTGACCTATGGAAATAAGTACTGCGATGACCACAAGACTAACCACTCACTTGACGCCAGGACAACTAAAGCTAAAGGTTACAATTCACGGTGGAATAAGGCGAGGATTCGTTACTTAAAGCTCAATCCTCTCTGTGTTTACTGTCAAAGAGAAGGTCGACTGACCAAGGCAACAGTGGTTGATCATATCACTCCCCACCGAGGTGACCAAGAACTCTTTTGGAATCAATCTAACTGGCAAGCTCTCTGTAAATCTTGTCATGATAGAAAGACCAAGACGACTGATAGATATGTGGAATATACCTATCGGTTTTAATATTGTAGATTCGTTCTAAAAGTATTTATTTTTTTTCTCTCTGGGGTAGGGGGGATAAAATCTCTAAACCCTTGTCCGTAAAAGACCGAAGCCCCCTTAAACGTAAAATTTCGCAAAATTGATAGGGTGGGATATAAAAATCAATTCAAAATAGTAAAGAATCCAGTAAGAATATAGAATTAAGTGAGTGTTATTTTCGTAAATTTGTTTAAATTTAGGTACGAAAATAACCTTATTTTTTAGTATAAAAGTGAGGAACAGGTATGAATAACTTTCAACGAGAACAAATTTGGTTACTTAGAAAAAATGGCTTAGGATACGGTGAAGTTGCTAAAGTAATTGGTCTATCTAAGGACTCTGTTAAAAAGTATTGTAAAAGAAATCCTGAGTTAAAGGGACAAGGAACATTACCGTATTTGATGGTTGAGAAACGAGTTCAAGATGGTACAAACTGTCCTCAATGTTTTCAACCTATGGTTCCTAATAAAACTGGACGACCGAAGAAATTTTGCTCAGATAGGTGCAGAATAAATTGGTGGAAAAATCATCAAGAGGAGCATGATAAGGAACAAACTGCATATGAAGAAATGACTTGCCAGTGTTGTGGTAGGTCATTTTTATCTTATGCCAATCCCAATAGAAAGTATTGTAGCCATGCCTGCTACATACAGATAAGATTTTACAAAGGAGTCTAAAATGACGAACCAACCAACAATGGAAATAAAAGAACTTCCTCTGAAAGAATTAAAGCCTGCAGCTTATAATCCTCGAAAGAAACTGAAAAAAGGGGATAAGGAATATGAAAAAATTAAACAGTCGCTTCTAAAGTTTGGATATGTTGACCCTATTATTGTCAATGAAGATTTAACTGTAATTGGTGGTCATCAACGCTTGACAGTTCTTAAAGACCTTGACTATGAAACTGCTAAGTGTGTAATTGTAAAGCTTTCTAAAGAAGATGAGAAAGCATTGAACATTGCTCTCAATAAGATTACAGGTCAATGGGATGACGCTCTCTTAGCGGACTTACTTTTGGATTTACAGGAGTCTGATTTTAATCTAGACCTGACTGGTTTTGAACCGCCAGAGATTGATAATATCCTCTCTAATGTCCATGACAAGGAGTTGTCTGAAGATGAGTTTGATGTGGAAGAAGAATTGAAGAAACCAACGGTATCAAGACATGGGGACATTTGGCAACTCGGAAAGCACCGAGTCATTTGTGGTGATTCTACCAAATCAGAAACCTACGACCAATTACTTGGTGATAAGAAAGCTAATTTAGTTGTAACAGATCCGCCTTATAACGTTGACGTTGAAGAGACGGCTGGGAAAATCCTAAATGATAATATGTCTGACAGAGACTTCTATCAGTTTCTCCTTTCTATGTTTACTCAAGTAGAAAATCACATGGAAGATGATGCGTCTATCTATGTTTTTCATGCAGATACGGAAGGACTCAACTTCCGTAAAGCTTTTAAAGATGCTGGTTTCTATTTGAGTGGGTGTTGTATCTGGAAAAAGAACTCACTTGTATTAGGTCGTAGCCCATATCAATGGCAACATGAACCTTGTTTATATGGGTGGAAGAAAAAAGGAAAGCATCAATGGTTTAGTGATCGGAAGCAAACTACCATTTGGGAATATGACCGTCCTAAGTCTAGTAAAGACCACCCAACCATGAAACCAATTCAACTTATGGCTTACCCTATTCAAAACTCTTCTATGCGTGGAACAATAGTTTTAGATCCATTTTTAGGTTCTGGTTCTACTTTAATAGCTGCAGATCAGACTGGACGTGTTTGTTATGGAATCGAGCTAGATGAAAAGTTTGTGGATGTCATTGTTAAACGCTATATAGAAGTTACAGGCGATACTGAAGTAACCGTACAACGTAATCATGAGGTTTTAACTTATAACCAAGTGTTAAAGGAGTTGGAGGAACAAGTATGACATTAACGTTTCTAGATTTCTTTTCCGGAGTTGGTGGCTTTCGACATGGGCTAGAATTAGCAGGAATGAAGTGTATAGGATTTTGCGAAAAAGATAAGTTTGCACGCAAATCTTATGAAGCAATGTATGATACGAAAGGAGAATGGTTTCATGACGATATCACAACAATCGATCCAACACGATTACCAAAAGCAGATCTCTGGTGTGCGGGAAGCCCTTGTCAAAATGTGTCTATCGCAGGGAAACGAGCCGGCCTATACGGTGAGCGAAGTGGACTCTTTTTTACATTTGTTGAACTCATCAAAAGCCAAAAAGAAGAAGATAAACCCGAATGGGTTCTCCTTGAAAATGTTAAAGGACTTTTATCAAGTGGTGGGGGAAGAGATTATCTCGACTATCTCTCTATCTTGGATGAATCAGGGTACGACCTTGAATGGCAAGTGTTCAACTCAAAAGATTACGGAGTACCACAAAATAGAGAACGCATCTATACTATTGGACATCTTAGAAGAAAAGGTCGACGAAAAGTACTACCTCTCAGCAGAGAAAGCAGTAGCCATCTTAAGCAACTTATAGGCGGTATGCAAAGCTACCGTGTCTATGACCCCAGTGGTATTGCAACAACACTTGTTGGAGAGGGTGGGGGAGTAGGAGCTAAGACAGGTCTTTATCTGATTGACCAATCACTAACTGAACCAAAGTTAACTGAAGAAGCAAGATGTATAACTGCTCGTTATACTGCTGGTGCGACAAAGCGAACAGCAATGAACTCTGGAGTGCTTGAGGTTCAACCAATTTCGTCACAAGGTATCAAGGTTAGGAACGGAACAAAGCAAGGTTACCAATTGGCGGAGATTGGTGATTCTGTTGACCTTTCTTATCCAAGTTCATTAACGAGAAGGGCAAGAGTAGGGAGAGGAATAGCTCACAACCTTTCATGTAGCTGCCAGATGGGTGCCGTAGTTTGGAAGGGTCGTGTTGTCAAAATTAGAAAACTTACTCCAAAAGAGTGTTTTAGACTTCAAGGTTTCAGTGATGACTTATTTGAAAAGGCAAAAGCTGTAAATTCAGATGCACAACTTTATAAACAAGCAGGAAACGGAGTCACAGTACCTGTTGTGTATGCTATTGGTTGTGCCATATTATCTTCAAAAATATCATCAGAAATAACTGGATAAAAATGAATTTTAGAGTTAATATGTACTAAACAAAAGAGAAGAGGTTGTATTATGGATAACTTAAAAGTCAAGACTTTGAAATCATTGTATCCAAATGGAACTCGAGTTAAATTACTCGAAATGGAGGATCCATTTGCACCACCTATAGGCACTCTCGGTACGGTAATTGGAGTTGATGATATTGGTTCAATTTTAGTAAGTTGGGATAATGGACAAAATTTAAATGTACTTTACGGAATTGATAAAATAATAAAATTGGGATAGTTATGTGGGAAATGATTACTAGAGAATTCAATGGTCGGCCCTATCATATTGAGTTTCTTAGGGAATTTAGTACCTATGACCGACATATTGATGGCGCTTGGATAGCAATCCTAAAAATTAAACGAAATAAAGAAATAGTTTTTCATTATGAATATGGTAAAATCACTGACCGAATGGATGATTTTGATAAAATTATCTATCAAGAAATAGTGGATACATACAATAAATTATAATTTGGAACTCGATGTGAGTTCTTTTTATTTTAGGAGGTGAATTAGTGGCAATTAGAGGACGTAAACCGAAACCTACAAATTTAAAAGTTCTAGAAGGTAATCCTGGTAAACGGCCTCTCCCAACGAATGAAGTAAAACCTCAAAAGAAGGCTCCACGTTGCCCCCAGTGGCTTGAAGAAGATGCTAAGAGGGAATGGAAGCGGATGGGAAAAATATTGGAACAAATGGGATTACTGACGGAAATGGATATGACCGCATTTGCAGGTTATTGTCAAGCTTACGCACGTTGGAAAGAAGCAGAGGAGTTTTTATCAAAACATGGTTCTATCTTGAAGACACCAAATGGGTATTTACAGCAAGTTCCACAAGTTTCAATTAGTCAAACTAATTTAAAAATCATGCTGAAGTTTTGTGAACAATTTGGTCTAACCCCATCCGCTAGGAATCGTTTAGCTACTATGGATTCAGAGGTTGGTAACGGTGACGAAATGGAAGATTTGTTGGGAGGTTTACTATGACTTTTCATTATGAACCAACTCCTTTTATGCTAGCTACATCACATTATGATAAAAGTAAGGCTGATAGAGCAGTGACTTTTATTCAAAACCTTTGTCATACTAAAGGAAAATGGGCAGGTCAGAAGTTTATACTTTTACCTTGGCAGGAACAGATAGTACGAGATATATTTGGGATTGTTAAAGAAGATGGGAATCGTCAATTTCTAACTGCCTATATTGAAATTCCAAAAAAGAATGGGAAGAGTGAACTAGCAGCAGCAATTGCTCTTTATCTACTTTATGCAGATAATGAAGCCAGTGCAGAAGTTTATGGTGCTGCATGTGACCGAAATCAAGCTTCTATTGTATTCGATGTAGCAAAACAAATGGTACTAATGAGTCGACCTTTAGAGAAACGTTCAAAAATAATGGGTGCTACGAAACGAATTGTTAACTACTCTAATGCAGGTTTCTATCAAGTTTTATCCGCTGAGACTGGTACAAAACATGGTCTCAATGTTTCAGGACTCGTGTTTGACGAAATTCATGCGCAACCCAATCGACACCTCTATGATGTCTTAACTAAAGGTTCAGGGGATGCACGAGAACAACCCTTATTTTTTATCATTACTACTGCAGGAACAGATAAGAATTCAATTTGTTACGAGTTACATACAAAAGCACTTGATATTTTAAACGACAGAAAGAAAGATACATCTTTTTATCCTGTCGTTTATGGTTTATCTGATGAAGAGGACTGGAATGACGAAAGTAACTGGTTAAAAGCAAATCCGTCATTAGGTCATACTATTGGCTTAGAGCGTGTCAGAGAAGCTTATAAACAAGCACTTGATAATCCTGCTGAAGAAAATGTATTCAAGCAACTACGGCTAAATATGTGGACAAATTCTACGGTTGCTTGGATTCCAGAACATGTATACAATAAAGGGGATGCACCTATCAATTTTGAATGTTTGAAAGGTCGTGAATGTTATGCAGGACTAGACTTGTCTAGTACCTCTGATATCACAGCCTTTGTTTTAGTTTTTCCACCTAGGAATGAACTAGAAAATTACATCATTCTACCCTATTTCTGGTTACCAAAAGATACTCTTGAACTTCGTTGTCGTAGGGATCATGTTTTGTATGATGTATGGGAACGGCAAGGATATCTAAAGACGACAGAGGGTAATGTTGTTCATTATGGCTTTATCGAGAAGTTCATTGAGGAATTATCAAAGCTATACAATATAAAAGAAATCGCCTATGACAGATGGAATGCAACACAAATGGTGCAGAATCTAGAAGATATGGGACTGACGATGATTCCTTTTGGTCAAGGGTATAAGGATATGAGTCCACCGTCCAAGGAATTATTCAAACTCATGATGGAAGGTCGTGTCCAACACGGAGGACAACCAGTTCTAAAATGGATGTCGCAAAACGTAGTCATGCGCCAAGACCCAGCAGGAAATATCAAGCCAGATAAGGAGAAATCAGTTGAAAAAATTGATGGAATTGTTGCTCTTATAATGGGGATTGATAGATGTATTCGACACCAAAATAATGATAGTAGTATTTATGACGAGCGAGGAATATTGAGCTTTTAGTTGAATTTTAAATATAAAGATGCTACAATGTATTTACAAATCATCTTTACATAGAGGTATTAATCATGGCAAGTACTCAACCTGTTAATTTTAGAGCGGATTCGACTTTTTACCAACAAACAAAAGAAATCTTAGCTGATGAAAAGTTAACCCTGTCAGATATTTTTAATGCTGCACTTCGTAAAATTGCGACAGGTGCGGTTGATCCCAAAGAGTTCGTATTTAGTGATTCACAAGAGACTCAATATCAGGTTGCTTTTGAAGACTTGAAAAAGGAAATCTTGTTGGGCCATCAAGAAATTGAGCAAGGTAAACTAACGTCTTTAGCAGATGTAAGAAAGGAATTTGGACTTGAGTAATCATAAACGTTACCATGTTTCTCTTACGGATCAAGCTAAGAAAGACTTGAGAGAAATACATGATTATATTGTACTGAATTTTTACAGCCAACAATCTGCCGATAGTAAATTAGACCTTATTCTAACGGCGCTAGAAACTTTAGAAACCTTTCCAGAAGCATGCCCTTTGGTGTCGAGCCGAGGTTACGGTGAATTAACTGATGACGGAAAACGTTATCGATATATGCCAATTGAAAATTACTTAGCTTTTTATTATATCGACAAATATGAGGTTTATGTCTCCAGAATTTTAAATTCCAAGCAGAATTGGGCTAAGTTATTCAATAAGTAAATTCAATTTTAATTCGTAGAGCATCTCACAAAAGAGGTGCTTTTATTGTACTCAAAAATGGAGGATTAGATGGGATTTTTAGAATTTATTGGAAGAAAAAGATCACGAGATAAACCGCATAATAGCTATGAGGGACAGGACTTTTCCTATCTCTTTGGACGAACTAGCAGTGGGGAGAATGTGGATGAGTTTAAGGCCATGCAGACTACAGCTGTTTATGCTTGTGTGAGAATATTAGCTGAAGCTGTCGCCTCTCTACCCATTCACATTTATGAAAGAACATCTAATGGGAGGGAGAAAAAATTTGAACACCCTCTATATTTCTTACTTCATGATGAACCAAATCCAGAGATGTCTTCTTTTGTCTTTCGTGAAACTTTGATGACTCATCTTTTGATATGGGGAAATGCCTATATTCAAATCATAAGGGATAAGAGCGGTCAGGTTATCAGTTTGTATCCCTTATTACCAGATAAAATGTCAGTACACCGTGATGAAAATGGGAAACTTTACTACAAATATCAACGTCAGACCGAAGAAAATCCAAACTTCAAGGATAAAGGCAGTGTTATTTTAAAACAAGAAGATGTCCTTCACATTCCAGGTCTTGGTTTTGATGGATTGATTGGTTATTCTCCCATCGCATTAGCAAAGAACGCAATTGGGATGACTTTAGCTACAGAGAATTACGGAGCATCATTCTTTAAAAATGGTGCAAATCCTGGTGGTGTATTGGAACATCCAGGGATTTTGAAAGATCCAAAAAGAGTACGTGATTCTTGGAATGCGGTTTATAACGGTGTCACAAATGCGCATAAAGTTGCAGTTCTAGAAGAAGGGATGAAGTACACTCAAATAGGTATTCCACCAGAAGAAGCGCAATTCTTACAGACTCGGAAGTTTCAAATCAATGAGATTGCACGTTTGTATAGGATACCACCACATATGATTGGTGATTTAGAAAAATCTTCATTTTCAAATATCGAGCAACAATCACTAGAGTTTGTTAAATACACATTAGACCCTTGGGTAGTTCGTTTAGAACAGGCCTTCAAGAGGTCTCTTTTTTTACCCGAAGAAAAGAAGAAGTATTTTGTTAAGTTCAATGTAGATGGTTTATTACGTGGAGATTATCAAAGTCGTATGAGTGGGTATGCTATTGCAAGACAGAATGGCTGGCTATCTACAAATGATATTCGAGAACTTGAAGATTTAAATCTTTTAACAGATGAAGAAGGAGGAAACCTTTATTTGATTAACGGAAATATGACTAAATTAAAAGATGCTGGTGGTTTTATGACAAAACAGGTAATTGAACAACCTCAAGAAAAACCAAAGGAGGAAGAAGATGCGTAAATTTTGGAGTTTTTCAGACGAAGGGAATATTCGCACTCTTCGTATTGAAGGACAGATTGCTGATGAAACATGGTTTGGAGATGAAGTTACTCCACAACTCTTTAAAAATGATTTAAATGCAGGAAAAGGTGATATCACCCTCTGGATTAATAGTCCAGGGGGTGATGTTTTTGCTGCAGCACAAATCTATAACATGCTGATGGATTACAAGGGAAATGTGCATGTCATAATTGATGGTCTTGCCGCTAGTGCTGCCAGTGTGATTGCCATGGCTGGAACAACAGTATCCATGAGTCCTGTTGCAATGATGATGATTCACAATCCATGGACAATTGCACAAGGTGAAGCTAAGGATATGGAAAAGGTCATTGAAATGTTGGGGGAAATCAAAGAGTCTATTATGAATGCCTATGAGTTAAGAACACGATTATCTAGGGCAAAAATCTCACATTTAATGGATTCTGAATCATGGTTTAATGCGAGAAAAGCAGTTGAACTTGGCTTTGCGGACAAGATTTTATTCGGTAAAGATGAACATAAAGAAGAGCTAGAACTTAGCAGTTATTCATTTAGTAGAGCCACTGCAGATCATAACCTTGTTGTTAAACTTCAAGCCAAAATAGATAGCTACAAACCTTTATCAACGACTCCTCTCAATCAGTTAAGAAAACGATTAGATTTATTGAAATAATGAAAGGAAAACTAACCTATGTCTAAATTACTTGAATTAAAAGAAAAACGAAATCAAGCTTGGGAACAAGCAAAAACTTTCCTAGACTCAGTGCGAACTGAAGATGGTTTAGTCTCAGAAGAAGATTCTCAACGCTATGATGAAATGGAAAGTAAAATCAATCGCTATAATCAAGAAATCGCTCGCTTAGAACGACAAGAAAAGATTGATCTAGAACTTGCTCAACCAACTTCTCAGGCTTTGACAAGACAGCCTACCACGGTCTTAAAAGATAGTGAGGTAGAAGATGAGAAGAAGGGAACTAAGTCTGATGTCTATTCCAAAACCTTTTGGACGAATGTCCGTAAGCGTAACTTCTTTGATGTTAAGGATGTTCTTCGTGTTGGAGAAGATACAGAGGGTGGGCATTTAGTACCTGATGAGTATGAGAAAAAACTAGTTCAAGGTCTTCAAGAAGAGAATTTCTTCCGAAGTCTAGCAACCGTCATTAAAACATCAAGTGGAGAGCGGAAGATTCCAGTTGTTACAGGGCATGGAACTGCGTCATGGATGGATGAAAATGGACTTTATCCTGAAACTGATGAGACATTTGGTCAAGTAACACTTGATTCACATAAGATTGGAACAGCTATTCGAATCTCAGAAGAATTGTTAAATGACTCAGTATTTGATTTAGAATCCTATATGACTAGTGAGTTTGCACGACGTATTGGTACAGAAGAAGAGAAATCATTCCTTATTGGAGATGGCTCAAAGAAACCAACAGGAATCTTTACGCAAGCAAATGTTACTGGTCCTACAACGACGACTAAAGACATTACGTTTGATGACATGATTGAATTGTATCATTCTCTTCCTGCTCCGTATCGTAAAAATGCAGTATGGATTCTTCATGATACAACTGTAAAAGCAATCCGTAAACTGAAAGACAATAACGGAAATTACATTTGGCAACCGTCTACACAAGCTGGACAACCAGATTTAATTCTTAACCGTCCATACTATACATCTACCTTTGCGCCTCTACCTGAACAGGGGAATAAAGCTATTGCATTTGGTGATTTCTCTTATTACTGGATTGCAGATCGCCAAGGACGTACTTTTAAACGTCTTAATGAACTTTATGCTAATAATGGTCAAATTGGTTTTCTAGCTTCTCAACGTGTTGATGGGAAATTAGTATTACCAGAAGCAGTAAAAATTTTAACTGTGAAAGCAAAATAATCATGATAAGTCTAGAAGAAGCAAAACTTTACCTTAAGGTAGAAAACACAGATGAAGATGACTTGATTATGCAATTGATTGATACGAGTAAAAAGCTCTGTGAAGAAACATTAAGACAGAATACTTACAGTGAGGTTCTAAGAATGGCAATCCTGTATGGGGTTGCCTATCTTTATGAACACCGTGAAACTGCTAATTATAAAGAGTTAAAACAAATGTTATATCACCTACTATTAGCTGATAGGAAGGATATCTTTTGATGAAAATTGCTCCATTACGTGATCGTCTTACATTTGAAGTGCGTAAAATTGTGGTTGATGAAATTGGAAATGAATCTTCAGTTTGGAACACCATTTTCCAAAGATGGTGTTCTAGTCGGCCATTGACCTTAACAGAAAATGAGGGGAGTGTGTCTAAACTCCTTTATAATAAAATCCAATTTACACTAAGGTACGACAAAGCGGTACTAAATCTAAGTTCATTAAAAGCTCGGATAAGATACAGAGACGCCTACTTTACGATAGATTCAATTGATGGTGATAGCGTTCCTAGGCAATTGATTTATATTGTAGCAACTAAGGAGAATGACTATGAACAGGATAGGAATGGATGAGTTGGAAAAAGTAATTGATCAAGAGTTGGGTGATTACATTAAAGAGACGACATCTGCAATGCGAGAGGTAGTAGAAGAAGTAACAGACAGTGCTGTAGATACTTTAAAGATCTCTTCACCACGAAAAACTGGTAAGTATGCACGAGGTTGGAAAAGTAAGTCAACAAGTGACAGTCCTACAGGCTTAACAAAAACCATTCATAACCGAACACCAGGCTTAACTCATCTCCTAGAAAATGGTCACGCTAAACAAAATGGTGGTCGAGTAGAAGGGCAAAAACATATTGAAATCATTGAAAAAAGTGCCGTTAAGTCACTTGAAGATAGGCTGAGACAAAGATTGTGAGGATTTCATGACATTAAAAGATTTCTATAACATTTTAATAAAATCAAAGTTGCCAGTAGCTTATCATCATTTTGAAGAAGGAAGAAGTCCAGCTCCACCATTTATTGTATATCTTGTTAAGGACTCTGAAAATACTGGAGCTGATAATTGGAGCTATCATAAGACTCTTAATCTTCAAGTGGAACTATATACCTTAAAGAAGGACTTAGGAATCGAAACTAAGATGGATGACTTATTTGATAGTCATTCAATTTTTTTTGACAAAGTAGAGACTTATATCTCAACTGAAAAACTGTATCAAATTACATATTACATTTCATTAAACGGAGGATAGTTATGACTGAAAAAAATAAAGTTACCTTTGGATTACAAGATGTTCATTGGGCAGAAGTTACAACTGAAGCTTCAAATGGCGCATTGACTTATGGGACGGTTGAACGATTACGAGGTGCAGCAGAACTAACCTTGGAACCGACTGGTGACAAAGGTTCATACAAGGCAGATAATATCAACTTTTATACTTCGGAATCAAATGATGGTTATGAGGGAACATTGAAGCTCGCCTTATTAACCCAAGAATTTTTAACTCGTGTCTTAGGAGAAAAATTAGATCCAACAACTAAAACAATTTCTGAAATCGCAAATGCTGAAAAGAAGAATTTCGCTCTGATGTTTCGTTTTGAAGGAGATAAGAAAGAAACACTTCATGTTTTGTATTACTGTTACGCATCACGTCCGTCAATGGGATCAAAAACAAAATCTGGTTCAGATATTAATGAGGTTGAGCTAAACTTTACTGCAAGTCCTCGGCCACTTGATAAGGTGGTTCGTCGCAAAACGACAGAAGAAACAAGTGATGAGATTCGTCAGAATTGGTTCAAGGAAGTCTTTGAACCTCGTGAATAAAGGAGTTACAGATGAGAGATAGTATTACAATTTCAGGAAAGACCTATGAATTAGCTACTAATGCCTATACACCGATTGCTTATAAAGAACAGTTTGGTAAAGATTATTTTCAAGACTTGTTTTCAATGGTGAGTACGCAGTCAATTCTCGATAAGATTGAACACCTAAATGAGGAAGAAAAACTCGAAACTGGTGACATTGATCTATCTATCCTGACCAATTTTGATATGACTTTTTTTCACAGAATTTTTTGGGTATTTGCGAAATCTGCTAATCCAAGAATTAAACCATTCAAAGAATTCTTTATGGAGATGGAGGAGTTTCCAGTTCAAGAAGTAGCAACTATCTTAATGAACATGCTTAACCAAGGGATGAATACAAGAAAAAAGCAGATCAAACAGAAACAGCAAGTGAAGAAATCTTTACGGTAGAAAGCTATTTATTTTGTTGTAAGGAAACTGGCTTATCCATAGACGACTTAAAACATATTTCAATTGGGATGGCTCTTGATTATCAAACTGATTATGTAAACTTGCGGACAAATGAAACAAGCAACACAAGAAAAGCAAATCAAAGTGATTTTGATAATTTTTAATAGAAAGGAGATGTGAACATGGCTGGAAATATAAAAGGTATCACAATAGAAATTGGTGGTGATACACAACCCTTGCAAAATGCCTTAAAAGGGGTAAATAAACAAGCCGCTGAATCAACTAAAGAATTGAAACAAATTGATAAGGCTCTTAAGTTTGATACAGGAAATGTCACACTCCTTACTCAAAAACAAGAAGTGCTTGCTAAACAAGTTGAAACTACTAAAGAAAAGTTAGCTACCTTAAGACAGGCACAAGCACAAGTTGAAGCACAATTTAAATCTGGTAATATTGGGGCGGAACAATATCGAGCCTTTCAAAGGGAAGTAGAAACTACTCAGACAGTACTGAAAAGTTATGAAAGCAAACTAGAGGGTGTCAATCAAGCCTTATCGGAAAATGGTAATCGAATAGGTAGTACTAAAAGTCAATGGGATAGTTTGAAACAAGAACAAGCTCGTCTAGCTTCTGAGAGTGAAAAATTAACAAGTCAATTTAAATTGCAAGAAAGTGAACTTTCTTCAAATGCTAGTGAATCTGAAAAGCTAGCTTTAGCTCAGAAAAAAGTAAATGAAAGTTCCTCCTTACTAGAAAAACAGATTCAGAATTTAGAGAAACAGCTAGAACTAACAAAATCTCAGTATGGCGAAAATTCGATTGAAGCCAATAAACTGGAACAGACTCTAAATGATACCAAAACGGCCTATAATCATCTTCAAAATGAGATGGAAGAGATGGGTACTAGTTCAACAAGTGCGAAGGATAATCTATCAGAAATCAATCATCTCTTGAAGGCAGACATCCTAATGGAATTCAGTGATCGTTTAGCAGAATTATCACAAAAATTGATTGATTTTGGGAAACAGTCGCTTGAAGCTTTTAACGAAGTTGATGAAGGGATGGATATCATTGTCACTAAAACTGGTGCTTCTGGCCAAGCTTTAGAAGAAATGACAACTATCGCAAAGAACCTTGCTACTGAAATTCCAACAGACTTTAATACTGTTGGTAGTGCAGTCGGAGAGTTGAACACACAATTTGGTTTAACCGGCGATAGTTTAAAATCAGCTTCAAGTTATCTCATTCAATTCGCATCCATAAATGGGAGTGATGTTACCTCATCAGCTATTTCAGCTAAGAAAGCTATAGAAGCATACGGCTTACAGGCATCGGATTTGTCTAGTGTTCTTGATACTGTCACCTTTACCAGTCAAGCTACTGGTGTAGGTGTTCAAGATCTGATGGATAAGGTTGTTTCTGGAGCACCACAAATTAAGGCATTAGGACTTTCATTTGATGAGGGTGTGGCTTTAATGGGGAAATTTGAAAAGGCTGGTGTGGATTCATCAGCCTCTTTATCATCCTTATCAAAAGCATCTGTGAAGTATGCGGCATCAGGAAAGACTTTGCAGCAAGGTTTATCTGAAACCATCGAAAAAATTAAAAATTCAACTAGCGAAACTGAAAAGTTAACTCTCGCTTCAGATATATTTGGAACTAAGGGTGCTCCACGAATGGTGGATGCCATTAATCGTGGTGCTTTATCTTTTGATGACTTAGCTGAAACAGCAAAGAAAACATCAGGAACAGTCGGCTCAACTTATGAAGCGACACTAGATCCAATTGATAAATTTACAACTGCTCAAAATGAAGCGAAGTTAGCATTGGCTGAAGTTGGGGATGCTATTGCTGTCACTTTTGCACCGATACTAGAGATTTTAGCTGATTTGTTACGTTCAGTTGCAGAGTGGTTCTCTAGTTTATCAACGCCAGTAAAACAATTTATCATTATTGTAGGTAGCCTGATTACTGGATTAGGATTATTACTCCCTATATTTTTAGCACTTCAGGCAGCTGCCTTAGCAATGGGTGTCACAATTGGTGGCTTAATAGCAAGTGTAGCACCTGTTATTGCTATAGTATTAGGAATTGTAGCTGTTCTAGCTTTGTTAATGGTTGGAATAAAAGAACTTTGGGAACATAACGAGGGATTTAGAACAGCAGTAATGGATATTTGGAATGCTATATATTCTTTTATATCTACTATCATTCAAGAAATATCAGACTTTATTTTAAGCATTTGGGGGACTCTAACTTCATGGTGGACTGACAATCAAGATTTAATTCTTGCAGCTGCAACCACAGTTTGGAATGCAATCTCAACAGTCATAACTACCGTTATGTCAATTCTAGAACCCTATATTCAGGCAGCATGGGAAAATATAAAACTGATTATAAGCACAGCTTGGGAAATCATCAAACAAGTAGTTGAAACGACAATCAATCTTGTCTTAGGCATTATTAAAGCAATCATGCAGGTTATAACAGGAGATTGGTCTGGTGCATGGGAAACAATAAAGGCAGTTATTTCAACAGTATGGGAATCCATCAAGTCAATTGTAAGCTTAGTTCTAAGTACTATTAGTCAACTTATATCAAACACCTGGAATGGGATTAAGAACACAATTAGTAATCTCTTATCAGCAATTAGTAACGTTGTCAGTACAATTTGGAATAGTATCAGTTCAACTATTTCAGGTATTCTAAATGGAATCTCAAGTACAGTGTCCAATGTTTGGAATGGAGTAAAAAATACGATTTCAAATGCAATTAACACTGCCAAAAATGCAGTTTCAACTGCTATAACTGCTATCAAAAATCTCTTTAATTTCAGATTTCAGTGGCCACACATTCCTCTACCTCATTTTAGTGTGTCAGGATCTGCAAACCCTCTGGATTGGTTAAAGGGACAAATTCCTAGAATCGGAATTGAGTGGTATGCAAAAGGGGGAATTTTAACAAAACCAACTGCCTTTGGAACAATAGGGAATTCCCTAATGGTAGGAGGAGAAGCAGGAAACGAAGCGGTACTCCCTTTAAATGAATCTACTCTTGGGTCAATTGGAAGAGGTATTGCAAGAACGATGGATTTAAGAATGCCAGACATCAACATTTCGATTACTGGAAATATTATCCGAGAACAGGCAGATATTGAAAAAATAGCAAATGAAGTAGCAAGTCGAATCGCAGAAGAATTAGCACGTCAAAAACAATTGAGAGGAGCCACTATATGATTAAAAGAAACGAGTTAGTCATAGATGGAATTGGAACTTCTAGTTTTCCTTTTAAGGTGATTGTCCACGAATCGCCTTCTGTTATCTTAGCGGAGAGTAAGACGAGTTTATTAGAACATAAAGGAATGAGTGGCGCTCTTTCGCAAACAAATCGGCACCGAGATTTGATTGAAAAATCATATACAATATACATTGTTAAGCCCTCAGAAGAACAACTTCATCAATTTATGGGTCTATTTATCAAGGAGCAGTTTTGGCTTGAGAGTGAACGGATGAAATCCACACGTCTTTGGTGTTACCGAGTAAAATGTACTGAGGTAAAACAAGAGAGAGATGGTGTGTATGCGACGAAAGCTACCTTTATTTGTCATCCTACAAAGTTTTTTAAATCAATGGATAGACAAACTTTGACATCAAACGGTGTACTTAGAGTTCAAGGGACGGCTCTAGCGTTCCCCAAAATAACGATAATGGGGAATTCGGCAACTGAGACTCAGTTTACGATTGGAGATCAGGTTATTAAAATTGAAAAACTTATAGAACCTCTTGTGATGGTAAACGAACCAAATAGTCCAAGTTTTCTAACGGTTAGCAAAAAGTACATCAAATGGTCTGGTGATTTTATCACTATTGATCCAAGCGCTAAAAAAGAAGTAGGTGTTGTTCTTGGTAGAGGTATTACTTCTTTAAGCTTTGAAACAAATTGGGGGTGGGCTTAAATGTTATTTTTGTTGAACAAAGATATTAGAACTGCAAAGTGGAATGGATTACCTCTTCATGAAACTAGCTCTGCTATTGTAAAAGAAACCCTGAACGGTGATTTCACCTTAGCTATTCGCTATCCAATTACCGATTCTGGTATCTATAAACAAATAAAAGAGGATATGCTTATCAAGGCTCCTGTGCCTGTCTTAGGATTCCAGCTATTTCGTATTAAAAAGCCAATTGAAAACGATGATAGTTTGGATATAACCGCCTACCATATTTCAGATGATATTATGCAACGGTCTATTGAACCAATTAGTGTTGCTAATCTTACTTGTGGTATGGCCTTATCCCAAATGGTTCAAAATACTAAGACCGATCTTGGTGATTTTTCATTTACGAGTGATGTTACAGATCGCCGTACTTTCAATACACACGAAGTAAAGACACTCTACGCTGTCTTAATGGATGGCGCCCATTCTATCATAGGAACTTGGGAAGGGGAGTTGATTCGTGACAATCTGGCTCTGACAATCAAGAAGAATAGAGGTGAAAATAGGGGTGTTGTCATAACAACACATAAGAATCTAAAGTCTTACAAGAGAACCAAATCAACTCAATCAATCATTACTCGTATTCATGCAAAATCAACATTTAAACCAGATGGCAAAGATAAAGACCAGACAATTAAAATTACTGTCGATAGTCCTCTAATCACTTTCTATCCATATATCAATGAAAAAGAGTACGAAAATAATACTCTTAAAAGCATTGAGGAGTTAAGGAAGTGGGCTGAGGCTAAGTTTAAGAATGAAGGAATTGATAAGTTATCGGATGCTATTACGATTGAAGCCTATGAACTCGATGGGCAGGTTGTACATTTAGGGGATACCGTAAATATCAAGAGTTTGAAACATGGGATCGATATTCCCAAAAAGGCAGTTGCTTATGAATTTGATGCACTGACACAAGAATATATCTCGATTACTTTTGATGATAAACCAATGGTAGGTGCTTCAACTTCAAATAGTGCAATTTCAACTGCGGCAAATGAAATTTTAGACTCTGGTTTCACATTACAAGAAGTCGCAATTGAAAAAGCTTTGAGAAATGCGAACACAGCATTTGATGCCGAATTCACTAAACAAAAAGAATCAATTCTAGATGATATTGAAAAAGTCAAAGCTAGTGCAGAAGTCTACGCAGATGGTATTCGTCAAGAGATTGAAGGAAAGATTGCTGATGTTGATTCTAAAGTTCTATCTAATGAATTACTGAATGAAAATAGATACAACGATGTATTGGCTAAAGTAAATAGTAGTAGAGATTTAGCTAATCATGCCTTAGAGGTCAGTAAAGAAGTTAAAGAAACTACTAATACAGTACTAACAGATACCTTAAATTATAAAAAAGAAGCTATTGCTGAAGCAAATCGGTTAGTTGAACTCAGCAAGATTAGCTTATTGAATCAAATTACGACAGTAGAATCTTCAATTGATAAGCTTACGGGTGTTATTACTAACAAGGTTTCAAAGACAGACTTTGATGCTATCAAAAATACCGTAGAGCAACAACGAACGGAAATATCACAAGCCAAGGATAAAATAAATCTAAAAGCTGAAAAGACCTATGTAGAAAATATTAAACAAACCGCTAACGAAGCACTCCAAAGAATATCAGAGAACGCATTAGCAATATCTAAAACCAAAGCTGATTTACAAGTTGCTGCAGATGCTATAAATACTAAAGTATCACAAACAGATTTTAATCAAACGACAAATCGACTTGCTAGTACTGAAACAACAATTAAAATTCAAGCAGGTGAAATAGCCAAACGATTGACCAGTAGTCAGGTAGAATCCGTGATAAATTTAAAAGGATTTCAAACTAAATCAGATGTTGATAAAAATATTTTAGACAGAGGTTATGTAACGAACTCTAGCGTGCAAAACTTAGTTAGAGAAACATCTAATAGTTTCACTCGGACTATTAGTGAAACTAAAGCTTTAATACCAACTAGTGTTTCTCATCGAAACTTAGCATCTGGTTCCAGTGATAGTTGGACTTCATACAAAGAAATAAACTCGAAACTTAATTGGATTCAAACATTAGGAAAAATTCCTTATGGTGATTCGACTGGCATTTATTCAGGGACAAAAATCAATCTATTTGTTTATATTTCTGTCGATAATGTTGTATTAGATTCAACTGTTACTCCTAGAATTATCTTACAAGGTCCAGGCTATAAAAAATCAGATAATAGTGCTGTATGGAGTGTTCATTCTAATCCCTTTCATACCTCTTGGTCTACTACATTAAAAAATGGTACAAACTACCATCTTATTAAGATTTCTCGAATCGTAACAGATGAGATGTTCAATAATTTTAAAAACTTTGAATTACAATTTCGTATTGATGGAGCAAGTTCAGGTAAGTTTCATTGGAGAGCTTTAATGATTACTACTGGAGATATTTTCCCAAATTATTGGACTAAACCTATCGAAGATTTAACAACTGTAACGGCTTTTAACGAAGTAAAAGATACTCTAGGTAGTCATACAAGAACTATTAGTGAACAAGGCAAAACAATTAGTCAGGTTGTACAAACATCCGAAGGACTGATTACAAGAGTCAGCGATTTAATTGATAACCAAAACTTAGTATACGATCCAACCAATTTTAGTAAATACAGAGAACGTGAACCGAATTCGAATTTAGTTATGACTGGAACTAATGAATACAAGCTGCTAAGAATTGCACAAAGTGGTAGGACAACAAATGGTTGGCGTGGTTTCCAAATGCCTCTTCATAGTCAAAAATTTGTTGCTGGTGAGAAACTTTCTTATAGGGTCAATTTATGGATAGATGTACTACCTGATGGAAAAGTTGGTTTTGAAATTAAATCAGGTAACTCAATAGGAGGTTTCACTATCAGTCCGACTAGAACGGGCGCAGCTCAAATTTTTACAGGAACTTTTACGATAAATAAAACCGTGACAAAAACAGATGATTTTGGGCTTCATATTTGGGTAGAAAAGAACGGCACTGTGGCAGTTGGCCAAATTTCAATTGTTCGAGGTAGTCAGCCACCTAATAACTTTGTAGATAGTACATCTTTTCAACAAATTGCAACAGAAAGTCTTGTTCAGCAACATCAAGGTTCCTATTCGATTCAAAATTTAACTAATGCTGGATCTTTAATTTCAGGGATTAATTTAGGTGCAAATGGAATCAATCGAATTATTGGCAAGGCAACTCATATCACTGGAGATACTTTAATTGATAGAGCAGTCATTAAATCAGGAATGATTGATAAATTAAAGACTTCAAACTTTGAATCTGGGTCTGTAACTACTATGGTATTAGCATCGAATTCAGTAACCGCAGATAAAATTGTCGTGGATCAAGCGTTTTTTAATAAGTTAGTTGCAAATGAAGCTTATTTACGACAGCTGTTTGCTAAGAATGCTTTTATCAATAGTGTACAAAGTGTTAGGATTGATGCTAGTCAAATAAAGTCAGGCTTACTAAGTGGTGACAGAATTCAGGGTGGCACAATAACTGGAACCACAATTTCTGGTGGATTATTAACTGGAGAAACAAAAATTAAGTTAGGTGCTTATGGTTCATTTGATGCTATCAACGGTGGATTACAGATTAATGTTCCTCGTCAGTTTAATTCTAAAGATGGTTTAGGCGTACAATTTATAGGTTCTTATGGCCGAGGGGACAATGTTCCTTACGGCTTATTTATTTACAAAGATTCAGATTTTACTACTGGAAACACTGCAAGTGATAGTGATGATTTTCTTTTGACGGTCGAAGGATACATTAAGGCAAAAGGAATTGGCTGGTTAAAGTACGGCAAAAGTAGCATTAATGGCTCAACTACAGGAACTATTAGTTATTGGAATTCTAATAATGTATCTCTAGACTTTGGTGGATCAGGAAATGATATTTACTACTCATATAACGGAAATGCTTATAGCTTATGGCAAATTGTTAACCAACATTTTTCTGATAAAAACTTAAAAGAGAATATAGGCTTATCTAACTATAAAGCACTCGATTTTATCAAAAGATTTCAATTTAAAGAATATGACTGGAAGAAAATAGGGAATCGTATTCAAAAGGCTCATACCAAAATTGGACTCATCGCTCAAGATATTCAACAAATTGACTCGTCACTTGTGTATGAAAATGGTGGTTTTCTGAATCTTGATAATACTAGATTAACGAATATTGCTTTAAAAGGAATTCAAGAGTTAATACTTGATATTCGAAAATTAAATAAACGATTGGAGATGTTAGAAGATGAACACAGATTTAATCCATCAATTAGCAATGGAGTCGTTGACTAAGAAACTAGCACAAATCGAAGGTCAAGCAGCACAAAATGAGGCTCTTTATTTGGTTGTTGCAAGCGAATTGCAGTTAATGAAAGATGTATTAGAATACGACTCAGACCTAAAAGACTTATTTGAGGAAGTAAAAACTAAAAGAGAGAAAGGAGAAAGTTAATGGCGTTAGAAATTACTAAAACAACACGTTTGGTTGGAAATTTGAAGATTGGTGATGAAGTAGTTAAGCAGTATACTGTTGATGTTGATGAACATGGTGTTTCTACAGTATCTGAGTTTCTCTATCATTCAGAGCTCTATGCGGAGCATCGTCTCGAAATGAGAAACCAAGAAAAATTGTTCCGAGATAAACGATATGAATTAGAAGATGCTGTTTTAGCTGAAATTGAGTCAAATAAAAAAGAACAATAGGGAGTATTAAAAATGGATATTGAATTGTTTAATTTTTTAAGAAAGCTCATCGAAACAGAAGATGGGCTTATTTTGTATGCGTTAGCGTTAATTGTCATCATGGAAATTGTAGACTTTGCATCAGGCACATTTGCTGCAATTGTAAATCCTGATGTTGAGTATAAGAGTAGAATTGGAATCAATGGCTTAATTCGAAAAGTCTTAGGGATTTTTATGTTACTGTTATTGATTCCGATGTCTGTTTTGTTGCCTGAAAAAACTGGATTTATGTTTCTGTATTCGATTTATATCGGATACCTAGTTTTTACTTTCCAATCACTAATTGAGAACTATCAAAAAGTAAAAGGGAATATTCTACTTTTTAAACCAATTTTAAAAGCTTTTGAACATCTAACTGAAGGAAAGTCTAACGATGATAAGGAGGATAATCATGGAAGTTGATAAAAGTAGATTACGAACAAATCTTCCTCAAATCGGTGAGCAACCCTATCGACAAGTTCATGCTCACTCTACAGGTAATCCTAACTCAACAGCACAAAATGAAGCGGATTACCATTTGCGTCGTCCAGTTGAGTCAGGATTTTTCTCCCATGTGGTAGGGAATGGTCGTATCATGCAAACTTGGTTAGTAGACCGAGGTGCTTATGATGTTGGTGGCGGATGGAATGTTGAAGGTTACGCTCAAGTTGAACTAATAGAAAGTCATGAATCTAAAGAAGAATTCATGAGAGATTATCGACTTTATGTCAAGCTATTACGTGAGTTAGCTGACGAGGCTGGAATCCCTAAAACTCTAGATTCTAGTAGTCTTGCTGGGATTAAAACTCATCAATTTTGTACTTACAACCAACCAAATAATGGAAGTGATCATGTAGATCCCTATCCATACCTTGCAAAATGGGGCATTAGTAGAGAACAGTTTAAGAAAGATATTGAATCTGGTCTAACTGAAGGAAACTGGAAACGAAACGAAGTTGGTTGGTGGTGGGAAGAAGCAGATGGCTCTTATCCAAAATCTCAATGGAAAAATATCAAAGGAGAATGGTTCTACTTTGATAATAGAGGCTACTGTTTCATCAATAAATGGTTCAATGATGGCAAGGATTGGTTTTATTTAGATAAGCGTGGTGCCATGGTTATTGGTTGGATGCATATCGATCATCGTTGGTACTATTTTAAGTCGGATGGTCGAATGGCTAAAGGTTGGGTAAAATATCGTGAAACTTGGTATTACTTAGATGAAAAAAATGGAGACATGAAATCTAAGCAATTTATCAAATCAGGAAACGGATGGTACTATCTCAAGTCTGATGGTTCTCTATCAGTAAAACCAGAATTTACGATTGAACCAGATGGTTTGATTACTACTAACTAAAAGAGTCTATAGATACTACTCTTAAAATAAATCCTTAAACAAAATAAACCACCGAAGTTGGTGGCTCATGTGGTATAATATCTATTGTAGAAAAGTGAAGACGGTGGCTCCTGATACCGAAAGAGAGGTGATGCCTATGGGTAAATCATCAAAATCTGACGGAAAGGAGGAGCGTGTTTGAGCTCATTTGAAGTCGTTCAGACCATCTTTGGTTTTGGTACTTTTACCATTGCTTTGATTGGTTTGTGCTATAAAATCTTCAAGGACGATGACAAAAAGAAATAACCCGTCCCCACTTTTGACCGAGTTGTTGGACGAGTTATAGTCTGATAATAGAGAGTCACCGTCTTTTTAACGGTTCTACATGGAGCTGAGTTGGCGCTCAGCTCTTTTTCTATGTTTATTATAACATAATGCGATTAAATTTCAAATAAAAAATCTAAGCCTGGTGAATTACATCAGGCTTTTTCTTTTTGATTTTTTCTTAAAACCGGAAAAATCTATCTTGAAAGTACCTATTTAGGTAGGAGGATCTGTAAGCACATTTTAGTAAATTATATGATTGCTGAATACTTGACTAATATTGGATTTAGAGTGATATATAGTGTGTAAAAACTTCTTATTGGAGGAAAAATGAATATAAGAAAAATTGAAGCAAAGAATAACAAAAGAAAAAAGAGAATTTGTGCATATGTTCGAGTTTCGACAACCAACGGAAGTCAAATTGATTCGCTAGAGAATCAAAAAGTCTATTTTGAAAAGTTGTATGCTGAACGTGAAGATGTTGATTTTTTGGGTGTTTTTTGTGACAGAGGGATTTCAGGTTCAAAGTATGAAAGACCTGAATTTCAAACTATGCTAGATGCTTGTAGAAAAGGTCAAATTGACGTTATCCATACTAAGTCAATATCTAGGTTTGCAAGAAATCTGATCGATGTTCTTGAAATCAGTCGAGAATTAAAAACTCTTGGTATTGATATCTTTTTTGAAGAACAGAATATCCACACCTTATCCAATGAAGGTGAAGTTGTCTTGACTATATTAGCAAGTTTGGCTGAGGAAGAGTTACAAAGCATGAGCGGAAACCAACGGTGGAGTTTTCGTAGAAAGTTCCAGAAGGGAGAATTACTCATTAATACTAAACGTTTTTTAGGGTATGATTTAAACGAAAAAGGTGAACTTGTTATAAACAAAGCAGAAGCTCAAATAGTAAGAACCATCTTTTATAGTTATTTAGAAGGAATGGGTACACATAGGATTGCTAAAAAACTTAATGAGGGCAAGGTTCCAACTGTAACAGGAAAGAAATGGTATGATAGTACAATTCGTAATATCTTAAAAAACGAAAAATACAAAGGCTCTTTACTGCTTCAAAAATACTTTCATGATGGTGTAAACGGTCCAAAGAAATTAAATCAAGGACAGTTGGAACAATACTATATCGAAGATAATCATGAAGGAATTGTTTCTAAGGAAATATGGGAGAAGGTTCAGGTAAAAATGAAAAGCCGTTCTCGAATTCAAGGTACAAATAAAACCTATAAATTTTCCAGAATGTTAAAATGCCAATATTGTGGTTCAACATTAAAAAGACAGGTATCTTATAAGAAAAAGATTGTTTGGTGTTGTTCCAAATATATCAAAGAAGGAAAAAATTCATGTAAAGGTATGAGAGTCCCTGAAAGGGATATTGAAGATTGGAAACTTAGTTCACCAGTAATTGTGTTAGAAAGGATTGAAGATGGAGAAAAACATTACAGTTATACCGGCCAAAAAACTTCAGCAAACAGTCAAATCTCAAACTCAGAAAAAGGTCAAGGTAGCCGCTTATTGTCGAGTGTCTACAGACCAAGACGAACAGCTATCAAGTTATGAGAATCAGGTCAATTATTACCGTGAATATATTTTAAAACATGAAGATTATGAGTTGGTAGACATCTATGCAGATGAAGGAATCTCTGCAACTAATACAAAAAAACGTGATGCTTTTAACCGACTAATACAAGATTGTAGAGATGGCAAGGTGGATAGAATTTTAGTTAAATCTATCAGTAGATTTGCCAGAAATACATTGGACTGTATCAAATATGTAAGGGAACTGAAAGAACTAGGTATTGGAGTAACGTTTGAAAAAGAGAATATTGATAGCCTAGATTCAAAAGGAGAAGTACTACTTACCATTCTATCATCACTCGCACAGGATGAATCAAGATCTATTTCAGAAAACTCAACTTGGGGAATTCGTAAGAAGTTTGAGCGTGGTGTAGTTCAGGTAAATACTACAAACTTTATGGGATATGACAAAGATGAAAAAGGAAATCTAATTATAAACTCTGAACAAGCAAAGGTCGTGAGGTATATATTTGATAGATTTCTAGAAGGATACAGTCCAGAATTTATTTCCAAAGAGTTAAGAGAACAGGAAATACCAGGTTGCACAGGTAAAGCAAAATGGTGTCCAAGTGCTATATGGAAAATGCTTCAAAATGAAAAATACAAGGGTGATGCCCTGCTTCAGAAAACCTATACCGTTGATTTCCTGACGAAGAAACGAATAGATAATGATGGACAAGTTAATCAATATTATATTGAAAACAATCATGAACCAATTTTAGATAAAGAGAAGTGGGAGATTGTTCAGTTAGAAATAGCAAGAAGAAAGAGATTTAGAGAACAACATAAGCTCCAATTTTATATCATGCAGAAAGAAAACAATCCTTTTACAACAAAAGTATTTTGCGCAGAGTGTGGTTCAGCATTTGGTAGAAAAAATTGGACGACAAGTCGAGGTAAACGTAAGGTATGGCAGTGTAATAATCGATATAGGATTAAAGGTCAGATTGGATGTTTAAACAATCATATCGATGAAGAAATGCTTGAGAAAGCCTTTATGAAAGCAGTAGGACTGTTTCAAGAGCATAGATCTGATGTGGTAGATAAGTGGCAAAAGCTAGAACAAGGAGCAAATCTTCTCCATAAGCACTATGCAAAGCAGATGTATCAGATACTAGATTTAGATAAATTTGATGGAGTTATCATGAATCAAGTTCTCGACCACATCAGTATTTCAGAAGCTGGACAAATTGTAGTAACTTTCCTTGAAGGAACTGAGGTAGATTTATAAGAGACTGTTACTGGGAAGTTACAGTCTTTTTAGGGGTTTAATGGTATAATGAGATTATAAATGTGGATATTGTTTAAATTCTCTGGAG
Organism: Streptococcus infantis; assembly: GCF_047460825.1. Classification (GTDB taxonomy): domain Bacteria; phylum Bacillota; class Bacilli; order Lactobacillales; family Streptococcaceae; genus Streptococcus; species Streptococcus infantis_V. The sequence goes on along the minus strand of NZ_JASHFO010000002.1, from coordinate 50,057 downwards.
GACTCATAATGTTGAATTTAGTAAAAGGTCACCAAGTTAGCTTGGTAGAGAACCTGTTTGAATCATTTACAAAGTTACCTGAACATCATTTGACGGCGAATGTACACGCAGAAAAAATATTAGAGGTTTTTCAACACTTTATTGCGATTCATGATGAGCCATTGTTTTTTATTTTAGAATTACCTGTCAGTATTGATAGAGAAAAAGTGATAGCAAAGAATATTATCAAGGAATCCCATAAGGATGTTTATTATATTAATGGTTGTTCAAGAGAGGAATGCCTAGCCCTGTTGATTAGATACGGTGATTTGCTTGTTAATGATGGACTAAGTAAGTTTGGATTTGGTGGGCATAAAAGTCATAGTCACAATCTCATGCTCATTCCTTATTTTTAAGCCAATCTATGTTATAATGAAGAAAAGCTATTAGAGAAGGTGTATATGTCAAATCAAAATATTTATGGGGAGTATGCTCAATACCTCCCCAAAATTTTACAAGAAATAACAGACCCCATTATTGCGGCTAATATTGCTAGCAAAAAAGAAACAGGTTTTAAACTCTATGAACATTTCATTTCACGGATTAAGGAAAGCGACTCCATGCGTGTAAAGTGTCGTAGGAAGAATTTGCCTGAGACCAGCCAGTCTGCCCTTAAGGAAATTCGTGACAGCATTGGAATCCGTATTATTTGTGGTTTTGTCAATGATATTTACAAGATCATCGAAGTAATCAAGGCTATTCCTGGTGTCATGGTCTACAATGAGAAGGATTATATTTCAACTGCCAAGCCTAACGGCTATCGCTCTTATCACCTCATTTTGCAAATGGAGACAAATTTTCCAGATGTCCTAGGCAATGATAAAGGGACCTATTTTGTTGAGGTTCAGCTTCGGACCATCGCTCAGGACTCGTGGGCCAGTTTGGAGCATCAGATGAAGTATAAACATGACATCAAGAATTCAGAAATGATTACCCGTGAGCTTAAGCGCTGTGCAGATGAATTAGCTTCATGTGACCTGACCATGCAGACCATCCGTAACTTAATTCAAGAAGGAAGTGACTAGAATGGCTCTGAAAATTTTATTGGCTGAGGACGAGGAAGCCTTATCTCGAGTTTATAAGGCGGCACTTGAGCATCAAGGTTTTGAAGTTGATCAGGCTTTTAATGGTCAAAAGGCAGTCGACCTAGCTGCACAGAATGCCTATCAAGTAATCATTATGGATATTATGATGCCTATCAAAACAGGTATTGAGGCCCTGAAAGAGATTCGCTCCTCTGGGAATACTACTCATGTCATTATGTTGACGGCCATGGCTGAAGTTGATGATCGTGTGACAGGACTTGATGCTGGGGCAGATGATTACCTGACCAAGCCGATTTCCCTAAAGGAACTTTTGGCTCGTCTGCGGTCGCTAGAGCGTCGTGTTAGTGAAACCTTTACTGCCAAAATTTTGACCCTTGGTTCTGTTCGCTTGGACCAAGAGGAGCAGGAGTTGGTAGCTGGCAACGCTATAAGACTTTCAAGTAGAGAGACCAAGTTAATGGCCCACTTCATGCTCAACCCTGCTAAGCAATTAACCACTGATCACCTTTTTAAAACTATCTGGGATGATGAGGAAGATGTGGACGAGTCAATTGTCTGGGTTTATATTTCCTATCTGCGCCAGAAATTGCAAGCTATTCAAGCTGATATCAGTATTCTTGGTGAAAAGGGTGGTGACTTCTGCCTTCTGCAAATTTAGAAAGGAGTAGTCCATGTTTAGACGTTTACGACTTCAGTTTATAACAATTGCTTCTTTGTCTATCCTCTTTATCTTGATCTTTATGGTAGGAATCATCAATGCTGTGAGTTCCTTTCAGACGGAGCAGGAAATTAGCAAGGTCCTCAACACACTCACGGAAAATAATGGAAGCTTTGGAAAAACCACAGAAATTGAGACCAATCAAGGACTTGAGATTCCTTCGGACAGTTTTCAATTTTTCAGCGTGACCTTGTCGGGTGATAAGGTTGTTAGCCAGGATACCAGTCATACGTCTCTAATAAACGACGAGGAAGCGGCTAGATATGCCCTGAAAGTTTGTCGCTTGACCAATAATCTTGGAACGATTAGAGAAAAAAATATCAATCTTAGCTATCAAGTTAGCAAGGTCAGTAAAGATAAGATTTTGGTAGTCTTTCTGGACACGACCTATTATTATAATTCTTCCCAATCCTTGTTCAATCTTTCTATTCTTTTATCACTGTTTGCCTTTATCTTTTTTGTCATCATTGTCAGTGCCTTATCAGGAATTGTCATTCGCCCCTTCATTCGAAATTATGAAAAGCAACGGCGTTTTATCACCAATGCCGGTCATGAATTGAAAACCCCGTTAGCTATTATTTCTGCTAATACGGAGCTACAGGAACTCATGACTGGAGAAAACGAATGGACCAAGTCTACTAACGACCAGGTGACACGTTTGACCAATCTAATTAATTCTCTTGTGGCTTTATCTCGTCTGGAGGAGCAGCCGGACATTGTTCTTCAAGATGTGGATTTTTCCTATATTACAGAGGATGCAGCCGAGGACTTTAAGGGACCTGTCGTCCGAGATGGCAAATCCTTCGTTATGGATATTACCCCAGATATCCATGTGAAAGCCGAGGAAAAGTCTCTCTTTGAACTTGTAACTCTCCTTGTGGATAATGCTAACAAGTATTGTGACTCTGAAGGAACGGTTACGGTAAGGCTCCGTCAAGTCGGAAGAACACGTAAACGGGCTCGCTTAGAAGTGTCAAATACCTATAAAGATGGTAAGACAGTCGATTATAGTAAGTTTTTTGAGCGCTTTTATCGTATCGAAGAATCTCATAATAACAAGGAAATTAAAGGTTTTGGCATAGGCCTATCCATGGCTCAAAGCATGGTCAAATTATTTAAAGGGCGTCTCTTTGCCTCCTACAAAGATGACACCATCACTTTTACAGTCATTTTGTAAGGATATTTTAAAATTGGAACTAGTAATGGTACCGAAGGGGGCATTATTGATTGTGAATGGCCTTATATCCTGGTTTGGTTTTGTGTTTATGAGAATGTCACAAATTCCAGAGTACTACAAGATTTTATCCTTAATTAAAATTGAGGAGTTGTAAACATGTAAAAAAGTAACGAGGAGCCCCGTGTTAAAATCCAATAAGCTGATTATTTTTTTAATTTCCCTACCTTTTCTGATGCTTATTGTTTTCTATTCGCTTAATGGGCATCCTGGATATAGTGATGATAGTAATTTCATCAGAAATCATGTTGCTGCTATTAATAGTGAGATAATCGCATACTTAGCCAGGAAAAGCAATGCATAAAGTCCGTGACCTTATTGCCAAACACTGCTAGAAGAGAATATGAAAAGCAACGGCGTTTTATCACCAATGCCGGTCATGAATTGAAAACCCCGTTAGCTATTATTTCTGCTAATACGGAGCTACAGGAACTCATGACTGGAGAAAACGAATGGACCAAGTCTACTAACGACCAGGTGACACGTTTGACCAATCTAATTAATTCTCTTGTGGCTTTATCTCGTCTGGAGGAGCAGCCGGACATTGTTCTTCAAGATGTGGATTTTTCCTATATTACAGAGGATGCAGCCGAGGACTTTAAGGGACCTGTCGTCCGAGATGGCAAATCCTTCGTTATGGATATTACCCCAGATATCCATGTGAAAGCCGAGGAAAAGTCTCTCTTTGAACTTGTAACTCTCCTTGTGGATAATGCTAACAAGTATTGTGACTCTGAAGGAACGGTTACGGTAAGGCTTCGTCAAGTCGGAAGAACACGTAAACGGGCTCGCTTATTAGAAGTGGCAGGAGTTGCACGCGATATTGCCGATCCGTGGTATACAGGAGACTTTGATGCGACGTACCGCGATGTGACATTGGGATGCAATGCGCTCTTAGAACAATTAAAAAAGGAGTTATAGTATGGATAAGATTAGAAAAGATTGGGCAGTGATGATTGCTCTGGCGGCTGTTTCGTTACTTGTCGTCTTGAATTTTAGCGCCATCCTCACATGGATTTCCGAATTTATTGGGATGATGTTCCCGCTTATTTTAGGGATGATTTTGGCATTTATTTTAAACGTGCCAATGAAGCGAATTGAACAAGTGTTGGAGAAGATAAACTTCCCGCAAAAGCTGCGTAGAAGTGTCGCAATCCTGAGCATTATTGTGATTCTGCTTCTGATTATTTCGCTGTTGATTTGGATTATTGCGCCGATGATTGCTAAAACCGTGTCGCAACTGGGCGATAGTGTAAATCACTTACTATTTGTGGTTGCGGATTTTGTACAACATTCAAAATTAATGCAATCCAGTGAAGTGAGTCAGATTACCGACTCACTAAGTCAAAGCAATATCGTATCGTCTGTCATTACATTCCTTGGCGGATTTACAACGAATATTTCAGGGCTCTTCTCAAATGTGTTCTCTGTAATTATGGGGATTTTCTTCATGATTAATATTCTCGCAAGTAAGGAAATGCTCGCACGTTTAACGCTTCGCATTCTTAATGTGGTCTTGCCAAAAGATAAAATCGAGCACATTACTTATGTTGGGGAAGTCATCGTGGATACGTATGACCGTTTCTTGATGAGTCAAATCATCGAGGCGGGAATCGTTGGGGTTATGATTTTTGCTGGATACTCTCTTGTAGGGTTGCCATATGCAGGACTTGTTGGGGTGCTGTCCGGAGTACTCTCATTCATTCCGTATATCGGGCCGTTTATGGCGTGCGGAATTGGAATGCTTTTCACCTTTACAGAAAGCCCAATTCAAGCACTCATTTCACTTGTCGTCTTTATGATCGTTCAAATAGTGGAAGGAAATGTCGTCTATCCGAAGGTTGTCGGCAGTTCCGTAGGTTTGCCAACGATTCTAACCCTTGCTGCTGCGTTAATCGGTGGAAATCTCTTTGGTTTAGTAGGAATGATTTTCTTCATACCAATTTTTGCCGTGATTTACCGTCTCGTGAAAGAATGGGTGGAGAAACATGAACAAGCTGCTTCAGTGGTAGCTGTAGGAGGTATAATTGATGAAGAAAATTAGTGAACTAGGGATTACAGGGAAAAAGCTCCTAATTGAAGGGATTGCATTCCTTATTGCTGGGGTGTTGCTCCTAATCTACGGACCAAGCTTCCCAGAATTGATGTTACGTCTGTTTTTAACATTCTTATGGGCTCGTGAACTATGGAATTTCTTGTTCCGTTGGTTTAGTAAGGCGGCGGCAAAAGATCCATTATGGCTGAATGTTGCTAAATTTTTCCTTTACGGATTTTTAGCAGGAAATCAATTTTTTATCTCGCTTCCGATTGCGATTGTCAGTATCTTGATGGGGCTTAACGAAGTGATGAAAGCGGCCACTAGTGGCGTAACGTACTATATTTATGTCAAAGACGGTATCCGTCCGCGACTGCGCTTGCTCATTGATACCATTTGGCTCTCAGTTGTCGGGGTAGCGACTTTACTGGCTCTTGGGGGCGACGGCAACTTACAAATGTTCTTCCTTGCGCTTTATTTCATCGGGCTTGGGACTAGTAACATTCGTGACGGCTGGTTCTTCGAGGCCGAAGTTGGAAAGAAAGTCCTTCGTAGACGCTTGCGTCGAGGGATGCCGTTGGTACTGGCTGCGATTATTCCTCGTGTGACTTTGCAAAAAATCAATGATGCGTTGGAACTTGGAGAAGGCGAAACAGCCTCAGAAATTTACGACCGTTCTAAAGAAAATGCCGAACCAAACTTGGAGATGTTTATTCACGTCACAAAAGACGGCTTTGGGGCAATCGGGCATGTCGATATTTGTTATAAGGGACGTATCATTTCATTCGGAAACTACGATACGAATTCGGAGCGTCTCTTTGGAATGATGGGTGACGGAGTGCTTTTCAGTGCCGACCGTGAAAAATACATCGAATTTTGTAAACGCGAAAACCATAAGACCTTACTCGGTTATGGCCTAGCCTTATCTCCAGAACAAATGGCTGCCATCGATCAGGAAATCGCCAAACTGATGTCGCTCACAGTGCCATGGGATCCACCAAAAACCGTGAAACCAGCACATCCTGGCATCGACAAGGAAGAGCCGATGTACGCCTATAAGCTTAAACAAGAAACGGACGCAAAATTGTATAAGTTCGTCTCTTCAAAATTCAAGACATATTTTGTCATGAGTACAAACTGCGTGTTACTAGCAGATACCATTGTCGGAACAGTAGGGACCGATATTTTAAGCGCCCGAGGATTTATTTCCCCAGGGACGTATCAAGATTACTTAGATAAGGAGTTTGAGAGACCGCACAGTCTAGTCGTGACTAAGCGCGTCTATCAGTAAGAACATGGAACTTCAGGAAAAAGAATTCTTTATCCGAGAAGCACTGAAGGAAGCCCAGAAAGCCTATGACCAAGCAGAAGTGCCAATCGGGGCTATCGTGGTCTTGATAAGATAAGAAAAAGAAATGCTCAAATCAGATTTGATAAACATTATAACTAAGATAGACAAAGATGATATAAATTAACGTTTTGTTTGACAGGCAAGTTCTTTTTTTATTAAAATAATTGTAAGTAAAAAAAGAGTGGGTATTTTCTGGTAAATTTCAAAAATAAAACCTTGATTTGGCGCCATTTCTTTTCTGTTCTTCTCGCAGGTGCGAGAGTAACCCCCTTTTGTTGAGAATTTATACCTTTTTAAATGAAAATAATACAAGTAGGACACTTCTAAAAGTGATCTACTTTTTTTAAATAGTTTCATTCTAAAGTTTAATTTTAAACAACGACTCACTCACTTTCATTCTATAATATAGAAGTTTGCTAGCACCACATGTTGAGGCAGTATCACTGCTTGTACGAGCTGAGGCATCAGCGAAGTAGAAGCAGATGTTCCGCCCATGCGATAGCTGTCGTAGAGTAAGGAGTGAACGACGAAACGATACGGTTACAGCGAACCGCCGAGTGCGTAGCTTTGCTCGTAAAAGCCTAGAAAGCTTGGTATGAATCAATAATGAAAAGCCTTGATTGTAAGGCTTTTTTGTGTTTTTGTGATAGAATATAGGTAGTTATAATCGAGAGCAAGTAAGAAGCAGTAAAAAAATTTTATACGTAGAATAATCAAGATTAGGAAGAAAAAATGACAGAAATTGACAAAAAGAATTTAAAAAATTATCTTTATTGTACATTTGGAATTACTTATATAGCTTGGGGGATTCTTGCTATCTTTACTCAATCTCATATTTTGGGATTAGAAACGATTATAGGTAGAATATTACATATAGTAGGTGCACTTGGACCAGCTATTGCAAGTGGCTTTTATTTGAAAAGGAATAATATAAAATTTCAACATTTTCTATTTAGTAAAAAAGGAAATAGTAGTATTTATTTCATTATTCATTTGTTAGCAATTTTGATACTATTTTCTGTATCTTCCTTAGAATTAAATGAAGTATCAATTTATCTGATGCCATTATTCTTTATACAACTAATTTTTTTTGGTGGTGGACATGAAGAATTAGGATGGAGAGGAATATTACAACCATTACTTGATAAAAAATATACTTATTGGCAATCTAATTTTATTGTAGGATCAATTTGGGGAATATGGCATCTGCCTTTATGGTTTATAGTTGGAGAAAGTCATCAAGGATTTCCTTTTATTCTATTTTTTATATATACATTATTTTTAAGTTTTGTTTTAGGGCTTCTTTACCGTCAAACGAAATCTGTGGGATACTGTATATTATTTCATGCGTTTGCAAATTTGTTAAATCTCTATTTTGTGTTAAAAATTAATGTTATTTTTATTATCATTTTTATTGCTTATTTAATTTATACAATATTGGCGAGTAATAGAATTAGTAAGGAAAAGAATTTATATCCAAAATAACAGGATATACTCTAGAAAATGAAGATGATTTTGTTCAAGGTAATAAAGAAGAAATAACGAAGATTTATATGAAAGGTTTAGAGTAAACATGAGTCTCTTATTTGAAGAATTTAAAACCATTTGTTTCCATTTAAATCGAATCGGAATTACACCGACACTGATGGGTTCTTTGGGATTGGAGTTTAGAACAAAAGAAAATTGGGGGCCGTCTGACATTGACATTCATGTACCTGGTGACCCTAGAGGTTGGGAAGCACCTGACCATCTCAGAATTTATGACTGGGACAAGATAATGAAAGTGATGAAAGACTTAGGCTACGTCTTAATAGATATTCATGAGCATGAATTCCAAAAGGATAGAGAGAGTGTTGAATTTGGAAGTATCGATTCCTTACTTGATTTTGCAGGAGTTTCGGAATCGGATATAGAGCTTATTCACATTGAAGGCATCACTTTTCGTCTTCCAAGTCTGGTGCAGTATCTAAGTATTTACAAAGCTTCTTCTCAAGACTCCTATCGAAATGAGAAAAATAACAATAAGGATTTTAAAAAGATCGAGTGGCTGGAAAAACATTTGTAAATTATCATATGAAAAGTAGTAAGTTGTAAGACTGACTGCTATGTTATTTTTATTGGTTATTTAATTTATACTATATTGGCTAGTAATAGAATTAGTAAAGAAAAGGATTTTAAATTTTAGAAAAGGAAGTATTATCATGGGAATATTTGATGATTTTAAGTACAAAGAAAACTACCAAAATGAAGAAAAAGTAATTGAAGTACTTAAAAAGATATTAAGAGCAATTCATCTAAATAACTATAGAGATATTATGGATTGCGTTGATGGTTCAGAAGTTGATGATATAAGAGAGTTACTTGAATATATTGACGATTCATTACAATTAAATGATTTTGATAAAATTGATGAATATGGTGTCGAATGTAATTTCAATCCGAATTATGAGTATTCTCAATTACAAGTTTATGAATTTAATGATCAAACTGGCTTTGCTGTTGAATATGAGATGACTTCCGATTCTGAATTGGTAGATTTAACCCTACAATTAGAATTTTTATACCAAGAGGATGATTACAAAATAACTTCTATAGATGTAGATCCTGGCTAAACTATACTTATTTATCTTTGAAATTAAATACATGTGTATACTTAGGATAGATAATTAGGTTGTAAGTTGCATAGAATCTCGGTTAGTTTTTCAAATATTGAGAGGATTAAAGATGTATCTATTGGAATTGTATCAAGCTGATTATCAAAAGGATTTAGTCGCTTTTGATTCTGTAGAAGAAGGACGGGAATTTGTAACTCAAATCCCGGGATATACTTTAGAAACAGAAGATGGGTTTGAAGTGGAGTATGTTAATCCTAAACACTTGCCGGATTATATGGAAATTGTCTTCAATGGTAATATTGTCCCTTTATCTAGATTTTCGTTTAATCCTGAAGAAAATGTGGACATTATTTGGAAAGAAATTTCGAATCTATCCGTTAAAAACGATAAAGTGATCGAAGGAGCTACAAAAATCGATGCCTATGTCGTTAACAACGATGAAGCGAAATCATATGTCGAAGCCAGAGAAGCAAACTTCCGTAAGGCAAAAGCATTCTTCGAAAGCAAAGGGTATGAAGTAGAAAGAAGCTATTTTGGAAGCGAAGATGGCGAAGCAATTCTCTACAGAAAGAAAGGCTCCAAAGATTGGCACTTCTTGTGTCACTTGGACCCCATGTTTGTAGAAGTTGAAGATGTAGAGGGATATGTGGAAGAAGCGATGGAAGAGTTTTTGTATAGTTAAACTTATAAACTCTTCACAAATTAATAAACCAATCGAAAGGAAATATCGGTTGGTTTTTTAATGCTCATCTTGTAAACTTGCTAAATAAACTAGAATCAAGTACAATGAGTTTAGATAGTTCTATATGTATAGTTTTTAACTCAATATAAAACTATCTATCTAATACGACATCAAATAAGTGAATGAGAAACAAAAAGGTTTTTTAATTGACCTATATTGTTTTTTAAATCTTTAAGGAGAACAACAAATGAAAAAAATTATGGTAATCATCAATCCAACATCTGGTGGCGAAAAAGCTTTGGATTATAAGGTGAAACTGGAGAATAAAGCTAGAGACTATTTTGAACATGTGGAGATTAAAATAACGGAGAAAGCGCAAGACGCCACAAACTTTGCAGAAGAAGCTTCTCAGGAGCGATATGATGCTGTTCTTGTTTTTGGCGGAGATGGGACTGTCAATGAAGTAATCTCTGGTATCGCGGAAAAAGACTACATTCCTAAACTTGCGATTATCCCAGGAGGAACTGGAAATCTCATTACGAAACTGTTAGAAATCAATCAAGATATTGATGGTGCCATTGACGAACTCGATTTTAATTCTACGAATAAGATTGATATTGGAAAATCTAATGGGCACTATTTCGGATACATTTTTAGTATTGGTTCACTGCCAGAAGCGATCCACAACGTTGGGATAGAAGATAAAACGAAGTTTGGCATGCTTGCCTATGCGATTAATACTATGAAGTCAGTGGTTACAGATCAAGCATTTAACATTACTGTTGAGACTGAAAAAGGAAATTACATCGGCCCTGCCAGCCATGTCTTGGTTCTCCTTACCAACTATTTCGCTGACAAAAAAATCTTTGAAGAAGACAAGGATGGTTATGCCAATATTTTGATTTTAAAAGATGCCTCAATCCTTACTAAATTGTCAGTTATCCCTGATTTATTAAAAGGGGATGTCGTCGTAAATGATAATATCGAGTATATAAAAGCTCGTCATATAAAAATTTCTTCTGATTCTGAATTAGAAACAGATGTTGATGGTGACAAATCTGATGACCTACCAGTAGAAATCAAGGTGCTAGGTCAGCATATCGAAGTCTATTCTCAACCGAAAGAATAATGATTTTTACTCTAAACAACAATTTTATTTAAAAAAGGAATGCCTATGAAATTTAAAAGATTAGCGACTATTGGTCTTTGCTCAACACTTCTTTTGACCATAGTAGCTTGTAGTCAAACTCAAAAGACTTCTGATAGTACTGCTGAAACTTCAGTGACTCAATCACAGTCGAATCAGGTTTCCTGGAAAGCAACTTATAGCAATTTGAACAATCAACCGAGTGCAGAAGAAGTTCGAAAAGCCTTGGCTGCACATTTGGATAAAGATAGTGTCGATGCATTTTTCAACCTTGTCAATGATTACAACGCGATTGTCGGCTCAGTAGGCTTAACTGGGGATTTTTCTACATTTACCAAAACAGACTATGATGTTGAAAAGATAAGCAATCTTTGGGCTCCTAAAAAGGGTGATTTTGTCGGTACCAACTGTCGTATTAACAGTTATTGTTTATTGAAAAATTCTATCGAAATTCCTAAATTAGAGAAAGATGATTCTCTCTTGTTTGTCGATAATGATGCCATTGACAAAGGTAAGGTCTTTGATGCAGAAGACAAGGATGCCTTTGATATTTTATTCTCAAGAGTCAAGACCGAAGCAACGACAGATGTCAAAGTTCATGCTGCAAAGATGGAACAATTCCTTTCTCAATTCAAGTTTAATGAAAATGCAAGAATGCTCTCCGTAGTCGTCCATGATGACTTGGATGGTCAATCCCTCTTTATTGGCCATGTCGGGATACTTGTACCAAGTGAGGACGGCTATCTCTTTGTTGAAAAGTTAACCTTTGAGGAGCCTTATCAAGCCATCAAATTTGCGACCAAGGAAGATTGTTACAAATATCTAGATACAAAATACGAAAACTATACAGGAGAAGGTCTAGCTAAACCATTTATTATGAATAATGATAAGTGGGTTCAATTTTAAGGGAATAGACATTATGGATGCATTGTTTGGAATGATAGTCTTATTCCTAATTGGAGTATGGGCTGTTTGGGTTATCAAAGGAAACCAGCAGAGACCCAGAAATAATGAAAGATTTATTGGTTATATCAATCGATACGATGAAGATGGAGAACCCTACCAAGCTGAGGTTTGGGAAGTCAGTGAAGATGAGGACTAAACATATGGAATTACAAGATTTTACGAAACAAGAACAAGAAATGATTAAAAAGGGACTGACTTTTTCTAAGCTGAACGATAAGGAAACTGCTGACAAAATTATCGCGTTGATCCCTCAAGAATACATTAAGCGTATTCCATTTTTTGTTAGAAAACACGCAATTACGCGTACGATTAAGAGAATCTCTTTTGAATATCCGGAATTGTATGCTGTAGCTGAACAAGAAGGCCAACTTCCCAAAAAGGAAGCTCAAGAATTGCGACAAATTCTTACAGATATTTTCCAAGAAAAAATGAATAAGCATAAAATCAAGTAGGAGCGCCTAAACGCTCATCTATTTGATTATATGCTTACTAATGTCTAAAGCTATCACTCCATCATTCCCACATGCTATGCTGGGCTCTGACTCCATAGCTATCAATCGAACCATCTGAATTGAACTTGGATTCAATACGATACCTTTTCCAGAGGTCGTAATCTGCTGTTTGAATAGTTAGGATAAAGTTGTTATCCTTATCAGTGACATTATAATCAGCTGGATTGACTTCAAAGATATCGATTAATTTTCGTGTTTGAAAGTCTTGGAGCTTGAGATTTGCTAGCTTGACATGATTGATGGAAATTTCTTCTAGTTGATTGTTATCCTTAGGTGTTCTGTAATAGGTGATGACGCAGTTTTTGAGCTGATCAGTGTCTTTACCTGTGGGAGTAAGGCTCATAAAGCCGTAGGACTGATTATCCCGCTTGACTTCGAGAAGCTGACCGTAGTAGAAGTGGTCGTTTTTGGGATTGGTGATGGAGCTCTCTGCGCTTTTATCTCCAAAGGTATAGCCTTGGTCTAAAAGCTCGGAAGCCTTGCTCTCACCGATAATGACAGTAGTATTTTGAATGGTTACTGGAACAGGTTGAGCCGGAAGACCACTCATCATCATGCAAAACATAAAAACATAACTCGTTAAAAAAGCTGTTCTGATAAAAGTGTTGGTTGATGCATAGACATGACTGTTATGAAAGTTTTTTCTTATAGCTAGTACAACAAATTTACCAATACTTTTTAAAACCATACTAACAAGTACGATAAAAAATTGTTTTTTCAAACATTCATAAATGGCTTGAGGAAAGCTATTACCATGATAGTAGAAGCCAGCCAATACGAGTAGGTTTACGATTAAATAGATTAGCAAGAACCAATGAATCTCTTTAAGGGCATTAGCATCAGTGATTTCTTCATAGTCAACGTGAATTCTTCCTTGAATAGCATGGCCGAGTTTATAGATCCATTTTGGGACATCTTTCCCTTTTTTAACCGCAACTACAAGTCTAATATAGAGATAGATAGTAAAGCACAAGGATAGAAAGAAAAGAGCATAAAATCCTAAAACAATAGTGGTGAGCATGACTACTTCCCCCGTTTTTCAATTGCTAGAGAACAATTTTGTTAGCTCCATTATAGCACTTTCTAGGGAAATATAGCTAGAAATATCAGCAGTTTCCTTAAAGATAAAAAGATGAGAATCATTGCCATTTAAGCTTTACCGATTGTGCTGATAGAAGGAGGCCCCTTCTTCTTAATGGTTTTATTGATTGGGAATTGGACAATAAAGAGAAAGATAAGATTTGAGAGAGCGCGTAAAGGGTAGAGAGACATGGGTAGAACGGTGATTATAGGTACTTTAATAGTTTTTGCAATCTTTAATCTGCTACTCGGTCTGGGTTTTTATCTCTTTCTAAAAAAGAGGAAAGAGAATGGACAGTCATTGTACGAAACTCCAGTAAATCAACAAACTCGAACAGAAAAACTGGGTCTAGGAGAGATTTTGGTCTACCTGTCCCTGATTTCAATAGCAGGGATCTTTGCTTTTCAGACCTTAAATAGAGGTGGTGTGGGGAATTCTATTTTAGCAAAAATGATCCTCCTCCCAGCTATAATGGCTCTTTTTAATGCAAGAAAAAGGACTGGAAAGTCTTTGCTTGCCCTCCTTATAACCTTGATGGTCTTTTTAGTAGGCGTCATGTTTAATCTCACGATTGGTTTGCCACCTCAAGCACCAATTTTGCAAATTAATGAAAGTAAAATCATTTTAGCAGAAACCAAAGCAAGTAATCTGATGGAAGCTGGGTTTGATATCTATGTAAGACAAGGTGATGGTGGTAGCGACTATGAAGAGCTCCTGACAGATGGCAGTTTCCAGAAGTATTCGGGAGATAAATCAGTCACTATCGAAAAAGGCTTCAGACTTGATAGCAATGCAGTCCCTTACGCTCCATATCTAATAGCAAAAAATGGTATAGTGCTGGGGAGTATTTCCTTTTACGGTGCTGAGGACCAGAATGTGGCTTTAGAAGATTCTATGGTTATTCAGATTCGATTTAATAAGGACAGTATTGAAGAAGCAAAGAAACATTCTATCACTTTCAAGTTAGATGAACTCGACTTAACTAGTCGACTGGACCTTCCACTTGTTCAAGAAACTTTTAAAAAGCATCTATGGTCAATTCCCCCATCAAATACAAGTGATGTCACTCAATTGTGGTATGGATTACAGTGGTCAAGTAACAGCGACTCTCTATTTTGGAATGAGTATTATAGTCTTATCCGTCTAGATGAAAATTATTTGATGACTGATTTTGAACTAGCTGCCAAAGTAGCGCGTGATGAGTAATACGATTTTGAATAGTTGAATTTGCTTATGCCTATCTAAAGGAATTAATTTATTTAGTTCCTTTTTTGTTTTTTGATTTAAATGTAAAACGATTTCTATTTATTGGTTGAATAAATTACACGAACTTAAATATTAAATTATTTTAAAAAGTTCTAAAAATACTTTACAAGATTGTGAAATCATGGTATAGTAATGAAGCTTAGAAAATGAGATGATGTTTTCTAGTAAATATAAACCCGAGTAAAAAATGCCTACGGACAGGCAGGGTTGAATGCCGAAGCGTGGTTGAAAAGCCACATTATTGATAGGGTTAAAAGCCTACTTTTATAAGTTGATGTTAGGACACTTGTCCTAATTCGTAAAGATTTGTTAGTGTGGTGAAAGCACACGTCATCTTGTGAAACGATCAATAAAGTACGTAATATTTGCTACTAGAGAGTTAGGAAACATCAGGAACAGACATACTCAAAAGAAACAAACATAAACACGTCAGTAGATTGTAGAGCAGGTGCCAACCTGCTCTTTTTTCATAAGTATCCTTTAGAACCTTGCATAAGGTGAAAATAACTATGATAAAGGAGTATGTCTCTAAAATGTTAAATCAAAACCAAGCTCCTATTTATGAGGGACTGGTCAAGTTACGAAAAAAAAGAATTGTACCTTTCGATGTACCAGGTCATAAACGTGGCCGCGGGAATCCGGAATTAGTGGAACTTTTAGGGGAAAAATGCGTTGGGATCGATGTCAATTCTATGAAGCCCTTGGACAATCTAGGACATCCTATTTCGATTATTAGAGATGCAGAAGAACTAGCTGCAGAAGCATTTGGTGCTGCTCATGCCTTTTTAATGATCGGTGGGACAACTTCATCCGTGCAGACCATGATTCTTTCTACCTGTAAATCAGGTGATAAGATCATCCTTCCACGAAATGTCCATAAATCAGCTATCAATGCTCTCGTTTTATGCGGAGCTATTCCTATCTATATCGAGATGAGTGTGGATCCAAAAATCGGTATTGCTTTGGGGCTTGAAAATGACCGTGTTGCCCAAGCAATCAAGGACCATCCGGATGCCAAAGCTATCCTAATAAACAATCCAACCTATTATGGGATTTGTTCAGACCTTAAGGGTTTAACAGAGATGGCACACGCCGCAGGAATGAAAGTCTTAGTAGACGAGGCGCACGGTGCTCATCTGCACTTTACAGATAAACTTCCTCTGTCTGCTATGGACGCAGGAGCAGATATGTCAGCTGTATCCATGCATAAGTCCGGTGGCAGCTTGACTCAAAGTTCCCTTCTTTTAGTTGGCGATCA
Organism: Streptococcus infantis; assembly: GCF_047460825.1. Taxonomy (GTDB): domain Bacteria; phylum Bacillota; class Bacilli; order Lactobacillales; family Streptococcaceae; genus Streptococcus; species Streptococcus infantis_V. Next base: position 34,107 of record NZ_JASHFO010000002.1, on the reverse strand, counting down.
GATGAATCCTGAGTACGTACGTCAAATCATTAACCTGACCCAATCAACATCAGCATCCTACTTGCTAATGGCTAGTCTAGATGTTTCTCGTAGAAACCTAGCCCTTCGTGGCAAAGAGTCCTTTGAGAAAGTTATTGAGCTATCTGAGTACGCACGTCGTGAAATCAATGCCATCGGTGGCTACTATGCCTACTCAAAAGAACTAGTAGATGGTGTCTCGGTTTGTGATTTTGATGTAACCAAGCTGTCAGTTTACACTCAGGGGATTGGTCTAACAGGTATCGAAGTTTATGACCTCTTACGAGATGAGTATGACATTCAGATTGAGTTTGGTGATATCGGCAATATCTTAGCCTACATTTCGATTGGTGACCGTATCCAAGACATTGAGCGCTTGGTAGGTGCTTTGGCTGATATCAAGAGACTATACTCACGAGATGGGAAGGACTTGATTGCTGGAGAATATATCCAGCCTGAGTTGGTGCTGTCTCCTCAGGAAGCCTTTTACTCAAATAGAAGAAGCTTAACATTAGACGAATCCATTGGGCAAGTTTGTGGCGAATTTGTCATGTGCTATCCTCCAGGAATTCCAATCCTAGCGCCAGGTGAACGCATTACACGAGAAATTGTTGATTATATCCAATTTGCAAAAGAACGTGGTTGTTCCCTCCAAGGAACGGAAGATCCAGAGGTCAATCATATCAACGTCATTGAAAGAAAGGAGAACTAGATGGATTTATGGTTTTCTGAAGTTCATACTCCAGATGTCAAGTTAACAATGAGAACAGCCAAACAGCTTTATTCTGGTCAAAGTGAATGGCAGGATATAGAAGTATTAGATACACCAGCTTTTGGAAAGATTTTGATTTTAAATGGGCATGTCTTGTTCTCAGATGCAGATGATTTTGTCTATAATGAAATGACCGTTCACGTTCCTATGGCTGTCCATCCCAATCCAAAGAAAGTTTTGGTTATTGGGGGTGGTGATGGTGGTGTTGCTCAAGTATTAACCCTCTATCCAGAATTGGAACAAATCGATATTGTGGAACCAGACGAGATGCTGGTTGAAGTTTGTCGAGAATACTTCCCAGATTTTGCTGCAGGACTTGATGACCCTCGTGTCACCATTTACTACCAAAATGGACTGAGATTTTTGAGAAATTGTGAAGATGATTACGACATTATCATCAATGATGCGACAGATCCATTTGGCCATACGGAAGGGCTCTTTACCAAGGAATTTTACGGCAATAGTTATAGGGCTCTCAAAGAAGACGGCATCATGATTTACCAGCATGGTAGTCCTTTCTTTGACGAAGATGAGTCAGCATGCCGAAGCATGCACCGAAAGGTCAATCAAGCCTTTCCAATTAGCCGGGTTTACCAGGCTCATATCCCTACCAGTCCTGCTGGCTATTGGTTATTTGGATTTGCATCTAAAAAATATCACCCTGTCAAAGATTTTGACAAGGAAGGCTGGAAAAAACGCCAGCTTTTCACTGAATACTACACTGCAAACTTGCATATTGGTGCCTTTATGTTGCCTAAGTATGTAGAAGACATTTTAGAAGAAGAGGAAGGAAGAAAATGAGTCGTTTATTAGTTATTGGATGTGGGGGAGTTGCCCAAGTTGCTATTTCAAAGATTTGCCAAGATAGCGAAACTTTTAAAGAAATTATGATAGCTAGCCGTACAAAGTCAAAATGTGATGACTTGAAGGCTAAATTAGAAGGCAAAACAAATACTAAGATTGAGACAGCTGCTCTTGATGCTGACAAGGTAGAAGAAGTGATTGCCTTGATTGAAAGCTACAAACCAGAAGCTGTTTTGAACGTAGCTTTACCTTATCAAGACTTGACCATCATGGATGCTTGTTTGGCAACAGGTGTCCACTATATCGATACTGCCAACTACGAGGCTGAGGATACAGAAGACCCTGAATGGCGTGCTATTTATGAGAAACGTTGTAAGGAACTTGGTTTTACTGCCTACTTTGACTACTCATGGCAGTGGGCTTACCAAGAGAAATTCAAAGAAGCAGGTCTGACTGCTCTTCTGGGTTCTGGTTTTGACCCAGGGGTAACAAGCGTCTTTTCAGCATACGCGCTTAAACACTATTTTGATGAAATCCACTATATCGATATTTTAGACTGTAATGGTGGTGACCACGGTTATCCATTTGCAACAAACTTTAACCCAGAAATCAATCTACGTGAAGTTTCTGCACCAGGTTCTTACTGGGAAGATGGAAAATGGGTAGAAGTCGAAGCTATGTCTATCAAACGTGAGTATGATTTCCCTCAAGTTGGTCAAAAAGACATGTATCTACTCCACCATGAAGAAATCGAATCATTGGCAAAGAATATTCCAGGAGTTAAACGCATTCGCTTCTTTATGACTTTTGGTCAATCTTATCTAACGCATATGAAATGCTTGGAAAATGTTGGGCTTCTTCGTACAGATGCTATTAATTTTAACGGCCAAGAAATTGTTCCAATCCAATTCTTGAAAGCCTTGCTTCCAGATCCTGCAAGCCTTGGACCACGCACTGTTGGAAAAACAAATATCGGATGTATCTTTACAGGTGTCAAAGATGGCGTTGAAAAGACAATCTACATCTACAATGTTTGCGACCATCAGGAATGTTATGCAGAGGTTGGTTCACAAGCCATTTCTTATACAACAGGTGTTCCTGCCATGATTGGGACAAAATTAGTGATGGATGGTACATGGAAACAGCCTGGAGTTTATAACCTTGAAGAGTTGGATCCAGACCCATTCATGGAAGCTTTAAATAAATACGGTTTGCCATGGGTTGTGGTTGAAAATCCACAAATGGTGGACTAATGAAATTAGAACAAGTACCAACGCCTTCTTATATCATTGACTTAGGAAAATTAGAAGAGAATTGCCGCATTCTACAAGAAGTTCAAGAAAAGGCAGGCTGTAAGGTTTTACTGGCTCAAAAAGCCTATTCCCTCTATAAAACCTATCCCTTGATTAGCCAGTATCTCTCTGGTACGACGGCTAGTGGATTATACGAAGCTAAGTTAGGGCGAGAAGAATTTCCAGGGGAAGTCCATGTCTTTGCACCAGCTTTCAAGGAAGCTGACATGGAAGAGTTGCTTCAAATATCTGATCATATTGTTTTTAACTCAGAGAGACAACTACGTAAATATGGTCAAATTTGTCGTGAGGCTGGTATTAGTGTAGGTCTACGCCTCAATCCTCAGTGTTCTACTCAGGGAGATCACGCGCTCTATGACCCTTGTGCACCTGGCTCTCGTTTTGGAGTTACTTCGGACAAGATACCTAGTGATTTGCTAGACTTGGTGGACGGGCTTCATTTTCATACTCTTTGTGAGCAAGGGGCTGATGATTTAGCGACAACCTTGAAAGCTGTAGAAGAGCAGTTTGGACAGTACTTGCATCAGGTAAAATGGCTTAATATGGGTGGTGGGCATCACATTACAAGAGATGACTATGATGTGGATTTACTGATTTCTGAGATTAAACGAATTCGAGAAACCTATAACCTTAACGTTTATATCGAACCCGGAGAAGCCATTGCTCTTAATGCTGGTTATTTGGCTACTGAAGTCTTAGACATCGTTGAAAATGGCATTGAGACATTAGTGTTAGATGCTTCAGCAAGCTGCCATATGCCTGATGTTCTTGAAATGCCTTATCGTCCCCCATTGAGAGACGGTTTTGAAGCGCAAGAAAAAGCCTATACTTATAGACTATCTTCTAATACCTGCCTAACAGGTGATATCATTGGTGACTATAGCTTTGAAAATCCAGTTGAGATAGGAGGTAGACTGTATTTCGAGGACATGGCAATCTATTCCTTTGTCAAAAATAATACCTTTAACGGGATTGGACTTCCAAGTTTGTATGTGATGGATAAAGAGGGTGAATGCAGTTTAGTCAAGGCATTTGGTTACCAAGACTTTAAGGAGAGATTATCATGATGGACAGTCCAAAGAAATTAGGTTATCGTATGCCTGCAGAATATGAACCCCATCATGGAACCTTGATGATTTGGCCTACTCGACCCGGATCTTGGCCTTTTCAAGGGTTGGCCGCTAAAAAGGCTTTTAGCCAGATTATTCATACCATTGCTAAAGGTGAACAAGTCTATCTCTTGGTAGACCAAGCTCACTTATCTGAAGCACATTCTTATCTTGGAGACAAGGTCGTTTATCTAGATATCGCAACAAATGATGCCTGGGCACGTGATACAGGTCCGACCATTCTCCTTAATGATAAGAGAGAAAAGTTGGCTGTAGACTGGTCTTTCAATGCTTGGGGTGGTGCTGTTGATGGTCTCTACCAAGACTATGAAGCAGATGACCAAGTAGCTAGTAGTTTTGCTGAGGTGTTGGAAATGCCTGTTTACGATGCCAAACCTTTTGTACTAGAAGGTGGAGCTATTCACAGTGACGGTCAAGGAACGATTCTTGTTACAGAAAGCTGCTTGCTCAGTCCGGGTCGAAATCCCCACCTGACTAAAGAGGAAATCGAGAATATCTTACTAGAGAGCCTTGGTGCAGAAAAAGTTATCTGGCTTCCTTATGGTATTTATCAGGACGAAACCAATGAACACGTCGATAATGTTGCATCATTTGTTGGTCCTGCTGAGGTTGTTTTAGCATGGACGGACGACCAAGATGATCCCCAGTATGCCATGTCTGCAGCTGATTTAGCTATCTTAGAAAAAGAAACTGATGCAAAAGGCCGTCCCTTCACTATTCATAAACTCCCGATTCCAGCTCGTCATCAAGTAGTTACAGAAGAAGATTTACCGGGCTATTCTTATGAAGAAGGAGAAGAGGAGCGCTATGCCGGGGAACGTCTAGCAGCTTCCTATGTGAACTTTTACATTGCTAATAAGTCTGTATTAGTACCACAATTTCAGGATGTAAATGACCAAGTGGCCTTGAATATTCTGAGCCAGTTTTTCCCAGACCGTGAAGTTGTCGGAATTCCTGCAAGAGATATTCTATTAGGTGGTGGAAATATCCACTGCATTACCCAACAAATTCCAGAATAGGAGAAAAAGATGAGAAATGTAACGGTTGCAGCTATTCAGATGCAATGCGCTAAGGATGTTGAAACCAATATCCAAACAGCTGAACGTTTAGTTCGACAAGCTGCTGAGCAAGGAGCCCAAATTATTCTCTTGCCTGAATTATTTGAACGTCCCTATTTCTGTCAGGAACGTCAGTATGACTACTACCAGTATGCCCAATCGGTGACAGAAAATACGGCTATTCAGCATTTTAAAGGAATTGCCAAGGAGCTTAAGGTCGTTTTACCGATCAGTTTCTATGAAAAAGATGGTAATGTTTTATACAATTCTATTGCTGTCATTAATGCGGATGGAGAAGTACTAGGAGTTTATCGCAAAACACATATACCAGACGATCATTACTACCAAGAGAAATTCTTTTTCACACCTGGAAATACTGGTTTCAAGGTCTGGGATACTCGCTATGCCAAGATTGGTATCAGCATTTGTTGGGACCAGTGGTTCCCTGAAACAGCACGTTGCCTTGCATTGAATGGTGCTGAATTACTCTTTTATCCAACAGCCATTGGTTCAGAGCCGATTTTGGATACAGATAGTTGTGGCCATTGGCAACGAACCATGCAAGGGCACGCAGCAGCAAATATTGTCCCAGTTATCGCAGCCAATCGTTATGGTTTGGAAGAAGTCCAACCTTGCGAGGAAAATGGGGGACAAAGTTCTAGCCTTAACTTTTACGGTTCATCCTTTATGACCGATGAAACAGGAGCTATTCTAGAGCGAGCTGAAAGACAAGGAGAAGCTGTTCTGCTAGTAACTTATGACCTTGATAAGGGAGCAAGCGAACGCCTAAACTGGGGACTGTTTCGTGATAGAAGACCAGACATGTATAAAGATATTGTCAGATGAAAATAAAAAGTAGCCCATTCAGGCTACTTTTTTAAAATTCTTTATAAACATAAGGGTTCTCTGGTTTGTCTACTTTGATGAAAGACTGGACTTCAAGGGTTGGGAGGACTTGGTTGAGTTCCTTGTGATAGCGATTGTTAATCTTACCTTTGACTTTTACCCAGGTGTTATTTTCGTAATGATTGGTATTTCCAGTGGTCAAGAGGCCAAAAACTCCTGAATCAGCGATACAGTGCATGATACCAAAGCGAAAAATAAATTGACTATTGGTATGATTTGGATCGTTGTAGACAAAGCCAGTAAACTCTATTTCCTTACCTTCAAATTCATTTGGAAAATCGTAGATAACTTCCATGACTTCCAAGTAATTCTCATCCTTGATGACAATGCTTGATTGGGACAAGTATTTATCAGCACTCTTACGAACAGTATCTACATAAGCTGTGTGTGAATAAAACCTACTCGTATCTGGTTTAAGATACTGACTGCTAGTTCCTTCACTTGCTTGGATTGCCTTGTCAGTTCCTTCTGACAGAGGAAAATAATATCCTTTTGCCGATACTGTTTGCGAATCTAGCTCGACAGTTGGAAATGTAAATCCAACTAACAAAGGTAAACTTAGGAGGACAAAACTAGCAAGCTTGGCAGAAAACTTATGTAAGTGACTGTGTTCTTTCAAACGCTTGAAGCAAATATAGGCTTGTACAATGGCTAGTAACAAAGATAGAACCATGGTGATATAAGCCAAATAAGAGTAGTGGAGGTTTAGATATTGATTGAGCTTACCAGATAGGTGTAGATAAAGGGTTAAGAAAAAATAACTAATCAAAATAAGAAATCGCATCATAGCATCACCCCGACTAGATAAGAATAGACAAGAACAACAAGAGTCACAATGGTCATGAACTGCCAAATAAAGCGAGTTTTAAGATAATTCTTCATCATGAGTAGGTTTTTGACATCAAGCATTGGTCCAATAACCAGAAAGGCAAGGACTGGCGCAAATCCGAAACTAGAGAGCAACGAAGAGCCAATAAAGGCATCCGCTTCACTACAAAGTGATAGAAGGAAGGATAAGACCATCAAGAGAACGATTGCAAGTAGAGGTGTTGCGCTGATAGAAGTCAGGATCCGAGTTGGTACATAGACTTGGACTATGCTAGCAAAAATACAGCCAAAAACCAAGTAACGTCCCATATCAAAGAATTCATCAATAGCTTGGATAAAGACCTGAAGAAGTTTCTGACCTTTGGTCAAGTGAGAAAAATCATGTTCATGACAAGCTAGCCTATTTTCCTTTTGAATCGATCCTTCCCAGAAAAATCCAAGTAAGATACCCAATATAGTAGCAACAAGAATCGAACCTAAAGCGCGGAGTAAGACCATTTTAAATGAATTACCAAAGGCTGAATAGGTCGCAAAGAGTACGATAGGATTGATGATAGGAGCGGTTACTAGAAAGGGAACAGCTGTATAGCTTGGAACCTTCTTCTCTAAGAAACGATTAATGATAGGAACAATTCCACACTCACAAGAGGGAAAGAGAAACCCTATGAAGGTACCAAAAAAGATCCTCCCCAAACGATTTTTAGGGAGAAATCTATATACTTTTTCAGGAGTCACATAGACTTCAATAGCACCTGAGATAATACTACCAATTAAGACAAATGGTAGGGCTTCAATGATGATTGATAAAAAGATAGCGCCAGCTTGTAACACACTAAAAGGTAGACTTTGAAAGAGTGTCATCTATTTTTTCTTTTCTGCTTTATCTTTCTTTTCTTTGTCATCTGGAAATGTCACTTGCTTTAAATCAGGAAGTTTAGCGAACTCTTCGAACATCTTATCTAAGTCATCAGTTTTTGTAAATTTAACAGCCATAAGGCATACCTCGATTCTTATTGTTTCCTCTATTATACTATTATTTCAGCCAAAAGGTTTAATTTTAAATTGACAATACAAATGAATTTTTATCTTCAACAAATACCAAGCTAACTGTGACATTAATGAAAACAAGCTTTCTTCCTTATGGTATAATAGTTTCATGGATAAAAAATATGAAAAAATTTCCCAAGATTTGGGTGTAACCTTAAAGCAAATTGATACGGTCTTGTCTTTGACAGCAGAAGGAGCAACCATTCCCTTTATCGCTCGTTATCGGAAAGACATGACTGGTAGTTTGGATGAGGTGGCTATTAAAGCTATTATCGACCTTGATAAAAGTCTTACCAACCTCAATGACCGTAAGGAAGCTGTTTTGTCAAAAATCAAAGAGCAAGGTAAGTTGACCAAAGAGTTAGAAGAAGCCATCTTAGCTGCTGAAAAACTAGCGGATGTTGAAGAACTTTATCTTCCTTATAAAGAAAAACGCCGTACTAAGGCGACAATTGCGCGTGAGGCAGGGCTTTTCCCTCTTGCTCGCTTAATCTTACAAAATGTTTCTGACCTAGAAAAAGAAGCAGAAGCATTTGTCTGTGAAGGATTCGAGACTCCACAAGATGCTTTAGCAGGTGCAGTAGATATTTTGGTTGAAGCTCTCTCTGAGGATATCAACTTACGTTCAATGACTTATCAAGAGGTCCTTAGACATTCTAAGATTACATCTCAACTTAAAGACGAAACTCTTGATGAAAAACAAGTCTTTCAGATTTATTACGATTTCTCGGAGACGGTTGCCAATATGCAGGGCTACCGTACACTTGCCCTTAATCGTGGTGAGAAGCTAGGCATCTTGAAGATTGGTTTTGAGCATGCAGTTGAACGTATTCAATCCTTCTTTGCTGCTCGTTTCAAAGTTAAGAACGCCTATATTGACGAAGTTATTCAGCAATCTGTTAAGAAAAAAGTATTGCCAGCTATTGAGCGCCGTATTCGTACCGAACTAACTGAGAAGGCAGAAGAAGGAGCCATTCAACTCTTCTCAGAAAACCTTCGAAATCTTCTCCTTGTTGCACCTCTTAAAGGGCGCGTGGTTCTTGGATTTGACCCTGCCTTTCGTACAGGTGCCAAGCTTGCAGTCGTAGATGCGACTGGTAAAATGTTGACGACACAAGTCATTTACCCAGTAAAACCAGCTTCAGCTCGTCAGATTGAAGAAGCCAAGCGTGATTTGGCAGATTTGATTGGCCAATACGGTGTTGAAATCATCGCTATCGGAAATGGAACTGCTAGTCGTGAAAGTGAAGCTTTTGTCGCCGAAGTGCTTAAGGATTTTCCAGAGGTCAGCTATATCATTGTTAATGAGAGCGGTGCATCTGTCTACTCAGCTAGTGAACTTGCCCGTCAAGAGTTTCCTGACTTAACTGTTGAAAAACGTTCGGCAATCTCAATCGCTCGTCGTTTGCAAGACCCACTTGCTGAATTGGTTAAAATTGACCCTAAATCCATCGGTGTTGGGCAGTATCAACACGATGTTAGCCAAAAGAAACTATCTGAAAGTCTTGATTTCGTGGTAGATACAGTAGTTAACCAAGTCGGTGTCAATATCAATACAGCTAGTCCAGCCTTGCTATCTCATGTCGCAGGGCTTAACAAAACTATTTCAGAAAATATTGTTAGGTATCGTGAAGAAGAAGGAAAAATCACCTCACGAGCTCAAATCAAGAAAGTTCCCCGTTTAGGTGCTAAAGCGTTTGAACAGGCTGCAGGATTCCTCCGTATCCCTGAAAGTAGCAATATCCTTGACAATACTGGTGTTCACCCAGAAAACTATGCTGCAGTCAAGGAACTCTTCAAACGTTTGGACATTAAAGAACTAAATGAAGAAGCGCAAGCCAAACTCAAATCTATTTCAATCAAGGAAATGGCCCAAGAGCTAGACCTTGGTCAAGAAACACTTAAAGATATTATCGCAGACCTTCTCAAACCAGGTCGTGATTTCCGTGATTCTTTTGACGCTCCAGTCCTTCGGCAGGATGTCTTGGATATCAAAGACTTGAAAGTTGGCCAGCAGCTTGAGGGCGTTGTTCGTAACGTCGTTGACTTCGGTGCCTTTGTTGACATTGGTATTCACGAGGATGGCCTGATTCATATCTCTCACATGAGCAAGAAATTTATCAAACATCCAAGTCAAGTAGTATCGGTCGGCGATTTGGTAACCGTTTGGGTTAAAAAAATAGATGCTGACCGCGAAAAAGTGAATCTGTCGCTCCTTGCTCCAGATGAATCTAACTGATTACGTCAAACAAGTTTCTTTAGAGGATTTTGGAAAACCTTTCAAACATCAAGCTCAGTGGAATACTCGTCTGCGGTCGACAGGTGGACGATTCTTTCCAAATGACGGGCATTTGGATTTTAATCCAAAAGTCTATCAAGAACTTGGTATAGAGGTGTTTCGGAAAATCGTCCGTCATGAGCTCTGCCATTATCACCTTTATTTTGAAGGTAAGGGCTATCAACATAAGGATTTAACCTTTAAGCAGCTTCTAAAAGAGGTCAATGGTCTACGCTTTGTTCCTCCCTTATCAAGTGTTAATCAAACACCAGCTCTAGTCTATACTTGTCAGACTTGTCACCAAACCTATCAACGAAAGCGACGAATTGATACTAAACGTTATCGTTGTGGTCTTTGTCGTGGCAAACTTATCCTACAAAATCCGCCTAAGGACTGATGCAAGCAGTTTTTATTTCATGTTATACTTATTACAAGAATACCGAAAGAGGTACAAATCATGAATAGAAAATTTTATAAAATGAGACGAAATCGTATGATATCAGGAGTACTTGCTGGACTATCTGATAAATGGGATCTTGATGTCACCCTTGTGCGCTTCATTTTTGCTATCTTTACAATCGCAAACTTTGGACTTGGAATCATCATCTACATCATCTTAGCCTCTATCTTGCCAACAAAGGAAGATATCGAAGCAGAAATGTACGGAACAGGACCACGTAAGATTAAAGAGGCTGAACCAATCGATGATAATGAAGGTTGGTTTTGGTAACCATATTACCATTCATTTGAAGTATTAAACCCTTGTAGTATCAAGGGTTTTTCTTTTGCTTAAAAATTTGTGGTAAACTAATAGTAGTTCATATCAAAAAAATAATCCAATCTTACAAAAATGTAAGATTACAGACCTCTTTTGTAAGGTTATGTTATGGAACCAACTCTTTTTTTAGAGTACACTTATATCAGAAAGATAAAGTAGCAATACTATGAAAACAATTTTACAAAAGAAACAAACAAGTAAGCCGAGTCCAAAGGATATCGAGCGAGTTCAAATCGGCATCGAAATGATGCAAGCTCAGTTTCAATTAATGGGATATTAAAAAGGAGAAGTTAAAATGACACTATTAGATGTAAAACACGTTCAAAAGATTTATAAAACTCGCTTTCAAGGCAACCAAGTAGAAGCCCTGAAAGATATTCACTTTACCGTTGAAAAAGGCGATTACGTTGCTATTATGGGTGAGTCTGGATCTGGTAAATCTACTCTACTCAATATTCTTGCTATGCTTGACAAGCCAACGCGTGGGCAGGTCTTCCTAAACGGAACTGACACAGCTACCATTAAAAATTCTGAAGCATCAAGCTTCCGTCGTGAAAAGTTAGGCTTTGTCTTCCAAGACTTCAATTTGTTAGATACGCTTTCTGTTAAAGACAATATCTTACTCCCTTTGGTATTGTCTAGAAAGCCTATAACAGAAATGATGAAAAAATTGGTCGTGACGGCCGAAAATCTTGGCATCAATCAATTGCAGGAGAAGTACCCTTATGAAATCTCTGGAGGGCAAAAACAAAGGGTAGCAGTTGCACGGGCTATCATCACAGAACCAGAAATTCTTCTTGCGGACGAGCCAACAGGTGCCCTAGACTCTAAATCGTCTGCAGCTCTCCTTGATATCTTTGATCAGATCAATGAACAAGGGCAAACCATTCTCATGGTGACCCACTCAACAGCTGCGGCCAGCCGTGCAAAACGTGTTCTTTTCATCAAGGACGGTATTCTCTATAATCAAATTTATCGAGGTGAAAAGACGGATCGTCAGATGTTCCAAGAAATCTCTGACACCTTGACTGTTATGGCAAGTGAGGTGAACTAGTATGTTTCGATTAACCAATAAGCTGGCCATATCCAACTTAATCAAAAACCGCAAACTCTATTATCCCTTTGCTTTGGCAGTCATTTTGGCAGTTACTATCAGCTATCTCTTTTACTCTCTGACCTTCAATCCCAAGATTGCGGAAATCCGTGGAGGATCCACCATTCAAACTACTCTAGGATTTGGTATGTTTGTCGTCACCCTTGCGTCAGCCATTATCGTCCTTTATGCCAATAGTTTTGTTATGAAAAATCGCTCAAAAGAACTGGGTGTCTATGGTATGTTGGGACTAGAAAAGTGCCATTTAATTGGTATGACCTTCAAGGAGCTCCTGATATTTGGTTTAGTAACAGTGACTTCTGGGATTGGCATTGGTGCCCTCTTTGACAATCTCATCTTTGCTATATTGCTTAAACTTGCAAAGATGAAGGTAGAGCTAGTCGCAACCTTTCAATGGTCCGTAGTCCTTTCAATTCTTCTAGTATTTGGTCTTATCTTTTTAGTCCTTGTGTTTCTAAATACCCTACGTATCATCCGTATGGATGCTCTGCAACTATCTCGTGAAAAAGTAGAAGGGGAGAAGAAGGGACGTTTCTTAGTCCTTCAAACTTTACTAGGGCTAATTGCACTAGGTAGTGGCTACTATCTAGCACAAAGCGTAAAAGATCCAGTTTCAGCGACTGTTACTTTCTTTATAGCCGTCCTGTTGGTAATTGTTGCGACCTACCTCTTATTCAATGCGGGTATTACAGTTTTCTTACAGCTACTCAAGAAAAACAAAAGATATTACTACCAACCCAATAACCTCATCTCTGTTTCTAACCTTATCTTTCGTATGAAGAAAAACGCTGTCGGTTTAGCAACCATTACCATCCTTTCAACCATGGTTTTAATCACCATGTCTGCAGCAACCAGTATCTACAACGGTTCTGAAAATATAAAAAATATCATGTATCCTCATGATTTCGATGTTAAGGCTAAGGGAAATAATATTGAAGTTGAGAATTTAGACCAACTATTGACTCAATATGCCAGTGAAAAGAACTTGACGATTAGCAATAAAGACGTTCTTAGCTATGCTAGCTTTGGCCTTTCTAGTCAAGATGGAACTAAATTAACCATTATGACTAAAGAACAAATCACGGAATTACCTAAGACAGTTTTTCTAGTATTTGATCAAAAAGACTATGCAAAAATGACTGGACAAAAGCTTGATTTAACGGATAATGAAGTCGGACTGTGGGCTAAAAATGACCAACTAAAAGGTCAGAAATCATTTAGTCTTAACAGTCAGGAGTATAGTATCAAGCAAGAAATCCAGCAAGATTTTTTAGCTAACCATGTTTCCAATCTCTATATCCTTTTAGTTTCAGATTTTAACTACCTAGTTGTACCAGATCTTCAAAGCTTTTTGGATCAGTACCAAGATTCTGCTGTCTACACTCAGTTCTACGGTGGTATGGATGTCACCGCAAGTCTAGAGGAACAGTTAAAACTAGCTGATGATTTTGATGAGTATGTAAATAATTTTAGCCATAATCTCAAGAGTGAAGATGCTATGGTTTACGGGGGTAATGGTTCAAGTGATGCAATTGCCCAAATGAATGCTCTCTATGGAGGGGTTCTCTTTATCGGTATTTTCCTCTCTATCATCTTTATGATAGGTACTGTACTGCTTATCTACTATAAACAAATCTCAGAAGGTTATGAAGACCGTGAACGCTTTGTCATCCTGCAGAAGGTTGGTTTGGATCAAAAACAAATCAAGCAAACCATTAACAAGCAGGTCTTGACTGTCTTCTTCCTCCCTGTAATCTTTGCCTTCCTACACCTTGCTTTTGCCTATCACATGTTGAGTTTGATTCTCAAGGTTATTGGTGGTGTGGATACAGCTATGATGTTAAGTGTAACACTTTCCATTTGTGGTATCTTTGCTTTAGTCTATGTCCTAATCTTTATGATTACTTCAAGAAGTTATCGCAAGATTGTTCAAATATAATAAGAAGTGTTTGTCAAGGAATCATAGTATTAACCCCAACGAATATTTTGGGAACGTTAAAGTTCACGATAAAAAAGATTATAGATAGACATTTCAAGAAAAAATCTTGAAACGATGTTCGCTTAAATGCATATTGGGATTATTATGGATTCTAAAAATAATTTATGAAAACAAGAGTCCCAATGAAAAGATATGGTAAGTGCTTATGAAATTAAAATTATGTATCATTGGATTCTTCTTTTGTTTGATTGCTGCAATTGGTCTGGTCACTATTAGCGATACCGAAACGCCCATACCTTTACCAATTGATGGTGCTTTTTCTATTCAAGGGAAAAGCAATCTTTCTAATAACGAAATTTACGAAATGATTCGTGACCTATCAAAAACGGAAAAAGTTACCATTTACAAGCCGATTGTTCAGAGTTCGGGTCAGTTGAAGTATGTAAATTTCGATGATGCAAACAATGAACAGTTAAAGTCAGTACCGATAATAGGGATGTATTACACCCTTGGGGAAATGGATGTAGACAGTTTGAAACCACTTACGATGACAGGACTACAAACAGTCTATATGGCTTATCCTTGGTATATAGGAGGAATCTTACAATTTACTGGAACTTTAAGAATACTGTTAATGGGGTCCATTTACTTAACTTTATTAGTTGTTTTATTTGTTGTTAGGACGAGGCAGATCAAAGAAGGAGTGATACGACGTTCTTTGGGCTTGCCTGTATACGACCTTAGAAGAGAGTATGGCATTTCTCTTATTTTTGAACTGATTATGATGGCTTTATTGATGATTTCTTACAGTTCTTTTTTGGGAAATGGTTTCTTAACCTATAGTTCTAAGTTATTTTTCTCTCTGCTTATAACGAATTTTATACTATTTCAAATCATTGATCTCATCACCTTTGTTTTATTTTGGTTGACGATTCAGATTGAAAAGCCCATTGAAATTATCAAAAACAAGGCGAAAAACAAGCTTATTTTTGTCGTATGGCTTGCCATTATTTCGATTATTATCGTTGTATCAGGAATTTTTTTACAAGAAACAAAGAGTAGCCAATCCAGTATTAACATACAGATACAGAATTTAGTACCATGGGACACAGTAAAAGACTGGAGAAGGATTGAGTTCCTTGGAATTGAAAATAACTCTGCTAAAAATGGAGAAGTAAGTGATTCGGATGGTCAGTATCTACAGATAGCTGCTTCCTTAAAAAACTTAGATTATTTATATATAGAACGATCCTCGGCCTATGTTCCAGATACATCTCATGCTTTAGAAGACTTTTCTAAACAATTAGAAAATGATGGAATAACGAACCCAGAAATAAATAAAGATCTGATTTATATCAATCAAACAGGTGCTAACCTACAAAATAAAGTGAATGGAACAAACTATCATCTTTTAGATAATAAGATAGCAACTATCTATATTCCTGAAAAATGGAAAGAAAACCAGAAATCTATTGAGAATACAGTTGTAGCAGAACAATTTATTGGAACAAACTATACAAAAGAAGAACTTGCAGTACAAATAATTCCTGATGGTAATAAGATTTTTTATTTCAATGAGGATGCTGATATCGATCATAAAAATAAAGATATTTTACCAATGCCAAGTGTAGCAGATAGCAAAGATAACATTGTTGTTGTGTTAGATACAGACAAAATGATCGAAAACAACAAGTTTACTTTGGCTAGTAATATAACTAATAAGTCTCTTTTTAGTCCTGAGGCGGTAAAGAAAATAAATGAGATGGCTACCCAGTTGAATGTTTCAATGAATCCAGTAGATGTTTACCAAATTGTGAAGTTGAAGATCCAATCTTTAGAGCACCAAATTCTACTGTCACAAATCTTGCAGAAGATAATTTACAGTATTGTCTTTATACTCATTTATCAATATGTCCAACTTTATATTGCCCTAAAACAGAATGAATATGTGAAGAAAATCATTTTGGGTCTGTCAAAAACATATATAGCAATTTCAAGTCTCAAGTATTTTATGATGACTATTACAATGGTTATCCTATTTACATTTCTTATGACAGGTCAAATAGAGTTGCTATATATTGGTCTTGCTTCTCTGCTGGTTTTGATGTTGTCAATAATCATGAGTTTTAGAAAATTATCTGAAAGCTATACTAAAATTTTAAAAGGAGATGAAACATGACAATTGACCTTTTGAACGTTTCAAAAAGTTTCGGCTCAAAGAAGATCTTTACAGACTTAAATTTAAGATTTGAATCTGGAAAAAGTTATGCATTGATTGGAGGTTCCGGATCTGGTAAAAGCACCCTTCTTAATATTATAGGAAGATTAGAAAAAATTGATAGTGGGAATGTTTTAGTTGATAAACAGGATATTTGGAAGATAAAAGAAAGAACTTTTTTTAAAAATACTGTTGGATATGTATTTCAAAATTATTCTTTAATCGAAAACAAAACAGTATATGATAATCTGAAACTTATCACTAAAGACAAAAAAACAATAACTGATGTACTTGAAAAAGTAGGACTGTCAAGTGACTATTTACATCAAAAAATATATGAATTGTCTGGAGGGCAGGCTCAACGTGTAGCTATTGCCAGAATGTTAATGAAACCACGTAAAATTATCTTAGCAGATGAACCCACAGGAGCTTTAGATGGTGAGATTGGAAAAGAAATCATTCGTTTATTATTAAATGAAAGAGATGAAGACAAATATGTTATTATAGCGACGCATGATCCAGCTGTCTATAACAAAGTTGATGTGATCATTGATATGAAAGATATAGGGGATAATGTATGAAAAAGATAATTTATATTGCTTTGATCTTTGTAGCTGGGTTACTTGCCTTCTTCTTTTTTAGAAAACAAATGATCTCAAAAGAGAATACCAATAAACCAACGTTGGAGTTAACAGTTTTTACGGTTTCTTCTAGTGATACAGAAAAATGGAATAAAGTGAAACAAGTAGAAACGGAAGAAGCTACATACATCATAACTGTGAAAGAAGTAGTGTCTTCAGAAGAAGTATTTTCAAACATCATTGCAAATGGTGCTGCTTCTGGGTTCGGAGTTCGTGAAGAAGAAGTGAAGCAATTTAATAATAATTTAGGAGACACTATAGAGGACTCTAAGCATAATAAACTCATTGACATAGAATTTTTTACTTTTTCTAATGCTGACGAGGGATTTGTAGTAGCAAATTTTGACTATGGTAAAGAAGAGTTGAATTCTCAAAAAAAAGATATAAAAGACTTATATAAAAAAATATATGAATCTTTTAAAGAAAAAAGTAAGTGATTGGGATTTATTTGCCTGTTTTGATAGAAAAAAAGTCAATTTTTAATCCTAGTATTTTATCTTAATAATCGCGCTTTTTAGTTGATAAAACTTACAAATACTCCTGAAGAAGACAATGACATTCAGTTTACTTATGTGTATCATGTGTATATAAAGTTAGGTCTATCGCATCATCAATTTATGTTTATCAATAATCGAGCAAATGTTGCGTCATTTGATATTTCAGAGGTTCAGAAAGAATCACTTTCTCATGTCATGCTTTAAAATTACAGTAACAAAGAACACATAGAAAATCCTGATAATGTTTACAGGTTATAACATAAATCAGTTGAGTTTGGAAGTAATTTTGTTCTGTTATATTCTAACAATTCATGAATATTAAATAATTAGTTTATTTGTTGACAGTATCCCAAGTCAAATGTTTCTATAGGAAAATTCTCATACTGGTTGCCCTGACTTTTTTCAGCTATGTTTATGAAAATGCACTGTTCGCTTATGCTCTTTAAGTCTTCTCTGGACATAAAATCGCTCAAATGAACCCTGAAAATGGTAGAGCATAGATTATTTGTTGCTTTAGAAGAGTACGTGTTAGGAATAAACAAGCAGTCGAAGCAGAGATATGATTCACCTTCATGACTATGAATTTCACAAAATTAGTCAAGAATCCAGCCTCTAAAATATCTATTATTCAAAAACCACACAGTATTTCTTTCTTCTTGATGGAATTCAAGACTGAAATCACTGTGTGCTTTTATTTTAAAGCTAGTTTTTACCCAGCATCATTTTTTTCTCTTAAATACTAAACAACTGTCCGAATAGATAGGTAACTCCCATGGTTAACAAACCGATACAAAGGTTACGAATCATGGCTGTTTTTGTTGGAGCTTTTCCAAGTTTTGCACTGGTGTAGCCGGTAACTAATAGAGAAATCGCTACGATAAAAACAGTAGCAGGGATTCGGTAGTCACTTGGAAAGATTGTAACGGAAAGCATTGGTGGTAAACTACCAAGAACAAAAGAGATGAAGCTAGATGCAGCAGCATGCCAAGGATTAGTAAATTCTTCGTACTCGATTCCGTATTTTTCCTCAACCAAAGCCTTGAGTGGATTTTTCAAAAAGGCTTTGTTGGTTAGTAGTTGAGCAGATGTTTCACACTCACCATTTTGAAGATAAGCAGCATAGAGAGATTTCTTTGCGGCCTCGAGATCCTTATGCAAAAGTAATTGTTCACGCGCTACAGCGGCTTCCTCAGTGTCTTTTTGAGTAGATACAGAGACATACTCGCCTCCAGCCATAGAAAATGCACCTGCTAAGATGGCAGCCAAACCTGAGAGAAAGATAATCCAGATATTGCTCGTCGCACTGGCAACACCGATAACGACTCCAGCGATGGAAATAATCCCGTCATTAGCTCCAAGAACACCAGCACGTAGGATATTTAAACGACCAGCAAAGTTTGTATCTATTTCATGTTTATTTTCTGACATAGTATTCTCCTTTATATCTAGTATAAAGTATAGGAGAAGTGAAAACAAACATTTTTAACTATCTGAAAAAAGTTCTACAATTCTAATAAAAGATTGCTATTTTTGTCAATCAGGCATAGCCATAGCTATTGCTTATGCAAAGATATAACAAAGTTGTATTTGTAACTGACTGTCATTGATGATACAATTAATTTAATGAAATCTTTGGAGGTCTGATGATGACTCGTGAATTTAAATTTGAAACTCTGCAATTGCATGCAGGACAAGTGGTAGATGCTACTACCAAATCTCGTGCTGTACCAATTTACCAAACAACATCTTTTGTATTTGAAGATACACAAGAAGGTGCAGAACTGTTTGCACTTCAGAAGGCTGGTAATATCTATACTCGTATCACTAACCCAACAACTTCAGCCTTTGAAGAACGTATTGCTGCTCTTGAAGGTGGTGTAGGAGCCCTTGCTACAGCTTCTGGGATGGCAGCTCTTACTTATACTATTCTTGGACTTGCTCACGCAGGAGACCACGTGGTTGCAGCTTCAACTATCTACGGTGGTACCTTTAACCTGTTGAAAGAAACCCTTCCTCGATACGGAATCACCACAACTTTTGTTGATATTGATAATCTAGAAGAAGTAGAGGCGGCGATTAAAGATAATACTAAACTTGTTTTGATTGAAACTTTGGGTAATCCAGTTATCAACATTCCTGATATTGAAAAAATTGCTGAAATTGCCCACAAACACCAAATTCCTTTAGTTTCTGATAATACTTTTGCAACACCATATCTAATCAATGTCTTTTCTCATGGTGTAGACATTTCAGTTCACTCGGCAACTAAATTTATCGGTGGTCACGGTACAACTATTGGCGGTGTCATTGTTGATAGCGGTAAGTTTGACTGGGCTGCTTCAGGGAAATTCCCTCAATTAGTCGATGAAGATCCAAGCTACCACAATATCAGCTATACTCGTGATGTTGGTGCTGCAGCCTTTATCGTTGCTGCTCGCGTGCAATTGCTTCGCGATATGGGAGCTGCCCTTTCACCATTTAACTCATTCTTGCTCTTGCAAGGGCTTGAAACACTTTCTCTCCGTGTAGAACGCCATGTTCAAAACGCTGAAAAAATCGTTGATTTCCTTGTTAATCATCCAAAGGTTGAAAAAGTTAACTATCCAAAATTAGCTGATAGCCCTTACCATTCCTTGGCGGAGAAATATTTACCAAAAGGTGTTGGTTCAATCTTTACCTTCCATGTTAAAGGTGGAGAAGCAGAAGCTCGTAAGGTAATTGACAGTTTAGAAATCTTTTCAAACCTAGCCAATGTGGCAGATGCTAAATCATTGGTAGTTCATCCCGCAACTACAACACATGCTCAGTTGTCTGACTCAGATCTAGAAGCAGCAGGAGTAACTAAAAATCAAATTCGTCTTTCAATCGGTCTTGAAAATGTCGATGATTTGATTGAAGATTTGCGACTAGCTCTTGAAAAAATCTAAAAATAACTAGTTTTTATCGAATTAAGCATCCTTCTCACGAATAATAAAGTGAGGAGGATTTTTATGTATAGTATTTCATTTCAAGAAGATTCGCTCTTGCCAAGGGAACGTTTGGTGACCGAAGGAGTAGAGAGTTTGAGCAATCAGGAATTACTAGCCATTTTATTACGAACAGGAACTCGTCAATCGACTGTTTTTGAAATCGCACAAAAAGTATTGAATCAATTAAATTGCTTAACTGATTTGAAAAAAATGACCTTGCAAGAACTACAGAGTTTATCAGGTATCGGTAGAGTGAAAGCTATTGAATTGCAAGCGATGATTGAATTGGGCCATCGTATTCATAAACAAGAAACCATTGAGGCAGAGAGTATTCTCAGTAGTCAAAGACTGGCTAAAAAGATGCAAGCTGAACTGGGAGATAAAAAACAAGAGCACCTGGTGGCGCTCTATCTGAATACACAAAATCAAATTATTCACCAGCAAACCATTTTTATCGGCTCAGCTACTAGAAGTATTGCGGAACCACGGGAAATTCTCCACTATGCTTTGAAGCATATGGCAACATCTGTGATTCTGGTTCACAATCACCCTTCTGGTGCTGTTATGCCAAGTAGAAATGATGATCAGGTTACGAAGCTTGTTAAAGAAGCCTGCGAATTAATGGGGTTGGTCTTATTGGATCATCTTATCGTCTCACACTCCGATTATTTTAGTTATCGTGAGAAGACGGACTTGATATAGGTTTATTTTTTTAATTTTAGGGGACCCTGCTCAATCTCTTGTAAAGCATAGGACTCTACTTGAGTCATATCTATGACCGGAAGTGGAGCTAATGTAGGGACTAGCAATTTTTCTTGCACAATAAAATCAACAATAGCATTGAAGTCTTTTATTTTATAATACCTTTTTTTATGGATGACGATATCCCTGTAAAAACCGACCGATGAGCGAAATTTACCTTTTAATTTAGCATCTGTTTTTTTACAAAATGGTTTTGCCTTTTTAGACCACTCTTTGAGTTGCTTTTGTTTTTCTTTTTGAGATAGTTTATCAAGATTCTCTTTATCCTTAGAAAATGCTTGATAGTTTTCGGCTGTTAAAAGTCTGTATAGATTAGAAAGTTGAAAATAAACTTCTATTTCCTTGCTCTTAACAGATGTGAAAATATTAGCTTCTAAATCTCTCAAAATATCATGAGTAGAAGGTGTTTTAAGTTCATTCATGATTTAATAACCTATTAGTAGCCTTAGAGTTCATTGACGACATAGTCGAAAAGTGTTTTATCTTTGGGGCGATTTTCAAAAAGAAATTCAGGATGCCATTGAACACCGAGGTAAGGGAAACCATCAGTCGTTGTTACAGCCTCGATAATACCATCTTTAGGATCGTGTGCTACAACTTTTAGATTTGGAGCAAGGTCTTTAATGCTCTGATGATGGAAAGAGTTGATATGAGAGATTTCTCCATAGATTTCTCGAAGAATAGTACCAGACTCGGTGACTAAACGTTGAGTTGTATACTCAGCTGAAGTATCCTGCCAATGGTCTTCAATATCTTGATAAAGAGTTCCTCCCATAGCCACATTAAAGAGCTGGGTGCCTCGACAAACAGAAAAAATGGGTTTCTCCTGTTTAATGGCTTCTTTTATAAGAGCTAGCTCAAAAATATCTCTCTGAAGGTGGTAGTCATCGCTATCGATCATTTTAGGTTCACCGTAGAACTTGGGATCGACATTTTGTCCACCAGTTAAAATGAGTTTATCAATCAAGCCAATGTAGTAACTGGCCATTTCTTGATCACCAATGGGTAGGATAATGGGAATTCCCCCAGCTTCCTTGACTCCTTCAACAAAGCCCTTTGCAGCATAGCTCATCATAAGCTCATCATCAGGATGAGCTTTTTCGTTTCCTGTAATCCCAATAACTGGTTTTTTCATAAATGCTTACGCTTTCTAATCCTCTTTTCTCATGAAATAGAGGAGAGTTTGCAATTCACTAGTTAAATCCACATATTGAGCCACCACATCTTTTGGTAGTTGGAGATGAACGGGTGAAAAGCTTAAAATTCCTTTAATACCTGCTTCGACAAGGAGATTTGCTACTTCTTGTGATTTGACACTCGGAACAGTTAAGATTGCAGTTTTTACATCTGCATTTTTTATTTTATCCTTGATTTGGGAGATTCCATAAATTGGAATTCCATCGGGAGTTTTTGTACCAACTTCAGGATGATCATCCAAATCAAAAGCCATAATAATTTTCATTTTGTTTCGTTCATGGAAACGGTAGTGAAGGAGAGCGTGCCCCATATTACCAATCCCCACCAACATAACATTTGTAATAGAATTATCATTTAGAAGATCAGCAAAAAACGTCATTAGTTTTTTGACATCGTAGCCAAATCCACGGCGACCAAGTTCACCAAAGTAGGAAAAATCTCGTCTAACGGTAGCAGAATCAATACCAATGGCCTCGGCAATTTGTTTTGAGTTGGCTCTTTCAATCTTTTCTGCATGAAATCTTTTAAAGATACGATAATAAAGAGAAAGTCTCTTTGCTGTTGCTTTTGGAATAGCAGACTGTTTTTCTTTCACAAAATCACAACCTTTCTAAATACTATTTTATAGAAAGATTGTGAAAAAATCAACAAAAACAAGAAAAAACTAAGAAAATCTTAGTTTATCTTTGTAAAATCATAGTGAAATAGAAAACGATAGAGATCTCCCAGAAGACCTTGATAGATTTCTTTTCCCTTATAGGTAAGAGAAGTAATGACGGTCGTATCTGGAAGAGTCACACATCCTGAAAGTGACAGCATGAGTGCTTCGTAATCGTCGTATTCTAAAACGCGATCGACTTGATAGGTATCCTTGTAAGTTAATCGAAACATAGGGACCTTCTATCTTTCACTTTTAGTGAAGACACCACGCTCAACAAGGCTATCCATTAAGAAGTAGAATTTCTCTTGGTGGATATGAGTTTCTTCTGATTTAAAGATATCAACCAAACGTAGGCCAAATTTATCTGTGATATTGATTTTTGCACCTGTTAAGTCTTTGTTGATGATGATCTTAAGTTGAAATCCTTCTCCACTATTTGGAACTTTTTCAAGAAGACGTGTTAATTCATAGTTACCAACTTTAGTTTCAAAAAAGGTATTATCTTTTAGAGTGAACTTTTTGACGGTTGGGCTAAGTGTGTAATTATAACGGCAATTTTTAAGACTAATGGTTTTTTCGAATGCCATTGAGTTAACCTCCAATGATTTCTTTTAGAGTTTGTGCAAGGGTGATCATTTCTTGCTCTGTATTTTGAGGTGAAATGCTGACGCGAACGGATTCGTGCAAGCGAGGAGAGTCTTCTCCGTAGAAAGCCTGAAGAACATGACTAACCTGTACGACACCAGCTGTACAAGCTGAACCAGTTGATATTGAAATTCCAGCAAGATCTAGACGAAGGAGTAGTAGGTCATTTCGTTGACTTGGGAATCCAATATTAAGGACATAAGGTAGCTGGTCTTTCCCTTGATTGAGATAATAGTCTGTGTCAGCCATTTCCTTTAAGAAGGTGTCTTTCAGTTGTTGAACCTTTTCAAAGTTTTGTGCTTGGTTTTCAAGATCATCCTTTAGAGCTGCTACCATTCCTACAATGGCAGGAAGATTTTCTGTTCCTGCTCTTTTTTTCTGCTCTTGATCACCACCATGAAGGTAGGAATCAAAATCTGTAGATGCAGCATAGAGAAAACCAACTCCTTTTGGACCATAAAATTTGTGTGCAGAAGCACTGAGAAAATCAATTCCCAATTCTTCGGGAAGTATCTCTAATTTACCGATTGCCTGAACTGCATCGACATGATAAACGGCTGGATGATTTTTTAGAACCTCACCAATTTCAGCAATAGGTAACAGTGTACCAGTTTCATTGTTGGCAAACATAGTAGAAACAAGAATGGTATCTTCACGCAGTGCATTTTTGACTTGGTCTGCAGTGATTTCTTGATGTTCAGGATGTAAAATAGTCACTTCAAAACCGAAATTTTCAACCAAGTATTTGATGGGTTCTAGAACAGCATGGTGCTCAATCGCAGTAGTGATAATGTGCTTTCCACGATTTTGATGGCGAAGGCAGTAGCCGATGATAGCAGTATTATTGCTTTCAGTACCACCAGTGGTAAAAAATATATGTTGTGGCTTTGTTCCTAGTAAACTTGCAAGTTCTTGACGAGCTTCTCGTAATAGTTTACCTGCTTGGCGCCCATGGCCATGAATACTAGAAGGGTTGCCATAAGTTTCTTGCATGACTTGAGTCATTGCTGAGATAGCTACTGAAGACATCGGAGTCGTTGCAGCATTATCCAAATAAATCAAAAACTCACCTAATTTCTATTTAAATAGTGGACTAACTGGTTTTCTTTCATGAATACGAACCATAGCATCACCAATCAATTCACTAGCAGTGATGTATTGTACGTTTTTAGGTTTTCTACTTTCTGTCACAACAGAATCTGTAACCAAGATCTCCTTGATATTTGTTGCATCTAATAACTCTGCAGCACCGTTAACGAATAGTCCATGACTTGAAACTGCATAGATTTCAGTTGCGCCGTCACGTTCTAAGATTTTAGCAGCTTCAGAGAAGGTACGGCCAGTATTCAGAATGTCATCGATTAAGATTGCTTTCTTACCTTCAACCTCCCCAATAATGTAACCTTGGCTACGTTCAGAATCATCTTGTGCATAATCAATGATAGCAATCGGAGCATCTAGGTATTCTGCAAGACTACGAGCACGTTTTACACCAGAGTTTTTAGGACTAACAACAACCACATCTGAACCAGTCAAACCTTTATCGCAGTAATGTTTTGCAAAAAGTGGAATTGTATAGAGGTTATCTACAGGAATGTCAAAGAATCCTTGAACCTGAACGGCATGGAGGTCAAGAGTCAATACACGACTAACTCCAGCTTTCACCAACATATTTGCAACCAGTTTTGCAGTAAGTGGTTCGCGTGAAGAAGCGATACGATCTTGGCGAGCGTAGCCGAAGTATGGAAGTACAACGTTAATGGTATTAGCACTAGCGCGAACACAAGCATCAACCATAATCAAGAGTTCCATCAAGTGGTTATTTACTGGATAACTAGTTGATTGGATGATATAAACATCATATCCACGAACACTTTCTTCGATGTTAACTTGGATTTCACCATCTGAAAATTGGCGTGAAGATACTTTTCCAAGTGGAACACCTGCAGCATCTGCGATTCTTTGAGCAATTTCCTGGTTGGAAGATAGTGCGAAAAGTTTCATGTTTTTTGTATCTGACATCGATAAACCGTCCTCTTTAAACTAAGTGAATCGCTGTAGTGAAACACTTTTAGTGATAAATGCTCTCTACAACAGATTCTATTATTTTTCATCCCTTTTATTTTATCAAAAAAAGAAGATTATTTCAGTATTTTTTCATATTTTCTATAAAACGAACCAATTTTGAAGGAGCTTTTTTGTAATGGATTTCATTGGCTTGTAAAAATTCTTGGAAATCAAGACTACCTTGGTTGCCATCTTCCACTTCTAATTCAAGCTCATAGTCAACAATATCAAAGTATTGGCTTTGATCAAGTGCCATGAGTCCGATAGGAGTTTGCTTTTCGTAGCGAACAGTAGTTAGGCAACCTAAAACTACCCAGCCACTGGTTGAAAGTCCACGGCTAGTCAATTCGTCAAGAATCATTCCTTGCGGAAGTTTACATTCTTTAAGACAATGGTTTGCTTCCTCGAGGCTTAGATCTTGATTGTACTCCATATTTCCAACTTTTTGTGGGATTTTTATGGTCAATTCAGCGCTATTTTCAAAAGTACGAATGCGCATAGCGATTTTATGTTTCCGAAGGTAAAAATCAGGCGTGTCTAGGTAGTAATTTTTTTGTGTAATAGGTGTGACTCCTGAAAAGTGATCCTGCAATCTTTGATATTCATCCTTGTTTAGAAGTGTTTTCATTTCAATTTCTAAATGTTTCATTTTTTTTACTTTTTCCTTATCTTTGAAAGCGATTGTATGGTATAATAAGCATTGTATTTATTGTATAAGATTTTTCCTCGAAAATCAAAAAATAGATAAATCGAAGTTTATAGAGGATTGGATAAAAAAGATATATGATTACAGAATGGGAAGAATTTTTAGATCCTTACATTCAGGCTGTTGGAGAGCTGAAGATAAAACTCCGAGGTATTCGAAAACAATACCGCAAACAAAATAAACATTCTCCAATTGAGTTTGTAACTGGTCGAGTCAAACCGATTGAAAGTATTAAAGAAAAAATGGCTCGTCGAGGAATTGGGTATGATACGCTGGAACAGGACTTGCAAGATATTGCAGGTTTACGTGTCATGGTTCAATTTGTAGATGACGTGAGCGAAGTTGTTGCTATTCTTCGTAGGAGGCAAGACATGAGAGTTGTCCAAGAACGTGACTACATTACTCATCGAAAGGCATCAGGTTATCGTTCTTACCATGTGATTATTGAGTATACGGTTGATACGATTTACGGTGCAAAAACGATTCTGGTGGAGATTCAGATTCGTACTTTGGCTATGAATTTCTGGGCTACCATCGAGCATTCTCTCAATTACAAATATCAAGGGGATTTTCCAGAAGAAATTAAGAAACGCTTGGAAATCACAGCAAGAATCTCTCACCAATTGGATGAAGAAATGAGTAAAATTCGTGATGATATCCAGGAAGCACAGGCACTCTTTGATCCATTGCATAGAAAGTTAAATGACGGGGTAGGTAATAGTGACGATACCGATGAAGAATACAGGTAAACGAATTGATCTAATCGCTAATCGCAAACCTCAAAGTCAAAGAGTCTTATATGAATTAAGAGATCGACTTAAAAAGAATAACTTTATATTAAATGATAAACATCCCGATATCGTGATTTCCATAGGTGGGGATGGGATGCTTTTGTCTGCTTTTCACAAGTATGAAGACCAGCTGGATAAGGTTCGCTTCGTTGGTGTTCACACAGGTCATTTAGGTTTCTATACGGATTACCGTGATTTTGAACTAGATCAATTGCTTACTAATTTACAGTTGGATACTGGGGCTCGTGTGTCTTACCCACTTTTAAATGTAAAGATATTTTTGGAAAATGGAGAAGTGAAAATTTTCCGAGCTTTGAATGAGGCAAGTATTCGGAGAGCTGATAGGACTATGGTTGCCGATATTATCATTAACCAAGTGCCATTTGAACGTTTTAGGGGAGATGGCCTGACGGTATCGACTCCAACTGGGAGTACAGCCTATAATAAATCTCTTGGTGGAGCTGTTTTGCACCCTACTATTGAGGCCCTACAATTGACAGAAATTGCGAGTCTTAACAATCGTGTCTACAGAACCTTAGGTTCTTCTATCATTGTGCCTAAGAAGGATAAGATAGAATTGATACCAACTCGTAATGACTATCATACGATTTCTGTTGACAATAGTATTTATTCTTACCGTAATATTGAAAGAATAGAGTACCAAATTGACCACCATAAGATTCATTTTGTAGCAACACCAAGCCATACTAGTTTTTGGAATCGTGTCAAAGATGCCTTTATTGGTGAGGTGGATGAATGAGGTTTGAATTTATTGCTGACGAACACGTCAAGGTAAAGACTTTTCTGAAAAAGCATGAAGTCTCTAAAGGTTTACTGGCCAAAATCAAGTTTCGAGGTGGAGATATTCGCGTAAACGGTCATCCACAAAATGCAACCTATCTCTTAGATATTGGGGATGTGGTTGTCATCGACATTCCTCCTGAGGAAGGTTTCGAGACACTGGAAGCAATTGATTATCCACTGGATATTCTGTTTGAAGATGATCATTTCTTAATCCTAAACAAACCCTTTGGTGTGGCCTCTATTCCTAGTGTCAATCATTCCAATACCATCGCTAATTTTATCAAGGGCTACTATGTGAAACAGAACTATGAAAATCAGCAGGTTCACATTGTAACCAGACTAGATCGTGATACTTCGGGTCTCATGCTTTTTGCTAAACATGGTTATGCTCATGCTAGACTAGACAAGCAGTTGCAAAAGAAAGCCATTGAAAAGCGCTATTTTGCTCTGGTTAAAGGAGATGGGTTTCTGGAAACTCAAGGTGAAATCATTGCCCCGATTGCCCGTGACGAAGATTCCATTATCACTAGACGAGTGGCAAAAGGTGGTAAATATGCCCATACTTCCTATCGAATAGTGCAGTCTTATGGCAATATTCATCTAGTTGATATTCGACTACATACGGGAAGGACACACCAGATTCGTGTTCATTTCTCCCATATCGGTTTCCCTTTGCTTGGTGATGACCTCTACGGTGGTAGTCTTGAACATGGCATAGAGCGCCAAGCTCTACATTGCCATTACTTATCGTTTTATCATCCTTTTCTTGAAGAGCAGTTGGAGATGGAAAGTCCACTGCCGGATGATTTTAACAATCTTATAACTCAGTTATCAAATAATAATTTATCTTAAAAGGAGTCAAAACTCATGGAAGTTTTTGAAAGTTTAAAAGCCAACCTAGTTGGCAAAAATGTACGTATTGTCTTGCCTGAAGGAGAAGAACCACGTATTCTTCAAGCGACCAAACGCATCGTAAAAGAAACAGAAGTTATCCCTGTCCTACTTGGAAATCCTGATAAAATTAAAATCTATCTTGAAATCGAAGGAATCATGGATGGTTATGAAGTAATCGATCCTGCACATTACCCTCAATTCGAGGAAATGGTAGCATCACTTGTAGAACGTCGAAAAGGAAAAATGACTGAAGATGAAGCTCGCGATATCTTGATTAAAGACGTGAACTATTTTGGTGTTATGTTGGTTTATATGTCCTTGGTAGATGGTATGGTATCAGGAGCAAATCACTCTACTGCGGCAACTGTTCGCCCAGCCCTTCAAATCATTAAAACTCGTCCGAATGTTAGCCGTACTTCTGGTGCCTTCATCATGGTTCGTGGTACTGAACGTTACCTCTTTGGTGACTGTGCCATCAATATCAATCCTGACGCTGAAGCTTTGGCAGAAATTGCGATTAACTCTGCAATTACAGCTAAGATGTTCGGTATCGAACCAAAAATTGCTATGCTAAGCTATTCAACTAAAGGTTCAGGTTTTGGTGAAAGCGTTGATAAGGTCGTTGAAGCAACTAAGATTGCTCACGACTTGCGTCCTGACCTTGAAATCGATGGTGAATTGCAATTTGATGCTGCCTTCGTTCCAGAAACAGCTGCTCTTAAGGCGCCAGGAAGCAAGGTTGCTGGACAAGCAAACGTCTTTATCTTCCCAGGTATTGAAGCAGGAAATATTGGTTACAAGATGGCAGAACGTCTCGGTGGCTTTGCAGCGGTTGGTCCAGTGTTGCAAGGTTTGAACAAACCAGTTAATGACCTTTCTCGCGGATGTAACTCAGATGACGTCTTCAAACTTACATTAATCACAGCTGCACAAGCTGTACACCAATAACATACAAGATAGCTCCTTTTCTGTTAAAGGAGCTTTTCGTTGAATTTCAAATCTAAAGATGATAAAATGTATTTACAAATCATCTTTACAAAGAGGTATTAATCATGGCAAGTACTCAACCTGTTAATTTTAGAGCAGATTCGACTTTTTACCAACAAACGAAAGAAATCATAGCTGATGAAAAGTTAACCCTGTCAGATATCTTTAATGCTGCACTTCGTAAAATTGCGACAGGTGCGGTTGATCCTAAAGAGTTCGTATTTAGTGATTTACAAGAGACTCAATATCAGGTTGCTTTTGAAGACTTGAAAAAGGAAATTTTGATGGGTCATCAAGAAGTTGAGCAAGGTAAACTAACGTCTTTGGCAGATGTAAGAAAGGAATTTGGACTTGACTAATCATAAACGTTACCATGTTTCTCTTACGGATCAAGCTAAGAAAGACTTGAGAGAAATACATGATTATATTGTACTGAATTTTTACAGCCAGCAATCTGCCGATAGTAAACTAGACCTTATTCTAACGGCACTAGAAACTTTAGAAACCTTTCCAGAAGCATGTCCTTTGGTGTCAAGTCGAGGTTATGGTGAATTAACAGATGACGGAAAACGTTATCGATATATGCCAATTGAAAATTACTTAGCTTTTTATTATATCGACAAATATGAGGTTTATGTCTCCAGATTTTTAAATTCCAAGCAGAATTGGGCTAAGTTATTCAATAAGTAGAGGTAAAATTTTTAAAATTTTTTTGAATCATTTAGTCCCACTCTTTGTCCCCCCAAGAAAGGAAGTTTTTAAAATTGAAATACAAATTTCTATTATTCGACCTCGATCACACCTTACTCGATTTTGATGCTGCTGAGGATATAGCTCTGACGCAACTCTTAGAAGAAGAAGGAGTAGAGGATATCCAAACTTACAAAGATTATTATGTGCCCATGAACAAAGCCCTTTGGAAGGATTTGGAACAGAAAAAAATTACAAAGGCTGAGTTAATAAACACTCGTTTTGAAAAATTGTTTGCTCATTTTGGTATTGAAAAAGATGGGTCCTACTTAGCAGAGCGCTACCAGTTTTTCCTTTCAAAACAGGGGCAGACTTACCTAGGTGTGGAAGATTTATTAAGAAATTTGATAAAACAAGGCTATGAGCTCTATGCTGCGACAAATGGAATTACCTATATTCAGACAGGTCGTTTGGAACAATCTGGTATTAAACCGTACTTCAAGGAGATTTTCATTTCAGAACAGCTCCATACCCAAAAACCTGATGCTCTCTTTTATGAAAAAATTGGTCAGCAGATTGCAGGTTTTAGTAAAGAAAAGACGCTGATGATTGGAGATTCTCTGACAGCCGACATTCAAGGTGGCAATAATGCGGGCATCGATACCATCTGGTACAATCCTCATCATCTGGAAAATAAGACCCAAGCTCAGCCAACTTATGAAGTTCATTCTTACAAAGATTTGCTGGATTTTTTTGGGAAACTTTAAAAATTACAAAATATAAAAGGTTCTGGAAAACATGGTGCATGGAGTGCAAGAAATTTTGATAATATTTTAAAAAACGTTTTATTTTTTGATATAATAAATCATACAAGGATATAATGACAAGAATATTGTGATTGTCATGTATCGTTAAGCTTTCAATGGGCATTGAAGTAATAGTGCTGTTTATCAAATAGATGTTAAAAAAGGGGCATCAAAGCTAGTCAATCATTTGCCTATTAAGCTGCTAGACAAATTGGAAAGACTTATAACAAAGAATTTTCAATCGTGATACTAGTAACAAATTTTACTCTTCTCAGTTAGTTGCAACAAGGATTAATGTGTGACTGGAGTAGATGTAGGTACATAAGATTGGACTTATGCTATTCATCTGTTTGAACGTCTTAAATTGGTTGAAACAAACGATATAGGAGCAAATCAGTATGATATTGAAAAGAAATAAAAGAGCTATGAACTTCATGTTGATGATTATCAGTGCTTGTTTCTGCCTTATTTGTCTAAGTGCCTGTCAGTCAAATAAGGTAAATTCGGTAGATGATTATAAAATGGCTATCTGGGATAGCGATAAAATAGCTGTATTTGATGATTATGATTTAAATGAGTTCAAGGGTAATATAGCCAGAAAAGAAAAATACATCTATTGGGCAGAAAGTTTTTCAGATGCAGGATCCTATTCAACTGCAAAAACAAAAGATACCTCAGGTCTAAAAAGATATGTATCTAGAATTAATAAGGAAAATTTAAGTGAAACATTTAAATTAGCAGAAGGAAATGTTGCTTACGCCTCCATAACAGACGGGGATTATTTATATGCAACTGCTGTCTTTACAGATAGAATTGAATTTTATAAATATGATAACAATTTAGAAGTTGTCACTAATGTCACCATGAAAAATGATGGACAACTAAATGCTAGTCAACAGTATGTTATTGTAGATAATTATTTATACTTACTTGTAACCACATTGGATTTATCTACTCAAGTTCCTAATGCCGAAATTTGGAAAATGGATAAAGAGTTCAACATCGTCGAAAAATATAATCTTGATGAAACATCAGAATATATGAGAATGGTTAATGTAGATGATGTCTTGTATATTGTGGAAGCACTTGATGGACGTAATTCTAATGGGGAATATAAGTCAGGAAATAAATTATTGGTTTTTGATTTAAAGAGTCAAAACAAGAATTATATCGATATTCCTGATAAGTATCCAACTAATATTCACTATGATGCTAAAAATAATCAATTGATTATAGAAAATGAGGGATTGTATAATAGCGAATTTTCCTTTACTACAGTCAATCTAGACAATTTAGAAGAAGATATTATTCATCTGGACGGCTTTAGTACAGAGCAATATATTGCACCGTATTTTACATTCAAAGACAACTTCTATTATTTTTTATTCAATGATTCTCTGGTTAAATATGATATTGTTGATAAGAAACAAACTATTATCAATCTAGAAAAATATAAGATAAAAGACGCACATTATTTGATTGTTAAATAGTTTATTTAGAAAGTTTTAAAAATAAAAGTTTAATCTAAAGGATCTAATAAAGTATAATTCTAGTAATCTAGTTTATTACAGATGATATAGAAAATTCTGCAAGGAAAAGATTTGAAATATTTTATGATAGTATTTGAAATGCTTAGCTATCTTTCTGATTGGTGAAGCTGTTATAGCGAAGCTTTTGTAAGATTTTTGTATTATCGACAAAAATTAACTGATGAATTTAAGACCTGTATCACAAAGAAATTGAATAAATAGTTTAATGAAAATCTAAATAATCGAACTCAAATGATTTTCTATGAAATTGGCAAAGAATTTATCCTTACTAATACTTCACAGGGTATTGAACAAATGCTCTTCGGTATAGATTCTTTGCAAAACCTAACAAAATATTTAAAACTGTTAAAAAGTAGATTGGAGTCTATAAATTATGGGAACATGGGATGCAACGATTTTTGGAAATGACACTTCCTTAGATATTAAATAAGAATTCTTCGAGAGATACAATCAAGGAGAAGATGCAAATACAATTAAAAATGACTTGACGTCGGATTTATACGATGACGATATTTATGATGTCTTGTTCGCCTTAGCACACTGTTTATGGGAAGTTGGGCAATTAGATGACGAATTCTTGCTTGAAATTAAAGAAATCATTCTCAACAAAGAAGATTTAGAACTTGCTCAAGAATTGGGTGCAGATAGTGAATTTTTAGAACAAAGAAGTGAAAATCTAGAAAAGTTTTTAGAAAAGATAAGTGTAAAAAAAGAAAAGCCCAAAAAGAGAATTGCTCAGCCTGTTCCTGTAGAAAGCAAATATAGGAACGGTGCTGTGATGGTGTTTCAGTATGAAGATGGTATGTATGGTGCTTTGATAGCGGTAGATGGAGCTTTCTTTGATAAGGAAACCTATTATGCTTATCTGCAGACTGATATTAAAATGACCACAAAACCCACCATGAAAGATGTGCGATTAGCAAGAATTCTCGATCCAAGTTTTCATAGTGCAGAATACAATTCATTTCGTAACTCTAAGTATTACTACTCTTTTGTATAGTCAATTGAACCCAAAATAGTACATAATGTGGTATAATCTTCTTATGGCATATTCATTAGATTTTCGTAAAAAAGTTCTCACTTATTGTGAGCGAACAGGCAGTATAACAAAAGCATCACACGTTTTCCAAATCTCACGTAATACCATTTATTGCTGGTTAAAGCTAAAAGAAAAAACAGGAGAGCTAAACCATCAAGTAAAAGGAACAAAACCAAGAAAGGTTGATAGAGATAGACT
>NZ_JASHFO010000001.1:0-191038 GCF_047460825.1 Streptococcus infantis | reverse complement strand
TCGGCATTTCTAAAATACCTGCAGAAGACGTCTGTCAGTCGTCTAAATTACTCCAACATAAGATCTAAAAACTAACCTTCAACCCCATTCAAACGTCTCACACTAACTTCCACCATAGCGGAACTTAATCTGAAACGCTTTCAGATGAGAGGATTTTGTGCGCTCTTTTTTTCGATTCTTTTCGGCTACAAAAACGATGAAATCAAGCATTAGTAAAACCAGTGGAACTTACCCTGACACGGATTTCCACTGGTTTTTACGATTTTTATCAGACTAACTTCCACTTTTATTGGCGATGGAAGTTAGTTTGGGAATTTAGCTTTTAATGTTTAGTTTTCTCTGAAAACCTTATTGAACAGTTTCAACATTCCAAGTAGTCCAGCCTTTAAAACGTATAGCACCCTTTTTGTCAGTTTTTAATACCAAATTCTCAAGTTCTTTATCTTCTTGGTTATTCTCCCCATTTTTAACTTTAAATGATTTTTTCTTGTCTACCGAAATGACCGTGATTTTAGGTTGTAAGGTTTTGAAGACTTCTACATCTCTCTTTTTCTTCGATGTTTGCTGATGAGTTATTACTACATCTGCTTGGAGTTTTGAGGAATGACTCGTCAAAAACTTTTCCTCTATATTTCCAGTAACTAGAAAGGTTTGATTTAGTAACTTTCCATACAAGACCATTGAGTCCTTTTCATCGCTATTTTGGCTAGTGATTGCTTCCAAACTACTCCCAAAAATAAACAACTGCTGTCCTGTTTTGATATCCCCTACCTTGACTTTGCTCTCCTTCAGCTTATCCATAAATTCTCTCTTAGATAAAGTTTCTTCAGTTACTAGAATCTCTCCAAGATTGAAGGCTTTACTGATTTCCAACACATGATCTAGTTGCTTAGGTTCACTTTTCGTTAAAACAAGCTGATCAATCTTGGTCACTCCTCGACTTTTCAGATAAGGAATTAAACTACGTTTGGCATTGCTGGTAATAGCTTTCTCCTTCCAGGCTTCTTTCTTTTCAGTTTCAGACTTTTCTTCGACATCCAATAGAATGGTCTTTCCTGTCATATCTCTTAGGAAAATGCTTCGCCCCTGTTCCATATCTAGGACTGTGATTTCATTTTCTAGTGGATGCTTGGTTACTAAAAAGAATGAGATGGCAACTATGACAAGCATAGATATTTTTTTCAAATTCTTTCGATAGTCATAGATGAGAGCTAAAGAAATCAAAAGAAGGATTAAAATCCAAAGACTCGGTTGGCCGAAAACAAGGGGCCTCGTAGATAGCTGAGAAATATAGCGTATGATGTTTTCTAACCATTCAAAGAGAAAGTTGAACTGGATGATGGGATATATAAATGACAGACAGAAGAGAATCGATAAGAGTGGTAACAGAACCATATCAAATAAGAATGAAAAAGCAAAGGTCAAGAGAATGGACCACGGTTGAAATTCAGAAAAGTAAAATGATAAAATTGGCAGAATTCCCAAGGTAATAATGTAACTCTCTCTAACCAAACCTTTTATACCTGCTACTTCCTCACCAGTCATTGTCAGGATAAAGGCATAAGCACAGGAAAGAACTCCCCCAGCAGTTAAGAAAAAGTTCGGCATGATAAGAAATAGAATAAGAATCGTTAAAGCAAAATTATCCAGTGACTTAAAGCCATGCTGAGCCAATAGCTTTTGTAGAAGACTACGAATAACTGAAGCTGAAAATCCTGTCAAGCCTGCATAAAACAAAGAAAAGGGATAAGCTAGCCATTTGAACTTCTCTTGTGTCAAGCCCAATCGCAAGAGTGACTTTTTAAAAGCATTCATGAAAAATCCGACCTGCATTCCAGACAAAGCAAAAAGATGAATAATCCCTAGGCTGGAATAAAGTTCATTCATTTCCTCAAAGTCTGTATCTAAATGTCCCAATAAAAGACCTGTCATATAATTGCGCATGGGATCGGGAAAATTCCTTTTTATCCAGACAACTGCTTTTCTCCTCAAGCTTGATAGATTTTCTCCGATATCCCAACTACTTGATTTCTTTAACTCAATAATTTCAGATATAGTCAAGGTCTGATAAATTCCTTGAGTTTTGAGATAGTTCCGATAATCAAATCCCGCAAAATTACTGACTCCTTGTGGACTAGCTAGCTTACCTTTTACAACCATTTCATGCAGATCAGACAACTGCTGAAATTTTTCCTTTTCAACTTCTGACTGGAGTTTATAATAAACTTGAAAGAGTCTACCTTCAGCCTTGCCACGAAAAGATAAGCTATCACCATTTACCTTGATGGTGTCAGGCAAGATTCGAACTGTATCAATCGTGTCTACAAGATTCCGACTGGCTTCTTCTTGCTGCCATTTTTGAAATAAAAACCAACTCCCAAAAAGTCCACAAATCAAGAGAACCTTAGTCACAGTTTTCCATGGAAATTGGAAAAAGAGGCAGACTAGTAAAAAGACAAAGCCCAAAAGTGCTAGAAAACTAGCTGAAAAAATTGTATAGTAAAGCCAGAGCAAGAGAAAGCTGAGATAGATTTTTGGAATTGAAAAGCGACTAATCCACTGTAACATACTCTTTTAACTTTTCTATCGTTTTTGCGCCAATACCAGAAACCTTTTTGAGCTCATCAACTGACTTAAACTTACCGTTGGACTCACGATGGTCGATAATATCTTGAGCACGTTTAGCACCTAAGCCTTTGACTTGTTTCAGTTCCTCTAAACTGGCTTTATTAAGATTAACTTTCTTATTTTCTTTGGTGTTGGAAGCATTTGAATGTGTATCTTGACTGATAGCTTCTTCCTTAGTCGGAACATAGACAAGTGCTTCGTCACTAATTTTCTGTGCAAGATTGATAGACTTACTGTCTGCATTATCTGTCAAGCCACCAGCTTTTTGAACAGCATCATTGATACGACTTCCAACTGGCAAATCATAAATCCCTGGTGTTTTGACAGCCCCTTTGACATCGACAGTAATCAGATCTTGCTCCACCACCTCTTCCTTCTGATTTCCATCTTCCTTTACATCCGTTGAATCCTTTGGAACAGCTATAACTTCAGACTGCAAATTACTTTCCTTGACAGGTGTTTGAGCGACTGGTTTTAGGAGAAAAAATCCACCTAAGACCAAACCCAAACCAGCACAGATGACAATGATTTTATATTCTTTAATTTTCTCAATAAGTTCTTCCATATTTTCTCCTCTCTTAGCTTATTCGTAAGAGAAAGAAAAAAACAGCTGAAAAATCTTTTCAACTGCTTACTTATTTGCAAAATAATCTTCCTTGGTTAAGACATAATGAACTCTTGTTACGATTCGACCTGGTTCTTTCTTGTCCATTCTAGCATAAGATTCTTCGTGAGAAAAGCGCATGCCTGATTTCTCCATGACCTTTCCTGATGCAGGATTATCCTTATCGTGAAGGGCCGTCAACTTATTCATCCCAATCTTTTCAAAAGCCAGTTCAATTACAGCTCTGTTCGTTTCTGTCGTCAAACCTTGATTCCAATATTTTTGATTGATAATGTAACCAATGGCTGCCTTCTTAAGAACAGTATCCATCTTGTGCAGGTCAATAGTTCCGATAAACTCTCCAGTACCTTTTAGTTCAATTCCCCATCGGCCCAATGGATTAGCTAGATAAAATTGAGCAATATTATTCTTGGTTTCCTCCAGACTTTGATTGGTCGGGAAAGTGTAGCGCGTATTTTCCTGGTTTGAAGCATATTCAAACATGGCTTCTGCATCATCAAGTGTCACAGGTCTAAGTACTAAGCGTTCAGTTTCGATAATTTGATGCTTGGCTAGTTCGATAAATAGTGATTCCATGATTTCACCTCCGAAAATAGGTTGCTAAAAGAATAACATAAAAGAAATAGGTTTACAAGTTTTTCTTGCAATTTAAAGCGGTTTCATATACAATAAAGTCATCACAAAAACTCTGAAGAATGATGTGATACATAAATCGAAACGCTTAATAGAAAGTGAGTTATCTCTATGCTAATTGGAATTCCAAAGGAAATTAAAAATAATGAAAATCGTGTTGCTCTGACACCTGCTGGTGTACAAAGTCTCGTTGGACGTGGCCACCGTGTCCTCATCGAAACGAATGCTGGACTTGGATCTGGTTTTACTGATGCTGACTATGAAAAGCAAGGAGCTGAAATTGTCGCAACTGCTGAAGCCTGGGCTGCAGAATTAGTTGTTAAAGTCAAGGAACCGCTTGCTAGTGAGTACCAGTTCTTGCGTGAGGATTTACTTCTCTTCACCTACTTACACATGGCAGCTGCTCCAGAATTGGCTGATGCTATGCTTGCAGCTAAAACAACTGGTGTTGCTTATGAGACTGTCCGTGATACTCAAGGACAACTTCCACTTCTCGTTCCAATGAGTGAAGTTGCTGGTCGTATGGCAGTCCAAATCGGAGCCCACTTCTTGACGAAACAAGCTGGTGGTTCAGGAGTTCTACTCGGTGGTGTCCCTGGTGTTCCAAAAGGAAAAGTAACCATCATCGGTGGTGGTGTTGTTGGTACACACGCAGCTCGCATCGCTCTTGGTTTGGGAGCTCAAGTAACCATTCTTGATATCAGTGCTAAACGCCTCTCTGTCCTAGAAGATGTCTTTGGTCACCAAATCCAAACTTTGATGTCTAACCCATTTAATATCGAAGCAAGTGTGCGTGAAGCAGACGTTGTTATCGGTGCTGTCTTGATTCCTGGTGCCAAAGCTCCAAAATTGGTGACAGATGAAATGGTACAACAAATGCGTCCTGGTTCTTTCATCGTAGACGTTGCTGTAGACCAAGGTGGTGTTATTGCAACAGCTGACCGTGTGACAACCCATGATGAGCCTGTCTATGAAAAACACGGTGTTCTTCACTATGCCGTTGCTAACATTCCTGGAGCAGTTGCTCGCACATCTACGATCGCCCTTACAAATGTTACTCTTCCATATATCGAAGCCTTGGCAGGAAAAGGATTTAAGAAAGCTATCCTAGA
Source organism: Streptococcus infantis (assembly GCF_047460825.1). GTDB lineage: Bacteria > Bacillota > Bacilli > Lactobacillales > Streptococcaceae > Streptococcus > Streptococcus infantis_V. The sequence continues at coordinate 186,040 of NZ_JASHFO010000001.1, read as the reverse complement.
AGACGCAGGCTTGCTTGAAGGTGTGACAACCTATCAAGGATACCTCACCAGCCAGCCTGTTGCAGAAGGCTTGGAACGTGACTTCACTGCAATCAGTGAACTTGTCTAAAATGATTTATAAATTAATACTCAATGAAAATCAAAGAGCAAACTAGGAAGCTAGCCGCAGGCTGTACTGGAGTACGGCAAGGTGAAGCTGACGTGGTTTGAAGAGATTTTCGATGAGTATAAAACTACAAAAATAAGAGCAGCGCTTCCACTGCTCTTTTTTACTATTCTCTTTCTTCTTCACTTTCTTCAGCTTTGACAGGTCGAGGTTCATAGGCTCTGATAATCTGAGCAACGACTGGATGGCGAACCACATCCTTGGCTGAGAAGTGTACAAAGTCGATCTGGTGAATGTTCTTAAGTTTTTCTTGGGCATCAATCAAACCTGACTTAACATTACGGGGGAGGTCAATCTGACTAATATCACCATTGACAATCATTTTTGAATTGAATCCAAGACGTGTCAAGAACATCTTCATCTGCATGATGGTCGTATTTTGCGCTTCGTCCAAGATGACAAAGGCATCATCCAGAGTACGTCCACGCATGTAGGCCAAAGGCGCAATCTCAATAATTTCTCGCTCCATGAGACGAGTTGTTTGGTCCTTCCCAAGAATTTGGTACAAGGCATCATAGACAGGTCGAAGATAAGGGTCTACCTTTTCCTTGAGATCTCCTGGAAGAAATCCCAAGCTTTCTCCAGCTTCTACTGCTGGACGAGTCAGGATAATACGCTTGACTTGACCACGTTTAAGAGCTGTAACAGCCAAGGTCACTGCTAGGAAGGTTTTACCTGTCCCTGCCGGCCCAATACCAAAGGTCACATCGTGTTGTTTGACACTATCCACATAAAGCTTTTGACCCAAGGTTTTAACACGGATGGGCTTACCTGTATTATCCTTGATAATCTCTTCTTCATAAAGGGCGACAAACTTATCGATTTCATTATTCTTAACCATTGTAATGGCTGTCACCACATCCGGAGTTCCAACAGTCATTCCACGATTGACCAAAACCATCAAGGCTTGGATAACTTGGCGGGCTTCCTCACAAGCCGACTCCTCCCCCAAGACTTGTACAATCTCTGTACGAGCGTGGATGATGACACCTAACTCATCCTCCATCAAACGAAGATGGCGCTCATTAGAACCAAAAAGATGAAATAAATCATCTGGATGACTAAGCTGAATGTCTATTGAATGTTCCTTCAAACAAAGAACCTCTCTAACTCTTTTAATTTTATAAAATGTTTCGTTTTCTTTTAGTAGTTAAAAAGTCGATTAGAAGCTAGTAAAAGTTAAACTGAATGACTATATTATAGCAAAGAGGCTGAGAAATTACTATCCCCAAACCTCATCAAGTAGACTTAATGTTCTAAATATTCCTGCCAGATACGATCGAAGTCTCCCATATTAAAGGAAAAGCTAGCATGTTCCTCTAAAAAACGACTCACTTGATCGAAATCATCTGTATGTTTCGGAAAGGCGGATTCCTCAAAGGCAAGATCCGCTAAAATTGCTTTGGGACTATTGCTTTTAGGGTTGCGCTCGGTCATCAGCCAAGTATAAAATGATTTTCTCATAAGCCTCCCTAAATTAATTCAGTACCAAACTGGTCTTGTTTAATTTTTCCAGCTTTCATTAAACCACCGAGTGCTTTTTTAAACTGACCTTTCGAGATACCAAAAGTTGCTTTAATGTCATCTGGTGAAGATTTGTCATTTAAGGTCATAAATCCACCATTACTTTCCAAGTAAGTCAAGATCATCTGCGCATCGTTCTCCAACATCTCAAAAGAGCGAGGTTTAAGTGAAAGATTAAGTGTGCGGTCCACCTCACGGAAGCCAATAACACGTACATCTAACACTTGCCCCAAACGAGGTTCTGCGTAACGCTCGCTAGGATGGATAAAACCAAGCATGTTATTTTCTGGTAGGTAAACAAAAGTTCCTGATAGCTTAAGACGGTAAACAATGGCTGGCCAATTTTGATTCTGCATGTTATTGTAGGCAGGACGAGCCAATCGTTGGAAGTCTTCCTGATAAGCTAAGATTCCCCAGATACGGTCCTTCTTGTCTACTTCAAGACGGATGTAGAGTTTGTCGCCCTTCTTAGGCCAGAGTTCCTTGAGTTCAGGGAGAATATCTAGTGACACAACGATTTCCTTGTCTGGTAATCCTGTATCAACAAAAACACCAAGATCCTTACGAACCTCTGTTACGGTTCCCCAACCAAATTGGTCCTGAGTTGCAGTGACCTCTATAGTTGTCAAACGTAGTTTTTGCTTCATGTCTGTATAAGCAAAACCTTTGACCGTATCACCAACTGTATGGGGACCTTCTTCTTTAGCTAGAGCATATGTTTGACCATCCTTTTGAACAAAGTAAAAACGGTCATTTTCATCGATGATGAGTCCAACGATAAAACTTGCAAGATTTGTATTCATATTTCCTTCTTTCGAATAAAACTCAGCCAGCAATGCCAACTGAGTTTTTCTGTTTATTTCTTAGACTTCCAAGATTTCTTTTTCTTTATTGGCAGTCATTTCGTCGATGTGTTTTACAGCATCGTCTGTTGCTTTTTGAATATCTTTTTCAAGAGTCTTCAATTCGTCTTCAGTGATTTCTTTTGCTTTTTCTTGTTTCTTAGCCTCGTCCATAGCATCACGACGGATATTACGGATAGCAACTTTAGCATTTTCACCGACTTTTTTCACTTCTTTAGCGAGGTCGCGACGAGTTTCTTCTGTGAGAGCTGGGATTACCAAACGAATAACAGAACCATCGTTAGCTGGTGTGATACCTAGGTCTGAAGCATTCAAAGCACGTTCGATATCTTTCAAAGATGATTTGTCAAATGGTGTTACCAACAAAACACGCGCTTCTGGGATTGTGATAGAAGCAATTTGGTTAAGTGGTGTTTCAACACCATAGTACTCAACGTGGATGCGGTCAAGCAAGCTAGCATTAGCACGGCCAGCACGAATACTTCCAAACTCACGAGCAAGTGAGTGATGAGATTGAGTCATTCTCTCTTTTGCTTTTTCTACGATTGCGTTTGCCATAATGATTTCTTATTCCTTTTCTTCGATATTATTTGAAACTGTAGTTCCGATATTTTCACCAAATACAACACGTTTAATATTTCCTGGTTGGTTCATGTTGAAAACTACCAAGTCAATATCATTATCCATTGAAAGTGTAGAAGCTGTTGAGTCCATGATACGAAGCCCTTTGTTAATGACATCACGGTGAGTCAACTCTTCAAATTTAACGGCTGTCTTATCTTTTTTAGGATCAGCATTGTAGACACCATCAACCCCATTCTTAGCCATCAAGATAGCGTCCGCTTCAATTTCAGCTGCACGAAGGGCTGCTGTTGTATCTGTTGAGAAGTATGGTGAACCAATTCCCGCACCAAAGATAACAATGCGTCCTTTTTCAAGATGACGAAGGGCACGACCACGAACGTAAGGTTCTGCTACTTGTTGCATGGCAATAGCTGTTTGAACACGTGTATCCACACCAACTTGTTGCAATGAATCTGCCATCACAAGAGCATTCATAACGGTTCCAAGCATTCCTGTATAATCTGCTTGTACACGATCCATTCCAGCTTCTGCAGCAGGTTCTCCACGCCAGAGATTTCCTCCTCCGATTACGAGAGCAATCTCAATTCCTAAGTTATGTACTTCTTGAATTTCTTGAGCCATTGCTTGAACAGTTTTGATATCAATTCCGACACCACGCTCGCCAGCAAGGGCCTCACCTGATAACTTAATCAAAATACGTTTATATTTGGGTTCCACCTGACTTCGCTCCTTTATTTTATTCAAACTATTTTATCACATTTTTTGAGAATTTTATAGTCTCATGAGTTATTCTTTTGAAAATTTTAAACGGATAAAAAGTTTTCCAAATCAGCCAAGGCACGCTCTGCAATTTTTTCATAACGAGCCTTCTTATCACGAATGCGGTCGCCTTCCAATTCCTTGATAATTCCGAAATTGACATTCATGGGTTGGAAATGCTTGCTATCAGCATGAGTGATATAATGAGCTAAACTACCGATAGCTGTAGTCTCTGGGAAAATAGCCTCACTTTCTCCCTTGAAAAGACGAGCTGCGTTAATACCAGCTACTAGACCTGATGCCGCTGACTCAACATAGCCTTCCACACCCGTCATCTGACCAGCAAAGAAGAGATTTGGCTGTTTCTTAGAACGGTAGGTCTGCTCCAGAAGATTTGGTGAATCCATATAAGAATTGCGGTGCATCACACCATAACGAACAAACTCAGCATTTTCAAGGCCTGGAATCATTTGGAAGACACGCTTTTGTTCTCCCCATTTGAGGTGGGTCTGGAAACCAACAATATTGTATAGGCTACCAGCTGCATTATCCTGACGAAGTTGCACAACCGCATAAGGTGTTTTAAATTCTCCATCACGAGGTCCTGTGTAGTCGTCTGGATACTCCAAACCGACTGGTTTCATAGGACCATAAAGCATAGTTTTAATGCCACGTTTGGCCATAACTTCGATAGGCATACAGCCTTCAAAGTACTTTTCTTTTTCAAAGGAATTGAGCGGTGCTTCTTCTGCATTGACCAAGGCTTCATGGAAATCCATAAACTCCTGCTTGGTCATGGGAGCGTTGAGATAAGCGGCTTCTCCCTTATCATAACGAGACTTGAGATAAACCTTGCTCATATCAATCGTATTAACATCCACAATAGGCGCTGCCGCATCGTAGAAATAGAAACCATCGCCGTCATTAAGAGCATGAATCTTTTCAGCCAGAGCATCGCTGGTCAAGGGACCAGTAGCGACAACAGTAATAACATCCGTCGGCAATTCTGTAATTTCGTCACGAACGACCTCAATCAAGGGATGGTTGGCAATCTTTTCAGTAACCATTTGAGAGAAACCATCGCGGTCCACCGCAAGGGCACCACCAGCAGGAACACGAGTTGCTTCAGCAGATTCCAAGATAAGAGAACCCAAGCGACGCATTTCTTCTTTGAGGAGACCGACAGCATTTGTAAGAGCATCTCCACGCAAGGAATTAGAACACACTAATTCTGCAAAATTGTCAGTTTTATGCTGAGGTGTTGACTTGACACCACGCATTTCATAAAGTTTAACTGGAATACCACGCTCTGCGATTTGGTATGCTGCTTCAGAACCCGCCAAGCCCGCACCGATAACATTGATATAAGATTGAGACACGACACTAATACCTCTTTGGGTGAAACTTAAGTTCATTCCAGAACAAGTCACTAGACTGTTTGACACCCACAAATCTTTCTATTTTTTTCTTCTTCTAGTATAACAAAAAAAGGGAAGAAGGCAAACTTCCCTGTCTAGTTGTTTTCCTGATGTTCTTCCCATTCGTGGTAGGCAGCATAGAGCTGGCTTTTGTTCCATTGGTAAATCTTCGCAACTTCCTTAATGGCTTGATTTTTTTTAATACCTCGCTGGATACGCTCTTGAATTTCAGAAAATAAATCCTCTTCATCCTTATCCTCAACATCTTGACTAGCACCTTCTACGATTATAAGGCACTCGCCTTTGAGAGGTGTTTCAGCGATGCTTTCCAGTAATTCTGAAATTTTTCCACGTTGGTATTCTTCAAAGATTTTAGTCAATTCTCTAACCAAGACCACCGAGCGATCACCATAGACTTCTAGCATATTTTCTAGCGTATCTGCCACACGGTGAGGTGACTCATAGAAAATCTGAGTCTCTGGATAAGCTTTTTTCGCTTCGAAAAATTGCTTTTGCTGACCAGATTTTCGTGGTAGAAAACCATAAAAGATGTGGGGTTGTGGTGCCAAGCCGCTGGCAATCAAGGCAGAAATTCCTGCACTAGCTCCTGGAACCGTGACAACTGCGATATCTTCTTCAATGGCAGCCTTGACCAAATCATGCCCCGGGTCAGAAATACTAGGCATCCCTGCATCAGATACTTGGGCAAGATTTTGACCTTGCTTCAACAACTCAATCAAATCAGGAATTTTTTCCTTGGCATTATGCTCATGAAAACTGATTTGCTTGGTTGAGATTTCAAAATGCTTGAGTAAAAGTCCAGTATTACGAGTATCTTCTGCCGCGATCCAGTCGACCTCCTTCAAGGTCTGAATAGCGCGAAAAGTCATGTCATCTAGATTACCGATTGGCGTTGCTACTAGATAAAGCTTGCCATAGGGAGATTGTCCCTTAAAACTCTTTTGAATCTGCATACTTACTCCCTAAATAACAACTCATCACAAAACATGCATTCCGCATCTTGCTCTCGACGTTGACCATAAAAGTCACGGCAAACATGAAAACCGTCCTCATAAATGCGACGGACATTTTCCCTTACATGTTTCGTTTTGGCTGGAGCAGTCTCCTCAACCTCTCCCAAACGTTCTCTCAGTTTATCATTTTCTAAACGAAGAGCTGTATTTTCCTCTACCAAACTCTTGAGATTTTTCTTGATAGCTTCGACGTCTGCCAAGGTTACCAACAATTGCTGTGAAAAGTCATCTAAAGCATCAAATAATTCTTTTTTATTCATTACAGCCCTTTCTATAATCTATCTTCACTTTAATTTTTTTGTAAAACCAGGTATTCCAAAGCGTTTTGAAAGCTAACATTGGCCCGCCACATTTTCCGAGCTTGGACGAGATGTTTCAAGATGTTCCGCGCAGAAACATTGAGAACCTCCTGGCCAGCTAATACCTCTAAAATCCTGAGCACATGATCTTGCTTTTCTTTATCATCAGCCAAACTCGTTAATTTTGCAACTTGCAAGTAAGATTCCTTTTTTGGGGCTAAAAGCCAAGAAAAGAGGCGTTCACTTTCATCTACCAGTGCCCAAAATCCTGCTTGATGCACAAGCTTATCAGCCTCGGTCTGAGACTGACTGAATTGGGCCAATAGTTTAGCTTTATTTTTTACTAAACCAGCCTCTTCAAGCTGTGACATTAAAGTAGAGACTTGTTTCTTAAATTGGAAAATCTGTGTCCGACTTCGAATCGTTGGTAACATCTGTTCCTCATCATCAGTCAAAAAGAAAATGTAGATTTCGCTCTGTGGTTCTTCAATAACCTTTAAAAGAGAATTTGCAGCATTCACATGCATTTTTTCTGCTTGTTCGATAATAAAGACCTGACGTTGATTTTCAATACCAGACTGGGAAAATTGACCAACTAATTCTCGAATACGCTCCGTCTTAATGACTTGATTCAGAGGTTTAATTATGGTCACATCAGGAAACTCTTCCTGCTCAATCAATTTACAATTCCGACATTTTTCACAAGGAAAAATACCAGTTTTCTCACTACAAAAGAGACTTTTAGACAAAAAAAGGGCCATCTCTAAACTTCCAAAATTACCTGAAAAGAGATAGGCGTGATTGAGCTGCCCTTGCTCCAAGATATGGACAAAACGTTCAAATTGTAGAGGTTGACAAGCTCTTAATTGCTCTTGCTTCATCTCCTTAATCCCATCCTATCAAAAAGTAGCTGTTGCGTATTTTCAATCACTTGATCAAGTGGTAGGCTAGCATCGATTTTTTCGATGCGATTTCCTTCTCTTTCAAGAAGAGAAAGGTAACCTTGACGAACTTTTCGGTGTAGATCCAGACCTTCCATGTCCAAACGATTGACTTCCCGATTACTGTTGGCAGCAATACGTGCCAGTCCCTCTTCCACCTCAATATCAAAATAAAGAGTCAAATCAGGTTTCAGTCCATCTGTTGCAAACTCATTAAGCCAATCAATAGCATCGATATCTAAACCACGCCCAAAGCCCTGATAAGCAACAGAACTATCGATAAAGCGATCCATGATAACCAGTTTTCCAGCTGCAAGTGCTGGTAAGACCTTTTCCACCAAGTGTTGTCGACGACTAGCAATATAGAGGAGAAGCTCAGTCTTAGGATCCATTTCAGTATGACTAGGATCTAGGATAACTTCGCGAATTTTTTCTCCAATTAAGACCCCACCTGGTTCACGGGTGCTTAAAACTTTCACTCCCCTATCCTCTAATATAGGGATTAAGGCTTCAAGAACGCTTGTTTTTCCTGCTCCCTCTGGTCCCTCAAGAGAGACTAAAAATCCTTTTGACATGTCTGACTCATTTCTATTTTTCTCTCTTCTATTCTATCAAAAAAATGGGTATTTGTGAAAAGCTTTTTTTATTTTGTTCTTTGTAAGAAAAAAGAGCGTGAGTTTAAACGCTCACCTCTTATTTGCCTAATTCTTGAGTTCTTTTGTAGGCTTGGTTGACGGCATCCATAACAGTTCCTCTGAAAGCATGCTCTTCTAGACTTGCTACACCAGCAATGGTCGAACCACCTGGGCTACAAACTTGGTCTTTCAAGACCCCAGGCCCAGGATGTTGCTGACTTTCTAGGACCATTTGACCTGCACCAACTACTGTTTGAGCCGCCATTTTCAGAGCCGTTTCTCGTGGCAATCCTGTCTGAACACCTGCATCCGCCAAAGCTTCGATAAATAGATAAACAAAGGCTGGTCCACAGCCTGCAAGTCCTGTTGCTGCATCTATTAAACCATCACTTATTTCAACCAACTGCCCTGCATTAGCTAAAAGTTGACAAAAAAGTTCACTGTCTTCTGGATGACAATTTTCAGACAAGGCATAACTAATCACTCCTTGCCCAATAGCAACAGGTGTATTAGGCATAATACGAATAATCCTATGGTGACTTGGAAGAAGACTAGCAAGTTTTTCCAAGGTCAAACCAGCTGCCATGGAAATCAAAAGAAGACTTTCTCGTTTCTCAAGGATTGACTGATATTGAGTAAGCAGTTCAGAAAATTGAGCTGGCTTTACTCCTAGAAAAATCACATCTGCTTCTGCAAAGATTTCGTCATTGCTAGAAGCCAGACCACCATAATTGGCAATAAAAGCATCCACCTTAGCTTGACTACGATTAGCAAGAAGAATCTGATGACTCGTTTTTGCCTGCAAGACAGCCTTAGCCAAACTAGCTCCCATATTCCCCAAGCCGATAAATCCAATCTTCATCTCTTTACTCCCTTATCTGCCCATTCCCAGTAACCACATATTTGTAGCTGGTCAATTCCTTCAAGCCCATTGGACCACGCGCATGTAATTTCTGAGTAGAAATCCCCATTTCACAACCAAGACCAAATTGACCACCATCGGTGAAACGAGTCGAAGCATTGACATAAACCGCTGCCGAATCCACTTGATCTGTAAAGTAAGCTATAGCATCAGCATTTTCAGTCACAATCGCATCCGAATGATGGGTGCTGTGGGCTTCGATATGCTCTACAGCTTCCTCAAGACTAGAAACTACTTTAACAGCTAAGACATAGTCTAAAAACTCAGTGTCAAAGTCTTGAGCCCCTGCTGCTTGTCCAGAAATATATTGACTTGCTTTAGCATCCAAACGAAATTGAATCGGTTCAAGACCAGCTTCCTTTCGATCGGCAACCAGAACTTGCTCCAAGCGAGGAAGGAAGCTTGCCGCCTTGTCTTGATGAACAAGTAGCACTTCCATGGCATTGCAGACTGAAGGACGACTAGTTTTAGCGTTATTGATAATAGACAGTGCCTTGTCTTCATCCGCATCTTTGTCAACGTAGACATGAACAATCCCTGTACCTGTTTCGATAACTGGCACAATAGCATTCTCAACGACAGCATTGATTAACCCGGCACCTCCGCGAGGAATAAGAAGATCTAAATAACCCTTAGCCTTCATCATGGCATAACTACTTTCACGGCTAGTATCTTCTACTAATTGAATGACATCTGGATGAATAGTCGTTGTCTCCAAGCCCTTCTTCAAGGCTGTAACAATAGCATGAGCTGTTTGGTAGGCATCCTTACCGCTCCGAAGAACAACCGCATTTCCACTCTTGAGAGCAAGGGCAGCTGCATCAGATGTCACATTTGGACGACTTTCATAGATAATACCGATAACCCCCATGGCTACACGTTTCTTGGTGATAACTAAGCCATTTTCAAGCTGACTTGTCTCTAGGACTTCACCAATGGGATTTGGTAAAGCAACCACTTCACGAATCCCAGTTGCCATTGCTTCTATACGCCCTGTATCCAAATAAAGACGATCCAGCATAACATCTGAGATTTTACCCTTGGCTGCTTCCATATCGCGAGTATTAGCTGCTAAAATCTCTTCAGTAGCTGCCAATAAGTGATTGGCCATAGCTAGTAAGGCCTGGTTTTTCACCTCTTCACTAGCTGTGTTAATCGACTTTTTAACTGCCTGTACCTGTTCAAATTGTTCTTGTGTACTTACCATAGTTTACCTCTAAAATTCTGTAAAGAGTAGTTGGATTTCAGGAGTGATAGAAATCCAGTCATCACGATGAATCAGGACTCCCTTGGCTTTTTGAGAACGAAGGACATCTTTGAGCCCCGATGCACCTAGTTGCACTCTACCTTTTCCGAGTGATTTTCCAGTTTCCTTATCAAATACCGTTACAATATCACCATAAGAAAAATTGCTCTCAACATCTACAACCCCTGATAAAAGGAGACTCTTTCCATGTTGAGAGAGGGCTTCTGCCGCCCCTTTATCAACCCAAATTGCTCCCTGACTTTTGGCATAAAAGGCTAGCCATTGTTTCTGGGTACGAAGTCCCTTTTCCTGTGCAACAAAGAAAGAACCATCAAGAGTTTCTTCAGCTGCTTCAATTAAAGCATCAGGTTTCAAGGAAGAACAGATATATACGGGAACACCTGACTCAGTTGCAATGGTAGCAGCTTTTATTTTCGTCAACATACCACCTGTTCCATTTGAAGATCCAGCACCACCAGCCATATCTATAATTTCTCGATTGATGGTCTCAATTCTCTCCAGACGTTTAGCTCTTGGATCCGAGTTAGGATTACCAGTATAAAGACCGTCTACATCTGTTAAGAGGACCAAAAGATCTGCCTGCACCATTGCAGCTACCTGAGCACTGAGTGTATCATTATCTCCGACCTTGAGCTCATCAATAACGACACTGTCATTTTCATTGATAATAGGAATCGCGCCACGATTGAGAAGGACAGATAAAGCTTGATGGGCATTTTTATAACGTCGCTTATCGACAAAATCATCCTGAGTTAGCAAGATTTGCGCTGAAACAATCTGTCTTAAGAGCAAATTTGTTGTATATTCTTCCAGAAGCAATTCTTGACCAACCGCCGCTGAAGCTTGCTTATCCGCAATCTTGGTCGGTCGTTTTTTAAATCCTAAGGCTCCAAAACCTGCCGCAACAGCCCCAGAAGACACCAAAATTAGCTCATGACCTGCTTCATGCAGCATTGCAAGCTGTTGTGTAATTGCTTTTACTTTACTGCGAGATAAACTTCCATCCTTATGTGTCAGGGATGAAGTTCCCACTTTAAATACGATACGCTTGTACTTCATATTTTTCTCCAAATTTAATATTTAACCATTTTACCATGATTTTATGAAATTGTAAAAAAGGAACTCTCTCACTTATGATCGCAAAAAAGAACCTTGCATAGCAAGATTCTTTTAGTGTCTGACTTAAATAATTGTTCTTCTGGGAACTAAATCGAATTAAGCTTCGATTTCTGTAACCATACCTGAACCAACAGTACGTCCACCCTCACGGATAGAGAATGTAGTACCTTGTTCTACGGCGATTGGGTGGATCAACTCAACGTCGATTGTCACGTTATCACCTGGCATTACCATTTCAGTACCTGCTGGAAGTTCGATTGAACCTGTAACGTCAGTAGTACGGAAGTAGAATTGTGGACGGTAGTTGTTGAAGAATGGAGTGTGACGTCCACCTTCTTCTTTAGTAAGGATGTAAACTTCACCTTTGAATTTAGTGTGTGGGTTGATTGAACCTGGTTTAGCGATAACTTGTCCACGTTCGATTTCGTCACGTTGAACACCACGAAGAAGGACACCTACGTTATCTCCTGCAAGACCTTCGTCAAGTTGTTTACGGAACATTTCAACACCAGTAACAACTGCTTTTTTAGTTTCTTCTTTGATACCAACGATTTCGATTTCGTCGTTGACACGAACAGTACCACGGTCGATACGTCCTGAAGCAACTGTACCACGTCCAGTGATTGAGAATACGTCTTCGACTGGAAGAAGCAATGGTTTGTCAGTGTCACGTTCTGGTTCTGGAATGTACTCATCAACAGTGTTCATCAATTCCATGATGATATCTTCGTATTTAGAGTCACCTTCAAGAGCTTTAAGAGCTGAACCTTGGATAACTGGAAGATCGTCACCTGGGAAGTCGTATTCTGAAAGAAGGTCACGGATTTCCATTTCAACCAATTCAAGCAATTCTTCGTCGTCAACCAAGTCGATCTTGTTCATGAAGACGATAAGGTGTTTAACACCAACCTGACGTGAAAGAAGGATGTGCTCACGAGTTTGTGGCATTGGTCCGTCAGTTGAAGCTACTACAAGGATAGCTCCGTCCATTTGAGCGGCACCAGTGATCATGTTTTTAACGTAGTCCGCGTGTCCTGGAGCGTCGATGTGAGCGTAGTGACGTTTTTCAGTTTCGTACTCAACGTGCGCAGTGTTGATTGTGATACCGCGTTCGCGTTCTTCTGGAGCAGCATCGATAGACGCATAGTCTTTAGGTTGGTTAACTGCTGAAGGCAAGCGACGTGCCAAAACAGTTGTGATAGCTGCAGTTAGGGTAGTTTTACCGTGGTCAACGTGTCCGATAGTACCAATGTTAACGTGTGGTTTACTACGATCGTATTTTTCTTTTGCCATTTGAGTAAAAGCCTCCAATAAAATATATTTTATAGATAGACAGTAGGCAATACAGTCTAACTTTCCTTACTATTTTATCAAATTTCAGCTAAATTGCAAGTGTTTTACAAAGTTTTTGTGAATTATTCTTATTCTCGCTCTACTTCCTCTACCAATTTATTTAAAATATCTATAAATAGGCTTATTTTAGCAAAAGGCGATAGACCATAAATCAATAACCCAAGTCTGAATTTCCTATTTCCAGCCCCGAAAGACTTCAATCATTCAATTGTTTGTAAAAAAATATGTATAGAAAAATTAAAGTTTCATCATAAGCGATTTAAGAGTTTAAAACCAATAAAAAGTTTGATCAACTACAGCACCAAAGATACAATGATAAAAAAAGATATCGGAATCTTTTATCCCGACATCTTTATTCTGATTGATGTTTTTCGACTTCTTGTGCTTCCTTATGATTTTCATACAGTCGCGCTAAGAATTTAGCAATCTCTTTTAAAATGGAATAGGTTGGAACAGCAACAATCATCCCAATCACACCATAAATATTACTTGATAATAAAAGCAAGACTAAAATAGTAATCGGATGAACCTTCATAACCCCACCCACAATACGTGGATATAAAATATTTCCATCAACTTGCTGAATAATCAACATATAAATAACAGCAATAATCATTTTATGAGGATCGGTAAAGAGATTTGAGATGATCATTGGAATCAAGCCAATGCTTGGTCCTACATACGGAATCAAATTAGCCAATCCAGAAAAAATGGCGAAGACCAAGGCATATCTTAGACCAATCACACTATAACCGATAAAAGCTAAACATCCAATAATAACTGCATCTATAGACACTCCACTAATGTAACGAGAAATAGTTGTATTTAGGTTTGTCAATAAACCAGATATGTTCAATTTATCTCGTTTTAATATAGTTCTTTCTAGCATCGGTAAAAATTTATGCCCATCAAGAAGGAAGTAAATCAAGAAGACTGGTGTCATGATGATAATCAATACAGTGCTGACGAGCGCAGATAGAACACTTCCAACACTATTTGTCACACTGTTCAAGATATTTTGCAAAATATCAACATATGAGAGATTTAGTTGTTGAATAGTTTGTTGAATATCTAGATTTTGCAGGGCTGGATGTTTTGATAACTCAATGACTAAATCTTGAAGACGACCATAAATGTTTTGACTCGAGTAGATTAGGCTACTCAACTGATTAATCAAAATCGGTAGCAGATAGACAAAACTAAGTACGATTGCACAAATTAAGGCACAAAGGGTTAACAAAATCCCAATGATGCGATTGATTTTGCATTCCTTCTCTAAAAAGATAACAATTGGGTTGGTTAGGTAATACAAAAATCCTCCCAATAAAAAAGGAATCATGATTGTATTTGCAACACTGACAAAGGGTGTAATAATAGCACCCATTTCTCTCCATAAGTAGAAAATAAGGGTTATTAATAATATCTCAGTGGTCCAGAAGAATAATTTATTTTTCCGAAACATAAGCCACCTCCTCTTTTTCCTATTTTACCATATTTCAAAAAAGATTGATAACCTACATTATAAAAACAAGAATATTTTTTGTCTTTATGATAGAATACAATTACTATGAAGAAATTATTTTTAACACTATTAACACTTATTTCGTTTGGTTCCGCTACTACGGTTTTTGCCCAGGATTTTGATGTAGCAGCAAAACATGCCATTGCTGTTGAAGCTAATAGCGGTAAGATATTATACGAAAAGGATGCTACTCAACCTGTTGAAATTGCTTCTATTAGCAAATTGCTTACCGTATATCTCGTTTACGAAGCCTTGGAACAGGGGAAAATCTCTCTTTCAACTCCTGTAGAAATTTCTGATTATCCCTACCAGTTGACAACTAATTCTGCGGCTAGTAATGTTCCCATGGAAGCTAGAAATTACACTGTCGAAGAATTGCTAGAAGCGACTTTGGTATCTAGCGCTAACAGTGCTGCTATCGCTTTAGCTGAAAAAATTTCCGGTTCTGAGAAGGACTTTGTAGATATGATGAAGGCCAAACTACAAGAATGGGGAATTCAAGATGCTACACTCGTCAATACAACCGGGCTCAACAATGAAACTCTTGGAAATAATATCTATCCAGGATCTAAAAAAGATGATGAAAACAAATTGAGCGCTTATGATGTTGCTGTTGTTGCTCGCAATCTCATCCTCAAGTATCCTCAAGTCTTAGAAATCACAAAGAAACCTTCTTCTACATTTGCAGGGATGACCATTCATTCTACCAACTATATGTTGGAGGGAATGCCTGCCTATCGTGGTGGTGTTGATGGACTTAAAACTGGTACGACTGATAAAGCTGGAGCATCCTTTGTAGGTACGACTGTAGAAAAAGGAATGCGCATCATCACAGTTGTTTTAAACGCTGACAACCAAGATACTAATCCATATGCACGCTTCACAGCTACTTCTTCTATTTTAGATTACATCACATCAAACTTTGCTCTTCAGACAATTGTCAAACAAGGAGAGAGTTATGAAG
This sequence comes from Streptococcus infantis, assembly GCF_047460825.1. GTDB lineage: Bacteria > Bacillota > Bacilli > Lactobacillales > Streptococcaceae > Streptococcus > Streptococcus infantis_V. The sequence continues at coordinate 170,669 of NZ_JASHFO010000001.1, read as the reverse complement.
ATAGTAAATCGCCTGTATTAGATGGGAAGGAAGATACAGTTACAGCTGTCGCCAAAGAAGATATCAAAATCGTACAACGTCTTGGTAGTCGTACACAATCAACTATTACCTACTCAGCGGACACTACTGAACACACTGCTCCACTAGAGGCAGGAACTGTCGTTGGACATTTGACTTATGAAGACAAGGATCTAGTTGGTCAAGGATACATTACAACTGACAAACCTAGTTTTGAGATGGTCGCAGAACAAAATGTCGAAAAAGCCTTCTTCTTAAAAGTTTGGTGGAATCGCTTCGTTCGTTTTGTTAACGAGAAGTTATAAAAAATCAAAAAATCGCGAATTTCGCGATTTTTTTCTTTATTCATTTTCAGCTACAGTTGAATGGTTATATCCATAAACAAAGTAAATAATAACGCCTATTAATAAAGCTAGTCCAAATGCCATCCATGTTTCAAGGGTATATTGAAGCATAAATGAAAGGCAGATTAGAATAGACAAGATTGGTAAAAAAGGTACCAGGGGAGTTTTAAATTCTCCCTCTTTGGGTATACCCTTATCTTTTCTCAGTTTGATAATCCCATAGGCTAGGAGAATAAGATAGGCTAAGGTGCAGATATTGAGAAAGGCTGCGATACTTGCCAGTGGGAAAATTCCCGCTGCAATCGCTGAAACAACACCTGTTAAAATGGTCGCATTCTTAGGGACACGACTGGTCTTAGTCACTTGTTTGAAACTCTGAGGCATGAGCCCATCACGTGCCAAACTATAAATCATTCGAGACAAGGCGTAAGTCATGGAAATACATACCGTAATCAAAGTAAAAATAGCAACGAGAGAAACATAATTAGCTGCCCAACCAATACCAATACTTCTAAGAGCAAAAGCCACTGCATCATCAACATTAAGCTTGCTATAGTGAACGATACCTGTCAATATCAAGGTAACCAAGGCATACAGAATGGTTACAATGGTTAAGGATAAAACAATCCCACGTGGAATATTCTTTTGTGGACTTTGAATTTCATCAACTGCCATAGAAATAGACTCAAACCCTAAGAATCCAAAGAACATGAGTGAAGCACCTGCCATAATTCCAGTGCTTCCACCATAAATTTGACCAAATCCAAATGGTGCAAAATCTGACCAATTTTCAGGTTTAATGTACCAAATACCAACTAGGATAAATAAGGCAAGAGCAGAAAATTTTAAAACAACAAGAATAGAATTAAAACGAAGAGCTGCTTTCGAATTTAAAAGTACAACACCTGTAACAAGTAGAATTACTAAAATCGGTAAAAAATCAATATAAGTACCATGTTCAGGATTAAAAGTTCCATTTAAGGCTTGTGGCAAGAAAATTCCATAATGGCTAAGCAAACCCTTAAAATAGGCCGCCCAACCTGAAGCGACACCAGAAACAGCTGTCATAAATTCCATGATAGTCAGCCAACCTGCAATCCAGGCTGGAAATTCTCCTAAAATTGCATATAAATAACTATATGCTCCACCCGTTGCAGGAACACGAGAAGCAAATTCTGCAAAAAAGAGTGCAGATAAGGATACGCAGATAGCAGAAATCACAATCGATACAACAAGGGCAGGTCCTGCTAATGTTGCTGCAGCAGTTCCTGTAATCGTAAAAATACCTGTTCCCACCATAGCACCAATTCCCAAAAGAATTAAGTCCCATAGTTTTAAATGGCGATGCATTTCTGTTTTACCTAGACTAACGTCTTTGGTTCTAAAAATATTCATCATTCATCTCCCAATTTATAAGATTGTATTATTTTATCATATATAAGGATTTTTGTGAATATTTATTAGCATCTTTCATCAAAAAAACTGAGAGTGGGACAGAAATCGGTAATTCGTTAGAATACGATTTCGTCGTCCCACCTCCGCACAGTTGAGTAGGGCTGTAAAAGCTGATGAATTCAGCGTAGTAGAGCCCACTCAACCACTGCGTCTTGCTCGACAATCCAAAGACAATTGAGAGGCTAGGACTTTTGTCCCAGCCTCAGTTTCTGTTCATAAAGTTTATCCGACTGATCCTTCCATTTCATAGCTAATCAAGCGGTTGAGCTCAACTGCGTATTCCATTGGAAGTTCTTTGGTGAAGGGCTCGACAAATCCCATGACAATCATTTCAGTTGCTTCAGATTCTGACAAACCACGACTCATGAGATAATAGAGTTGTTCTTCTGAAATCTTAGATACTTTGGCTTCGTGTTCCAAAGCTACTTGTGAGTTGTGGATTTCATTAAACGGAATAGTATCTGATGCTGACAAGTCATCCATGATAATGGTATCACACTCGATGTGAGAAACAGATTTCTTAGAGTTCTTGTTAAAGGTTACTTGTCCACGGTAGTCAACCTTCCCTCCACCTTTGGCGATAGATTTTGAGACAATTGATGAACTTGTATGCGGTGCATTGTGAATCATCTTAGCACCAGTATCTTGGTGTTGCCCTGCATTGGCAAAGGCAATCGAAAGCATAGTTCCACGTGCTCCTTCTCCATCAAGGTAAACAGATGGATATTTCATGGTTGTTTTGGCACCCAAGTTTCCATCAATCCACTCAACTGTCGCATCTTTCAAAGCCTTGGCACGTTTTGTAACCAAGTTATAGACGTTATCAGACCAGTTTTGGATGGTTGTATAACGCATATAAGCTCCGTCCAAAGCAAAGATTTCTACAATGGCTGCGTGCAAGCTGTTGCTTGAATAAGTTGGCGCTGTACATCCTTCTACATAATGGACACTTGCTCCTTCATCAACGATAATCAGGGTACGTTCAAACTGACCAGTATTTTCGTTGTTGATACGGAAATAAGTTTGAAGAGGAATATCCACTTTCACACCTTTTGGTACATAGATAAAGGTTCCACCCGACCACACTGCTGAATTGAGGGCAGCTAACTTGTTATCTGTCGGTGGTACCAATTTCGCAAAGTATTGTTTAAACAAGTCTGGGTACTCTTTGAGGGCAGAATCTGTATCAGTAAAGATAATACCTAACTTCTCAAATTCTTCCTTCATGTTATGGTAAACCACTTCTGACTCATACTGGGCAGAAGCTCCAGCAAGATAAGCACGCTCAGCTTCAGGAATCCCAATACGTTCAAAAGTTTCTTTGATTTTTTCAGGAACTTCATCCCAAGAACGGGCTGGTTTATCAGATGGTTTTTGGTAGTAAATCAAGTCATCAAAATCAATCTCTGACAAGTCTGCTCCCCATGTTTGCATCGGCATTTTTTTGAAGGTTTCATAAGATTTCAAACGGAATTCTAACATCCACTCAGGCTCTCCCTTGGCAGCTGATAGTTCACGAATGACATCTTCATTCAATCCTTTTCCTGTCGATAGGACAGGCTCTACATCGTCATGAAAACCAAATTTATATTCACCAAGGTCAATTGGTTTTGGTTCTACTCTTTCTTCAGCCATAATATCCTTTCTTTCATTCTTTATTTCTGATGATTTATAAGACAAAGAAAGCTTGTCTTACTTGTTATCTTGATTTTCAATTGTTTTTTTAAGGGCGTTCCAAGCTAGGGTTGCACACTTGATTCGTTGCGGAAATTTAGCAACTCCTGACAAGAAACCTGCATCTCCAAGTTGATCTTGACGCTCATCCTTTTGACCTTGAACCATGTCAGAAAAGATAGTTGCAAGCTCTAGGATTTCTTGCTTGGTCTTTCCTAGGACTGCATCTGTCATCATACTAGCAGAGGCAGTTGAAATCGTACAACCAGAGTTTAGAAAAGCGATATCTTCCAAACGATCATCTGCATCAAACTTAACAGAGAGATTAATCACATCACCACAAGTCGGATTGTTAAGACTGATTTGTTCAGCATCTTCTAACTTCCCTTGGTGATGGGGATTTTTCGAATGGTCCGCTACCACTGCCATATAAAGGCTATCTAGTTTAGAAAGTGCCATTGAAAAACTCCTTTGTCTTTAGTAATGCATCGACTAACTTGTCACAATCTGACTTGGTATTGTAGATATAAAAACTTGCACGAGCTGTTGCTGGAACATCCAAATACTGGAGCAAAGGTTGAGCGCAATGGTGTCCGGCCCGAACTGCTACTCCTTCATAATCCAGAGCAGTAGCGAGGTCGTGAGGGTGAAGATCACCTAGGTTAAAGGCAATAACACCTGAACGTTGAGCCAAATCTTGCGAACCGTATATGGTCAATCCCTCAATTGCCTGCAATTTTGGAAAGACATATGCAATCAATTCCTGTTCATGAGCTTCAATGGCTGCCATACCAAGATTTTCAAGATAATCTACTGCAGCAGCAAGTCCAATTGCACCTGCCATGTTAGGAGTTCCAGCCTCGAATTTCCAAGGCAATTCCTTCCAGCTTGCAGATTGTTCATAAACGAAATCAATCATCTCGCCACCAAACTCCACCGGTGACATTTGTTCCAGATACTTTTCTTTGCCATAAAGAACACCGATGCCTGTCGGACCAGCCATCTTGTGACCTGAGAAAGCAAAGAAATCTACATCCAAGTCCTGGACATCAATCTTCATATGAGGTGTAGATTGAGCTCCATCCACCACCATAATAGCACCAACTTCATGAGCCATTTGAGTAATTTCTTTGATAGGATTGACCACTCCAAGAACGTTGGAAGCATGTGCTAGTGAGACAAACTTGACTCTATCAGTCAATTTAACTCGCAAGTCATCCATATCCAGAGCTCCGTCCTTGAGATAGACATAGACAAGCTCAGCTCCGGTCTTGCGACAAGCTTCCTGCCAAGGAATGATGTTGGAATGGTGTTCCATGACAGAAATCAAAACCTGATCCCCTTCTGTCAGAACTTCCTCTGCAAAGCGTGCTACCCAGTTAAGACTGGTTGTCGTTCCTCGGGTAAAGAGGACTTCCTTTGTAGAGCCTGCATTGATAAACTTACGAATGGTTTCACGAGCGGCTTCATAAGATGCTGTCGCACGCTCTGCCAAGGTATGAACACCGCGGTGGACATTGGCATTATCCTGTTTATAGTAGCGGTTAATGGTTTCCAGAACTGCTAGTGGTTTTTGTGTCGTCGCAGCATTGTCCAGATAGACCAACGGTTCATCATTAACAATCTGGTCTAAAATTGGAAAATCCTTGCGAATCGCTTCTACATCTAACATAGGCTTCCCCTTAGCGTTTTGACAATTTTTCTTCGATCGTTGCAATCATTTCATCGCGAACTTCTTTGACTGGAATCTCAACGATAACAGATCCAAGGAAACCACGAACAACTAAGCGCTCTGCAGTTGCCTTGTCCAAGCCACGGCTCATGAGGTAGTACATATCTTCTGGATCAACTTGTCCGATAGAAGCCGCGTGACCCGCAGTAACATCATTTTCATCAATCAAAAGAATCGGGTTGGCATCTGAACGCGCTTGGTCTGAAAGCATGAGAACACGACTCTCTTGTTGCGCATCTGCTCCCTTGGCACCCTTGATAATGTGGCCGATACCGTTGAAAGTTAAAGTTGCTTTTTCAAGAATAACCCCATGTTGAAGGATATTACCGATAGAGTTGCAACCATAGTTAGTCACTCGAGTATCAATCCCTTGAACCTGACGTCCACTTGAAAGTGCAACGACCTTGAGATCTGCATGGCTACCATTACCAATCAAGTCACTATCAAAGTCTGCAACGACGTTTCCTTCATTCATGACACCGATAGCCCAGTCAATACTTGCATCGTTGCCCAATTTACCACGGCGGCTAATGTAGGCTGTCACATTTTCTCCTAGACGGTCAATCGCTGCAAACTTCACTTGCGCGCCTGAACGTGCAATGACTTCTACTGTGATATTAGCAGTTGCTTTGGCAATACCTCCACCACGAGACTCTAATCGTTCGAGGTAGCTAATCTTACTATTCTTACCAGCGATAATGAGGATATGCTTGTTAAATGGCACATCGCTATCGCTATCTTGATAGAAAATTCCTTCGATTGGTTCAGCAATCTCCACGTTATCAGGAATGTAGAGAACAGCACCACTGTTAAAGTAAGCAGTGTGATAAGCTGCCAGCTTGTCATCATCGTACTTAACAGATGACATGAAAAATTCTTCTACGAGTTCTGGAATTTCTTCTAAAGCTGAATGGAAGTCTGTGAAGACCACTCCTTGTTCAGCCAACTCAACTGGAATTTGTTCGAAAACAGTTTGAGTTCCAACCTGCACCAATTTCAAGTGATTATCTAAAGCAGTGAAATCAGGGACATTTGCTGACGGTTCACTTTCTGTGATGGTACCATCACCAAGATTCCAACGGTGAAATTTTACACGCTCGATGACTGGCAATTCCAAAGTCTCAATCTTATCAAAAGCTTTTTGACGGAGGTCAGCCAACCAGCTTGGTTCGGCGTGCATTTCTGAAAAAAGTTTAATAGTTTCTTTAGTCATTTACTTCTCCTAAAAGATACGAGGGAATTACAATTCTTCCTTGTAGTCATAGCCAAGTTCTTCAGCTAATTTTGCGTATCCTTCACGCTCCAAACGCGCAGCCAATTCTGGACCACCAGAAAGGACAACACGCCCTTCCATCATGACGTGTACCACATCAGGTGTGATGTAGTTCAAAAGACGTTGGTAGTGAGTGATAATCATAGCACCAAAGCCTTCACCACGCATAGCATTGACACCTTTAGAGACAACTTTAAGAGCATCGATATCAAGACCTGAGTCAATCTCATCCAAAAGGGCAAAAGTTGGTTCCAACATCAAAAGCTGAAGAATTTCATTACGTTTTTTCTCACCACCAGAGAAACCTTCATTGAGGTAACGCTCTGCCATCTCTTCTTTCATGTTGAGCAATTCCATTTTCTCGTCCAACTTAGTGATAAACTCACGAACTGAGATTTTCTCATCGTCTTCTTTACCAGCATTCATGGCTGCTCGAAGAAACTCAGCATTGGTAATTCCAGGAATTTCTGATGGGTATTGCATAGCAAGGAAAAGTCCCATACGCGCACGCTCATCCACTTCCAACTCAAGGATATTTACACCGTCAAACAAGACTTCACCTTTAGTGACTTCATAGTTTGGGTTTCCCATAATAGCAGCTGAAAGAGTAGACTTACCGGTACCATTTGGGCCCATGATAGCTGCAATTTCTCCTGTTTTAAGAGTCAGATTAACCCCTTTTAAAATTTCTTTTCCTTCGATTTCAACGTGAAGATCTTTGATCTCTAATACTGACATGATAATTCCTTTCTTTTCAATCCGTTTTACCATTTCGCTAGAAAATTGTCCTTAGTTTTCTAGTAAAAAACGATAAAATATCAATAAATATACTTTAATAGTATAACAAAAAAAAGCCTAAAAGGCTTTAATTTTGTCTAGAAGCTGAGGGTTACTTCTTTCCACGAAAATGATCATCTATAGCGCTCACAATTTTACCCATAATATAGCTGACTCTAAAATTTCTTAGGATTAAAATAGCCCAAAGCAAGGCCACGATATACCGTTGCTCCATGATGGATTCATTAAAGAAATAAGTCTCAGCAGCAGTAAATAAGGCCATAATTATAAATTGTTGTCTGTTCATCGTATTATGTCACAAAATCCTTTTAATCTTCTGCAATAGTTACTTTATCCGCTAGAAATTCAAATCCTTGAGGAAGGATAGATTCCTCCTCTTCTTCCTTTACCGGTTGACCTTGAGAGGATTTAGCCTTAGCTGAGAAGTCTGCTCTGACTTCTTTCCATTCTTCCATGGAAATAGCAAGAATCTCTGGTGAAAATCCCGCTGCTTGACTAAGGATATTGCCAAACATAGTGTTCAGATTATCACGTTTCATGGTTTGGCCAGCATTGAAGTTAGATTCAAATGCAAGAATAGCATGATGCTCATTTGCCGCAACAGGTTGAGAGCCAACTAAAAGCGCCTTATCTGGACCTGACAAACTTTCAATAACTTCTCCCCAAGCATTTTGAAGACGGATTAGATTTTGACGGGCTAAATCAGGATTTTCAACAGCTTCTTGAAGAATAGACTGAACCTTATTGCGATCTACGCGATAAATTGACTTGCTGCTAACTGGGCGACTTGGCGTTGGTGTGGTCTGTTTGGGACTTATGTTAACATTTGCCAGAGCCTGTTTCAATCGCGCAACTTCTTCTCTAAGAGAAGATAATTCCTCAGCCACATCACCTGAAAGTCCTGGTTGGGAATCAAGTTCTGTCAAACGAATGGTCATCATTTCAGCATAAATCTTAGGCTGTAAGCTAGCCTTGATATCAGCTAAACTACTTGTTGCAATTCCAATCATCTCAAACAAAATAGCCTGTGAAAGACCTAGGTTATCCTTGAAGAGATCACTATAGTGAGTATTCTCCCCTCCAGTTTGGACAATCAAAATATCTCGCAAGTATTGCAACAAATCCGTTACAAATCGTGTCATGCTTTTTCCGTTATCAAAAATCAAATTTAGATTTTCCAAAGCACGAGTCACATCTTTTTGTGCCAAGGCAGCCACATAATTATCCAAAGCACTTAGACTAATAGTCCCAGTAATTTCCTCAGAAACAGCTGTCGTTAATCTAGCATCTTGAGTCAAGCTCAATGCTTGGTCTAAAATGGACAAAGCATCCCGCATACCACCTTCGGCTCTACGAGCGATAATCTCGACAGCTTCAGACTCATAATCAATCCCTTCCTTCTCTAAAATATGGAAAATATGATCTCGAATATCCTGAGTTCTAATAGATTTGAACTCGAAGCGTTGAACACGAGACAAAATGGTTGCAGGAATCTTATGAAGCTCTGTTGTTGCTAGAATAAAAACAACATTAGGAGTTGGTTCTTCAAGAGTTTTCAAAAGGGCATTGAAGGCTCCTGTTGAAAGCATATGAACCTCATCAATGATATAGACCTTATACTGAGCTATACTTGGAGCATAGGTTGATTTATCACGGATATCACGAATTTCATCCACCCCATTGTTCGAGGCCGCGTCCATTTCGATAACGTCTTCCAAGCTACCGTCTGTTACAGCTTGACAGATATAACAGTTATTGCAAGGTTCTCCTCCCTCTTGATTAGGGCAGTTCATAGCCTTGGCAAAAATTTTGGCTACGCTGGTTTTTCCAGTTCCACGAGGCCCTGAAAATAGATAGGCATGGCTAATCTTTTCCTGCTCTACGGCTTGTTTCAGAGTTTTTGCAACAATTTCCTGGCCTACTAACTGTGAAAATGTTTGACTTCTATATTTTCGATAAAGGGCCTGATACATTACGCTTTCTCCTCAAACATTGAAAAATTCCATTCGGTTTTCTCTAACAAAATAGAAACAAACTCTTCTAGATATTTCAGATCCAAATCATCATAATCATCAACAAGAGATGAATCTAAATCTAGAACGCCCAGAAGACGTCCCTCTTTAACCATCGGCACAACAATTTCACTACGAGCACTACTATCACAAGAAATATAGTTTGGATAGGTTTTAACATCACCAACAATCACTGTTTGACGACTAGCTGCAGACTCTCCACAAACACCTTTTCCAAGAGCGATTCGTACACATGAAACTCCACCTTGAAAGGGTCCCAAAATCAGTTCATTCCCATCAAATAGATAGAAACCTGCAAAAACAGTATTGGGAAAACTTGTTTTTAGCAGAGCACTGGCATTTGATAGATTAGCCAACACATTGCGCTCTCCTTCTAAAAGATAAGAGAGCTGTTCATTTATTGTTTGATAAAGTGATTCTTTTTCTGAATATAGCATAAAACCATTATATCAAAAAATGCTAGTAGAAAAAAGAAAAATCCCTTGTTTTAAAAACAAAGGATTTTATTCAAATTCGAATGGATTAAAGTTCGATGTCTCCGAACAAGTCAGCCATTGAGAATCCTGTTTGAGTTTCAGGAAGTTCAAAATCACGTTTTTCTTGACGTTTTGGACGACGTGGACGTGGAGCGCGTTTTTCTTCTTTTTGTCCTTCTTCTTGAGCTGGACGTTCTTCAAGAGCTTTGATAGAAAGAGATACACGTTCTGCATCAGCGTTAACTTCAAGAACTTTAACAGTAACTTCTTGACCAACTTTAAGAGCTTCTTTTGGATTTTCAATACGTTTGTGTGAAATTTGTGATACGTGAACAAGTCCATCGATACCTGGCAATACTTCAACAAATGCACCGAAGTCAGTCAAACGTTTAACTGTACCTTCTACAACATCACCTTTAGCCAATTTTTGCTCAACGCCATCCCATGGTCCAGGTGTTGTAGCTTTAAGTGAAAGTGATACGCGTCCTTCTTCTTCGTTAAGATCAAGGATTTTCACTTCAACTTCTTCACCAACAGTTACAACTGATTTTGGTGAAACGTTACGTTCGTGTGACAATTCAGTCAAGTGAACCAATCCGTCAACACCTCCAAGGTCGATGAAAGCACCGAAGCTAGTGATACGTGCAACTTTACCAGTTACAACATCACCAACAGCCAATTTACCGAATACTTCAGCACGAGCTGCTGCAGTTGCTGCTTCTACAACTTCACGACGTGAAAGGATGAAGCGGTTTTCTTTAGGATCAACTTCTTTGATTTTAGCATCAAACTCTTGACCTACAAAACGCTCAGTGTTACGTACAAAACGAGTATCCAACATTGAAGCTGGGATAAATCCACGTACACCTTCAAATTCAACTGAAAGTCCACCCTTAACAGCGCGAGTTCCTTTAACTGTAACAACTTCTTCTTCGCGTCCTACAAGTTTGTCCCATGCTTTGCGAGCTTCAAGGCGTTTTTTAGATACAAGGTATGTTACTGTATCAGTATCTTTACCAACTACTTGACGAAGTACAAGAACATCCAATACTTCACCTACTTTTACAAAGTCATTGATATCTGCATCGCGATCGTTTGTCAATTCGCGAAGAGTCAAGACACCTTCAACACCAGTTCCAGAGATTGCAACGTTAGCTTGAGTAGCATCAACTGTCAATACTTCAGCACTAACAACATCACCTGGCTCAACTTGGCTAACGCTATTTAGCAAATCTTCAAATTCGTTCATCTAAAAAATCCTCCAACAATCAAGTTTTTCTTAAACTTGACATACTTATAATTTTTTCCTAAGCACCCGCAAAGACATGTTATATCGTTCACGTCCTTCAATTATAAAAATAAAATACCCTAAGATATTTTTCTTTTTATCCTTGAATTTATTACCTAAGAACTGGGGTAGCTGGATTCGAACCAACGCATGAGGGAGTCAAAGTCCCTTGCCTTACCGCTTGGCTATACCCCAAAAGTGAAATGGAGAGAGAGGGATTCGAACCCCCGAACCCGAAGGAGCGGATTTACAGTCCGCCGCGTTTAGCCTCTTCGCTATCTCTCCAATGTTCAACAAAAACTATTATATCATGAAAATTTACAAAAAACAAGCTTTATTTTGCTAAATTATAGTTTTCAATCAAAATTTCCACAGCTTTTTCAAGTTTTTTATAAAAACTATCGACATTTCCATTCTTTATGATCGCAAATTGATTATCTAGTTCAGCAATTTCACCAATAACCTTTTTACCAATCGTTAAAGTATACCCTTCATACTTTTCTTTACCAACTAAAACAGTTGCGTCTGTTAATTGAATTTCAATTTTTTTATCTTTTTTACTCATACGATACCTCTTTTCACTCTTCCTATTGTACAAGAAATTTAAAAAACTGGCAAGAAAAAACTCTTTATCAAGACAACCTTGATAAAGAGTTTTTGTGACAAAATCTAATTTTTTAATCTAGGGAAGACTCATTGTTAGTGGGTTGTCCCACCCACTAATTTTATGTCCTTATCTTTATAATCTACTATAGCACCAATCGCAGCTTCGATACCTCTGACGATATCAGTTAAATTCATAGATGCTGTATTAGGTTTATTGATCACCTGTTCTGTCATATAGGGAATATGCATAAAGCCTGCTCTCATATTTGGAAACTTTTTATCCGCTAAATAGAGAGCCTGGTACATCAAATGATTACAAACAAAGGTTCCTGCTGTATTGGACACTGTAGCTGGCAACCCTTCCTCTTTAATCGCATGAACCATTGCTTTAATAGGGAGTGTGCTAAAATAGGCTGCTTGACCGTCCAGGCGTATAGGTGTGTCTATCGGCTGATTTCCTTGGTTGTCTGGAATTCTAGCATCATCTTGATTGATAGCGACTCTCTCAGGAGTTAAACTCGCTCTTCCTCCTGCTTGTCCGATGCAAAGCACCGCATCTGGCTGAAAGCGGACAATTTCTGCTTCTAAAACCTCTGCTGATCGATAAAAGATCGTTGGGATTGCTACCCAATGAATCTCTGCGCCATGAATCTCTGACGGTAATGATTTAACAGCTTCCAAGGCTGGATTGACCTTTTCACCACCAAAAGGATCAAAACCTGTTACTAATATTTTCATTTTATTTCCTTTGCTAAAACGCCAAATAGTACATCAAAAATATATGTAGAATAATCATGATAATAGCCACTCCTACTTGCGCTTTGATAACCCCATTTGGATCTTTCATATCCAGGAGAGCTGCCGGTAAAGCATTAAAGTTAGCCGCCATTGGAGTCAATAAGGTTCCACAGCAACCTGCCGTCATTGCTAGAGCTGCAGCCACGATTGGATCAGCTCCCAAGGCAAATACAAAGGGAACACCAATTCCAGCAGTAATAACTGTGAAAGCAGCAAATGCATTCCCCATTATCATGGAGAATAGAACCATCCCAAGGACATAAGCTAACACTCCCATAAAACGACTACCTGAAGGCACTAGACCGCTTATCAAATGAGAAATCAGGTCTCCAACTCCTGCTACGGTAAATATTGCCCCTAAAGCACCTAAAAGTTGAGGCACAATCCCACTGGTTGAAACTTGTTGCACCATGCGATTGTTTTCTGCTAACAAACTTCTAGGAGAACTCTTAGTAATCAATAAAAGAGAGATGGTTGCGAAAAATGCTGCAAGACTGATAGCAATCTTACTAAACTCAGGGATCATTTTTGCTAATACCAAAGCAATCAAAGCCATTAACATGACTGGAATAAAAATTTTATTCTTTAGTCGTTTAGCTTCAATATTTGCCTTGACTTCATCCAGAGACGGTAAGGTTCCGATACGAACCTGTTTAAAGAGAGTTAGCAGGGCTAATAGCACTACGATAACTCCAATACAGACAGAAGGTAGATAGGAACCACCGATAAAACTGATGCCCAATAAAGCCCAAAACCCAGCCGTTCCAAAGCGAACTGGGTTTGTTTTATCTCTATAGCTACAATAAGCCGTATGAAGGAATTGACAACCAATCACAATATAGGTCAACTCTAATAACTGTCTTGCTAGATTGGTCATTCTTCTTTCCCTTTACTAAGCTTATTAGCTAGCAGTTTTTTATCAAACAGATAATTGTAAATCCCTACTACAAGAAGGGCAACTCCTGCAATAATAAGTGAAGCCGAAGCGATGCCTGCATAATTACTTTCGTAACCTAATTGGTCCAGAGTGCCCCCAACTAAGAGGACACCACCTGCACCAACGAAAGTATTCTGAGCAAAGAAATTTGCAAAATTATCATTTGCTGCTGCACGCGCTTTTAGCGCTTCGCTCTCCTGCACCGTTAATTTTCTACCTAATTGTGACTCCGCTGCTGCTTGTCCCATGGGTTGAACCAAAGGCCTTACAAACTGCGGATGTCCTCCTAGACGAATGGCAAAGAAACCATCGAGTTCCCGAAAAAAGAAATACACTGTATAAAAACTTCCTACAGTCAGTCCTCTAATCTTTTGAATCAAGCCAATCGAACGTTGCTTGAGCCCAAAAGTTTCTGATAAACCTACCAGTGGCAAAGTCACTATAAAAATCGTCAGAACTCGTTGATTACTAAATTCTTTTCCCAAAATTTCCAAGAACTCAACAAGAGAAACTCCAGAAACTAGAGCTGTAACTAAACTAGCTAAGACTACCGTTGCAATGGTATCTAATTTATAGATAAAACCAACCACAATGATAAGTATCCCTATTAGTTTTATCCATTCCATATAGGCCCCTTTTCCAAAATACTAATATGGTTTATTTGACATGACTTTCTAGTTCTTTTTGGTATTTATTGTTTGATTCCAATTTCTCTTTTTGCCATTTTTCAAGAGCTGCTTGGTATTCTTTAGCAGATACAATCTCTTTTTGCAATTTCATTCCCTTGAAGATGTACGGATCACCCTTAATACCAACTTGTGAGTATGGTTTAGAGAAAGGAACAATGTTGCTGACAACTGGTGAACCACCTGATGAAGCTGTTGGCATCAAGAGAGAACTATCAGTGAGCCACGCTTGAGCTTTAGCATATTTTTCATATCTCTTATCCAAGTCGTTTGTCTCAGAAACTGCATCATCCAAGAGTTTCTTATATTCGTCCAAACCTAGTTGAGCTACTACTTCCTTATCTTTCCCTTTAGTAATACCAAGGTGTTTCATAGCAGAACCGGTCTTAGGATCCATGATATTGAGATAACTTGCTGGATCTTGGTAGCTTGGAGCCCATCCAGTACTGTTCAAGTCATAGTCTTTTTGAGCAGGAACACGTGCTTGAGATGTAATGCTTTCCTTCTCGTTATCAGTCATTTGAAGAACATCGATCACGACATTTTCAGAACCAAGTGTTGACTCGATTGATTGTTTAAAGGAATTGCTTTGTTGAACGGCAATGGTATCTGTCTGTTCAACTGGAACATCCAAGTGAATTGGGAAGGTTACACCTTTTGCTTCCAATTCTTTCTTAGCTTTTTCAAATGAAGCTTTGGCTTTGTCAGGATTGTAGATGGTATCTTTTCCGTCAACGAGCTCAACACCTTTCCATTGGTCTCCATAGTTGATCAATTCTTTTTGAGCGATATCACCAAAGTTTTTACCACCAGATTGAACGAAATTGTCTGGTACTAAGCTATTACGAATAATCTTATCCGCACCATCTTCACCATTGAGCTGGGCAGCATAAGAATGACGGTTGAAGGCAAAGTTGATTGCTTGACGGAAGTCCTTGTTCAACATTGCTTCTTTTGTAGAAGTTTTCTGTTCTTCACTTGTTTTCGCGGTCTTATTGAAAGATTGACGGTTTACGTTAAAGGTAAAGTAGTAACTAGTTGAATCTTGTGGGCTATAAGTAATTTTATCTCCGTATTGTTCCAAAGTTGAGGCAAAGTTTGAGCTACTTGGGAAGAGGCGAGCTGTTGTGTAAACACCTGAAGAGAAGCTACGAATCAAGGATTCTTGGTCTGAACCATCATAGTAAGTTAATTTAACTTTCTCGATTTTAACCTTCTCTTTATCCCAATAATTTGGATTCTTTTCATATTCGATTAAAGATTTTGAAGTCAATGTCTTCAAGATATATGGACCGTTATAAAGAATACCAGCTGGGCTGACCGTTCCGTAATTCTTACCTGATGCTTTGAGGAATTCTTCATTTACTGGCAACATAGTTGCTGAAGTTACTTTTGAATTCCAGAAAGTTTCAGGTGCATTTAGAGTGTACTCAACAGTATAGTCATCTACTGCCTTAACACCAACTGTTGAGAAGTCGTTAGTCTCACCAGTCATATATTCATTCAAGCCCTTGATTGAGTTTTGAATAAGAGTGACACCGTCTGATTTGCCATCTGCTACGTGTTTCAACCCTGTAACAAAGTCATGCGCAGTTACTTCAGCGTATTCTTCACCTTCTGACGTGTACCATTTAACCCCTTTACGAAGTTTATAAGTATAAGTCAAACCGTCTTGTGAGACACTCCAATCCTCAGCAAGGGAAGGAATCAAATTCCCATATTCATCGTTTTCCAACAAACCATCAACGACGTTACCGATGATATCAGTTGTTGAAGTACGAGTTGCGATACTGTAGTCCAAAGATGATGGGTCTACTCCATAGACATAAGAGAAAGTTGTAGGCGCATCTGCTTCCTTGTCAGCTTTCCCACAAGCTACAAGAAGAACTGCTGTACTCAGGACCACTCCTGCTGTTAACATCCACTTTTTCGTTTTCATAAAGAACTCCTTTAATAATTTTTAATCTACTTTTACAATCCAACCTTCTGGTGCTTCAATGTCACCAAATTGGATACCTATCAATTCATCGTATAGTTTACGAGTTACTGGACCAACCTCTGTCTCACTGTAGAACACATGGAAGTCATCACCGTGTTGGATTCCCCCAATAGGTGAAATTACTGCTGCAGTACCGCAGGCACCTGCTTCTACAAATCGATCCAAACTATCAATTGGTACATCCCCCTCAACAGGTTTCAAGCCCAAACGATGCTCTGCCAAGTAAAGCAATGAGTACTTGGTAATGGATGGCAAGATTGATGGACTCAATGGGGTTACAAACTCATTATCAGCTGTAATTCCAAAGAAGTTTGCTGAACCGACTTCTTCAATCTTGGTGTGAGTTGATGGGTCAAGATAAATAACATCTGAGAAATGACGGGATTTAGCCATTTTTCCTGGCAAAAGACTAGCTGCATAGTTCCCACCGACCTTGGCAGCCCCTGTTCCATTTGGTGCAGCACGGTCATACTCATCTTGAATCAAGAAGTTTGTTGGAACCAATCCACCCTTAAAGTAATTTCCAACTGGCATCGCAAAGATGGTAAAAATATACTCCTCAGCTGGTTTTACCCCAATGATATCTCCAACACCAATCAAGAGTGGACGAAGGTAAAGGGTTCCACCTGTTCCATAAGGTGGTACGTATTCCTCATTAGCACGTACAACGGCTTTACAAGCCTCTACAAACATTTCTGTTGGAACTTGTGGCATCAAGAGACGATCACAGGTACGTTGCAGACGTTTAGCATTTTCATCTGGACGGAAGAGTTGAATACTGCCATCCTTTGTACGATAGGCTTTCAATCCTTCAAATGCTTGTTGTCCATAGTGAAGGCTTGGAGATGATTCTGAGATATGCAAGGTTGCATCTTCTGTTAATTCTCCTTGAGCCCATTGTCCATCTTTAAAATAAGCGATATAACGATAAGGTAGTTTCATATAGGAAAAACCGAGATTTTCCCAATCGATCATAACTGTCATGATAATCTCCTTTATTCTAATCAGGCTTTGTGTTCTATTCTACACTATTCTCCTAAAAATTCAAGTATTATTTGTAATTTTCTGAAAATTTTACTTATAAAAAATCAGTCACTAGGACCGATTTTTAATTTTCTTTGATTTCTTTAAAGATTTCTTTGAGATAAGCATCAAAAACTTCTTCATCAGAAATGCTATCTGAGATAAAGCTTCCATTGCTTGTACGTTCTGATAGATTCAAATCTTGTAGGATTGCTTCGTAAATCGTTCCATTATTTGATTGAATCACAAGCGTTTGTTCTCCATCTTCTACTTCGGTACTAAAGAGATCTCCAACAAATCCTTGTTCTGAGACCGCTCCAGCCAAGAATACGCGATGGGGTTTACTCTTTAATTCTCTCAAGACTTGAAGACCACGATTGGCACGACTGGTTGCTGGAATTTCCTCTGTTGAAACACGTTTCAAACTTCCACGTTGCGTTAACAGATAGAAGGATGACGTATTGCAGATAAAGGCAGATTGAAGCTCATCATCTGCTTTCAAGTTCATGGCTTTGACACCTGCAGCTTTAGCACCGATAACTGGCACTTCTTCGATATTAAAGCGAAGAGCGTAGCCATTTTTACTGATTAATAGAACATCATTCAATTTAATCGGAGCTACTGCTACAATCTGGTCACTATCGTCTTTCAACTTAGCGTACTTGACAGATTTAGAACGGTAGGTTCTCCATGGAGAGAATTCTTTGCGTTCAACACGTTTGATTTGGCCAAGTCGTGTTGCTGCAAAGTAAGTTGTCTCATCGTCAAACTGATCCACCACTTCGACGTAAAGTACTTCTTCAGTGGTTTCAAAGTTTGTAATAGACTGGCTCAAATGCTCTCCGATATCCTTCCAACGAATATCTGCCAACTCATGGACTGGTCGATAGATGACATTTCCAAGCGTTGTAAAGATTAAGAGGTGCTGGGTAGTCTTGACGGATTGGACGAATAGCAAACGGTCATCATCCCGTTTTCCAATCTCCTCTAGCGTTGAAGCTGCAAAGGAACGAGGGCTAGTACGTTTGATGTAGCCTGCCTTGGTTACGCTGACGTAGGTATCTTCC
Organism: Streptococcus infantis; assembly: GCF_047460825.1. GTDB lineage: Bacteria > Bacillota > Bacilli > Lactobacillales > Streptococcaceae > Streptococcus > Streptococcus infantis_V. The sequence continues at coordinate 152,462 of NZ_JASHFO010000001.1, read as the reverse complement.
TCTGCGATAAGACTAGCTGTATCAATCTCAATTACTTTAGCAGTATCTTCTAAAGTACTCAATCGAGGTGTCGCAAATTTCTTCTTGACCTCACGAAGCTCTTTTTTCATGAGATTGTACATAGTTCGTTCATCACCGATGATAGCTGCAAGCATAGCAATCTTTTCACGAAGTTCTGCTTCTTCTTCTTGCAAGACAACCACGTCTGTATTGGTCAAACGGTACAGTTGCAAGGTAACGATGGCCTCAGCCTGTTCTTCTGTAAAATCATAGCTGACCTTGAGGTTTTCCTTAGCGTCAGCCTTGTTCTCAGAAGCACGGATAAGGGCAATAACTTCATCCAGGATAGAGATGACACGAATCAAACCTTCCACTATATGGAGACGTTTTTCAGCCTTTTCCTTATCAAAGCGAGAACGCGCCAAGATCACTTCACGACGGTGGGCAATATAGCTAGACAAGATTGGTACAATCCCAACCTGACGAGGTGTGAAATTGTCAATCGCCACCATGTTGAAGTTGTAGTTGATTTGTAGGTCAGTGTACTTGAAAAGGTAGTTGAGAACAAGCTCCGTGTTCGCATCTTTTTTGAGTTCGATAGCAATGCGAAGACCATCACGGTCAGACTCATCACGAACCTCAGCGATACCTGCTACCTTGTTATTGACACGAACTTCATCAATTTTCTTGACTAAGTTAGCTTTATTGATTTCATAAGGAATCTCAGTAATAACGATTTGTTCCTTACCACCTTTAAGCTTCTCAATTTCCGTCTTAGAACGAACAACCACGCGCCCTTTACCAGTTTCATAGGCCTTTTTGATTTCATCACGGCCTTGGATGATAGCTCCCGTAGGGAAATCTGGCCCAGGCAAGAATTCCATCAACTTATCTACCTTGGCAGTCGGATGATCAATCATGTAGACTGTCGCATCAATAACTTCGGCCAAATTATGCGGTGGAATATCTGTGGCATAACCAGCTGAAATCCCTGTAGAACCATTGACCAAAAGATTTGGAAAGGCTGCTGGCAAGACAGTTGGCTCTTTCTCGGTATCGTCGAAGTTCCAAGCAAAAGGAACTGTCTTTTTCTCGATATCCTGAAGAAGGTAACCTGCAATCTCAGACAAACGGGCCTCTGTATAACGCATAGCGGCAGGTGGATCACCGTCCATGGAACCGTTGTTACCATGCATTTCAACTAGAATCTCACGGTTTTTCCAGTCCTGAGACATACGAACCATGGCATCATAGATAGAAGAATCCCCATGTGGGTGGAAATTACCCATGATGTTACCGACAGACTTGGCTGATTTACGATAACTCTTATCAAAAGTATTGCCATCTTTATTCATCGAATAAAGAATACGACGCTGAACCGGCTTCAATCCATCTCGAATGTCTGGCAAAGCCCGGTCTTGAATGATGTACTTGGAGTAGCGACCAAAGCGCTCTCCCATGATGTCCTCCAGGGACATGTTTTGGATATTACTCATATAAGATACAAAGCCCGTAAAATGCAAAGTGAAAATAGGAAATTCCTGCAGTGAGCGATGCTCACAAGAGAATTTATCTTTTTCACACAGTATTTAGGGCGTGTTCAACTCCTTTCAAAGAATGTAGAGTAGATTTTATAGAAAGGGTGTTCAGTTACTTTATATAACTAAACTATCCTTTCTGTAGTTTAAATTGTTAAATAGAGTTCTTTATTTTCTTAGTAATCAGGAAGCTTTTCCTCAGCGTACTCAATCATCTTCTCAGCTACTTCCCTATCGTATTCAAAGCCCATCTTTTGGGCAAGGATTTGAGCTTCTTGGTGGAAATTTTGCATCGTAGCCAATAAAGAATGAGTGATTTTATCTAAACTTGAGAAATCAAGCAGATTTGAGAATTCTTTCTCCTTCTCAGCAGGTAAATAGTTAAAGAGATACTTATAGTTCTTGCCGATGTCGACAGCCCCCCCATCACTTGCCACCTGCCAAGCCAAGATCTTTAGGAGTTCTTGTTGACAAATACCATAAAGATGGTCAATGGCATAGAAGACTTGCTTGCGACAGATTCCCTTAACCACATAGGCGGAAACCCACCAAAATTCATTGCAGGCTTTTTTTAAATCCTTCTCAGTAGCTGGACTTGTCCAGTAACGCTGAGGATTTGAAGAATATGGCGCAAACAAGCCCTTAGTGTCCTCTAGCACCGTGAAATCCGCTTCGCTTTCTACCCACTCCTGGATATGATCTTTGGGGCAAAGGGTCAAATCAATCCGGTTACCATCTTCAAAGAGCATGAGGTAGAGACGACGGTTGCCAAGGATATTATGCTGCTCAATGATACGAGTGCCAAACTGGTCTAACCAAGAAAGGTCACTCGTCAGATTATCTAAGTCGTCCACGACATAGACCACATCGTAATCCTGAAACTCATCTTTTGGTGCTTTTGTATCAGTTCGTGAACCAGATAGAGCCACAGCATCAACCTGTATCTTTTTAGCTGTTTCTAAAATTAGTTCAAGTATTTCCTGGTCAGTTCTCATGTGGTTCTTCCTCAGTGGTCTCTAGGTTCTGAATAACAGCATCTTCATTTCTTTGCTGAAGAAGCTTCTGAACTCTTTTTCTTTCAAGCTCTCCAACTATAAATTGAATGATAGAACTAATTCCAAAAAAAGGTAGCAGCAACATAATTCCCATTTCTTCAGTCAGCATTAAAAATAGGAAATTAATAACTGAAAATATTTCTAAAAACCAGGCATTTAGCCTAAGAAGTTTTGAGTAACTACTAGGATAATGTTTGAGATGTTTATTGCTCTTATAAATAGCTGTGAATCCAAAAGCTAAGCTAGCTGGTGTGAAAATAAAAATGTCAAAAGTATAGAATAGCAAACCTGCATAAGGATTGGATCTAAAAGGATTATCAAATAAAAAGACACAGGCGGTTACTATAGCTAATAGTAAGAATTCAAGAAAGCGAATTTTCTCAGGTTTTCCTTGTTTAGCTGTTATAAACATAACTGCACCTATAGCTAAAACTATCTCAAGAAAAGGAGTATGATACAATAAACTTATCATGATGTATACCTCTTTTAGAGAGCTAAAATTAAGAAATATAGACGATTTTTCAGATCAATCCTTGAGACTGACGCCATTTATCATAGGTTTCAATGTCTATTTTGACCATATTCATACAAAGTCCTACAACAGCCATATCATCCAAGTAGCCTGCTAACGGAATAAAATCTGGAATAATGTCAATTGGGGAAAGGAAATAAAGAAGTGCGCTTAAAACGGCTAAAATAGTTCCATAAGGAACCGTTGTGTATTTCCCTTGAGCATAATTTTTCACTAAAGAAATCATGACTGGGATCATTGTAAATTTCTTACCAACCAATGGCATCTCTTTAATTTTTTGCTCCAAACGGTACAAAAAATCATCTAATTCATCTTTATCGTTTAATAGGGCCTCAGATTGCGCATAGCCACTTTCAAGAGCTTCTTTAACTTGCTCTTCACTTAGATTTTCAGACATATCTTGTCCTCCATTTGTATTTATATCCTAATTTTAAAACACTGTCGCTTCTTCCAGTGTAAATTTAACATTATCTTCAATCCATTTACGGCGCGGTTCGACTTTATCCCCCATGAGAACATTGACGCGGCGTTCTGCGCGTGCCAAGTCTTCAATCGTGACACGAATAAGAGTACGTGTTTCTGGGTTCATGGTTGTTTCCCAAAGTTGGTCCGCATTCATCTCACCAAGCCCCTTGTAGCGTTGAAGGGTAGCTCCTTTGCCGAACTGTTTGCGGAGCTCTTCTAGCTCTCCGTCCGTCCATGCATAGGCTACTTCTTCTTTCTTACCTTTCCCTTTAGACATCTTGTAAAGAGGCGGAAGGGCAATATAGACATGCCCTGCTTCTACTAGGGGACGCATGTAGCGATAAAAGAAGGTTAAGAGAAGCGTTTGGATGTGGGCACCGTCGGTATCCGCATCGGTCATGATAATAATCTTGTCATAGTTGGCATCTTCAATAGAGAAGTCTGCTCCTACACCAGCACCGATGGTGTAAATCATGGTGTTGATTTCTTCATTTTTGAGGATATCGGCCATCTTTGCCTTAGCTGTATTGATAACCTTACCACGAAGAGGTAAGATTGCCTGGAACTTGCGGTCACGACCTTGTTTGGCAGAACCACCGGCAGAGTCCCCCTCAACTAGATAGAGTTCATTCTTAGCAGGATTCTTGGACTGGGCTGGAGTCAATTTCCCAGATAATAAGCCCTTGTCTTTTTTATTTTTCTTCCCATTTCGGCTCTCATCACGCGCCTTACGTGCCGCTTCACGAGCATCACGCGCCTTGATAGCCTTACGGATGAGGTTAGAAGCCAGTTCCCCATTTTCCATAAGGAAGAAGGTCAACTTATCAGCTACAATCCCATCTACAACGGGACGAGCAAGGGGACTTCCTAGTTTATCCTTAGTCTGTCCTTCAAACTGCAAATGTTCTTCAGGAACAAGGATGGAAAGAACTGCCGCCAACCCTTCACGGTAATCTGAACCTTCTAGGTTTTTATCTTTTTCTTTGAGAAGGCCAGTTTTTCGCGCATAGTCGTTCATGACTTTGGTAATGGCAGACTTGAATCCTGTCTCATGCGTTCCACCGTCCTTGGTACGAACGTTGTTAACAAAGGACAGAATGTTATCTGAAAATCCATCATTGTATTGGAGAGCTACTTCTACTTGGAAACCATTATCTTCCCCCTCAAAGTACAAAACAGGTGTCAAGGTTTCCTTGTCTTCATTGAGGTAGGAAACAAAGTCTTGTACCCCATTCTCATAATGGAATTCAATTGCTTCATCTGTTCGCTTATCCGTTAATGACAAGGTTACATTTTTCAAGAGAAAGGCCGACTCATTGAGACGCTCTGAAATGGTATTGTACTTGAAGTCTGTCGTAGAAAAGATACTAGCATCCGGCATGAAGGTCACTTTTGTACCTGTCTTAGATTTTGGTGCCGTTCCAACCTTTTCAAGAGTGGTTACTGGCTTTCCACCATTTTCAAAACGTTGCTTGTAGACTGCACCATCACGAGTGATTTCTACTTCCAGCCAACTAGAGAGTGCATTCACGACTGAAGAACCAACCCCGTGGAGACCACCAGAAGTCTTGTAACCACCTTGACCGAATTTTCCTCCAGCGTGAAGAATGGTAAAAATCACCTCAACCGTTGGAATTCCCATAGCGTGCATCCCAGTCGGCATCCCACGTCCGTGGTCTTGAACCGTTAAACTTCCATCCTTATTAATGGTTACATCAATGCGATCACCAAATCCAGACAGAGCTTCATCGACTGCATTATCGACAATTTCCCAAACAAGGTGATGTAGCCCAGCACCGTCAGTCGATCCGATATACATCCCTGGACGTTTACGGACCGCATCCAACCCTTCTAGCACCTGAATGGCATCATCATTATAATTGTTAATATTGATTTCCTTTTTTGACACAAGGAACCTCCTATTTGTTCATCTTTTCTATTTTACAGGTTTTCTAAGGATTTTGCAAAATTTTCTAGTTAATAAGACTATTCACAAGTTCTTTTTAGTAAAAAAATCACTCATTCTCACCCTAAAAAAAAGAAACCAAGACACGAGTCTCAGTTTTCTTTTCCTTTAACTTGACTTGTTGCAATATCTTCACCAAACCATTTTTGGCTAATTTCTTGGAATTTTCCATCTTGATACAATTCCACAAAAGCTTTATTTAAATTTTCTAGCAAAGTCTTATCAGCCGGTCTAACTCCAACTGCAAAGGATTCACTCTCAAAACCAGCTGGGAAAATCTCATACTGGTCTAATATCCCTTCCGTTTTAAGATAATAGTTGGCATAAACACGGTCAATTAAAAGAGCATCAATCCGATCATTTTGCAAGTCAATCAAGGCTTCATTAAAACTCTGATACTGATTAGCCTTTTGGTCCTTAACAATATTCTTTAGAAGATCTGGCTGAGCTTCAAAATCTAGATAACCAGAAGAACCTGCTTGGGCCCCCAAAATCTTATCTTTCATATCCGAAACTGACTGGATATTTTGCGATTTTTTTGACACGAGAACCTGCTGATTCTCCATATACGGTATTGTAAAAGCTACCTTCTCACAACGTTCATCCGTTGCAGAATAACCATTCCAAATAGCGTCAATAGTCCCATTTTGAAGTTCTGTTTCCTTCATATCCCAATCAATGGGTTGAAACTGTACCTTGAACCCCAGTTTCTCAGAAACGGCTTGGGCTAAATCAATATCAAATCCAACATATTGCCCATTCTTTTCTTCAAATCCCATAGGAACAAAAGTATTGTCAAATCCAATAGTAATGCTTCCTTGTTGTTGGTATTTTTCCCAATTATCTACTTTAGGATTGCTAGCTTTTTGCGTGCATCCTACCAGGAAAAAAGTAAGAAAGAATGCCAAAACAAGGCTGATTTTCTTTCGATTCATAGACACCTCCTACTTAGGCTCTACTTTGAGAATTTGGTCAGCGATATTCTCTGCAAACTGAAGATCGTGGGTAACGACAATCTGAGTCATACCTAATTCTCGATTTTGTAAAATCAGTTTTTCAACTTCGAGACGCAACTCTGGATCAAGAGCCGAAGTTGGTTCATCATATCCAATCACTTCTGGATCTATCATCATTGCACGTGCTAAGGCAACCCGTTGCTTTTGACCACCAGATAATGAGTATGGATAGGCATCCACATGAGCTTTGAGACCTAGACGAGTGAGTAAGTCGATTGCCTTCTTCTTCGCATCTGCCTCAGACATCCCCATAGTCTTGATAGGTGACAAAATCAAGTTCTCCATAACGGATAAGTGAGGAAAAAGCTGAAAATCTTGAAAAACAAATCCTAACAAGTGTCGTTTTTCAAGTTCATCCAAAGGTAATGATTCTCCGTTATAAAAAATCTCTCCTGAATCAATAGTTTCAAGTCCAGCTAACATTCTAAGCAAGGTTGTCTTTCCACCACCAGAAGGTCCAACGATGGCCAAAATTTGCTTTTCAGGAATTGTTAAACTGAAATTGGATAAAATTTCTTTTTTTCCAAATTTTTTGCTGATATTTCTTAACTCTAACATGGATAACCTCCTATCTATAGTAGCTGAATTTTTTCTCAAGTTTCTTAGCTAAAATTGTAACGATACCAATCACAAGCAGATAAATAGCTCCTGCTAGAAACATTGGAATCAAGCTAGCATCACGATTGGCTGCAGTACGACTAGCTAGGATTAAATCTGAAATACCGAGCGCATAGACCAGAGAAGTATCCTTAACCAAACTCATAACCTCGTTAAATACACTTGGTAAAACAATCTTGGTCACCTGTGGCAAAATGATATAGCGAACGGTATCGAAAGGATTGAATTTCAAAACCTTAGCTGCTTCGTATTGCCCTTGAGGAATGGTTGCAATTCCTCCACGGAAAATTTCAGCAAAGTAGGCTGCATAATTAAGCGTGAAGGCAATAATCGCAGCTGGCACCCGGTCCAATCGAATTCCGATACTTGGTAGGACATAATAAATAAAAATTAGTTGCAAAAGTAAGGGTGTTCCACGCATCACCCAGATATAAACATCAATTATGTAATGGAGGGGTTTCCAATGGACCTGTAAGCAAAAGGCAACCAAAATACCTAAAGGGATTGAAAAGAGCAAGACCAGTGCAAAAACTTGTAAAGTCATTATAGCACCGCTCAATAAACTTGGTAATATCTCGAATAAGTAAGACATATTCCACCTCCTAAAAATAATTGTTCCTATTATAGCATAAATAAACACAAAATCAAGGAATTTCAGAAACTTTCATGAATTTTTAAAACTTTAATCTTGATTTCCGAACAATAGTGTTCATGAGAAAAATTTTCTACTTACATAAAGAATCAGATGTCACAAATTGAGATAAGATTCCTTTCCGTTTCTCTCTCATTTCATGGTATAATAGAAGCATGATGACAATAGTATTATTAATTTTAGCTTATTTATTGGGTTCTATCCCTTCAGGACTGTGGATCGGGCAAATCTTCTTTAAGATTAATCTAAGAGAACATGGTTCTGGTAATACTGGAACGACCAATACCTTTCGAATCCTAGGTAAGAAAGCGGGTATGGCAACCTTCGTGATTGACTTTTTCAAAGGAACCATCGCAGCCTTACTCCCACTTATCTTTCATGTTCAAGGAGTTTCACCTCTAGTCTTTGGCCTTTTAGCTGTGATTGGGCATACCTTCCCAGTATTTGCAAGCTTTAAAGGAGGAAAAGCTGTCGCAACTAGTGCTGGAGTCATTTTCGGATTTGCTCCTCTATTTTGCCTCTATCTAGCAGTTGTTTTCTTCGGCACTCTTTATCTAGGCAGTATGATTTCTCTCTCTAGTGTTACTGCTGCCCTCGCTGCTGTACTTGGGGTGATTCTCTTTCCACTTATCGGTTTCCTACTGCCAAGTTACGATTTATTATTTGTAGTGATTATCCTAGCCCTCGCAAGTCTAATTATCATTCGCCATAAGGATAACATCAATCGTATTCAAAACAAAACTGAGAACCTAGTTCCTTGGGGACTAAATCTTACCCATCAAAAACCTAAAAAATAAAGCGTCAGTTTCAAACCGACGCTTTCTTGTTTATTTAGATTTGATATAGTTGATACCATCTGCTTTCGGTGCAACAGCTTTACCAAAGAAGGCTGCTAGTACGACAATGGTCAAAAGATATGGTGCAATTTGCAAGTAAACGGCTGGGACTCCTTGCAAGAAAGGAAGTTGAGAACCGATAACTGCTAAACTTTGTGATAGTCCAAAGAAGAGACTTGAAAGCATAGCACCAACAGGATTCCATTTACCGAAGATCATAGCAGCAAGTGCGATAAATCCAGGTCCAACGATGGTTGTAACTGAGAAGTTAACGGAAATTGACTGAGCGTAGATAGCTCCACCGATTCCTCCAAGGAAACCTGAAATCACAACTCCAAGATATCTCATCTTGTAGACATTAATCCCCAAAGTATCTGCTGCTTGTGGGTGTTCACCAACTGAACGAAGACGAAGTCCAAAGCGAGTCTTAAAGAGGATAAACCATGCTAAGAATGAGAAGGCAATTGCTAGGTAACCAAGTAAACTTGTTGACTTGAAGAAGATATCTCCGATAACTGGGATATTAGCCAAAAGAGGAAAATCAAAACGTCCAAAAGTTTGCGTTAAGTTATCCGTTTGTCCCTTGTTATAAAGCACCTTCACCAAGAAGACTGCCAAGGCTGGAGCCATCAAGTTAAGTACGGTACCACTGACAACATGGTCAGCACGAAAATGAACTGTAGCTACTGCGTGAATTAGTGAAAAGATAGCTCCGACTAATCCACCGACGAGAAGAGCCAACCAAGGAGTTAATGCTCCCAAATCTTGTGCAAATTCAAGGTTAAAAACAACTCCAGAGAAGGCACCCATGACCATGATTCCTTCAAGTCCAACGTTAACAACTCCACCACGTTCAGAGAAAACGCCTCCGATACTTGTGAAAATAAGTGGTGCTGAGTAAATCAACATTGAAGAAACCATAAGGGTTAGCATTGTTGTAATCGACATCCTTATTTACCTCCTTTAAGTTGTTTTCTTGGTTTGACATAGCGTTCGATGATGTAATGAACGCTGACAAAGAAGATAATTGAGGCTGTAACGATACTTACAAGCTCAGATGGCACTTGTGCAGCATTCATACCTGGAGCTCCAACTTGAAGCACTCCGAACAAGAAGGCTGCAAAGAGAATTCCAATTGGTGAGTTTGCAGCAAGTAGACTGACCGCCATACCATTAAATCCGATTGCCAATGATGAACCTTGGACATAAACGTTCTGGAAGGTACCAAGACCTTCTACAGCTCCACCTAGACCTGCAAGGGCACCAGAAATAATCATTGATAGAATAATGGTACGTTTCGCTGAAATACCAGCGTATTCAGAAGCATTTGGATTGAGACCAACTGCACGGATTTCAAAACCGAGAGTTGTCTTCTTAAGCAAGAACCAAATAACTGCAACTGCAATGATGGCAAAGAAAATCCCAATATTCATACGAGAGTTTCCTGTTAACTCAGCAAGCCAAGGTGTTTGATAAGTTGCATTTGCACTTACTCGAATTGATGAGTCAGTACTTTGCATGATATCTTTAGGGAAAGAGTGGATAAAGGCATTACTTGTATAGAGAACAATGTAGTTCATCATGATGGTTACGATGACTTCAGATGTTCCGAGGTAGGCCCTTAAAATACCAGGAATGGCACCAACTATTCCTCCAGCCACCAGCGCAATGACAACTGTCGCAAGAATCAACAATGGACGTGGCAAATCTGGATTTGAAAGAGCGAACCAGCCACTCATAACCCAACCAGCGAGTGCTTGTCCTGGAAGACCAACGTTAAAGAAGCCAGCACGACTCGCAACTGCAAATCCAAGAGCAATCAAGACTAGTGGCCCCATGGCACGGAAAATTTCACCGATTCCACGAACACTACCAAAGGCTGTGTAGAACAACTCTTCATAACCCCAAATAGCATCATAGCCAAAAATCCACATGACGATGGCTCCAAGCAAGATTCCAAGGATAACAGAAATCAAGGGAACCGAAATTTGTTGTAATTTTTTAGACATCACTCTTCTCCTTTTTCCAATTCACCACCAGCCATCAAGACACCAAGTTCTTGCTTGTTGGTTGTTTCTGGCGTTACAATCCCTTGAATCTTACCATCATGGATAACAGCGATTCTATCTGAGACATTTAGAATCTCATCTAGTTCAAAGCTGACTACAAGGACAGCTTTCCCATTATCACGTTCTTGAATCAAGCGTTTGTGAATGTACTCAATGGCACCGACGTCCAAACCACGAGTTGGTTGGCTGACGATGAGGAGATCCGGATTTCGATCAATCTCCCGAGCGATGATTGCTTTTTGTTGATTTCCTCCAGAAAGAGCCGAAGCTGGAACAATCTCACTAGCAGCACGAACATCAAACTCCTGCATCAATTTTTTTGCATAGTCAAGGATATTCGTATAATTTAAAATTCCCTTCTTGCTAAGAGGTTCTTTATAGTAGGTTTGAAGAGCGATATTTTCAGAAATCATCATTTCCAAGACCAAACCATCACGATGACGGTCTTCCGGAACGTGACCAACACTCAGTTCAGTAATTTGACGCGGATGCAATCCTACAATGGACTGGTCTTTCAATTCCACACTACCAGACTCAATCTTACGAAGTCCTGTGATAGCTTGGATCAATTCAGACTGACCATTTCCATCAATACCGGCAATTCCGACAATCTCACCAGCTCGAACATCGAGTGAAAGATTCTTAACAGCAGGAACGCCACGGTTTTCATGAACAACCAAGTCTTTGATGGAAAGAACGACTTCTTTAGGTTGAGGTGCTTGCTTCTCAGTTTTGAAGGAAACAGAACGTCCGACCATCATTTCTGCCAAGTCAGCATTAGTTGCACCCGCAATCTCAACTGTTTCGATTGATTTACCACGACGGATAACTGTAACGCGGTCAGAAACCGCACGAATTTCATCCAACTTGTGGGTAATCAAGATAATTGATTTGCCTTCTTTGACCAAGTTCTTCATGATAGCCATCAACTCATCGATTTCTGACGGAGTTAAAACGGCAGTTGGTTCGTCAAAGATGAGAATATCGGCACCACGATAAAGTGTCTTCAAAATTTCAACACGTTGTTGAGCACCAACAGAGATATCTGCTACTTTGGCAGAAGGATCCACAGCTAGTCCATAACGCTCTGATAGTTCAAGAATTTCTCGAGTTGCTCGAGCAATATCTAGAACACCATTTTTGGTTAATTCGCTTCCCAAAATGATATTTTCAGCAACAGTGAAAGCCTCTACCAACATAAAGTGTTGGTGAACCATTCCAATCCCTAGGCTAGCGGCTTTTGATGGCGAGTCTAGTTTTACAACTTGACCGTTGACCACAATTTCACCACTAGTTGGTTCTAGAAGCCCTGCTAGCATGTTCATAAGAGTGGACTTCCCAGCTCCATTTTCTCCTAAAAGTGCATGAATTTCACCTTTACGAAGTTCAAGGTTAATCTTGTCGTTAGCGACAAATTCACCGAAAACTTTGGTAATTTCATGCATCTCAATGACATTTTCGTGTGCCATGTGCTCTTCCTTTCAGAGTTTTATTTTATTTCAATAAAACCTGCTAAAGAGATCTTAACAAGCTCTATTGAGACAAAATTCATTTGCCCCAATTCTTAAAGAAGCGGCCCAAGGCCGCTTCCTAAGAAATGACTTCCTTTAATTATTTTTCAGGAACTTTGATGCTACCGTCAAGGATTTTAGCTTTTGCATCTTCAACAGCTTTCTTAGCTTCTTCAGTAAGGTTTGTCACTGCCAAGTCAACACCTTTATCTTTCAATGAGTAAACGATAACTTGACCACCAGGGAATTCACCTTTTTCTGCTTTGTTAGAAAGGTCTTGAACTGTTGTTCCAACTTGTTTCAAAGTAGAAGCAAGTACGAAGTTTGATTCTTTACCATCTTTAGAAGTGTATTTACCTTCTTCAACTTGGTCACGGTCTACACCGATAACCCAAACTTTTTCACTTTCATTTTTGCTTTCGTTCAAAGATTTAGCTTCTGAGAAAACACCTGCACCAGTACCACCAGCTGCTTGGTAGATTACGTCTGCTCCTGCAGCGTATTGTGCTGCAGCAATTGTTTTACCTTTAGCAGCATCACCAAATGATCCAGCATAGTCTACTTGAACCTTGATAGATGGGTCAACTGATTCAACACCAGCTTTGAAACCAGCTGCAAAACGAGAAATAACTTCAGATTCCATACCACCTACAAAACCTACTTGTTTTGTTTTAGTAGTTTTAGCTGCTGCTACACCTGCGAGGTAAGCTGCTTCGTTATCAGCAAATGTTACGCTTGCTACGTTCTTTTGATCTTTAATTACATCGTCGATCAAAACATAGTTTTTATCTGAATGTTCTTTTGCTGCTTCTTCAACTGCATTGTGAAGGGCAAAACCAACACCAAAAATCAAGTTGTAGCTTCCCGCTGCTTGGTTCAAGTTGTTAGCGTAGTCAGCTTCACTTGTTGATTGGAAGTAAGTGTAGCCATTATCTTTTGAAAGATTGTGCTCTTTACCCCAAGCTTGAAGACCTTCCCAAGCTGATTGGTTGAATGATTTATCATCAACACCACCAGTATCTGTAACGATAGCTGCTTTAGTCTTCACATCAGAAGAAGAAGCTGCGTTACGAGAAGAGCGATTACCACATGCAGCAAGTCCAAATGCTGCTACTGCAACTAGACCAAGGCCTAGCCATTGTTTCTTGTTCATTACTGAACCTCCTAAATAAGATGCGCAACGAAGTTGCAAGTATGGATTGATTGGTCACAAGGACCCTTGCCACTCAGAGAGTGACACAGACTATTTCAAGTCTGTAAATGAGTATGGAAGTAATTCCCCGACCGTCATCTCGACCGTCGTTTTATCTTTGGCGACTAGAGTCACCTTTAGATCTGGTTTAAAAAATTCGACCATGACTTGGCGACAAGCTCCGCAAGGAGAAATAGGTTTTTCAGTTTGACCGTAGACAATCAACTCTGAAAACTCACGTTGTCCTTCAGAGACAGCTTTAAAAATGGCTGTTCTCTCACCACAGTTGGTCAAGGGGTAGCTAGCATTTTCAATATTGCATCCTGTATAAACACTGCCGTCCTTGGCAACCAGAACGGCACCAATTGGAAAGTGTGAATAGGGTACATAGGCGTTTTTACTAGTCTCAATCGCTAAGTCAATCAACTCAGTAGTCGCCATCTGCTAACTCTCCTTTTAAGATTGCTACACCAGAAGATGTTCCGATACGTGTCGCACCTGCTTCTACAAAAGCTACAGAATCTGCATAAGAACGAGCTCCACCAGCAGCCTTAACACCCATAACAGGTCCAACTGTCTGGCGCATTAACTTCACATCTGCTAAAGTTGCTCCACCAGATGAGAAACCAGTAGAAGTCTTGACAAAGTCAGCTCCTGCTTTCTGGGCTAGTTGACAAGCGAGAATTTTTTCCTCATCAGTTAATAAACAAGCTTCGATAATAACCTTAACGAGTTTATCTCCGCTTGCTTCAACAACAGCTCGAATGTCTGACTCAACTAATGCGGCATTTCCTGATTTGAGTGCACCAACATTGATAACCATATCAATTTCGTCAGCACCATTTTGGATGGCTTCTTTGGTTTCAAAGGCTTTAACAGCAGATGTTGTGGCTCCTAGAGGGAAGCCTACTACTGTACAAACCTTGACATCAGAATCTACGAGTGCAGTTTTTGCATGCGAAACCCAGCAAGGATTGACACAAACACTGGCAAAATCATAGTCTTTAGCTTCAGATAACAAACGATCAATTTGTTCTTCTGATGCATCTTGCTTTAAAAGCGTATGATCAATGTATTTATTTAATTTCATTTCGGTTTTTCCTTAAATTAGGAGATGATTTCAATGATTTCACGTAATATGAACGCTTCATCACTCACCTTAATTTTAACATATTTTTGGAAATCTGTAACTAGTTCCGGAGAAATTTTGCCATTTGTATATACTTTTGCGACAATTTCACCCTGTTTGACCGAATCTCCCACTTTCTTCTCAAAAACGATCCCTGTCTCATAGTCAAGGGAGTCTGTTTTAACTGCACGACCAGCACCCAATCTCATGGCAAAGAGACCGAACTCCATGGCTGGAAGTGCCTCAATGACACCATCTTCCTGAGCAGGAATTTCTACTACATGATCAACTTTTACAGGTCGATAGAGATCTTCTAAATCCCCGCCTTGAGCAAGAATCATCTCTTCAAACTTCTTGAGTGCCTGACCATTTTCAAGATGTCCTTTAACTTCCTCGACCGTTTTTTCAACATTTGCTAGAGACAGCATAATCTGAGCAAGTTGGCAGATAAAGTGACTAATATCCTCGCGCCCTTTTCCTTGAAGAATTTCTAGGGCTTCTAGGATTTCTAAACGATTCCCAATGGCGCGTCCCAAAGGTTGGCTCATATCTGTAATGACTGCTACTGTCTTACGACCTACAGCCTTCCCAAGATTTACCATGGTTTGAGCCAGTTGGCGTGCCTCGTCGACTGTTTTCATAAAGGCGCCTTCACCAACTGTTACATCAAGTAAGATAGCATCCGCTCCAGCTGCAATTTTTTTACTCATGACCGAACTAGCAATCAAGGGAATGGTATCAACTGTTGCCGTCACATCACGAAGGGCATAGAGAAGCTTATCAGCCTTAACCAATTGGTCAGATTGACCAATAACTGAAACCCCAATATCTTGAACCTGTTTGATGAAGTCATCCTGACTTCGTTCAATCTGAAAACCTTTAATGGATTCTAATTTATCGATAGTACCACCTGTGTGGCCTAAGCCCCTACCGCTCATTTTAGCTACTGGGACATCAAAACTGGCTACCAAGGGTGCTAGGATTAAAGTTACCTTGTCACCGACACCACCCGTAGAGTGTTTATCAACCTTCACACCATCTATAGCTGACAAATCAAACTCCTGACCTGTCTTAACCATATTCATGGTTAAATCAGAAATTTCTCTCGTGGTCATTCCTTGGAAGTAAACTGCCATGGCAAATGCTGACATCTGGTAATCAGGAACAGTTCCTGCCACATAGCCTTCAATCAACCATTGGATTTCGTTCGAACTGAGTTCTTGCCCGTCTCTTTTTTTCTGGATTAGATCTACTGTTCTCATTCTTTCACACTTCTAAGGATATAATATCCCTTATCTTTCTTTACAACCTCGCAATTGCCAAAGACTTTTTCCATCTTACTTTTGGCACTAGGAGCTCCTTGTTTTTTCTGGATGACAATCGTCAAATCTCCACCATCTACTAAAAAGTCTCTACTTTTCTCAATGATTTCGTGGACTACTTGCTTGCCAGCGCGAATAGGAGGATTGGAAATGACATGGTCAAATTGTCCTTCTACCTGCTCATAAATATTAGACTGGAAGATAGTCGCTTGAACCTTGTTTTTTACTGCATTTTGCTGGGCTAAATCCAGGGCACGATTATTGATATCCACCATAGTTGCTTGGGCACCATATGCTTTAACCAAAGACAAACCTATCGGACCATAGCCACAACCAACATCAAGAATTTTTTCACCTTTTTCAATATCAAGACATCTCAACAACAACTGACTTCCAAAGTCAATCATTTTTTTGCTAAAGACACCCGCATCTGTCAAAAAGGTCATCTTTTGCCCAAGTAGCTCAACTCTAAGCTCATGAACATCATGGGCTGCATCTGGATTTTCTGCATAATACATTTTACTCATGACACTATTTTACCATAAAAATAAGTTATTTGTAAATCGTTTACAATGGTATCAAGCCCTTTAAGCACATTGTATTTTCTCAAAAATAATATAAATTCGGATTAACATTAGGGACCTAGTAAAAAGCTCCCAACTGCCATGGTAATCGGAAAAGCAAAAATGCAAGCAAGACCAAAAAAGAAGAGCCAACACTTTCGTTTAAAGAAAGCTAGCACAAGGTAGCCAAGACCTATGAGGGGTAATAAGATGAACAAAACAAAAGTGGTCCAGTTATGGCTCTGAGTTCCTATCGTAAAAGAAAAATTCACCCAGTTTGGTGATAACCATAAAACAACTACAAATAGACTGATAAAAAACAGCTCTTTTTCTCTTAATCTAGCTTTCATCTTAACACCTCCTTTATTGGTTTTCCCCCTTATATTTTAACAAAGAAAGCGCTTTCCTTCAATCTCTATCAATTATTGGAAACGAATGACAAGTCATTGGGAGCTATAAGGTATCACAGTCAGGATAAAACAACAAATTTATTGTCTATAATCAGACGCATTTTGATTACTATTGCTTCACCTTCAAATACTTAATTATCAACAGGATTCCCAAGAAGATGTTTAGATAAAAGCCCAACTGATAAGTTTGTGTCAGGATTTCCAAACTTGTCCACAGGCGTATCAAATCTTCTATTGACATGCGGAATAAATAACCCTCTGTAGCAATCCACAAAATCAAAAATAGATAAGTACCAGCAGCAAGGAATTTTGTCCAACCTTTCCTTAACAGCCATGCAAGGAGGAGTGAACAAATGAAAATAGTTGTTACAATGGCATAATCCATTAAAAATGTAAAACCGTAATAAATTTCCACAAAACGTCTACCATTATCCGCATTTACTCCTTTTATAAAAGGTAAAGCAAACTTAAAATAAAACAGAGTTCCAATATGTAACTTTTTATGATTTTCATAGTACATCTCCTATAAGTTGTGTACTAAAAAGCCCCCTTTATTAGCTGATAAAATCAGGAGAAATCAGCTCCTACTTCATCAATAAATTGTTCATTCTCTATCTACTTATAGTATATACTACTGACTTATCACATTCAAGAAACCGCTTTATTTTTTTAGCTTTTTATGGTATGATAGACAAAATATCTAGGGGAAAACAAATGACCAACGAATTTTTACATTTTGAAAGGATAAACCGCGAAACTTGGCAATCCTTGCATCGCAAAACAACTCCTCCCTTGACCGAGGAAGAGTTAGATTCTATTAAGAGTTTCAATGACCAGATTAGCCTTCAAGACGTTACAGATATCTATCTGCCACTGGCACATCTGATTCAGATTTACAAACGTTCCAAAGAAGACCTTGCCTTCTCAAAAGGCATTTTCCTTCAAAGAGAGAGCAAAAAGCAGCCCTTTATTATTGGAGTTTCAGGAAGTGTTGCCGTAGGTAAGTCAACTACTAGTCGACTCTTGCAAATTTTGCTGTCTCGTATCGTTCCTGGAGCAAGTGTTGAACTAGTTACTACGGATGGTTTTTTATACCCAAATAGTATTCTGATAGAGCAAGATATCCTCAACCGCAAGGGGTTTCCTGAGAGTTACGACATGGAAGCTTTGCTTAATTTCCTAGACCAACTTAAAAATGGGCAGGATGTTGATATTCCTGTTTATTCCCATGAAATCTATGATATCGTGCCAGGTCAAAAACAACGAGTAGAAGCCGCTGATTTTGTTATTGTTGAGGGAATCAATGTGTTCCAAAATCCACATAATGCCCGTCTCTATATTACTGATTTCTTTGACTTTTCAATCTATGTCGATGCCGCTGTCGAAGACATTGAAAGTTGGTATTTGGATCGATTCTTAAAACTCCTTAGCTTTGCTCAAGATGATCCAGGCAACTATTACTATCGTTTCACTCAACTTCCTCTTAGTGAAGTCAAGGATTTTGCTCACCAAGTTTGGACCAGTATCAACCTCACCAATCTCCAAAATTACATTGAACCGACACGAAATCGTGCCGAGGTCATTCTCCATAAATCTAAAAATCACGAAATTGATGAAATTTACTTAAAAAAATAATTTTCCCTTGTCAAAACGTAAGTTTTCAGATATAATGGTATAGTTAGTAAAAATGGAGGTAAGAACATTGGCAAACATTAAATCAGCTATCAAACGCGCTGAATTGAACGTTAAACAAAACGAAAAGAACTCAGCTCAAAAATCAGCTATGCGTACTGCTATCAAAGCTTTTGAAGCAAACCCATCTGAAGAACTTTACCGTGCTGCCAGCTCAGCTATCGATAAAGCAGAAACTAAAGGTTTGATCCACAAAAACAAAGCTAGCCGTGATAAAGCACGTCTTGCAGCTAAACTTGGTTAATCTTTAACTGCATACAAAATGAGCTCTTCGGAGCTTTTTTTGTGCACATTTTCTGGAGGTTATTATGAAAATAGCTATCATCGGATATTCAGGATCAGGTAAATCTACTCTTGCAGAAAAACTGGCTAAGCACTACTCCATCCCCAAACTTCATATGGATACTCTCCAATTTCAACCTGGTTGGCAGGACAGTGACCGTGACTGGATGCTTAAGGAAATGAAGGACTTTTTATCCAAAAACAAAAATTGGGTCATTGATGGCAACTACTCTTGGTGTTGCTATGAGGAAAGAATGGAGCAAGCTGACCAGATCATCTTTTTAAACTTCTCATCGTGGACTTGTTTGCTAAGAGCCTTTAAGCGCTATTTTAAATACAGAGGAAAAGTCAGAGAAAGTATGGCTGCGGGATGTCCCGAGCAATTCAACTGGGAATTTATCCGTTGGATTCTCTGGGATGGTCGAACAAAAAATGCTAAGGATAGATACCAATACTTAAACAATACTTACCCAGAAAAGATGCGTATTCTCCATTCTCAAGCAGAGATTGATTGTTTTTTGCGATCTTTAAAAAAGTAAACAATATAGTAGCATTTCATTAAAATCAGCATGTACTTATTGACTAAAAAAGGAAGATTTTCATCCAGAAAATCTTACTTTTTTCCTTTTACTCAACAATTAAAAATAACTCGAGCAATTTATAAATCAAATATAAGATTCCCTAGAAATGAAGAGAATCGTGTTCATAGTTTCTGAGTTCGTGATACAAAAAACTGAAGGAAGTATAGTCCTACTTCTTTCAGTTTTTTATTGTCTCAATTTAGAAAACACTTCTCCAATCTTACCTTCGATAACTAAATCAGCTTGGCTGTCTTGAGGAGTACTGGACTTGTTGATAACGACAAGATTTGCCCCTGAAAAATAATTGATTAGGCTAGCTGCAGGATAAACGACTAAGGAAGTTCCTCCAATAATCAATAAATCTGCTTGCTGAATGACTTGGGCTGCTCGACTAAAAACATCCATATCCAGAGGTTCCTCATAAAGGGTTACGTCAGGTTTGACCACCTTACCACAATCTAAGCAGTAAGGAACTGAACCTTCAAGTGCCAAAAATGCATTCAAATCATAAAAGCGATGACAGCCCAAACAGTAATTTCGATCTGCACTACCATGCAGTTTCAAAACATTTTCAGAACCCGCCATTTCATGCAAGCTATCAATATTTTGCGTCACAATCGCCTTTAATTTACCAGTCTTTTCCAAAAATGCTAGATAAATATGTGCTAAATTTGGCTTGGCATCTGGATAGACCAGATACTTTTTGTAGAAGTCAAAAAAATCCTCTGGATAGCGTTCAAACATGGTGCGTGAAACAAGTTGCTCTGCAGTAAAATGGCGTCCCAACTTAAGACTATAAACACCATCAGAACTTCGAAAATCAGGAATATTAGACTCTGTAGAAACCCCTGCACCACCGAAAAAGACAATTCTCTGACTTTGATCTATCAGTTCCTGTAATTGTTCAATCTTATCCATTTTATCCCTCCTTAAGTTTTTTGTTCTAAAAAAGTTGAAAACCTTTAGCTTCTGTCAACCAGGCTTTCAACTTTATTTGATTATGATTTAAATGTTAAACTGACTACTTTTGGTCCTTTGACATAATTTGACTTTCTTCAAAATCCTTATTCTCATCTATTATAAGATTGAAGCAATGAACATGCTTATCATTTTGAGAACAAGAGTAATCACATGAATGGAATCTAACTTTAGTCTGCAATCAAGGTTTCTAGACCAACCTTCATCATATCTGTGAAAGTATTTTGGCGCTCTTCTGCTGTAGTGTCTTCTTCTGGGTTAACCAAGCTGTCAGAAATCGTCATAATGGCAAGAGCATCAACATGGTGTTGGGCAGCAAGATAGTACAGCGCCGCTGCTTCCATTTCCACCGCTTTTACTCCCCATTTTCCAAGCTCAATGTTCTTTTCAAAGTAATTTGAATAGAAGACATCTGAAGACAAGACATTCCCAACGTGAGTGGTCATACCAAGATCTTTGGCAATATGGTAGGCTTTATCTAGCAAATCAAAGCTAGCGATTTGTGGAAAATCATATTGAGGCCAGTCATTGCGGATAATGTTTGAGTTAGTTGCAGCTGCTTGTGCCAAAACTAATTCACGAACATGAACATCCTCATTCAAAGAACCAGCAGTTCCGACACGGATCAATTTTTTCACACCGTAATCGACAATCAATTCACGCGCATAGATGGAGATTGATGGCATTCCCATCCCTGTTCCCATAACAGATACACGATGGCCCTTGTAAGTCCCAGTGTAACCAAACATGTTACGGACTTCATTGAAGCATACAGCGTCTTCAAGGAAATTCTCAGCGATAAACTTCGCACGAAGAGGATCCCCAGGAAGAAGAATTTTATCAGCAATTTCACCTTGCTTAGCAGCAATATGGATAGACATAGTTTATGATACAAAGAGCGACCAGAAAGCGACTGAAAATTAGGAATCTGACGAGAAATCCTGATTTCACAGTCAGATTATCTATTTTCCGAGCTTTCCGCTCGTGTTCAAATTTGAACACACGCTCTACCTTTCTATAAGATACCAAGCCCGTCAAAAGCACAGTGAAAATAGGGGATTGACGCAGCAAGTACTGGACTTACAAGGCAATCGATCATTTTCACACAGCTTTTAGGGCTGGTTCAATTGTAAGTTAGTTTTGAAAGTTGAGGCGATTACGGGTTCAATTTCAAACCCGAACTCCCTTTCCTTTTCTTTCATTTTTATATTTATTTTGTTAATGAATCCAAAAATGCATAGAGTTTTGCATTCATTTCTCGATAAGCATAGTTACGAATAGCTTTAGGCTTTTGAACAAAGGTTAATTTTGAACTTTGTTCTTTTAAAACTTCTTCACCGTCAGCAGCAATCAAGAGCTCTACTGCTTCTGGATCAAATTCCAAATGGGCTTGGAAGGCATAATGTTTAGGACTAAGGCGAATAATCTGACGTGGACAGCCTTGACTGGTCGCAAGGACGATAGCATCCTTTGTCAAACCTGGCATATCTCCATGCCAGTGGCCGGTATTTAAAGTTTGTCCAAAAACTTTGACATGATTGTCTTTTAATCCAGCTTCAGTTAGCGTTATTGGAAAAACACCAATCTCACGTTCTGGACTATGTTCATACTCTGCGCCATAAGCAACCGATAGGAGTTGAGCACCAAGACAGACACCAACAATATAACGATCTGCCTTCATAGCCTTTTGAATCAGCTCAATCTCTGCCTGAGGATCGTAGTATGGAAAAGTTTCCCGATCTTCATCTGGCGATTGAGGTCCCCCCATCACAATTAAGAAGTCGATTTCATCCACTGTCTCTGGTAAGGCTTCATTCTCATAGACTTTGGTCGTGGTCACTTGATGGCCACGCTCCTGCGCCCATTTTAGATAAGCGCCCGGCACTTCAAAGGTTTCATGCAGTACAAAATGTACCTTCATCGTTTCTTCTCCCATCTCTTTCGAATCACGTAAGACAGACCAGCCGCAAGTACAAGCGGAATTGTCAAACTCCAAGTTTGGCCTGTAAATCCAAGGCTCAGGGCAATGGCTGTCAGAGGAGCTTTTAAGGTCGTCCCTAAAAAGACGGTCGCTCCTAGTAACATCCCTAGAGCAGGATCTAGATGAATCCCAACTGCTGTCAAAAGCAAGGTCACTAGATAGCCAGATCCAATTCCTAAGGCAAATGATGGTGTCAAAGTTCCCCCATACGCACCATTGCGCAAGAGGAGATAAACCAGAAGCCCCTTCACTGCAAGAGCCAGTGGAAGATAAGGAATCGACTGGCTAGACAAGAGGACTTGCGCTAGTACCTGGCCATTCCCCATAAAGATAGGGAAAAAGGCTACTAGGCTCCCCAGCACTAGAAAGGCTAGAGGAAGAGCCCAAAGAATCGTCCCATCCTTCCGCCGTTTGTGACTAGCCCGCTTGGCGAGGAAAGCAAAGACCAGAGCCAAGGGAGTAACCAAGAAAGCAATCACAATAGCCTGGAAGAAACTGCTAGCCGACCATGAGACTGCGGACAGGTGATAAATAGCCTCCTGACCAATGATGGACTGAGCGACCCAGGTGGCCAGATAAGTGCTGGTCAAAACCAGTAGAAGGTTCTGCCAACTGTAGGCGAGTCCTAAGGTCTCAAAGACGAACAAACTACTGGCAAAGGGAACTTGATAGACCGCAGCTAAACCAGCTCCAGCACCACAGGCGACCAAGACTTTTCGCTCTTTGAGGGCTAGAGAAAAACCTTTCGCCAAGCGACCAGCTAGAAGAGCCCCGACCTCACGTGGTGCTCCTTCTTTTCCGACCGATGCACCTGCTCCGACAATCGCAACCTGCATCCCTGCATGAAGGAGGTGGGCTAAGGGCGCTGGTTCCCTGTCTCCAGCTAAGTCAATTTGCTGGCGAATAGACAGAATCTTATAACGCTTTTGCAGGACATGCCAGAAGCCAGCTGACAAGCACCCAGTCACACATAAGACCAAAAATCTACGGAGACCTCCAGCTTCTTGAAATTGCTGGAGTAAATCCGACTTATCTTGGCCAAAGGCCAGCCCTTGCACCCCTTCTAGTAGATAATGACAGGCAATTCCGACCAGACCCGTCCCTATTCCTAATGATAAAGTGGCTAGAAGCACTCTCAGTCCATAGGGCATACTTTGGAGTCGTACTCTCATAGTCTTACAATTCAGCAAGAATCGCTTTTAGCAAACCTTTGAAATCTCCTTTGACACGTTCGGTCACTTCTACTACTTCTTCGTGGTTGAGTTCTTCTTGGAAACCAGCCGCAAAGTTGGTAATACATGAAATACCAAGAACCTTCAAACCAGAGTGAGCTGCCACGATAACTTCAGGAACGGTTGACATTCCGACAGCGTCTGCACCAAGTGTCTTATAAGCACGGATTTCAGCTGGAGTTTCATACGTTGGACCAGTTACACCGATATAAACACCATCATCAAGTTTAACACCAAGTTTTTCAGCAACTGCATGAGCTGTAGCACGATATTCTGGAGTGTAGGCTTTTGACATGTCTGGGAAACGTGGACCGAAGTCATCTAAGTTTTCACCGATTAGAGGATTTTGTCCTGTCATATTGATATGGTCAGTGATAGCCATCAAAGTACCAGGACCAAAGCCGATACCACCAGCAGCGTTGGTCACAATCACACCTTCACAGCCTAAAACTTTCATAACACGAACTGGGAAAGTAACGACTTCAAGAGGATTTCCTTCGTAGAAGTGGAAACGTCCTTGAAGAGCCAAGACTTTACGTCCTGCAAGTTCACCGTAGACCAATTTTCCAGCGTGTCCAACAACAGTCGAACGTCCCCAGTTTGGAATCTCAGCATAGTCTACCACAACTGGATTTTCGATTTCTTCAGCAAGTTCTCCCAGTCCTGATCCAAGAATCAAACCGAACTCTGGTGCTTCTACTCCCTTTTCTTTTAAGAAAGCAGCTGTTTCATTGATTTTTGCTAATAATGTCATTGTCTGTCTCCTTCATAATCTTTTAAAAATTGACCGATTTTGTCAAAGGTTTTTGCATTTCGAATAGTAATATTACGATAGAAAGGCATCTTAAGCAGGTACTTGTGATAGGCTGTTTTGCTATAGGTTTCTTCTGAGAATTTGCCCCAGAAGATTCCCAGTTTCCCGAAATGAAGCACTTCATCTAACAGTTTCATACTTTCGACTTTCTCGATGACTTGCTTGGTATCCAGTCCCTCAGTATAAAAGAGAACATCCTTTCGAGCCATTTCTTGGAACCACCATTCCGGAAGAGTTCTAAGCTCCTCTTCGTAGTCTTCTTGACTTAACAAGGAAAAATGTTGGATAAATGGATAATGCTTGTTAAAGAAATCCTGTAGCCTCTCAACCAACTGAGTTCTAGGCATGCTAGTATCAAAGAAAATATTGCCACTATTGATGTAGGTTTCAACATTTTCTAATCCCAACTCTGTCAATTCTTGACGAAGCTGGGCCATGACCACCTTATGTTTTCCACCGACATTGATCCCTCTAACCAGTAATGCCAAGCGAGTCATCTTAAACCAATTTATCTAAGAAGCTTTCACCAATCATAGCTTTATCAACGCCAAAGTTATCAGCGATTGTTGCCGAAATATCAGCAAAATGACCGATTGGTAAGTGTCCATTTCCTTTTAGTGATGGGCTATAGACCAAAAGTGGAATGTATTCACGAGTATGGTCTGTACCAGCATAAGTAGGATCATTACCATGGTCTGCAGTAATCATGAGTAAGTCATCTTCTCTCATAGCAGCGATAAGCTCTGGCAAACGTTCATCAAACTCATGCAAGCAGTCGCGGTAACCATGTGGATCACGGCGGTGACCGTAAAGTGCATCAAAGTCGACCAAGTTAGTGAATGAGAATCCTTTTTCAAACTCAGCAAGGCCCATTGTTGTCAAAAGCGTATCAATTCCGTGACTGTTTGACTTGTTATGTCCCATGTCATGGTTGATACCCGCACCGTTAAAGATATCGCTAATCTTACCAACTGAGTATGTATCGATTCCAGCTTCATTCAATTTATCCAAAACAGTTGGTGCAAATGGTGAAACAGCCAAGTCACGACGGTTGGCAGTACGTGTAAAGTTTCCTGGCTCCCCAACGTATGGACGGGCAATGATACGTCCTAGAAGAGCTGGACGTTCCAACGTAATGGAACGAGCGTACTCACAAATACGGTAAAGTTCATCCAAAGGAATAATGTCTTCATGGGCCGCGATTTGAAGAACTGGGTCAGCAGATGTGTAGATAATCAACTCGCCTGTTTCCATTTGACGTGGTCCAAAGTCATCGATAACAGCAGTACCTGAGTAAGGTTTATTTGCTTCACGGATTACTTTACGACCTGAGAATTCTTCAATCTTTGTAAGGATTTCTTCTGGGAATCCATTCCAGAAAGTATCGAAAGGCTCAGTAATATTTAGCCCCATGATTTCCCAGTGACCGGTCATAGTGTCTTTACCTAGTGAAACTTCCTCAAGTTTAGTGTAGTAACCGCTAGGATTTTCCTCTACTGGGACCGTTTTAAGGGCTGTTTCACGCTCGATGTTCCCAAGACCAATCTTAGCCATGTTAGGAACATGCAAACCTACTGATTTCGAAATATGGCCAAGTGTATCAGATGCTCCATCTGGAACCCCTGCATTGACAAAGTTATTAGCATCTGGTGCTGCACCGATTCCTACAGAATCGAGTACTACCAAGTGAATACGTTTAAATTTTGACATCGTTTGCCTCCTTTATTTCCCTTTTGTTGAAGTTAAAACCTGAACGCCAGCTTGCCCTGCAACAATGACTTTATCAACCATTTGATTAAATAAACCGTGCTCAACAATACCGACCTGAAGATCCAGTTGATGACCAAAAGCAATCGGATCTTCAATAACACCTAAATCAAGATCAATGATGAAATTTTTCATATCCGTCACAAAGCGATGGCCATCTTTTTCACGAAAACTTGGCTTATAACCAGATTTTTCAAAACGACGGAAAACCTGTTCTGCTCCGTATTGGACAACTTCGACAGGTAGTTTGAAAGCGCCCAGTTTCTCAACCATTTTGCTCTCATCTACCACCCAGATATACTGTTTGGTTGGTGTCGCAACTACTTTTTCCATTAGAAGCGCACCACCGCCTCCTTTGATACCATTAAACTGGCGATCTACCTCATCAGCTCCATCAACAGTCACATCAACCTCATCCACCTCGTCAATCGACTTAAGTGGGATATTCAATCCTTGTGCCTGTTTTGTCGTTACACTCGAGGTCGTTACGGCTGTAATTTGAAGTCCTTCTTCTTTAATCCTACGTCCGATCTCCTCTACGAAATAATAGGCAGTCGAGCCTGTTCCAAGTCCTACAACCATTCCGTCGGTTACGAACTCAGCAGCCTTGATGCCTGCTATTTTTTTCAGATTTTCCACTTAAACACCTCCAAACAAAAAGCTACTTTTATTATAACATGAATACGCTTTAAATTCATCCTTGCACTAGAAAAACCCGAACATTTTATTTCGGGTTTCTGATTCTTATTTAACCATGTCAGGATCGTAGTCATAAAATCCTGTGTCAAGGAAACGATTTTTTGGATGTAGTTTACGGACTTGCTCGTCCAACAAGAAGGCTTGGTCATGCGTAAAGCTTCCCTCTTGAATCAAGCTACGGGCTTGGATGAAGAGTTTTGCAATCTCAACAAAATCTTGGCCTGGAGTATAAAGTCCCTCTAGTTTCCAATGAGTGAAACCATGTTCTACCAACTCTGGCAATTTGGTCATCAAATCAAGGTCGTTGTTGGCAAAAATGTGAGTTCCATGATTATCTTCAAAAATAGAGTAATGGCTATCTGGATCACTAGGCTCTGCTAAGAAGAGGTCGCGTTGACGTGTTTTTTCATCATCAATCTGAGTAAAATTATAGTAATTCTGCAAGAGTGGACGCTTAGAGTGATGGATAACGCTTGCTCCATAAACCAAAATTTCAGCAGGAATTTCCAAAATTTCAGGCATTTTAAAGAGTTCAGCTGATGGAATTTCACGAGCCAATACTGCCTCAGAAGCGCCAGCCTTTTGTCCCCAGAAATTGATCTGACGGCTGCTAGTTACCATCGTTGAGGCATCATATATGGTTTTAAAAGAATAACCATCGCGATTGACAACATAAAAGACACCCGCATCCCCAACAGTAATGTAGTCTGTTTTAATTTCTTCCAAGAAATCAAGAAAGGGTTTGATACGATCCATCATATCCTGATGCATAAGAGCATTGACCGCTACGATCAATTCCTTACCTGCATCATGAACCAGACCAGCGATGGTTCTCAGTTCATCATAAGAAAAAGTCTTTGGTAGGCGAAGTCCAAAATCTTTCTCACCAACATAGATGCGGTCAACTCCCGCCTCTAGTAATTCTTTTACTTGTTCAATGCTTTCAGCAGTTGCTGTAATAATAATCTTTTCCATAAGAAAAATTATACCACATTTCTGAAAAATCAGCTATGGACAATCTATTTTTTAAGAAAAGTTATACTCTTCACTTTTAGAAAAAGAAAAGTGAACCACTTTCACTAGAGTTCACTTTATATTCTTTTATGCTTGTATTTCTTCAACAAGGTAACCATCATTCATGATAAAGACACGATCGACCTTATCGAGAAGTCTGGTGTCATGCGTAATCATCACTACTCCTCTTCCCTGCTCATGCGCTATAGAAGCCAACAAATCCGTAACTTGGTAAGCTCTTTGGGTAGTTGGTTCGTCAGCAAGAACGATGCTAGGATTGTTATAGAGTGCTCTGGCAATTGCTGCTCGTTGACGTTCTCCCCCAGATAAAGTCTTTGGATAATGATTTTGAACTTTGTTCAGGTCCAACAAATCAAATAACTCTTGACGGTCACTTTTCGAAGATTTGTCTTTATCTAGTCGATCAATTAGGTCTAATTGTTCCTTAACGGTTAAAAAAGGAATCAGATTTGAAGCCTGTAATATAAAACCAAATTCCTTAAACCGAAGAACTGTTTTCTCTTTTTCAGTCAAATTACCCGTTTCTGTTCCCTTTACTAAAATCTTCCCACCTGAAGGTTCCTGCAACTGCCCTAAGGTGGTCAAAAAGGTTGTTTTACCAGATCCAGAAGGACCAACTATGGCAACAAATTCACCAGCATTTAGTTGAAAGTTCGTCTCGTGTAGTGCAACGACTTTCATATTTCCTTCTCCGTAACTTTTCGTCACTTGCTTCATTTCTATCAATGGTGTCATATAAGTCTCCTTATCATTCTGCAATAGCCGTTATTGGATCAACTTTGAGCAAACGAGGGAGAGAAATCACTCCTCCAAGTAATGCCATCAAACAAATTCCCAAACTCAATCCTAAATATGCTAACCAACTTGGATAGAAAACGAAGGTTGCAGGTAGAACAAGAATGACAGCTACAATTGCCAATAAGGCTAGACCGATCCCAAAACCTGCCAGCAATATAATTTGACAAAAAAGCGACCAAACAATAGTTTTAACCTGAATTCCTTGGGCTCTCATAATTCCATAAAGGCCTAGTTTTTGAATGGTAATAATATAAATAAAAATACCAATAATAAAACCGGATATGATAATCATCGCTAAAATCATACCTGAAAATACGTTTACTTGAGGTGTGTAGCCCGGAATATGGGCAATCATGTTTTGAATGGTTAATTGACTTAAACCTTCTGCAGATAACTGAGCGTCATTTTTTAAGACCAAAGCAGAAATCGAGCGACCTGCATTCAGACTACCTTGCAAGGTCCAATAGCTGGTCAAATTTGTAAATACTACAGGTTCTGTAAAAAATTTATTCCCTTTCGTAAGTCCAACGATGGTATAAGAATTTTCACTTCCATTCAGTTGAATGGCATCACCAAGTTTAATTCCATAGTTTTCTAAAGACTGATCCACGACAACCTCATTGTCACTTTCTGGATAATGTCCCTCAATCAAGAAAGGAGAGATAAAACTGTCCCAATCTTGTGCAAAAATAGAGATGTTTACCTTCCCACTATCATTGACGAGATTTGTCACCGCAAACATATACCCCAAAGGTGCTGCATCTTCGGAAACCTGATCCTTATAATTCTTTTCTGGAATAAAGGAAGCTGTCAGATTATCATTTGCATAATCTGACAAAACAATTCCTGTCGCTTGCCAATTATCCACGGCTGCTCTATTATTTCTAACAAGCCCCAGAGCTAAACTTGTCATAAAAAAGACCATAAACGCTATAAGAAAGATCGTCGTTAAAATCAAACTATAACGAAGTTTATTTTTTAAAATTTCCTTGATTGCAAGATACACTGCAAATCTCCTTTTACTTTTCTAAGAGTGGCAAAAGCTCACTCAGCATCAAAAATAAAAGACAGAAAAATCTGTCTTTCATGCAAATCTTTTCATTCATCCTACAAAGTGGTTCTAAATCTACGGAAACAACCAGCAATTGCTACTTATATTTATTTCGCTTCCTCATTACAAAAACTTGAACAGGCAAAATGTTTTGAGTTGTTCACCCATCCTATCACCTTTGGGTAAGAGTGTCAAGAAATTTGTTTCATCATTTGAAAACAGACTTTATTATTTTTGTAACCTTACTGTAATAATTTTTTTCTTGAAAAATGGTAAAATGAAAGAGTACTGTTAAGGAGAGAATCATGCCCGTAAGAAAATATCAACCGTATGAGTTTGAAGAAGAGGAAACTCAAACAACGCTATACCAAGACTATGTTCCAGAAACCACTTCCGTTGCTAGTTTGAAGGAAGTTCTTTTCTTTGTAAACATTGCTTGTTTTTGCGTCTTTTTGGCCTTGTTTAGCTTTATCTTTTTAGCCCTCAAGTTCAATACAGTCTTAGCTTTTAGCCTAGCAATTGCCTTGAGTTTAGCAGCATCAAACGTTCAACGTTCGATGATTAAGAAGAAATTATATTAGATTCAAAAGGTCGGGATTTTTGTCCCGACCTATTTTTTCTACGATAGCTAAAGAGCTGCGACTAGATAAGCGATACTTGGTCTACCGCTTTCTAAGTCACAGCCTTTTCTTATTTATTTTTGCGCTTGGATGGTGTTTGGATAGCGATTTTTACTTCAAAAATCGTACCATGAGGTTTGTTATCTTTGACACTGATGGTCCCTTTAAGAGCATCGACAATCTGTTTGGCTAAGGATAAGCCTAACCCAAAACCACCTTTTTGCCGAGTACGAGCCTTATCAACCCTGTAAAAGCGATCAAAAATTTTCTTTTTATCTACTGCAGAAATACCAATTCCATCATCAGCTACTGACAAATAGAGATTACGCTCCGTCGTAGCAATGACAAAATGGATATCTCCTTCTTCTTCAGTGTACTTGACAGCATTGTCAAACAAGATAGTCATCAGTTGTTTAAGAAGAAGCTTATCTGTTATGATGGTCCGATGGATACGATTTTCAAAATGAAAAGCACGGTTATTTTCAGACGCAATCATTTCATAGTTGGTAAAAGTTGTGTTAAAGAAATCTGGCTCTACCTCTCCTAATTCCGGTTTAATGCCGTCATCACGACGAGCTAAATTAAGGAGATTAGTCGTTAAAAAGCGCATATTACGAACTTCTTCTAAACTGGAAGCAATACTCTCACTTGACTCCATAATAGTTGCCTCAGGTTTTCTGAAAAGAGTTTCTAGGCGATTTTGCAGAACAGCTAATGGAGTTCGTAGCTCATGACTGGCATTTTCCACAAAGCTTTTCTGCTTTTGCATACTTTCAAGTAAGGGTTTAACACTGACACGCGCAAGATAAAGGCTGGCAATAATGGATAAAATCCAGAAGCTAGCCATGACTACCACGATTAATTGCTCATGATTTTGACTAATTTGCTCTATCTGACTGGTATTTATCAAAACCGCTGCATACTTAATATTGGTCGAGACAGAATCGATATTTATTTCAGATAGAATCACTCGGTAAATCTCGTCCTGACCATAACTATTCTGAACATGAAGTTGTCGAATATGATTCAAATCCTTTTTATTAAAAGTGATCTTGTCAAGCCCTAAAAAGCGGTTGCCAGTCACTAATTGATTCAAATTTGAATCTAGCAATATCACTTCCGTATTGGAACTAACCGTTGGTTTTTTATCAGAAGCTGGAGCAACATTGGCACTACCTAAATCCTTAACGTCCTCAGTTGCACGATTGACTGCCAATTGAATAACGTCCTGAGGATTTTTGCTCAGTGATAAGAGTTTTTCATCCACTGATGTGTAGAGACTGGAGTGCATAACCTGTAAGATAATCAAGGTCATAGCGGAGAAAATCAGAGTAAATACTCCAAAGTTACGAATAAAGTAACTAAAATCCTCCTCATACCAATTCTTTTTAATTTTTTTAAACATGTTTTAAAATATACCCAACACTACGCAAGGTTTGGAGGTTTTCAGCAAAGACGGAGCCCTTTAATTTCTTACGAACTTTTGATACATAGACTTCTACTACGGAGATGGTTGTGTCACTGTCAAATCCCCACAAACGGTCAAAAATTTGTGTTTTTGGTAAGATCACATTTTGATTTTGGAGGAAATAAACCAAGAGATCAAATTCTTTACCTAATAGTTCCACAACAGTATCATTGACTTTAACTTCATTTGTAGATAGATTAACTGTCAAATCACCATAAGAGAGGGTATTTTCATTGAACTTACCAGAACGTTTGAGCAGTGCTTGGATACGCATCTTGAGCTCTTCTAGATAAAATGGTTTTGTTAGATAATCATCTGCCCCAAGCTCAAATCCATGTCCCTTATCATCAAGACTTTCCTTGGCTGTCATGATCAGAACAGGAGTCGAAATCCCTTTTTCACGCAATTCTTTTAAAACTTGGAACCCATTTTTCTCAGGTAACATCAAGTCCAATAAAATCAAGTCATAAACACCACTTTCGGCCTCATAAAGACCTTCTTCTCCATCAAAAACCTGCATGACATCCGCAAAATCATCCAAGAAATCAAATACTGAATTAGACAGGCCTAGGTCATCTTCCACTAATAGAATTTTGATCATCAAAAATTCCTCCTTATTATACCTATTATAGCAAAAATATCTTAAAAAAAAACTCAACTTCCCTTGTTTTTCCTAGAGAAAGTTGAGTTTTTGGAATCTATTTAGACTAGAATCTTTTAAGCTTTGCTATATTGAGCTACAACTGCTTCAACTGCTGCTTTTTCACGCTTAATCAATTCAACGCGAGCTGCGATATCCTTAATCCCCATGCGGATATTACGGCTAAGGGCAAGGTCAGAAAGTTGTGGTTCATAGAATGCCTTGTATTCTGCCAAGCGTTGCTCTGTTTTAAAGATGTGTGATGGGAAGATGACAAAGCTGTCAAAACTCATATCGCCACCAAGAGCTGCCTTAATCCAATCCCAGTTTTCACGTGCCCACACCCAAACAGTTTCTTGAGTTGCTTGGTGTCCTAGGAATTGGAGATACCATGCTGAGAGGTCCTGTGGTTTCACGACAAACTTGTCCTTCCAAGTTGCAAGCAGTGTTTGGATGTTCTCTGCATCTGTCGCATAAGCAAGGGCTGCTGCCAGTTGGCGTTTAAAGGCAGCATCTGTCGCATGAGTATAAAG
This sequence comes from Streptococcus infantis, assembly GCF_047460825.1. Taxonomy (GTDB): domain Bacteria; phylum Bacillota; class Bacilli; order Lactobacillales; family Streptococcaceae; genus Streptococcus; species Streptococcus infantis_V. Next base: position 119,417 of record NZ_JASHFO010000001.1, on the reverse strand, counting down.
ATCGAGATAAGTTGCGACCAATTCCTTAGTCTCATGGTGTTTCATTTCATTGATGAGAACTTGTGAACGAATAGCTGCTGGAAGTCCTGAAAGATTATCCTTGTGGGCTGCGAAAATTTGGCTAGCAACTTGACTGGCTTCCTCGTCATTTGAACGAATCATCATGGAAATTGTCAATTGACGAACCAATTCATCCTCATCAGATTCACCCTCTTTAGCTTCAAAACCAAGACGTTCATAGTTGTAACGAGCCAGTTTAGCAATAAGGGCTTTAAAGGCTTTTTCTGCCTCTGTTCCTTCATCAATGAAGCGTTCAAGGGCTGTAATAACTTGAGAAACGGCAGCAACAACTAGGTAAGATTCTTCTTGTGCCAATTGATCCACTACTGGAAGCAAGTCTGCGTATGAAATGTGCCCAGCTTCAGCAAGCAAACGACGTTCTTGAACGATTTGAAGTTTACTTGTGTTATCAAGTTCTACTAATTCTGAAAGAACAGCATCCAATAAGTCGCCTTGATAGTCTGTAATGTAATGTGCTGTATTTTCAGTGTTAAGACGAAGGGCTCCTTTGTTTTCAGCAAGAAGTGCTGCATAACCTGGAATTTCGATGCTCTCAGTTTCGAGAGTATCTGGCAAGCCTTTCCAGTTACTGTTAAGTGGCACTACCCAAAGACGGTTCTTGTCTTCATGTTCACCGATAAAGAATTGTTTTTGCGAAATCTTCAAAACATCATTTTCAACTGTAGCAGTAAGGACTGGATAACCAGGCTGCTCCAACCAAGAATCCATGAAGGCTGCTACATCACGACCAGATGCTTGTCCGAGGGCGTTCCAAAGGTCACGACCAATGGTATTTCCGTATTGGTGTTTTTCAAAGTAAGCATGCAAACCCTTAGCAAAATCAGCATCTCCTAACCAACGGCGAAGCATGTGCATGAGACGGCTTCCTTTGGCATAAACGATAGCACCATCGAAGAGCGTATTGATTTCATCTGGGTGGCTAACTTCAACGTGGACAGATTGAACGCCATCTGTCGCATCACGTTTAAGAGCGGCTGGCACTCCACTTGTTTGGAAGTCTTCAAAGATATTCCAACTTGGCTCGATGGCATCCACACAGACGTATTCCATCATGTTCGCGAAGCTTTCGTTGAGCCAGAGGTCATCCCACCACTTCATAGTCACAAGGTTACCAAACCATTGGTGAGCAAGCTCATGAGCAATAACTAGAGCAACTTGTTGACGGCTGGCAAAAGTTGAGTTCTCATCCACAACCAAGTAAACTTCACGATAAGTCACAAGACCCCAGTTTTCCATAGCACCAGCTGAGAAGTCAGGAAGGGCGATGTGGAGAGATTGAGGAATAGGGTACTTGACTCCGTAGTAATCTTCGTAAAACTCGATTGAACGAACAGCGATATCTAGTGAAAACTCAAGATTCGAAAGTGGGTGTGCTTTTGTTGAGTAGACACCAACGAGAGTACCGTTTTTAGTTGTTGCAGTTACCCCTTGCAAATCACCAGCCACAAAAGCTAACAAGTAAGAAGACATACGTGGAGTTGTCTCAAATTTCCAGATACCAGTTTCCTTGCGGTTTTCAACGTCAATCTCTGGCATGTTAGACAAGGCAAGTTCGCCTTCTGCTTGGTCAAATCGAAGAGCTAGGTCAAAGGTTGCTTTGGCTTCTGGTTCGTCCACACATGGGAAGGCTTCACGAGCAAAGTGACTTTCAAACTGAGTTGACAAAACTTCCTTCTTAACACCATCAACTGTATAGTATGATGGGTAGATTCCTGTCATGTTGTCTGTGATTTTACCTGAAAAAGCAAGAACCAATTCAACTTGACCTGCTTCTGCAAGTTCGATATGAAGAGCTTCGTTTTCATTATCAACTGTAAATGGACGAGCTTGGCCTGCTACTTCAACAGAAGCAATCTCCAAGTCTTTTTGGTGAAGGGAAATACGGTCACTTTTAGCTTGACCAGTAATAGTTACATTTCCTGAAAAAGTCTTGGTCTCACGACTCAAGTCTAAAAACAAATCATAATGTTCAGGAACAAATTTTTCAATATAATGTTCTACTGCTTGCATCATTTTCTCCTATTCTAAATTTCTGAGCAAATGCTCTAGTTCAAACATACCTATTTTATCATATTTTAAGTCAGAAAAAAGCTTTGGACGGTTATTTCCAAAACTTTCTTCCTTCTAGTAGTCTACAGAGGATAAACCTTGCGAAATTCTTCTAAAACAACCTTGCTGTCAGGTGTAAAAGTCAAACCTGCTTCTCCTAACCAGTCTTTGAAAAAGTCTTCATGAACCTGACGCCAGTAGGCTAAAGATTTGTCTCCCTCACCTTCCTTGTAGGCATGGTCGACTGAAACCTGATGGAAAGGCTGAACGGAAACCTTTGTAATTTCGACGATGCAGACAGCTTGATCTTGACTGTCTAAAACGACATCAAAGGTCCCTTCTTGGGGAAGGGGTTCGTTATCTACTGCGTAAAGATCGTAAGCTGAGGCGGTTGCTGTTTTTTCGCCTTTAAAGACCAGATCCGCTAAAAGGTCTGGTTCCACTCCAAAAGCCCAGGCATCTATCTCATCTCCGATAGAGGGGTTGATTTGCTTGTAGGCATTCCACATTTCTTGAGGTGTCATAGGTTGCTCCTTTGTATTTTTTTACTTTCTTCTTTTACACGTTTGAGATGGTCTGGATGGTCAATTTTTAAATCAAAAATCTCTGGAATAGAACTGTAGTGGATCATGCATTTGATATCCATCTGATTCATTTTTTGTATGAAAGAAGTATTCAGATAGCCTGCTACGGCGAATTCTATCTTTTTCGCCCTTGCTTTGTCCTGCATCTGTCTCAGCATTTCTAACATTATTGGACTTTCCATATCGTGCCATTGACTGTTTCTCACAGTCGCAAAAATAAATGAAGTCAAATCATTCATTCCAACTACAATCTTTGAAATGCCCGTTTCCAGTATCCTGTCTAAGTCAAAATACGCTGACGGTAATTCAATCATTGTGCTAACTTTTCCAGTAAAACCATGCTGGCGCAATACTCTAATAGCTTGTTTTAACTGTTCAGCATCATTGACAAAAGGAAAAATAAGAGACAGATTGGGATTGGTTTGAAAAACTTCTGTAACAACATTTGTCTCAGCCTGAAATTCATCTGGACACGCCAGTAAACGCCTAGTTCCTCTATATCCAAATAAGGGGTGGCGTTCGTCAAAATACTCTTTTGTCCCGTCTAGAATATTTGCTTCTGCATTTGTTAACTCTGAAAAGCGATACCAGACTTCTTCATCTGAGTATAAATGGCAAATAGTGTCTAGATAATCTTTTACAAATTGCTGACAACTTGGTAACAGGATGTTTTGATTGAGCTCTCTCAGCAAGTATTCGCCACGAATCATACCGACGTGGTGCAATAGTTGTGGGTAAATTTTTTCAACAATTCTTTCGCCACTAAGAGCCAGTTGGTTTTTCATAGCCATTCTCCTCGTCTTAAAAGATACATTATCATATATCATTATATGATACTTTCCTCTAGTTCAAAAGCTTCATAAGGTTCAGCTAACTCATATCCTAAAAATTCTGCTACTTTTTTGGAAGCCTCGTTATGAGCATCCCAAAGTGGAAACATATCTCTATTTAAACTCTCTAGAATCATTGCAGCACCAAGCTTTTTAGCAAAGCCATTTCCTTGTTTGTCTGGCCTAGTTGCAACTTCCACTTCAACTGCTCCGTGGTAAACTAACCCTGAGGAAATCCCAGCAATCACTTCATTATTTTTAAGAATAACAAAGCCAAATCCACCTTTTAAAGCAAAATCTTGGTAGGACTCAAAATTCCCTTGTAAATCTTGTGACCATTCTTCCTCAGAAAGGCAGTTATAAATACGATTATCAATAGGTACAATATTGTAACCTTCCTCTATATGAGTAACTAGATCATTTAGAAGTTCAACTTGAAAATTTGCCTTATCCTTAAAAGAATAGCGAGTAAAAGAAATTAACCCACCTTGCCGATGCAGAAAATCTTGCCACTTAGTGTCTTCTGAAATAATAATCTTATAATCTAAACCATATTGCCTAACAAAATCTTCCCAAAATCTGGAATCCAACTCCCCTGCTAGGTATAGAAAATTCCCAATATCATAAAAACTTGTTGTCCTATCACTGTTTCGATAAACAGTCCCGATTTGAGATTTAAGACCATAGAGAACCATATTTTTCTTCCATGTTTTAAATAGTTCCATAATTCCCTTTCTTCACCTTCCAATTCTTATAGCTTGTCATGTCCAATTCTGGAAATCCTCCTAACTCTGCCTTCACCTTCAATACTAAGGGTGAGGCATTTTCTTCGGTAATCTGCTCAAGAGGAAGCCAAATTGCCTTTGCTGAATCGTTACTTCCATCAAGAACTTCATGAGGAAGGGATTTTTGAGAGCCTTCTAAATCAAGTACTATATCATAAAAGGCCATGATATGATGTACTGCGAAGTCTTGCCCCTCTTCTTGAACCAGCACATCATACATCCTAGGATTTGAATAACGGCTAAGCGTATAGCCTGTCTCTTCTAAAACTTCTCTCTTGAGGGTTTCTGTCAAACCCTCACCGATTTCCTGACTACCACCAGGTAAATCAAAACGATGCGGATAAGGCCCTCTCGTTTTCTCAATGCAAAGCAATTTCCCGTCTTGAAGACAGATTCCGTAGACTCCAAAGTGATGTTTGATTTCCATTTTCTACTCTTTCTAAAAGTCCAAGATTGCTAGAACACCTTATCCCTTAAATGGAAAGAGGCTATAGATCTCATGCTCCTTAATATACTTCTTCAGTATCTCCATATTCTCTTTGATTTTAGCCTGTATATCTATCTCTTCACAAGTTGACTCAGCAATAAAGAGGTTAATTTTCAACAAATCTGTCAAATATAACAGACGACGTTCCATTTCTGATTCAGGACTTGAAGCTTGCTCGATTTTTGCAAGCTTTTGCTCCAAGCTATCACCATTCAAAAATCTCTGATGAACTCTCCTTCTTATTTTTTGAGTGGATTCCTCCCCTTGTTCTAACGGAGACAAAAGGAGTTTTTTATAGGCGGATAGCTTATTTTCTGCCTCTCTTTCCATATAGGCCAATAAAATCAGAGAGCTATCAACAAAAGTCCAAGTGTTATAATTCCCTTCAAATGGGACTTGTATGACACTCTCCAATAATTTCTTAGCAATTTCTTCTTGACCATCTAGATAAAGTAGATAGGCCAGATGATTAAGCGATTCGAGATAGCTAGCTTGAGTCTTCTTATTCTTTTTTAAAATTTTATCTAAATAGAGATGTAGGTCTGGATGTTTTTCCAGTTGTTCAACTACTTCTGGTAGCTTCATTTGAAATCCTTTCTATTCTTTTTTAAAAATTTAAAGAGATTTTAGTCAACTAATCCAACTCTGCTCGACTGAACAAGTCTTTCATAGCTTCGATATCATCGCAAAATTCTTTAAATTCTAAAGTGAATTTAGCCAAGGCGTCCACCTTGGAAGAATAGGCGCAAAACATACTTCCTTCAGGATCAAAGTCGATAGCATCGCTTAATTCAGGCATTTTTTCCTCCAAAAATACCAAAGCTAAAGATGTCCAATCGTAGCCATTTCCTTCAAATCCCTCCTCTTCTCGAGTATCAAACACTTCCTGTCTGTATTCTCCATCAGGGTAATAAATGAGCGACCCTCGAACATTTTTAGGATCCTCATCATATATAAGTAGGTTAAAAGTGGCAATTATTTCATTTATGTTTTTGTAATCCATCATTTCTTAACTCCTTATGAAAACATTTATTGGTAACGGAACTTCATAAATCTAGGAGAGCTAGTCAGAATCAAAAGGCATAAAACTATCATGCTGATTATAATAATTCAAAGCTTCGACCAAGTCTTGGAGACTTGCATCTTGTTTTTCCTCAAGTGCGACTGCAAGGACATCAATCAACTGCTCTCCATAGTAGACTAGCTGGAGATCTTGCTCCGATGCATCAGCTGGGTAGACATCAGAGTCGTCCACTACATCTGGATAATCTGATACCCAATAAAGGCAATCCAGTTTCAGTTCTCCATCCTCCTTGCCATAGAGACAAAAATTATCTGAAGATAACTGGTCTACGCGCACCTGCTCGATTATCTGCTCTAGTGAAAGTTCTTGGTATTTTCGCATCTCGTCTCCTTTTTAGTCTCACTCTTCAACAAAAGAGTTCAAAAAATCCTCAAAAGATGGCCATTGACCGTAGATCTCAGCTTTTTCTTCTAAAACATAGAAATACACCTTGCCACAATCCTCTTCCCTTAGGGAAAGAGCATAGTTACCCGATCCAGGATCATAGGCAAAATGGAGAAGATCTGTGGCCTTAAATCCCTCAGGCACAGCCTCATCGTCAAACCATGTAAGAGACTTCTTCATCTCCTCAAGTGAATTAAAGGAATTGAAAGGAAAGATATGACAGTCATCGTGAACACCCCTTACTTGGGGCTGACCACCGTTGTACTTGAGATAAAAATCCATCATAGCCTCCGGTAATTTCTTCCCAAGAATCTCCTCAAATTGTAAAAATTCTTCTTTTGAAATCGGTGAATCTTCATCAAGCATCCTAAACATGATTACTCCCTTCAGTTTTCTACAATTCTTCTTTTAGTACCTTGTCAATAAAGTCATTGACGTTTTTAGCAACTTTTTTCATTTCTAAGGAGCCTAAAGCACCCAGGTCATTTTCATAAATGCAATCATCAGAATTTTTCTTGATAAAGTAAGCCAAATCTCCTTCCTGTCCAATCATAAAGTAATCTGGTTCTACTTCCTCAATCTGATAAGTCTCATTTCGCTCTTGAAGATCCTCCTTAGCATACAAACAGATGCCTGAATCTCCAATTTCATAGGGGTCAATCTCTTTCCAGTCCGATAAAAACTGATAGTAGAGATTGGGCAAGACAAATCCAAACTCATCTCTTTTCATAGCTTACCTCCACATATTCACAGAATACCAACTATGCTACTTCAAAGACCATCCACCGTCAATAGTGAGAATTTGCCCTTGCATGGCAGATGCATTTCCACTTGCTAAAAAAAGGCTAATCTCTGCTACTTCTTCTGGTTCTATCCAGCGTTTGATGGGTGTTTCACTAGCTACCCAGTCCGCCAAACCACCTGGTTCAAAGTCAGCTGCCGTCATACCCGTCTTAACTGCACCTGGTGCGATGCCGAAAACCTGAATGCCAGCTTCTGCATAGTCCAAAGCCAACTGTTTGGTAAATCCTGCTAATGCATGCTTGGATGAGGTATAGGCGTGCCCACCTCCGCCTGCCAGATTTGAAGCAATGGAGCACATATTGATAATGATTCCTCTCTTGCTTTCCAACATTTGAGTTAGATAATAGCGAGTCAACTCTACTGGAGTTACATAATTGATTTCAAAAATCTCTTGAATTTCTTGGGCGGATTGTTCTAGTAAGGGCTTGTAGTCATCCAAAACACCTGCCGTATTACAAAGAATATCGACTCGAGTGCACCAATCAAAAATAGGTTCCAAGTCAAGCGTTAAATCACGTTGTAGAAAGTGAAAGTCGCCTTGTAAGGCAGGCTTTTCACCCTGATCCACACCAAAAACCTGATAACCATTCTCTAAAAAGAGTCGAGCTTGAGCCAGACCAATCCCTGAACTAACGCCCGTAACTAAGACACGTTTAGTCATGGACTTCCACCCAATCCGTCGCTAGGACATCACATGGTGTCGGACTCCACATAGAAAAACCTTCTCCTTCACCAGATACATTGATGAGGAAATAGGGTGTCACTTCAAGGGCGACCCCATTTTGTTCGATGGTATCAAAAAGCTGGACATAGTTTTCAGCCCCACCCCAGCCAGTACGTACATATTTTTTCTTAGCCTTTAGTCCAGGCAAAATTTCTTCAAATGTCATGTTTTTCTCCTTTGTTATCTATGAATCTTAATTTAATTATAACAAAAAACCGTTTTCCAACGGCTTTTTGACTGTTATTTCTTAAATGCAATTTATCTCTAAGGCAAATCATTCCCTGCTGCTAGGTAGATCTCATACCATTCTTTTCGAGTTAGGTTAACATTACTTGCTTGGCTAGCTTCTATCAAATGTTTAGGGTTAGTTGTTCCTACTACTGCCTGCATCTTAGCTGGATAGCGTAACACCCAAGCGATAGCAATAGCTGATGGGCTTACACCGTATTTTTGCGCAAGACGGTTTAAAACTTGATTCAAAGCTTGAAACTGCTCATTACCAACAAAATTGCCCTTAAAATAGCCAAACTGCAAAACTGACCATGCCTGAATGACTATGTCGTTTAGTTTGCAGTATTCAAAGACGCTACCATCACGCAAAGCTGCCTTGTCACCTTCCATATTGACATGGAAACCTGATTCAAATCCTGGCGTGAAAGCCGCACTTAGTTGTAACTGATTAATCATTAGAGGCTGTTTGACTTCTTTCTTCAGTAATTCCATCATCATAGGATTTTGATTGGACACACCAAAGTCTCGAACCTTACCTGATTTGTGAAGGATATCAAAAGCCTCTGCTACTTGGTCGGCTTCCATCAAGGCATCCGGACGATGGAGAAGCAAGCTATCTAGGTAATCAACCTGCAATCGTTGTAGAATCCCATCAACTGACTCTAAAATATAATCTTTTGAAAAATCAAAATAGGTAAATTCTTCTATGCGAATGCCACACTTGGACTGAATCCACATCTTCTCACGCAAGTCAGGGCGATGTTTTAAGACTTGACCCAGTAATTCTTCGCAACGTCCACGACCATAGATATCTGCCAAGTCAAAGTCATTGATTCCGACAGATAGGGCTGTTTCAACCAGCTCCTCAACTTCTTTGACCGATTTATCACTGATTCGCATCATGCCTAGGACGATTTCGGACAATTCTCTTTTCTCTTGACCAAATGGAATGTATTTCATGGCAACTTCCTCCGTTTTTCTTCATTATAAAGCAGAATGACACTTTTATCAACTGCTATCTCACAAAAGAAAAGAACCAGCTTAAACTGGTCCTTTTAGGTCTTACCCAATCACGCTTCCGTTTGGTACAGCTGGATCAACTGTGAGAAGGGTTAATTTGCCATCATGTTCAGCTGAGAGGATCATACCTTGGCTGACATATTTTTTCATCATTTTACGTGGTTTGATGTTGGCAACGATTTGTACTTTCTTGCCGACCAATTCTTGTTCGTTTGGATAGAATTTCGCAATACCAGAAAGGATTTGACGGTCTTCACCGTCACCAGCATCAAGGCGGAATTGAAGCAACTTGTCAGAACCTTCTACTTTAGAAACTTCTTTCACTTCAGCAACACGGATTTCAACCTTATCGAAGTCTTCAAACTTGATTTCTTCCTTGTTTAGTTTGAGTTCAACTTCGTCTGGGTTCCATTCTTTTTCGACGGCTGGCTTGTTACCTTCCATTTGTTCTTTGATATAGGCGATTTCTTCTTCCATATCGAGACGTGGGAAGATAGGCGTTCCTTTAGAAACTACAGTGACATTTGCAGGGAAATCAGCCAAGCTCAAGTTTTCAAGGCTAGAAACTTCTGCTAGACCAAGTTGAGTCAGGACTGCACGACTGGTTTCCATCATAAATGGCTCAATCAAGTGAGCTACGACACGAAGGCTAGCTGCCAAGTGGCTCATAACACTTGCCAATTGGTCACGAAGCGCTTCATCCTTTGCCAGTACCCATGGAGCTGTCTCATCGATGTATTTATTCGTACGTGAGATAAGAGTCCAGACTGCTTCAAGTGCACGTGGATAGTCAACTGCTTCCATGTAGGTATGGTAGTCAGCGATTGATTGTTCTGCCACTTGAGCAAGAGCATTATCAAAGTCTGTCACACCCTCTACATAGGCAGGAATTTGTCCATCAAAGTACTTGTTAATCATAGAAACCGTACGATTGAGGAGGTTTCCGAGGTCGTTTGCCAATTCATAGTTGATACGACCTACATAGTCCTCTGGAGTGAAGGTTCCGTCTGAACCAACTGGAAGGCTACGCATGAGGTAGTAACGAAGTGGATCCAGTCCATAGCGCTCTACTAACATTTCAGGATAAACGACATTCCCTTTAGACTTAGACATCTTGCCGTCTTTCATGACAAACCAACCATGGGCAATCAAGCGGTCAGGCAATTTGATATCCAACATCATAAGAAGGATTGGCCAGTAAATCGAGTGGAAACGAAGGATGTCTTTCCCAACCATATGGAAGACTGTTCCGTTCCAGAACTTGTCAAAGTTGCCATGTTCATCTTGACCATAACCAAGAGCTGTCGCATAGTTAAGAAGGGCATCAATCCAAACGTAGACTACGTGTTTCGGATTTGATGGGACTGGTACACCCCAGGTAAAGGTTGTACGAGAAACCGCCAAGTCTTCCAAACCAGGCTCAATAAAGTTACGCAGCATTTCATTCAGACGACCATCTGGAGTGATGAAGTCAGGATGTGATTTGAAAAATTCGACCAAGCGGTCTTGGTATTTGCTGAGACGAAGGAAATAAGACTCTTCTGATACCCACTCCACTTCGTGTCCTGATGGAGCGATACCACCAGTTACATTTCCAGCTTCATCACGGAAAACTTCCGCAAGTTGACTTTCTGTAAAGAATTCCTCATCTGAAACTGAATACCAACCAGAGTATTCACCCAAGTAGATATCATCTTGAGCAAGCAAACGTTCAAAGACTTGAGCTACTACTTTTTCATGGTAGTCATCAGTTGTACGGATGAATTTATCATATGAGATATCCAATAATTTCCAGAGTTCTTTGACGCCAACTGCCATACCATCAACATAGGCTTGAGGTGTGATTCCAGCTTCTTCTGCTTTTTGTTGAATCTTTTGACCATGCTCGTCAAGACCAGTCAGATAAAAGACATCGTAGCCCATCAGGCGTTTGTAACGTGCTAAGACATCACATGCGATAGTTGTGTAGGCAGAACCGATATGAAGTTTACCAGATGGATAGTAAATCGGTGTTGTAATATAAAAATTCTTTTCAGACATAATATTTCCTTTCCAGGCAAATGAAACCTGTTTTTCTAACACTTCATTATATCATATTTTGATGATTTTCGATAAGGAAATCCATACAAAAACAAGATAGACAAGTGTCCATCTTGTTTTTCCTGTTGATTATCTTATTCATAGCGAAGTGCTTCAATCGGATCTAGTTTAGAAGCCTTGTTGGCTGGTAAAACACCAAATATCATACCGATACCAGCTGAGACCGCTAAACTAAAGAGAGCGATTGGGATGGATACGCCAACTTCGATTCCTGCAATCATGTTTTGAAGAAGGACACCTGCAAGCATGGTCACTCCTGCAGCAAGCACAAGGCCGATGACCCCACCTAACAAGGTTAAAATCATGGATTCAATCAAAAATTGAACCAGAATATTCCCACGTGTTGCTCCTAGCGCTTTACGTAGACCAATCTCACGGGTACGCTCTGTCACTGAAACAAGCATAATGTTCATAACACCAGTACCACCGACAAAAAGGGAAATCCCTGCAATAGCACTAATAATCGTTGTTATGAAGCCAAAGAGTTGTTGAACTTCTTGGAAGGCGGCAGACGCATCTGCAACTTGATATTCCCCTTGTTGAAGACCTGCAATCTCTGTCATTCTTCTTGCCAACTCTGGTCCCAAAGTCTGGGTTAAGCTAGTATCATTGACACGGAAGACAATATTTGAAATCTCATCTGTGTTAAAATTAGCTGCTAAGGAAATATTGGTCGTGATTGGTAGTCCTCCGACTCCAAATGTTTTCGCAGCCTTAGCTTCTTTACTTGCATAAACACCAACCACACGGTAACTGATTTCATTTACTTCAACAATTTGGTTGAGAGCTTCTTGTGCTGAACCAAAAAGGCTATTGGCTAGTTCTTCATCTAGGATAATCACACTTGCGAAATCCTTATAATCTTGCGCTCTAAGGCCACGACCTGCAATGATTTCATTTTCGACCGCATCCATATAGGTGACATTCCCACCCGTCATGTTAGCGTGTTCCACCTTTTTATCCTTATAAGTCAAGGTCACATTGGCTGAGTTGGTCACATAGTAGCTATCCACTCCCTTGAGCTTAGCAGCTTCCTTGACCCATGCTTCTTGAGGTTTTGGTGGTTCAACAAAATTTTCTTCTTGACCACCAGACAAGGTCAATGCAGATTGTCTTTGTGTAAAGGAACCGTCCTTACTCTTGGTAGGTGAGAAAAAGACATGGATATCTTTCTGGGACTTGGTCATGTTTTTATTGACCTGGCGAGACATAGAGTCGCCCAAGGCCATGATCACGACAACTGAAGAAACACCGATGATAATCCCAATCATGGTGAGGAAAGAACGCATCTTGTGGGCCATAATGGATGAAAAGGCAAATTTCAGATTCTGCATCTTAGTTTTCCTCCTTTTCTACGAAACCACTATCAGATGAAATGACGCCATCTCGGATGACGATTTGACGTTTCGCATAGGCAGCAATTTCAGGCTCATGCGTAACCATGATAATGGTTTTTCCTTCTTTGTTTAATTCAACCAAGAGTTGCATGATTTGATTTCCTGTTTTGGTATCAAGTGCCCCAGTCGGTTCGTCTGCTAGAATGATAGAAGGATTGTTGACTAAAGCACGCGCAATGGCAACCCTTTGCTTCTGACCACCTGACAACTCCGAAGGTAAATGATGGCTACGCTCGGTCAGTTCAACCTTTTCCAGATACTCTTCTGCTAATTTGCGACGTTTTGAAGCTGAAACTCCAGCATAAATCAAGGGAAGTTCTACATTTTGAAGTGCATTAAGCTTGGACAAGAGAAAGAATTGTTGAAAGACGAAACCGATTTCCTGATTTCGAACCTTGGCTAATTGTTTTTCACCCAAACCAGCTACTTCTTTTCCATCTAGAAAATACTGCCCACTTGAAGGGGTATCTAACATACCAATGGTATTCATGAGAGTAGATTTCCCAGAACCAGATGGTCCCATGATTGCTACAAATTCTCCCTCATGAACTTCTAGGTTAATATTCTTGAGGACTAGTAGTTCTTGATCACCATTGCGATAGCTACGACAGATATTTTTGAGGCTAATTAGTTGCTTCATCAGTCTTCACCTCTTTTCCTTCTTGCAAGGAAGCTGTCGGATTACTGATGACTTTTGCTCCATCTGTCAGACCAGATGTGATTTCTTGATTTTCTGCATCTGCATTGCCCAAACCAACTTCAACTTTTTTGGCCTTTTGATTTTCATCAAGGATCCAAACATAGTTTTTCTCTTCTTCCATGACTACGCTGGTGATCGGAACAATCAATGCTTTGCTAGTGCTTTTCACTTCGACACTGACTGTAAAGCCCTGTTTCAAACCACCAATTTCGCTAGTTACATCGACTGTATACGGGTATTTTGAACCTGTGTTTGAAGCAGCTAAGCTACTACTTGCTTCACTGTTATTTTTTGGATAATTTGAAATATAGCTAATCTTACCATTCCAAGTTTTATCTGGGTAAACCTTGGAAGTGAAAGTGACTTCTTGGCCGACAGATAGATTGGCAAGGTTGTACTCAGAAAGCTCTCCCTTGACCTGCAAGTTATCGTTACTTACGATATGAACCAAAACTTGACTATTTCCTGTTGGAGATTTTGAAACGTTACGATTCACTTCAACAACTGTTCCCTCCACCGTACTCAATACCGTAGCAGCATTCAACTGGGCTTGAGCTTTTTCGAGTTGCGCTTCTGCATCTGCACGCACATCACGAGCATCGCTGATTTGAGAATCAATAGCAGCTGTGGCAGAACCGGATGACTGAGCTGGCGCTTGTCCAGTTGCTCCTTCTAGACCTGCTTGCGAAAGGCTAGGTGTTGCTGCGGCGGTATTTCGAGACTCATTCAGGTCATTGATATGACGGTTAGCTTTAGCAACGGCACGACTGGCAGCATCATAGGCAGCCTGAGCTTCTGTACTACTATACTTGACAAGAGCCTGTCCTTCACTGACCTGATCACCAACAGAGACCAAGACTTCATCCAAGTCACCCTTGCTTGCATCATAATAAATGTATTGTTCATTCTGAGCAGTAACACTCCCCGATAGGAGAACTGAAGATGCCACAGACCCCTCTTTAGCAAGGACAATCTTAGCAGTTTCATCTTTTGCTGCAGCTTGATTTGGTTGTCTTAACAGAAGAACAGCAGCTGCACCCACTACAAGAACTGACGCCACTCCAATAGCAGTAAATAAAGGCCATTTCTTAGCTTTTGACTTTCTTTTCATAGCAATACCCCTTTTATAAATATATATGTTAAGATTATAGCACATATCCTAAAAATGGACAATTTATTTCTCATTACCCAAAAATATTTTCTAAATCTTTTATTGTTGTATTAGTTATATAATACACTTTCTTTTTTATTTTTGCAAGCATTTTCTTAAAAATTTTAAGCGTAGCAGATTTTTGCATTGACCTTCAAAAAAAGATAGAATATGACTAGAAAACAACAAAGGAGCTTTCTATGAGAGAATACGATATTATCGCCATTGGAGGAGGTAGCGGGGGTATTGCTACCATGAATCGTGCTGGTGAACATGGTGCTAAAGCGGCAGTTATTGAGGAAAAGAAATTAGGTGGAACCTGTGTCAATATTGGCTGCGTTCCTAAGAAAATTATGTGGTACGGAGCTCAAATCGCAGAGAGCATCCACAAATATGGACCTGACTATGGTTTTACAAGTACTGGCAATGAATTTGATTATGCAATGCTTCGTAAAAATCGTGAAGCCTATATTGATCGTGCTCGCTCTTCTTATGGTGGAAGCTTTAAGCGTAACGCAGTTGATTTGATTGAAGGACGCGCCGAGTTCGTTGACGCTCATACTGTTAGTGTTAATGGAGAGTTGATCCGTGCTAAGCACATCGTGATTGCAACTGGGGCCCATCCTCATATCCCTGCCATTCCTGGTGCTGAACTGGGTGGTAGTTCTGATGATGTCTTTGCTTGGGAAGAGTTGCCTGAATCTGTAGCCATTCTTGGGGCAGGTTACATTGCTGTCGAATTAGCTGGCGTGCTCCATACTCTTGGTGTACAGACAGATTTATTCGTCCGTCGCGAGCGTCCGCTCCGTGGATTTGATAGTTATATTGTTGAGAGTCTAGTTCAAGAAATGGAAAATACTGGATTAAACCTCCACACCCATAAGGTTCCTGCTAAACTTGAAGAAACTGAACAAGGCATTACCATTCATTTCGAAGATGGTAGTACTCATACTGCCAGTCAAGTTATCTGGGCAACTGGCCGCCGTCCAAACGTTGAAGGACTCCAGCTAGAAAAGGCAGGCGTTACTCTCAATGAACGTGGTTTCATCCAAGTTGACGAATACCAAAACACAGTCGTTGATGGTATCTACGCTCTTGGCGATGTGACAGGTGAAAAAGAACTGACTCCTGTTGCTATCAAGGCTGGACGTACCCTATCCGAAAGACTTTTCAACGGTAAAACCAATGCCAAAATGGACTACACTACTATTCCAACTGTTGTCTTCTCACACCCAGCTATCGGAACTGTCGGTCTGACTGAGGAAGAAGCTATCAAAGAGTATGGACAAGAAAACATCAAAGTCTACACTTCAAAATTTGCTTCTATGTATTCTGCAGTTACTAGCCACCGTCAAGAAGCTCGCTTCAAGCTCGTTACAGCAGGTGCAGATGAAAAGGTCGTTGGCCTTCATGGCATCGGCTACGGCGTTGATGAAATGATTCAAGGTTTCGCAGTTGCTATTAAGATAGGAGCTACAAAAGCTGACTTTGATGCGACAGTCGCTATCCATCCAACTGGCTCAGAAGAGTTTGTTACTATGCGTTAATAAAAAAGAGACCATCTTGGTCACTCAGATTGAAGAAAAAGCCTATTTAGGACCATTTTCTTCAATCTTTTTCTTTTATTAGAGCAAATTATAAAACACTTAAAAATAGCATCCCATCTGGATTCCTAAGTGTTTGCACTATATGATAGCCAAGCTCCATAAGGGTAATCTTTTTATTACTGATAAGAATTTATCTGAGTTTTAAAAAAATCCAAGCCGACTTTTTTGTATCAATCGGCCGTTACAAATTTGTAACCTTTATTTTTAAAACAGGTTGACAATTATGTTTCTTAAAGTATAATAGTTACTATAAATTACAAAAGAGGTTAACTATTATGAAAAAAGCACACATTTACGCTATTCCTGCTATTGGGGCTGCTCTGATTGCAGTATTAGCCCAAATCAGTATCCCAATTGGTCCTGTACCATTTACTCTGCAAAACTTTGCTATCGGTCTCATTGCTACTGTTTTTCGACCTAGGGAAGCTGTTCTCTCTGTTGGACTCTATCTCTTACTGGGGGCTATTGGACTTCCTGTCTTTGCTAGCGGCGGAGCTGGTTTCCACGTTTTAATTGGGCCAAGTGCTGGATATCTATGGTTTGATCTTGTATATGCTGGGCTTACGTCCTACCTTATCCATAAGAAGAGTGGCTATATTCGTATCTTTCTTGCAAATCTTTTGGGAGATTCACTTGTCTTTGTTGGTGGCATTCTTAGCCTCCACTTCCTTGCTGGTATGCCTTTTGATAAAGCACTGGCTGTCGGTGTCATTCCCTTTATCATTCCTGATCTTGCAAAAATACTTGCCATTAGTTTTATCGGGCGACCACTACTCCAACGTCTTCGTACACAAGCATATTTTTCAAGCAAATAAAAGAGGCCGGGGTTTGAACTGCACCCCAAAAGTTAGACAGAAAAAATCTAACTTTTGGGGTATTTTTATTATGAAAATAACTTATGATGATAAAGTTCAGATCTATGAACTTAGAAAACAAGGATATAGCTTAGAGAAGCTTTCAAATATATTTGGGATAAACAATTCTAATATTAGGTACATGTTTAAATTGATTGATCGTTACGGAATAGAGTTCGTCAAAAAAGGAAAAAATCGTTACTATTCTCCTGATTTAAAACAAGAAATGATTGATAAAGTCTTACTTGAAGGTCGTTCACGTAGAAGTGTCAGCCTTGATTATGCTCTCCCAAACCAAGGAATACTTTCAAATTGGCTGGCACAATATAAGAAAAACGGGTATACTATTGTTGAGAAAACAAGAGGGAGACCATCTAAAATGGGACGTAAACCGAAGAAAAAGCCTGAGGAATTGACAGAGTTAGAGCGTCTACAAGAAGAGCTGCAATACCTAAGAGCGGAGAATGCCATTCTAAAAAAGTTGAGAGAACTCCGATTGAAGGAGGAAAAAGAGAAAGAAGAAAGACGGAAATTGTTCGAGAATTAATCGCTGATTTTTCGTTAGATATTCTTCTAAAAGCCATTAAACTCGCTCGTTCTACCTACTACTATCACTTGAAACAGCTAAACAAACCAGATAAGGACCAAGAGCTTAAAGCTGAAATTCAAGCTATTTTTACTGAGCACAAAGGAAATTATGGCTATCGCCGAATAACTCTTGAATTGAGGAATCGTGGTCATATAATAAACCATAAGAAGGTCCAACGTCTGATGAAGATCCTTTGTTTAAGTGCTCGAATTCGTCGGAAACGGAAGTATTCTTCTTATCAAGGAGAGATTGGCAAGAAAGCAGATAATCTTATTCAACGCCAATTTGAAGCAGCCAAACCAATGGAAAAGTGCTATACGGATGTGACTGAGTTTGCCATTCCAAATAGCATTCAGAAACTCTATTTATCGCCCGTTTTAGATGGTTTCAACAGCGAAATTATTGCTTTTAATCTTTCTTGTTCGCCTAATTTAGAACAAGTACAAACAATGTTGGAACAGGCATTCACAGAGAAGCACTACGAGAATACGATTCTCCATAGCGATCAAGGCTGGCAATACCAACACGATTCTTATCATCGGTTCCTAGAGAGTAAGGGAATTCGAGCATCTATGTCACGTAAGGGCAACAGCCCAGACAACGGCATGATGGAATCTTTCTTTGGCATTTTAAAATCCGAAATGTTTTACGGCTATGAGAAGAACTTTAGGTCTTTAGAAGACCTTGAACAAGCTATTGTGAACTACATTGATTACTACAACAACAAACGAATTAAGGTCAAACTAAAAGGACTTAGTCCTGTGCAATACAGAACTAAATCCTTTCAATAATTATTTGTCCAACTTTTTGGGGTCAGTACAGTTTTTCCCCAGCCTCTTTTTGATTCATCTTAGATGAGTGTTTATTGATTCTTGAAAGCATCTACCATGACTTGAAACTCCTCGTTTGAGAGGGTGATTCCTTTCCCCATCTTAGTGTGGTCTGGACTCCAAGCACGAATGTCAAACTTTGCTGGTGCTCCATTAAAGCTGACACGATTGATTTCCTTAGTCCAACCTTTTTCATTCTCTGAGAGCGTAAGTAAGTGTTCTTCGATTTCAAATGTAAATTCTGCCATTGTATTCTCCTTTTGATTGTCTTCACTTGATTATTCGTAAAACCTTGTAGATTTTTTTAAAATTGTATATAATGGTAAAAAGAAGGGAGGCTCCGATGAAAGATTTATTTAACTACATTCAACAAAAATTCCAAGGCTTTCTCAACGGACGAGAAGAACCAGATCATTCCAAAGCTGACTCCCTGACAAGTGCCATTAAAGAGGCGCTTCTAAAAAAAACTGCTGTCCACATTATTTTTTCCGATACGAGTTTTACAGGGGATATCATCAAATATGATACAGACCGCCAGCAAATTATCGTTAAAAATTTTGCAAAAAATGTGACCCGCATTATTCGAATCCCAGATATTCAGAAAGTGAGTTTTGTTCCCTCGACTATCCAAACAGCCCAAAAAAATCGATTTAAGAAAGAGTGAGATGAGTTTTCTTCATCTCACTCTTTTCTATTAACGAATTTGTTCAAAATGAAGGTGAACAGCAATGTGTTCTCCGTAACCACTTCTCTCTAAATCACGTTGCAAACGGTAAGAGATATAGTGTTCAGCGATGGTAATATAGCCTGCTCCAAGCAAGCGATGCTCAACCATTGATTGAATCATGCTGATCGTCGCACGCTCCACTTTTGCCTCTTCTAGATCCAAGACAACCTTTTTAGTTACCTGAGCTAGATTTTGACGTAAATCATCTGTCAAAACATAAACTGTTTGAGCAGCCTTGAGAATGGCTTGATAGATTTTATCTGGATCAAAGTCGGCAACTTGTCCATCACGTTTAATAACTTGCATAGGCTTCTCCTTTTAATTTGTATTTTCTTTAATGTCTGCTAACATTTTAGCTTCTTCTGTTGTTAATTCATAATGTTCCAACAAATCTGGTCTACGCTCATAAGTTTTTTTGAGACTTTCATAGAGACGCCATTGACGAATCTTCTCATGATGCCCACTCATAAGCACATCCGGAACCACCATGCCTCGATAATCATAAGGACGTGTGTACTGAGGGTATTCGAGAAGGCCTGATGAAAAGCTATCATCTTGGTGACTGGTTTCCTTCCCAATTACTTCTGGTATCAAGCGAACCGTCGCATCAATCATGGTCATTGCTGCCAGTTCTCCACCAGTTAGAACATAATCACCAAGAGAAATTTCATCTGTTACCAAGGTCTTAATGCGTTCATCATAGCCCTCGTAGTGACCACAGATAAAGATGAGTTCTTCTTCTTGGGCTAAATCTTCAGCATAGGCTTGATCAAACTGCTTACCAGCAGGATCCAAAAGAATCACGCGCGGATTCTTCTTTTGAATAGCATCAAAGGCATCAAAGATTGGCTGCGCACGTAGCAACATCCCTTGACCCCCGCCATATGGTTCATCATCCACATGACGGGCCTTTTCAGCATATTCACGAAAATTATGATACTGGATATCTAAAAGCCCTTTTTCACGAGCTTTCCCAACAATGGAATGTTCTAGAGGTGAGAACATCTCTGGAAAGAGGGTTAAAATATCAATCTTCATCGTCTAACCCTTCTAAGAGTTCTACATCCACACGCTTATTAGGAATATCTACATTGAGGACAACCGGTGGGATATAGGGTAAAAGCAGATCCCGTTTTCCCTTGCGCTTAACTACCCAGACATCATTGGCACCTGGTTGAAGGATTTCCTTGATGGTTCCAATCAAGTTATCACCCTCGTAGACCTCTAGTCCAATAATCTCGTGATAGTAAAATTCACCCTCATCAAGGTCATTCAGGTTTTCTTCTGCAACCTTCAAACTGTAGCCCTTGTATTTTTCGATATCATTGATGTGATACATATCCTTAAATTTGATGATATCAAAGTTTTTATGCTTACGGTGACTTGCGATAGTCACTGTTCTAACAAATTGATCCTTCTCATCAAATAAGGCAAGCTCTGCACCTTTTTTAAAGCGTTCTTCCGAAAAATCCGTCACAGATAAGACTCTCATCTCACCTTGCAAACCTTGTGTATTGACGATTTTTCCAACGTTAAAATAGTTCATTTGATCTCCTGTGTTTGTTTCTCCCTTTATTTTATCACGTTCCAGGTATTTTCTCAAGTTGGAGAAAAAAGCTAGTTCTGACCTTCCGCTTCTAAATATACTTCCAAATCTCGTTCATGGTGATACTTGATGGCAGCCTTTTTGTCTTTTTCAAAAATGGTCTTGGTTAGATCAATATCGTTGATAGCTGCGATTGCAACCGTATAATGTATAATATCAGCAAGTTCTTTTGCAAGTTCCTCGTTAGAATCCTGAACCCCTTCTTTTCGACCAGAGCGCCCATTCAAAACTTCAGCTACTTCTCCGACTTCCTCCACTAGCTTGATAAAAAGACCTTCCTCTGTACGAGATTGCTGGTAATGTTCTAGCAAATAGGCTTGTAGTTGTCTAACTGTTAAATCCTTCATATCCTTCTCCTAGCAAAAAAGCGAGACATCCGTCCCGCTTTTCTTATTTTTCATCAATAACGATTCTTACTTTTTTGTCTTCAGTTGGGACAGAGTAGACAATCGTTCTTATCGCAGAGATAGTGCGACCCTTACGACCAATCACACGACCCACATCGCTTTGGTCAAGATCCAAATGATACTCCAAAAATTCTGGTGTATCTTCAATCTTGATAGTTAAGGCATCTGGTTGTGAAATCAAGGGTTTCACAATTGCAATAATGAGATTTTCAATCGTATCCATCTGTCAACCTACTTTAAACTTATTTTGAGAATTTAGAATCGTGGAATTTTTTCAATACGCCTTCTTTTGAAAGGATGTTACGAACTGTATCTGAAGGTTGAGCTCCATCAGCCAACCATGCAAGAACGCGGTCTTCTTTCAAAGTTACTTGGTTTTCAGCAACAAGTGGGTTGTAAGTTCCAACTGTTTCGATGAAACGTCCGTCACGTGGTGAACGTGAATCTGCTACGTTGATACGGTAGAAAGGTTTTTTCTTAGAACCCATACGAGTCAAACGGATTTTAACTGCCATTTTTAAAGTCTCTTTTCTTATTTTTTATTTCGGTGAAATAGCTGAGCTATTTAGCACATGTTCTATTATAGCAGATTTCTGATAGGTGTCAAGAAAAAAACTTGACAGACTTTAAAATTTTTAAACCATTTAGAAATTTGTTAGAAGTAGGAAATAAATGTTTGAAAGAGGCTATCAGTGAATACTATTTTAGAAACATTTTATAAAGACCATCAAGTCAAACCCTTCATCTCTTCTGAACGAGATTTAGATGCTTGGCTCCTAAATTCCAAACTCGTTCCTAAGCGAAATATGGAACTATTAACAGATGATTTACTAGCAGGAGATATCATTTTACTATGGAGAATCCAGTTTGGCACTTTTACCACCGAAACCTGGTTTCCTAAATACTTCGAGTACACTTATGGCATTGATGCCCCTAAACACCTAAAAACTCTGTTAGAAAAAGGTTATGCTGTCATTGAAACAGCTTTTGATTCACTCGACTATCTGAATGCTACAATGAAAAAGAATATTTTGAAAAGCAAGGGAATTATGGAACTATCTAAGATGAAGGCTGCCGATCTGGACCAAGCCCTTCATGACCACTTCTCAGAAGAAGAATTAGCAAGTCACTTTTCAATTCGCGGTTATAAACTAACTCCAAAAGGAGAACAAGCTCTCAAGGACCATCAGACAATCATTGACCGCCATCCAAAGAAGAATCTTTAATCAACCAAGTCAGGTTGATTTTTTTATAAATCATTCAAAACACTTATAAATCATTACATTTATTGACAATCGCTTACAAAAGAGGTATGTTAGTATTAAAAGAGGGAATTCATATGTACCAAGAACAACGATTAGAAGAAATCATTAAACTTTTAGAGGATAGAGGAAGTCTATCAGCAAAAGAAATGGTTGACCATTTCCATGTTTCTAAAGATACCATCCGTAGAGATTTTGCTATTCTCGCAAAGGAGAAACGAGCAAAAAGAACTCATGGAGGTTTATTGCCAATCCAAAAGCAAAGGATTCTTGGTTATAAAGGTCGAGCAGAACAGTCTTCCAAAGAAAAAGCGAAAATTGCTCATTTAGCTACCCAACTCATCTCTGATTCACAATTAATTTTCTATGATGTTTCAACAACTGTACTTGAGTTAGCAAAAATAACTGATAAAAAGGTTACTATTTTCAGTCATTCATTGGATAACGCACTGGTCTTAGGAGAAAATGAAAATGTTGATTTTCACATTATAGGTGGACGATTTCATAAAAAGAATCGTTTCTATTACTCATTAGAAGAATCCGAATCTTTGAATAGAATTAAATTTGACATAGCATTTTTTGGTGCAGCTAGTCTTTCAGACGGACAAGTTAGTTTTGAAGATCAAGAAGATGTTCTAATGAAAAAAAGAGCATTTAAAACCAGTAAAATTCGCGTCTTGTTAGCTGAAACTAGCAAGATAAATAAACATTCTCATTATATTCTTTCCGAACTGACTGATTTTGATTATTGGATTACAGACAAAGAACCCGACTTAGAAATTCAACAATCTTTAGGCGGCAAAACAACTATTCTATTTTAATAAAAAGGAGAAACATATGTCAGTAATAAAGTTAATCATGAGTGATATTGACGGCACTATTTTGGATAAAGATCACCAATTAGACTCTCATTTACTAGAGCTTATGCCGCTTTTAAAACAATGTGATATTCCTTTTGTTCTAGCTTCTGCTCGCTCTCCTCTTGGTATAGCTCCAATTTCGAAAGAACTTGGAATCACAGATTTTCCAATTGCAAGTTATAATGGTGCTCTCATTAGTACAGGAGATAAAATTCTGAGTCAGCATACTATTAATAAAAAGGAATTACTCTTACTACATGATTTTTTAACAAAAGAATTTCCGACAGTTTCAATTAATGTTTATTCTGGAAAAGATTGGTACGTAAATACTTTAGATAAATGGGTAGAAATTGAAGCACAGATTACTGGAGAGAGCCCAAAAGTTACTTCACTAGCAGATTTTCTTCAGGAAGAAAAGAATCTTATTCATAAACTTTTACTAATAGATAACGCAGCTACCATCCAGAAACTTAAAGAGACATTAGCAACCATGGATTTCCCTCAAACTGACTTTTACCTTTCGAAGGATAACTATCTTGAAGTCACACATAATCAAGTCTCAAAAAAACAAGCTCTGTTAGAATTAGCCAACTATTATCAACTATCACTTACTGAAATTATGAGTATTGGAGATAATTATAACGATATTCCAATGATAGAGACCGCTGGACTTGGTGTTGCAATGGGAAATGCTCCTACAGATGTTAAAGTCTGTGCAAATAAAGTAACAGATTCTAATGATCAAAATGGGGTAAGTAAGGCCATAAAATTGTATGTACTATCGGAATGATCACAATTGAATATTTGAAATCCACTTTCAATTAGGGTACAATGGTAGAAATGATTTTTGAAAGGATTACCATGAAAAAAATAGCAACACTTCTATTAATCTCAACTTTTGCCCTTGCTGGATGTAGCAGTATCCAACGTAGTCTGCGAGGGGATGACTATGTAAATTCTAGCTTGGCTGCTGAAGAAAGTTCCAAAGCAGCTGCCCAATCTGCCAAGGATCTCAAAGACGCCTTGACAAATGAGAATGCTAACTTCCCACAACTCTCTAAGGAAGTTGCTGAAGACGAAGCTGAAGTCATTCTCCACACCAGTCAAGGAGATATCCGCATCAAACTCTTTCCAAAGCTAGCTCCACTTGCGGTTGAAAATTTCCTAACTCACGCAAAAGAAGGCTACTATAATGGCGTTACCTTCCACCGAGTGATCGATGGCTTCATGGTCCAGACTGGTGATCCAAAAGGGGATGGTACTGGTGGTGAATCCATCTGGCATGATAAGGACAAGACTAAAGACCAGGGAACTGGTTTCAAAAGCGAAATCTCTCCGTATCTCTATAACATTCGTGGTTCTCTCTCTATGGCCAATACTGGTCAACCAAATTCAAATGGTAGCCAGTTCTTCATCAACCAAAATACGACGGATATTTCTGCCAAACTCCCTACAAGTAGCTATCCAAAGAAAATTATCGAAGCCTACAAAGAAGGTGGAAATCCTAGTCTAGACGGTAAGCACCCTGTCTTTGGTCAAGTTATCGACGGTATGGATGTTGTTGACAAGATTGCCAAGGCTGAAAAAGACGAAAAAGACAAACCAACTACTGCTATCACTATTGACAGCATTGAAATTGTTAAGGACTACGATTTCAGTAAAAAATAGGATGACCCTAAAATAAGGAGATGAGACAATGATTTTATTCTGGGGTTCGAAAGGTTACCAAAAGGTCTTAGGACATACTCAAACCACTATCGAGTGTGGTCACTGTAACAACACCGACACTTGGGAAATTTCAGAAACTGGACGTAAGTTTACCCTCTACTGGATTCCACTCTTTCCTTACGGAAAAACTTATTTCGTTTCTTGCCCGATTTGTCACTACGGGAAAGAAATCCAAAAATCTGATATTGAAACCTATTTGAATTACTAGCCAAAAAGCCAAGTCACCCAGACTTGGCTTTTTTATGACTATTTATGTCAGCTGATTGAAGTCCCAGATTTGGTCCATCCAGCCTTCGTAAAAGTCTGGTTCGTGACAAACCATAAGGATAGAACCCTTGTATTCTTTCAAAGCACGTTTGAGTTCGTCCTTGGCATCCACATCCAAGTGGTTAGTAGGTTCGTCAAGAACAAGGACATTGTTCTCGCGGTTCATCAAGAGACAGAAACGAACCTTGGCTTGTTCCCCACCTGACAATACTTGAATCTGACTCTCGATATGTTTAGTCGTCAGACCACAACGAGCAAGGGCTGCACGAACTTCGGCTTGATTGAGTGCCGGAAAGGCATTCCAGACAGCTTCTAGTGGTGTCTGACGATTGCCTCCTTCTACTTCCTGCTCAAAGTAACCGAGTTCTAAGTAGTCACCTCGCTCAACCTCCCCAGCAATTGGAGGAATGATGCCCAAGAGACTCTTCAAGAGGGTTGTTTTCCCGATACCATTAGCACCGATGATAGCAACATTTTGATTGCGCTCAAAGGTCAGATTTAATGGTTTAGTAAGGGGACGGTCGTAACCAATCTGCAAGTCCTTGGCTTGGAAGATAAAGCGACCTGGTGTACGAGCAGATTTGAATTCAAATGATGGTTTTGGTTTCTCGCTTTGGAGTTCGATGATATCCATCTTGTCTAATTTCTTTTGACGAGACATGGCCATGTTACGAGTTGCAACACGAGCTTTGTTTCGAGCCACAAAATCCTTGAGATCCGCAATTTCTTTCTGTTGACGTTCATAGGCTGCTTCCAATTGCGATTTCTTCATAGCATAGACTTCTTGGAACTGGTAGTAATCGCCTGAATAACGTGTCAACTGCTGATTTTCTACATGATAGACGATATTGATAACGTCGTTGAGGAAAGGAATATCGTGTGAAATAAGAACAAAGGCATTCTCATAGTTCTGGAGATAGCGCTTGAGCCAGTCGATATGCTCAGCATCCAAGTAATTGGTTGGCTCGTCCAGAAGCAAGATATCTGGCTTTTCAAGAAGGAGTTTTGCCAAAAGTACCTTGGTTCTTTGTCCACCTGACAAGGCTGTTACATCCGTATCCATTCCAAAGTCCATGACACCAAGGGCACGCGCTACCTCATCGATCTTAGCATCTAAGGTATAGAAATCACGACTTTCCAAACGGTCTTGGAGTTCTCCAACTTCTTCCATCAATGCATCAATATCAGCGCCTTCTTCTGCCATTTCCATGTAGAGTTCATTGATACGCGCTTCGGCTTTGAATAATTCGTCAAAAGCTGTACGAAGAACGTCACGAACAGTTTGGCCTTCTTTAAGCACAGCATGCTGATCTAGATAGCCAGCTGTCACATATTTAGACCATTCCACCTTACCTTCATCAGGTAACATTTTACCAGTCACGATGCTCATAAAGGTTGATTTTCCTTCACCATTGGCACCAACTAAGCCGATATGTTCACCTTTGAGGAGGCGGAAAGATACATCTTCAAAAATCGCACGGTCACCAAAACCGTGACTCAAATTTTTAACTTCTAAGATACTCATTTTAATTCCTTATCTTGTTTTTATGTAGTAGTTTATAGAGGATCCAAGCTAGGTAGCCACCCAAGGTATTGGTCCACAAATCATCAATCTCAAAGACCCGATTAAAGTCCAAGAAAAAGTCTAGAACTAGTTGCGTGCATTCAATTCCCAAGCTCAATAAAAAGCTAAACAAAATCACTTTCTTCGTTTTTCTTAATCTAGGATTGAGATAGAGAAGCTGGAAAATCAATGGAAAAAGCAAGAGGATATTTAAGGCGTTTTGCAAAAATATCCAGAATAGCTGCAGAAGGCTGGTTACTTCACCCAGTTTCCAAAGGGAGTTAAAAGGCGTCAAAAGAAAAACCAGGCGTCCAAAAGTTTGAATACCTGGAGTTTCCACTCCTGTAGGAAGTTGAGGCTGGGGAGTAAAACAAAAACAAACGATACAAAGACTGTATAAAAGCACTCCCAAGCTTAGTAATGTTTTTCGACTCATCTTATGGATTTACTTCCGCTACTGCTTTTTGACGATCACGCTTCATGGTATTTGAACGCAATTGTCCACAAGCCGCATCGATATCTGTACCATGTTCCTGGCGAACGACACAGTTGACACCTTTTTTCTTGAGTGTATCATAGAAGGCCATCACGCGCTCTTTAGGGCTTCGGCTATACTGATCATGCTCACTAACTGGGTTGTAAGGAATCAAGTTGACATAAGACAATTTCTTGATATTCTTAAGCAATTCAGCTAACTCAAGCGCTTGTTCAACTCCATCGTTGACTTCATTCAACATGATGTATTCAAAAGTTACGCGACGGTTAGTTGTTTCGATGTAATACTCAATAGCTGCAAAGAGTTTTTCAATTGGAAAGGCACGGTTAATCTTCATGATGCTTGAACGAAGTTCATTGTTTGGTGCATGAAGAGAAACAGCAAGGTTAACCTGAACACCTTCATTGGCAAAATCACGAATCTTGTGAGCCAAACCTGAAGTTGATACGGTGATATGGCGAGCACCGATAGCCATCCCCTTATCGTCATTGATGGTACGGATAAAGTTCAAGACATTATTGTAGTTATCAAAAGGTTCTCCAATACCCATAACAACGATATGGCTTACACGTTCATCTTGTCCACGTTCATCAAAATATTTTTGGACCAACATAATCTGCGCAACGATTTCCCCGTTATTAAGGTCACGTTGCTTCTTGATCAAACCTGATGCACAGAAGGTACAACCGATATTGCATCCTACCTGAGTTGTTACACAGACTGACAAACCATAGTGCTGACGCATCAGCACTGTCTCAATCAACATCCCATCTGGCAACTCAAAGAGATACTTCACAGTACCATCAGCTGATTCTTGAACGATGCGTTGTTTCAAAGGATTGACTACAAATTGATCATTGAGTTTGGCAATCAAATCCTTAGACAAGTTGGTCATTTCCTCAAATGATTGGACACGTTTACGGTAAAGCCACTCCCAGATTTGGTCGGCACGGAATTTCTTTTCTCCCTGCTCCAAGACCCACTCTTGCATGCCTTGACGTGTTAAACTATAAATCGACGGTTTCATGTTTTCTCCTTATTCTCTAATCTTTCTTACGGATGACGAAATGACGTTGCCCCTTGTCTTCTTTCTGAGATTTCTGTTCTTTTGAACGGCGTCTATTTTTCTTATCCGTATGATTTTTTTTCTTACTTTGAGAAGTCTTTTTCCCTTTGCGAGAGTCCTTTTCTTCCTCTTTTTTGCGCATCTTTTGGTCAAATGGTGCTCGTTTAGGAGCTTCATTTTCTAGAACAAAATAGGCACAACCATAGCTACAATACTCTAGTAGGTAGTCTTGCAAGCGACTAATTTTTTCTAAAGACTCTTCAGCTCGTTCATTCTTATAAAATCCCCGTAAGCGTAACTGCTCATTACTCCAGTCTCCTACGATATAATCAAACTTTGTTAATACTTCTGAAAAGCGTTGAGTAAAAGCTGTTGCATCAAAAGCATCCTTGCTATTTTCAACTAGAGTAAAAACAAAATCTTCAGCTTCCACTCTGTTTCCAGTCAGTTGAAATTCGGGACCAGGGAATTTATTGTAATTATATAATTCGGGTGCAATTTCTTTACGCATAATCTTCCTTTTTCAACGATTACTTAATACTCTATTCTACCATATTTTCGCCACATTTTCACCTTTAGTATTAAAATGAAAAAAGTCTGACGATTTAAGATTCTCTATCTAAAAACTCGACTTTCGTAGACAAGAAAAAACTGGGGCTTCCCAGTTTTGAGTGATTATAGGTAAAGTAATTTGAAAAGTGCTACTGCTGCAATACCAGCTGCAATCGGTGCAACTACTGGTACCCAAGCATACCACCATTTTGAATCACCCTTGTATTGACCAAGGATTGATTTTGGAAGGAAGGCATGAAGGAGACGTGGTCCAAAGTCACGAGCTGGGTTCAAACCAGGTCCTGTAGGTCCTCCAAGTGAAGTAACCAAAGCCATTACTAGGAAACCAAGTGCCAAGTGACCAACAGCAAGTCCTGATGCTGTATGAGGCGCTACTTGAGCTTTAATTGCCAAATCAGAGAAGTCAACATTTTGACCAGCTTGAGTTGCCATTTGTTTCATGTATTGGAGGACTTCAGCTCCAAAGAAGTTCTTTGTCATACCAAGTGCTGCAAAGAAAAGAACGAATGAACCAACAAACTCGTTGATAAAACCGTTAACTGTTGCTGCAAAGCGTGATTCTTTTGTACCTTGGTCAATACTTGAAATTGTTGAGAATGTTCCCAAGATATTGTTTGCTTTTTCAGTTTGCAAGTAGTAAGGACGGTGAGTTGCAACAACCAAGGCTTGTCCGAAGATTGCTCCCAAGACTTGTGCAACGATGTATGGTACTACTTGTGCCCAAGGGAAAAGTCCGCTAACTGCTAGACCAAGAGTGAAGGCTGGGTTGATGTGGTTACCAGAAACATTACCAAACATCAAGGCAGGGATCATAACCCCCATACCGTAACCAACAGCGATAACGAGCCAGCCACTTTGGTGACCTTTCGTACCTTTAAGTTCAACGTTGGCAACTGCACCATTTCCCAAGATGATCAAGATGGCTGTTCCCAAAAATTCAGTGGCATATTTGACTGCCCATGCGAAATCCATTGATAGATTCTCCTTAATATTTTTTAGACAATCCCTATTCTATCAATTTTTAAGCCTTTTAGCAACAGATTTTCTAAAAGAATCCTGCGGGAAAACGCTTTTATTTCAGCTCTTCAAAAAAGACCTAACAAACATCCTTTGTTAAGTCCTAATTTCGATTATTCTTGACGCTGACCAAAGTCCTTAATCATCTGATCCATTTCTTCACGACTTGGCGTCGTTAACATATAGAGAAAGTCTCCTTGCAATTCTGCAAAGGCTGCAGGCATGATTTTCTTAACCTTAAATTGCTGACCGTATTTGGCGAGCAAGTCTTCTTCTGAATAAACATAGTTGGCATTAGCGCGACGAGATGTTGCCAAGCAGTATAGAGGCTCGAATTGAGAAGCTGGGAATGGTTCACCAGCAACGATCGCTGCATATCCCTTATACAAGTCAAAAGAATGGGCATAGTTATAGACATCAATGGTAAAGCCACCAGCTGGACGGTTATTGTACTCAATGGCAATATAATCATCACCTTCACGGAAAAACTCAATATGGAAGAAACGTTCCTTCATGCCAAATTCTTTGACAATTGCCTCACCATATTTACGCAATTTTGGATCCATCTCTTTGAGAACGTAATAAGAATTGTCCATCTTATAAATCATGAGATCAAGGGGTGTGTGTGCGTAGTCAAAGGTCGTAGAAAAGACGATATTCCCATCTCTATCTACCAAACCATCGAAAGTACAGATCTCACTAGAGGTGACAAATTTTTCAAAGAAATAAACGGTTGAGTGATCCCATTCAGCCTTAAAGTGATTGACATCATCTTCTGTTTCAAGTTTGAAGGTTGCGGCTGCTCCCACTCCATTGTCAGGTTTGGCAATCATGGGAAGTCCAATCTCTTTCACAGCTTTATCAACATCTGCTTCTGTTTCAATAACAGCACCTGGCACAACGGGAACTCCAGCTTTCTTGAAGAGTTTTTTCATTTCAGACTTGAACTTGGTCTTCTTGAGGTCTTCTGGTTTGGCACCAAAGACATTAAACTGTTCACGAAGAGCAGCATCCAACTCTAGCCAGTATTCATTGTGAGATTCAATGCGGTCAATTGGACCATGTTTGTAGAAAAGAAAAGCAACTGCACGTTTAACCTCATCGATATTTTCAAGATTATCAACTCGGAAATACTCAGTCAAGCTATTGCGCAATGGTTCATCTAGTTGTTCATAGGGTTCTTGCCCAATCCCTAGAACGGTGATTCCTTTATTGGCTAGTTCAATACTAAATTGTTGGAAATTTTGTGGGTAATAGGGTGAAATTACAAGATAATTCATAAGCGACTCCTTTTATAGACTCATGTGACCGAGGAAATAAGGCATTTGTTTGCGCCACCATTCCCAGTCATGGGCAACATCGTGTCCCCATTCTGCAAACCAGGCAGGAATTTGTTTTTGATCGAAGGCTTCTTTGAGCTTGTAGTAAGAAGGTAGGCCATCATGTTCCCAAGCACCTAGTCCCGTACAAACCACAATTTCAGCTTGACGGTAACGGTCGATAAACCAACCATCATTTTGATTCCAAATGTAGTCTACTGGTGAATTTTGATAGATGGCATCATCATTGTAGTAATCACCGACAAAGAAATGTGCATCGTAGACACCACTAAGAGCAATGACTTTGGTGAAGACATCCGGATGTTGCAAGAAGAAGTTGAGAGCATGGTAAGCTCCCATAGAGCAACCTGTCGTCATCATGCCATCAAACCAGCCCGTCTTATGCTTGATAAAAGGAATAGCTTCTTCAATAACGTATCGCTCATAAGCACGGTGCATTTCAGCTTGGTCATGACCGTTTTTCCATGTCGCAAGCCAACTCTCACTATCAACACTTGAAAGTGTAAAGAACTGAACACGGCCCTCCTCAATAAAAGATGCACATGCATCAATCATGCCAAAATCATAGTATTCATTGTGGCTACCACCTGAGGACGCAAAGACAACAACTGGGATACCTGCGTGTCCGTAACGATTGACGTACATTTCACGATTTAGATGACCACTCCAGTGGCTAAGATGTTCAATATTCATATCCTGTCTCCTTTATACTATTTACCAATTTTCTGCAAAAAAACGTAGACAAGCTGGAAGATTTTCTGACCATGGCACTTCATGGTGAATGGCTCCAGCCTGAACCTTGAGTGAGAGATTTTCCAACTGCACTCCTCCCGCTATCAAATCATGATAATAGCGAAGGGAAGAGTCGATATAGGCCTGCTTAATATTGCCAGCCATGAGGGTCTTGTCTGTATCATCAGCTTCTTCCGTTCCAACATAGATAAAGATTCGTTGGTCAGGCAAGAGTTTTTTACGCTCGATATAGCGATCAAAGGCCTCTTGGTGGAGCCAGTTAGCTGATGAAAAAACTCCCAAGCACCCAATCTGATCTTGATATTCTAAACCAATAAACTGGGTAATATTGCCACCAAGTGAAGATCCTATCATAGCAGTGTGTTTACGGTCTGATTTTGTCCGATAGTTTTCATCGATAAAAGGCTTAACCACTTCCATGACAAACTCTGCGTACTCGACACCCTTACCACCAAATTGTTGACCAGGAATATTAGACTCTTGGAATTTCCAAGCTGCATACTCATTCATTCGACCAAGACCATCATTGTCAATAGCCACAACAATCATACGGCTGATATCTGGATTTCGCTTGATAGCAGGAATAATCTTCCAGGAATGTCCAACGTAAGATTCCTTACTATAAAAGACATTTTGACCATCATGGAAATAGACGACTGGATAAGTTCGATCTGTGTCTTTCTCATAGTTTTTGGGGAGGAGAACACGTACCCGGCGCTCCTTACCTGTGTAGGGAACCACTAATTTATGCTCTCGCATTTTCAGGTAAAAATAAGATTGATTCATTGTCAGAAAACTCTCTATATTCAAAATTTTATCTTATTATAGCACAAAAATAGAAAAAAAGTCAGTTTCCGTCTAAATTTAGAACAAAAAACTAACTTTTTATACTTATTTTCTCTATTCTTCTGAATTTTCTAATTAGAGGAGATCGTCAATTAGCTCATCAACTGCATCCTTCTCAGCTTGAGGCGTAATTTCAGTAATCATGATTCCTGCTACTGCACGTTCAACCAGACCTTCGACATCCATACGTGTTTCATACTGCTCTGCATTCTTAATCTTTGGATTTGTTTTCGGACGATCAGGCGCAAAAATTGTACAACAGTCTTCAAAAGGTTGGATAGAAATTTCAAAGGTGTCAATTTCCTGAGCAATATCAATAATTTCCAACTTATCCATGGCCACAACTGGACGGATAATTGGTGTATTGGTCACGGCATTGATAGCCTGCATACTTTCTAAGGTTTGACTAGCCACCTGACCAAGACTTTCACCATTGATAATGACCAAACCATTTCTCACTTCACGGATACGGTCTGTAATCCGCATCATAAAGCGGCGAGTCAAAGTCATGAGATAAGCTTCTGGAGCTTTAGCCTTAATCTCTTCTTGGATTTCAGTGAAAGGTACTTCGATAAACTGGATATTGCCACCAAATTTAGTCAATTTACGGGTCAAATCTTGGGCTTTTTTGAGGGCACCTGGACTGGTATATGGTGGACTAGCAAAGTGAACAGCTTCGATATCCACTCCACGTTTTAGAGCTAGATAACCAGCTACTGGTGAGTCAATCCCACCTGACAACATGAGCATGCCTTTCCCTGAAGTTCCAACCGGTAAACCACCAGCTCCTCGAATGGTTTCATAAGAAAGGTAGGCCGCCTCTTCACGAATCTCCACCTGAAGATCGATGTCAGGATTTTTCATTTGTGCTTGTACATTGGGAATGGCTTCAAATACTGCACCACCAAGAGTTTGGTTCAACTCACGACTGTCTAACTCAAAGTTGTGGTCGCTTCGCTTGCTTGAGATTTTAAAGGTCATACCTTCCTTGTAGATGTCCTTCATAATCTCTTGGACAGCAGATTTCAGAACTTCTACAGATTTTTCAACCTTGTATACTGGCGAAAAGTTTTGAATCCCGAAAACTTGCTTGAGTGA
Source organism: Streptococcus infantis (assembly GCF_047460825.1). GTDB lineage: Bacteria > Bacillota > Bacilli > Lactobacillales > Streptococcaceae > Streptococcus > Streptococcus infantis_V. The sequence goes on along the minus strand of NZ_JASHFO010000001.1, from coordinate 85,517 downwards.
CTCGGCAACTGCTGTGTAGTCGGCACCATTTAGATAAGCATGGGCACGATCGCGGTCTGCTGTCACTTTGACTTGAGGATAAATGGACAAAACGTCTGAGATATTATTACGTAGTTTATTGATGAAACGCATCCGGTTTTTACCCTTGGTTGAAAGCTCTCCGTAGCGAATCATAATTTCTGAATACTGCATGAATGCTCCTATCTTACTTTTTTAGTTTGATTGTAAATTAATTTTAGTTTGGTCAAAAATTGCTCAACTTGACTCATGTCATTTTCTAGGTCTAGGCTGAGGCGGACTGCTGACTGGGCTTTATCCTTTTCAATCCCCATGGCAATCAGGGTTCCAGCAGGTTTCCCAGCCTTGGACGAGCAAGCTGATGTTGTAGAAATGAAAATATCATAGTCTTCAAAAGCATGAACGATGACTTCCCCACGAACTCCCTTAATTCCGAAGGTCAGAATATGAGGAGCAAAGTCTTCCTCACCTGAAAAGACAAAAATATCTGGATAATCAAGAAGAGCCTGACGGATGACTTCCTTCATCTGACTCGTTTTGTGAGAAAATAATTCCAATCTTTCCATAGCTAGACGCAGTGCCTTGGCAGTCGCAGCAATCCCTGCTACATTCTCAGTTGTTGAACGATAGTCACGCTCTTGGCCACCACCAGTTAAAAGCGGTGTAATTTTCTTGCCAGACTTGATATAGACAAAGCCAACACCACGAACTCCGTGGAATTTATGACTAGAGAAGGTCGCAAAATCCACTCGGTCAGTCAAATACTTTTCTGTCGGAATCTTAGCTAAAGCTTGAACCGCATCAACATGGAAGGAAATCGTTGGTTTATCAGCTAATAGTTCTGATATAGCTTCAATAGGCTGGATTGAGCCGATTTCATTGTTGACTGCCATAACAGAGACTAGCGTTGTATCAGGACGAAGTAGGTTTTCTAAAGCAGTTACATCTACAAATCCTTTTTCATTTACAGGTGCAAAATCCACTTCAAAACCTTGAGTCTTGAGCCAGAGAGCCGACTCCTTGACTGCTGGGTGCTCAATAGCTGACACAATAATGTGTTTACCAAATTGCGCTTTTTCAAAAGCCACCCCTTTGATAACCCAATTATCCCCTTCAGTCCCACCAGAGGTAAAGAAGATTTCTTCGCTTTTCTTGCCAATCAAATCTGCAATCTGCTGTCGAGAAGCTTCTAAAATTCTGCTAGATTGGTCTCCTAAACGATGGAGACTTGAAGGATTTCCTATAATCTTTGAAGCAACCTGCATATAAGTCTCTAAGGCTTCAGAGTATGGCTTGGTCGTTGCCGAATTATCAAAGTAAATCATGGTTTCTCACGCTTTCTAAAATCACTCCTTCTATTGTATCACGAAACAGTTCAGGCGACAAGAAAGGCAATTCAGGTTCATTTAAGTTTTTTTTAAAGATTTTCGGTATAATGAATTTTAGTAAAGGAGAGATATTATGTCTAATTATCGTAGAACATCAAAACCTAAAACGGAACACATCAAAAAAGGATTTACTGTTTTTCAAAAAACGATTGCTACTATCGGTAGTATTCTAGGGCTGATTACTGCAAGCATCACCATTATGAATGCTATGAATAACAACAACAATAATAACTCTAAAAAAGAAACTACGACAACCCAGACAACTGTCATAAAAGAGATTCAAAAGGAATCCCCTCAAGAGAACACTACTCCCAACAAGGATAATACTTCTACAAAAGAAAACACACAAGAAGAAACAACAAGTCAATCTAGTAGCAGTGAAGAAAGCAAGAAAGAAGAGACTAGCAGTAAACAAGAACAACCAACTGTTCCTTCTTCTAGTACTCAAACAACAGATACAAAAACTTCCACTACAAATGGAGCTTCTTAAAAGAACTATCTGACAGCCAGTGATTGAATCGCTGGTTTTTTATTGCTGTCTTCAGCATTTATCAGCAAAAGTTGATCTTTGCAACAGAAAAATGATCAGCCTTTCAACCAATCATTTTTTGAATATATTTTAGCTAAAAACTAAAAATAGATAGTGTAGAATAGATACCAGTACCAGCACTCCGTTATTAAGCAAATGAACAGCTATAGAATCAAGAACGTTTCCTCTACGAGCATAGGCTAAGTAAAATATCACTCCCAGTAAAAAATAAGTTACAAACTCTACCGGATAAAACATATGCAGGTAGCCAAAAATAGCAGAACTTATTAGCAATTTCAACCACTTTTGATCAGCTTTAAAAAAATAGTGGCTGAAGAATCCTCTAAATACTAATTCTTCCATGATTGGAGCAAATATACCAATTGCAAAATGAAAGGCGATGAAAAATAGAGGAAAAACTCGAGTGACCTGCTCACTTGTAGCCAGCAAGGCCGCATCGTTAGCGGATGTTGGATTTCCAGTAACCACTTGGATCAGAAGAGTACCTACAATCGCTACGACTCGAGTAGCCACATAAAATAAAAGGGCTATTCCAAAATCCTTCCATGTGAACTTGAAAGCCTTCTGCTGATTCGAAATTTTCTTTTTGTATTGTCGCCAAACAGCAACTAGTAAAAAGGTAGCAATTATCAAATACCCAATACTAGTCGTCCACTTTAAGGATAGAGAACTAGAATCTTCGAGGGCCAGCATTCTCATGGGAAATGTATTTACATTTATAATCAGTAAGATCATTCCTACAAATTTTAAAATATTTTTCAACTTTTGCACATCAATACCTCTTCTTTCCTTAACTCCAGCATTTCTACTTACTAAGAAAGCTCATCTGTGTTTTCTTTCCTCTTGATAGATTTCTACTCCCTTAATCAGAGATAATAACACAAGGATAACCCCAATATCTAAATTGATCAAACTACCTCCATTAGCGAATAAATACAAACCCAAGCAGGCTTGTGCTAAAGGAAAGATATATTTCTTAAATTTCATAGATACTCCCCAAAGCTTTCTACAAATAAATGAATAGAATAACTCCTTAGTCTTGCTCACAAGAGAACATCAAATTTCAGATTTACTTTTCTCTACTAGCTACCTCTAAATCCAATTCAATAATACTCTTCTGATTAACTTGTAAGATCGGTTTTATTCTTTTAGGGTTGAACCAGACCACTGAATTACTAAATCATGTTTAGGAACAATCATAGTTTAGCATTTATTTCCAGGAATAGATTGCTCTTTCTTAAATTGTCATCAAAACATCCTAAATGGTAGAAATTGGCTTGTGACTTATACTGGACTAAAATCAAAAAAACATCTTATAATAGTAGTTATGAAACTGACAAACGAAGAAACACAAAAAATTGAACAACTCTTAAAAGATTCATCGTACGCCAAATATCACAAACGTCTACAGATTATTTTTTTTCGCTCAAAAGGAAAGAGTTATAAGGAAATCATGGATCTCCTAGATTGTAATAAAACAACTGTTTGGAGGAATTTGAAAAAATATAAGGAGTTTGGTTTAGAAGCTCTTCTTCAAGAAACCCGTGGTGGACGTCATCGAGAATATATGACGTACGAAGAAGAACAAGCATTCCTAAAACGTCATATAGAAGCTGCTCAGGCTGGGGAATTTGTAACTGTCAATCAGTTATTTGAAGCCTATCAAAAAGAGATTGGTCGCACTTCCACACGTGATGGTTTCTATTATCTCCTGAAACGCCATGGTTGGCGAACGGTCACTCCTCGACCTGAACATCCCAAGAAGGCAGACGCTCAGACAATTGAGACGTCTAAAAATAAAATCTACATTCGAGACCTTAAGTAAGCGCTTTAAAGAGGAGGGGACTTATAACAAAGTACGCTTGATGTACCAAGATGAAGCTGGTTTCGGGAGGATCAGTAAGATGAGTTCTTGTTGGGCTCCTCAAGGAATTCGACCTAGCATTCCTAGTCATTATATGCGAGAATATCGCTATTGTTATGGGGCAGTAGATGCTCAGACAGGAGATTCCTTCTTCCTTATTGCTGGAGGATGTAATACTGAGTGGACGAATGAATTTCTACGGCAAGTCTCACAAGCTTATCCAGATGACTATATTTTACTTGTCATGGATAATGCTATCTGGCATAAATCAAGTACCTTAGAGATTCCAAGTAATATTGAATTGGCTTTTATCCCACCTTATACACCAGAAATGAACCCTATTGAACAGGTCTGGAAAGAAATTCGAAAACGAGGTTTTAAAAATAAGGCTTTCCAAACATTGGAAGCTGTCATTGATAAGCTTCAAGAAGTTATTCAAGGACTGGAAAAAAGCGTTTTAAAGTCAACTGTCAGCAGACAATGGACAAGGTTGCTTTTTGAAATTAATTGAGTATTAATCAAATCGTAAGTTCTTCGTCCCAAGTTATTACTCTTCAAAAATCAAATTCAAACCACGTCAGCTTCGCCTTGCCGTACTCGAGTACAGCCTTTGGCTAGCTTCCTAGTTTGCTCTTTGATTTTCATTGAGTATAAAAATAATCTGGTCAAAGAACTTCAGTGACCATCAGCTTCCTCACTTTAAGAAAAAGCGGCTCTATAATATTTGTAGTGGGTAAATCCCCTATGGATCTTATGGAGCCTATTTTTGTGTAGAAAAAAAGTCCCATAAGATCTATAATGAAAAGCGACCAAACCATCATTAGAAAGAATCATATGGAACAATTACATTTTATCACAAAACTACTCGATATTAAAGACCCTAATATCCAGATTCTAGATATCATCAATATGGATACACACAAGGAAATTGTCGCTAAACTGGACTATGACGCCCCGTCTTGCCCTGAGTGCGGATGTCAAATGAAGAAATATGATTTTCAAAAACCGTCGAAAATTCCTTACCTCGAAACGACTGGTATGCCTACCAGAATTCTTCTTAAAAAGCGTCGTTTCAAGTGCTATCAGTGCTCGAAAATGATGGTCGCTGAGACTTCTATCGTCAAAAAGAATCATCAAATTCCTCGCATCATCAATCAAAAGATTGCTCAAAAGTTGATTGAAAAGACTTCTATGACTGATATTGCCCATCAGCTATCCATTTCAACTTCAACTGTCATTCGTAAGCTCAATGACTTTCACTTTAAGCATGATTTTTCTTGTCTTCCAGAGATTATGTCTTGGGACGAGTATGCCTTTACCAAGGGAAAGATGAGTTTTATCGCACAAGATTTTGATCAGCTCAATATCATTACTGTTCTTGAGGGAAGAACACAAGCTATCATCCGCAATCACTTTCTGCGCTACGATAGAGCGGTCCGATGTCGAGTGAAAATCATTACTATGGATATGTTTAGTCCTTACTATAACTTGGCTAAACAGCTTTTTCCTAATGCAAAAATTGTACTTGATCGTTTCCACATTGTTCAGCACTTAAGCCGAGCTATAAGTCGAGTTCGTGTCCAAATCATGAATCAATTTGAGCGAAAATCTCATGAATACAAGGCTATCAAGCGCTATTGGAAACTCATCCAACAAGATAGCCGTAAATTGAGTGATAAACGTTTTTATCGCCCTACTTTTCGCATGCACTTAACGAATAAAGAGATTCTAGACAAGCTTTTGAGCTATTCAGAAGACTTGAAACACCACTATAATCTCTATCAACTCTTGCTTTTTCACTTCCAGAATAAAGAAGCTGACAAATTTTTCGGACTTATTGAGGACAATCTGAAGCAGGTTCATCCTCTTTTTCAGACTGTCTTTAAGACATTTCTCAAGGACAAAGAGAAAATTGTCAACGCCCTTCAATTGCCCTATTCCAACGCTAAATTGGAAGCAACCAATAATCTCATTAAACTCATCAAACGAAATGCCTTTGGTTTTAGGAACTTTGACAACTTTAAGAAACGAATTTTCATCGCTCTGAATATAAAAATGAAGAGGACATCAATTGTCCTCTCCAGATGTTAGTTTTTATTCAACCCACTACAGTTGACAATGAGCCGAAAAAGCGAACAAGACCAGATTCTGTTTATCAGAAAACTAGTTTTGTCCGCTTTTTATATTCGAGATTAGTCTCTTGATCCAATCTCTATGACTTATACTCTTCGAAAATCAAATTCAAACCGCGTCAACGTCGCCTTGCCGTATATTTGTTACTGACTTCGTCAGTTCTATCCACAACCTCAAAACAGTGTTTTGAGCAACCTGCGGCTAGTTTCCTAGTTTGCTCTTTGATTTTCATTGAGTATTAGATGCTTTTACATCATCTTATTCGTCGTCTTTTTTCTTTCCCATAGCAAACATACCAAGAAGTGCACCTACAACACCAACGGCTGCAAGGCCAGCATTTTCTTTAGTACCTGTCTCTGGGAGCTTGTATGGATGACTTGCAGGTGCTTGGTAGGTCTTATCTTGTGACATAGCAAGAGCTACAAGAGACTGCTCATCTGTGTATGCTGGAGTTTCACGTGTAGTTGGAGCTGAACCATTCACACTTCCAGTAAATTCTGGAACTTCGTGAGTAGTTCCTTCTGATCCATTTACGTGACCAGTGAACTCTGGGACTTCATGAACAGCTGCTTCAACACCATTCACACCACCAGTATATTCTGGGACTTCGTGGACAGCTGCTTCTGCTCCATTGACACCACCTGTGAATTCTGGAACTTCATGGACAGCTGCTTCTGCTCCATTGACACCACCTGTGAATTCTGGGACTTCTACTACTGGTGCTGGAATCTTGTCTGCTTCTACCGTAGCTTCAGTATACTCTGGTACTTCATGGATAGCTGCTTCGACACCATTTACGCCGCCTGTGAATTCTGGAACTTCTACTACTGGTGCTGGAATCTTGTCTGCTTCTACCGTAGCTTCAGTATACTCTGGGACTTCATGGATAGCCGCTTCGACACCATTTACGCCACCTGTAAATTCTGGGACTTCTACTACTGGTGCTGGTTCGTCACCTGCTGTGCCAATAGCTTCAGTGTATTCTGGAACTTCATGAACAGCTGCTTCAACACCATTTACGCCACCAGTAAATTCTGGGACTTCTACTACTGGTGCTGGTTCGTCCCCCTTGCTTGTAGTTAAAGCCGGTTTCTCTGGTTCTTCTGGAAGCTCTTGGTGGAAGGTCGTCATTTCGTAAAACTCAGGTTTGCCACCTTCCCAAACAACTTTGACATCTAACAATGGCGCTTTTTCTCTCACTGCAAATGTTTGGAAGCTTGAGGTAATTTCACCTAGTTCTGACCAAGCATCTGCTTTATCTTCTTTCAGAGTACGAGCAAGCACACGAGCTTTCACTCCTTGAGGAATACTTGAAACAAGTCGGATGTGGTTAGCATCTGTTGGTTCTGACAAGTGGTAAACCAGCTCACCTTGTTCTTTCTCAGCCTTGTAGCTTGTCAATACTTTGCCATCTACAAGGTTAGGGTAAAGGTTTCCTTGGCTTTCACCGCTGTTTCCTTCTACAGTTGGGTCATTGATTGGTTTCACGAATTCGCCATCATTGATCACCAACTCAGTGAAGCCTACAAAACGAGCATCATAGTCTGCTGTAAATAGAACACGGAGATAGTTGGCTTTAACTGGGCTTGAAAGTTCACCCTCGATATAGCGATTTCCTGGCATCTTAGAATCATGTGTCCAGCCATCTGTCAAGGAATCATCACGTGTTTCATTAGCAACACCGTCACCAACTGTCACAACATCCGTCCAAGTCTTGCCATCTTGACTGACTTGAATCTTACCATCACGGAGATAGTTTTGAGTGCCGTCTTGGATGTAAGCTCTAATCTTCTTAATATCACGTTCGCTACCAAGTTTCAAGGTAATATGACCGTCTTTACGAGCATAGTCTGAGAACTCTACAAAGTTATTGTAGACACCGTCAAACAACTGATCCAAGTTCTTGATCTTACGAACGTCGTTTCTACCGTATGTTTGGTGGATTCCCATTGATGTCGAATCAAGTGTGGTTGGTTGAACTTCTTTTGTCTGAACAAGTAGAGATGTTGCTGTCACTGCTTGTTCTTGGTCAGTCTTATTAACCAAACGAACATAACGTACCAAGGACTTATCTGTCACTTGATCAGCTGGATACCATTCTTGAGCATTTGGAGAGTATTCCAAATTGAGAGATGGATTTTCTGTACCAAGTGCTTGAATGCTTTCAGCTTGGTGAAGACGATCAAGTTTCATACCCAAGTAGCTATTAGCTGGAAGCTTAGTTCCGCTTGGAATTTGAAGGTCATAACGGCCTAGGCTGTCATAAACTGGAGTTGACTTCAAGCTCTCAACGTTTGTATCAGTCAATTCGCTATTGCCTGCACGTGTTTCAACTGAGAAGTCAGCGATACGCCACCATAGGTTGATGTTCTTAGTATTGCGAACACGAACGTAGCGAGCTGAAATTGGAGTTTCGATTTCTTTTGTTTGTTCACCAGTCAAGCGATCCAACTCTTGCCATGAGCTACCATCTGCAGAATATTCAAGAACACCTTCTGCCAATTTATCTCCTGATCCTTGAACCAAACGAACCTTGGTCACAGGTTTGACTTCACCCAAGTCAAGTTGTACCCAACCATTGACTGGAGTTGTGTCTGTTCTATCAGCATTTGCAAGCATGGCTTCAGTATTATCACGTCCGTCTGTAATCTGACCAACTGTTGTGTTGTACTTGTACATAAGATTTGGACTGATAGTCACAGTAGCTGACTGTTTAGCACGAGTAACTTCTACAGGGCGGTTAACAGCAATTTCTCTTACCGCAAACCAAGTGTTTCCACGATCTGAAGTCGCAATCATGCGAACAGCTTTAGCGTTGATGTTGAGGTTTTCAAATTTAAGCAGAGGCTCATTACCAGTGTAGCTTGGTTCTGAAAGGGTTACCCACTCATCATTTTCATTGAGATACTCAACTTTAGCGTTGTTGAAGGTATCACGAGGATTTGCTTGAGTTCCCATTGCAAAGGTCAAGTTTTGAACTGAAACAGCCTTATTAAATTTCAAGCCAATGTAGTCACCAGTTTGAATGCTATTTGGTGACTTGATAAGGGCATGTGTTCCTAAATCTCCGTCAGTCACTTCAGCAAGTCCACCTTCGACACCTGTACGGTTTGTGATAAAGGTACTAATGACTTGGTCAGGATGCAAGGCTTTTTGAACTTCTGTTGCAAGGATTTCACGAAGGCCAAGCAAGAATGGACGGATATGTTGAACACCCAACTCAGCTCTTTCATCATGGTCTACATAGTGGAAGGTATAAGTTTGTGATTGTTCGTAGAGTTTCAAGCCCTTATAGTAACTATCCCAAAGTTTTGCAGAATCGTTCTTTTCGATAGCTTCTGTACCATCAAGAAGAGCACTCAAGGCGTCCATTTGGTCAATAGTATTATCCAACCAGTAGTGGATTTGAGCACGCATCTTTTCATCACCAGATGCTTTATAAAGTTGAGCTGCTGCTTTTAGTTTAGCAAATTCTGCACGCAAGCCTTCACGCTCTGCACCAACATCTTGACCAGCTTTCAACTTAGACATGAAGGTCGCCAATTTTGGTGCAAGTTCAACAGACTCTTCCAATTTCACAACACGACCATCCATGTTTTGGTTAATCATGTGTTTACCAAGTTCACGGAAGGCAACAGATGTTTCACTGTCAGTAAATTTACCTGTTTCAACAAAGTTGAAGGCTATGTCATTTACTTTCTTAGCTTCTTCTTCAGACTTCCATTGTTTCCATGCATACTGAGCCGCTGAGAAGAGGGCAATCTTCGATGGCTCAGATTGTTGCATTGGATTCAACATGATACCTGAAAGGAGACTTGGGTCCACATTTGGATGAAGGAATTTCTCACCGCCACCCAAAATCAAGTGTTGTTTAGAGTTATCTGTAACAGGCCAGTTAATCCATAGAGAAACTGGGCGGTAGGTCTTACCTCCTGCAGTCAGATTATTCTTAAGGTTTGAAAGGAAGCTTTCAGATACTTCACCCCAAATCTTACCACCAGTAAGGGTCATAGAAGTTGAAGTTGGAAGATTTTCATTGAGTGATTTCAACTCATCTTCACGTCCATTACCCCAATACTGACCTGGAACGAAAATCATTTCCTTACGAAGACCAACATAAGTTGCTTGTTTTTCAGTCAACCAATCTGTCATGTCCTTCATCAAGCGGTTGTAGCTATTGTAGCCACCAACTGGACTTGGAGCATCATCGGCTAAAATACCGAACTCACGGACACCGACATCCATCAATTGAGTGAATTTAGCTTTAATGGTTTCCAAATCTTGTTGGTAATCAGCATCGTTGCCAAAACGGATACGGTTGTTCATGAATGGGTGGATGGTCCACACATAACGAGTCTTGTTTTGGTTTCCGACACGTGCCAATTCACGGATTTCAGCTAATTTTTCTTCTGGATAAAGTTCACGCCATTTCTTGTTGTGGTATGGATCGTCTTTTGGTGCAAAGAAGTATTGAGTCAACTTCAAGTCACCACCATAGCGCATCAACTCAGCACGATCAGCATTGCTCCATGGATTTCCATAGTAACCTTCGATAAAACCACGATTCTTAATTTCAGCGAAGTCTTCAACTGTTACATTACGCAAGACTGGAGCTTCGCTTTCATTAAGCATGTGTTTGAGAGTCGTCAAACCATAGAAGACAGCATCTGTATCCTTACCGACGATAGAGATTGTATTGTTCTTGATTGACAAGGCATAGGCATCAATCTTATCAAAGAGTCCTTGAGAAATTCCAGACACTTCTTTTTCAGCCTGTGAATTTTGACCATGAACACCAAGGTAGATGTTGGTAGCACCTGCCACTGCTGTTTGACTGCTTGTGTAAGAGATTTGATGATCTTGTAGGACACTCTTCAAGCGGTTACGAGTATAGATATCTAATTGATCGCCCATGACAAGATTGACTTGTTTATGGAGTTTCGTAACACCTTCATCGTAAGTTACTTTTTGTGGTGTTGGGAAGACCTTATACTCTTTCTTGAGATAATCTTGACTTTGGGCTGCTGCAGCAACTGCCTCGTCGCTTGTAGGTTTCGTAGCTACAAAGCTATCAGCAAGTTCAGTTGTCCCATCACCCATTTCCTCAACTTTAGGCTTTTCTGGAGTTTCAGGTTTTTCTGGTGTTTCAGGTTTTTCTGGACTAACTGGTTCTTCTGCTTTGTTAGTAGAAACTGGTTTCAGAAGTTGAATTTCTGCAGCACTACCAAATCCTGCAGCACCTGCTAGAACTTTAAATTCTACCTTATCGGTTTCAATGGCATCAAAGTTAACTGTTTTCTCTTTGGCATTGTTTTCCCAAGTTCCTGAAGCAACTTTAACCATTTGACCATCTTTTTGAGAATAGATTTCGTAAGATGTCACGACACCATTACCACCACCTGGACGTGGAAGATAGGTCAAACCATTGACTGTTTCACTTGCTTTCAAGTTCATTGCAACTGTGAATGGGGCTTGATCTCCAGTCCATTTTGAATGCCAGAAGGTATTTGGATCATTGTCAAAGGCTTTTTCTACTGGACCTTCTGCATTGGTTCCTGGTAATTCCTGACTAGTTGCAGAAACTGTAAAATGATCATTTGGAATCAAACGTGGATTTACGAATGCTTCATTTGACAACTCAGCACTATGCAAGATACCTTTGAAGCCACCGATTGTTTCAAGTGGTAAGACTAAGCTATTATGAGCCAAACGTGGATTAGCTGGATTTGCAATCCGTTCAACCTTTTCACCGTCCACATAAACTTCAGTCACTTGAGGTTTGGTTACGACAGAAATTTGATAGCGTTTATTCTTTTCAAGTTTCTTGTTGAATTGGATATGGAATTGTTCAAAAGTATAAGCAAGATAACCATCCTTGTCCGCAAGGTAAAGTTGATTGTTTCCACTTGTTGAGAAGGTTTGTTGGCCATCACCAGTCACAGTCACATCCAATTTCAAGACATGACTTGGTCCAGCATCACCAACTAGGCCTTCGATAGTGCTATCTTTTTCGAAGTTCAAACCTGCTTCAGTCTTCTGTACTTTCTTAGCAAGATAATCTTTGACAGTCTCAGGATTAATCTTGAACAAGTCTTCTTCAGCTACGGTCTTATCTGGATTAGATTGAGGTGCATAAACACTTGCTGGTTGAACACGTTCTGCATAGGTCTTGGCTGCACGGTCTGAACCCCAAGTGCGTTCTGCAGTTGATTGCATACTCTTGAAGAAGCGTTTAAAGATATCGTAAGAAGTGAGTCCAGTTTCATGGAGGTCAATATTATCATTCCAGACCGCATGACCACCACCAAGGATATTTGGATTAGAGGCTTCTAGACGTGGTCCTCCACCTGTTGAGAAGTCATTTGGTGTCCAGCGATTGTATTGAGTTTCATAGTTGGCATAATCTCCATATCCACCTTGACTGTTGCTTCCACTTGGAACACTATAGGTTGGAATATCAGTGATATTGATAATCTTAGCACCTTGAGCAATTGCAGCCGCTGGACGTTGCCAATGGATACTCCAGATATCAACTTCTACATCTTTCCAATCTACAGGTGTAGTTCCTTGTTTAGCACTGAGGGAACCCCAAATACGCGGTGTCAAACCTTTGCCTTTGATGTACTGGATCATATCATTGACATAGCGACGATAGCTTTCTGGATTTCCATAATATTCATCTGTACCGATATGAACTGTAGATACGCCATGGAGAGGTGCGTCTTCTCCATCCAGCAATTTATCATAGACTGATTTGACAAAAGCAAGTGTTTCTTCGTACTTGTTATCCAAATCTAGCATAGCCACGCGCTCTACATTATGCTTGTTGGTGCTTAGTCGTCCTTTGTACATAAGGTCAGGTCTAACTTTTACAAATGAAAGGGCGTGACCTGGTGTGTCAATTTCAGGAACAAGATTGATATGCAAAGCTTTTGCCAACTTGATAATTTCTTGCATTTCTTCCTTAGTGTAATGCTCGTCAGAAGTTAATTTTTCACCATTTTCACCGACAACATCAGTCTCTACACGGAAGCCTGTCTTAGCTTTTTTGAGGACATAGTCTAGTTCTTCATCTTGAGAAAGATTTTTACCAGCCAAGTGATCTTTTAAGAAGATATAGTTATCATTCAAGTGCAACTGAAGATCGTTCATCTTGTAGTAAGCCATGTTGAGCATGATGTCTACAAGCGTATCATAAGGAATAAACTTACGACCTGTATCTAGCATAAAGCCACGGTGGCTGAAGCTTGGGAAGTCACGGATTTCTCCGTTTTGCAAATCATTTTCGCCCATTTGTAGAAGAGTACGAGTTGCGTAAAAGGCTCCTGCATTGGTTGCAGCTTCTACAGTGATAACACCATCTTTTACAGTGATACCATAGCCTTCTTTACCATAACCCTTATCTTCAACCTTTTTAAATTCAATCCGTTTTTGAGCTGTTTGATCACCTGTAGCGATTTCTAGCCCACGACTTTCAAGGTCAGTCTGATAGAATTTAGCTTCTTGACCAAATCCAGAATCGCCAACTGAAATCACAGTATCAGCTGTAATAGAAGTTTTGCCTTCAGTTCCATACCATTGTTGAACTGCTGGAGCAACTGCTGGTTTAGTGCCAACGCCTTCGTCTGCATGTAAGCCTTTAATAAGGACTTCAAATTCTTTTGTGAAGGTATGAGTATCCTTGACTTGTTGGACCATGACCTTAACAGTTTGATCTGTTAAGGGTTTATAGATTTTGTTATTTAGGTCAACAACACCCTGTTTGTTGCTACCAATTAAGCTGACTTGACCTGGTAATTTAGGTAAAACAAGTGATTTCCCATCTTCAGCAACAGCTAATTCTGTGACTTGGCGAATATCTGTTGGTTTGCTAGCGTCTGGAATGTTTGAGTAGGCACGAATTTCTTGAATCCCAACATTTTTCCAATTCATTGTACCAGCTTGATAGTCTGTAATTTCAAGTTTAAGGTATTTGGCTTGGATAGCTTCTTTCAAGTCAATTTTTTCATCAAGAAGAGGATTCCCTGTTCTTTGATAGGCCAACTTCCATTCTTTAACTCCTGAACCATTCACATCATCCTGGCCAGCATAATAGAGGTTCCATGACTTGATATTTGGATCATTTTGTTCACCACGAACGCGGCGGTCCCAATCAATCTCAACATGCTTAATCACTGTTGTCTTTTCAAGAGTAAATTCGATTGTTGGTTTCTCAACGTTTTGGTCAGTTGCCCAACGAGTATCAGGTTTTCCGTCAATCGCCTTTTCTGCTGTGTATTGTGTGTTGGCTTCATGGTTTGATGCTGTAGCAGAAGCTTTTTCTAAATGATTGACATCTGGTGTATCTACTACATCTTTAGTCGCAGGAGTTACAGCTGGTTTCGCCTCAGAAGCTGCTTCCTCTTTAGGATTTGTAGCTGGTTTTGAAGCTACTTCTTCCTTAGGAGCAGGAGTTTCAGTTGGTTTTGGAGTAGTTGTTTCAGCTGCAGTTGCTTCCGTTTCTGACGCTGCAGGTTGACCATCTACAGTTCCAGCACTTGCTTCTGCTTTTTCAATAGCTGCTGCTATATCTGCTGGCAGTTTATCCAGAGGCTGAGCTTGTGTTACCGTACCTTCTGTCTCTGCAGGTCCTTCTGTTTCAGCAGCCTGAACCGCACCAGCACCAAAAATGCTAGCACCAATCATAACAGAAGCTGCGCCGATTGTAAATTTACGTATACTGTAATGACACCGTTTCTCAAAAAAATGTTTTCCCATTTTTTCCTATTTCCTTTCATACGCCTACAAGGAGTAAGCGCTCTCATTCCCCTTTAGAAAAAGAGAGGACCTAGAGGGTCCTCTCTGGGTTTTCTTTTTCTCCACGACAATGATTGTGGAGTCTAAGCTCTCTTTTAATGAAAACTTTTTATTTTTTAATCTTCTTTTCTCTTTGCAAGAAATAGAGCAGACATTGCTAGACTGAGGCTGGCAAGGAAGAAGAGATGATCTGACTTGCTAGTACCAGTTTCTGGAAGTTTATCCTTCGCTTCTTGTTTAGCTGCTACTTCCTTCATTTCTGATTTAGCAGTATCATCTGCTTTCTGATCAAGTTTTTGTACTGCAGCATCCTGTGGTTTATGATCCAGTTTCTCTGTTGATGGAGTCTGTACTCGACTTCCAGGTTCCTCAGTTAATGGAGTTTGTGGTTTATGTCCTGGCTCTCCTACTGATGGCGTTTGTGGTTTAGAAACTTGTTTATAAACTACGGCAAAATGTCCTAGCTGACTAGTTGTAAACTCAACTGTACCTTGACCATTTGTAAAGCTTACTGCCTCACCTGATGCAGTGTAGTATACTCCAGCTACTTCACCAGAAACTGGAAGTCGAACGAGCACTACACCCTTCGCTTGAACCTCATGCTTATCTTTATCAACCAAATGAAGAGCATAAGCATCAAATTTCACACCTTGTAGACTTTGGTCTGTTACTTTTTGAACTTTAAGATCAAGATCCGTAGCCAAATCTCTTGCAAGTCCTGCAACTACAACTCCTGTAGTCTTATCTGACAAGACACGAACACCTTCAGTTGGTTTTTCTACAGTAGGCGCGGCTTGATCACCTGCTGTTCCAATCGCACCTGTATACTCTGGTACTTCATGGACGGCGGCTTCAGCTCCATTTACACCTCCAGTAAATTCTGGAACTTCGTGGATAGCTACTTCATTTCCTGCGGTTCCCTCAACCCCATTGTATTCTGGAACTTCATGAACAGCGGCTTCAGCTGCGTTCACACCACCAGTAAACTCTGGAAGGTCATTGATAGCTGCTTCAGCGCCATTTACACCACCTGTGAATTCTGGAAGTTCAACAACTGGCGCAGCTTCGTCACCCTTACTTGAAGTTGGAGTTTCAGGTTTAGGTTCTGGAGTTGGTTCTGGGTCTGGAGTTGGTTTTGGATCCGGAGTTGGTTCTGGATTTGGAGTTGGTTCTGGATTTGGAGTTGGCTCTGGATCTGGAGTTGGTTTTGGATCCGGAGTTGGTTTTGGATCTGGAGTTGGAGTAGGTGTTTGGTCTTTCAATTGGTCGAGATAATTTGCAAAGTACTCAAGCATTCTATTTGTCAAGAGATGATTATCTGTTGCAAATTTCATGCTGGCAACAACACTTGCTACTTCCTCTTGATTACTCTTATCAGTCAATTTTTGAGCTTTTGCCAAGGCTGCTTCATAGGCTGTAGTATCAAGACCAGTTTCAGCAACCTGTGGACGAGCGAAGATCAATTCTGCAGCTGATTGATATTGGTTTTCAGTATCACCGTAGGTTCTTGTTCCAGTTAGAACAATCTTTTTAGCCTTGATAGTCTTACCAAAGTCAATATCTTTTGGTTTATTATTGTTAGCCCAATTGGTTGCATTGAAGGTATGTTCCTTACCTGTTTCATCAGTAACCACAAGAGTGACATCTCTCAAGTTACCATTTGATCCTGAACCACGTGGAACGTAACGGAAGCCAGTAATTTCAGTTGGTTCCTTCAAGACCATAGTTGCAGGTTTACCAACATCTCCTCCGCTCCATGATGTATGCCATAGACTTGACACATTGCCATCAAAGGCATTTTCAAGACCTTCACCAGCCTGAGCAGGAGCACTTAGGCTTGAAAAGTCATCTGCTACAAGAGCTGTTTTCTTCATCACTAAAGCGTCTTTAAGAGCATTGACCTTAGCAATTTCAGACTTAGCTTCTTCTACACTGATATCATCGTCTGCTTGGCTGAGGTTGAAGACTGCCTCTTTCAAAGCATCCATTGTTTCTTTGGTGTAGTTGGTCATCGCAACAGTTGGAAGATAGTTCTTAACAGCATTTTCTGTCATCATCTTACCAGTCAAGACAATTTCTTCGATTTGAAGTCTGTCCATGATGAAGTCATTGTAGCCACGGAAGTTAGCATTACCACCTGAGTCTCCGCGAGTGTTGCTTGCATTGCCTGTAGAGTAGATACCTACCCAGGTATCGCCAGTTTCTGCACCTGTTACTAGGAAGGTTGCACGTTTCGCTTTCTTAGAATCTGTCCAAGTATTTGCCAATTCATGCATTTCCAAATTACTTGCTTGTCCAGATTGGAATTCTCCCTTACCGACTACAAAGGCGTAAGTATTGTCAGATCCAGCTTCATAGTCAAATGTAATACGGTAGGTCTTGCCTGCTTCAAAGCGGAAGTTTTGTGGAATTGTTTGGTAAACCAAGTTACGACGACTTACAAGTCCATTTGTCTTGAGTGACCAATTTCCTTCGATAACGTCATCAACTTTCTTGCCATTCCAATCACGTTGTGTGTATGGTCCATGTTTTTCAGACAAGTGAGTACGGTTGTCTTCAACGCCTTCGATACCACCGATGACAAATGGGAAGATACCTTGTCCAACATTTTCAAAGTCTTGTTTGAAGACTCCTGTTGCAGTATCGTGACCGTCACCGTACATATTTGATTCATTTTCAAAGGTACGAATTTCATCGAAGTAAGTTGCTTCATCGCCTGCTTCACGACTCAAGGTCAAGGTTACGTTTGATACATCTGAACCTGTTGTGAAGAAAGCATACATATTTTGGAAGTAACTTGTGTTATCAACTGTTGCATTGCTTCGACGAGTATTGTGAGCATAGGCTTTTACATAGTTAAGTGCTAGTGACTTGTTGGTGTAGTTGGTTACTTCTTTTTCACCAGTATTAACAGTAATACTTGCTTTAGCATCACTACGGTTGTCGACACCGACATAAACTGCGTATTTAGTATTTGGTTTCAAGCCAGTCAATTTTTGAGTGAGACTAACTTTTTCTTTATTGCCTTGGATGCGGAGCATTTGGTTGGCACCTTGAGACTTGACGATTTCAGCCTTAGAAGCATCTCCTGAAATCTTCCAATGATCCAAAGATTCACTGTTAAATCCTTGGTCATAGATGTGCATTCCTTCACTCCATGACATTTCTGGATTTGTTTGTTTAGAACGATAGAGAACATATGGCTGATTTGCAGTGAGGTCAAGGGTAATCTTACCGTCTTTCACGACAACTTCTTTTTCCTCAGTCTTACCTTGGTCAGTTAGTTTATAAAGGTAAACCTTACCATTTGCCCAGTCGCTAGGAAGTGTCCAAGTTGTTGCACCTGCTTCAGTATTGAAGTAGTACATTTTTTCCTTGTCACTTTCAAGCTTGTTACCATTTGCATCCCAGTTCCAAGGAGTCAAGTAAGCTGAACCGTCTTGGATGACACGTCCGTTGAGCGTTACTGTACGTTCACGATATTGTGGACTGTTGACATCATTGGATTTACGAGTCACCACAACCTTGTTATTTGCAGCATCGACCAATTCAACTTTCATTTCTGGAGTCCATTTATAGGTACTACCATTGTCAGTCATGGTTACTGGTTTGCCATCTTCCCATTTGCTGACTGTGAAGTGTTGGAAGTACTTAGTCATAACGTCATGAGCAAACAAGTTTGTTACATAACCGTTATAATCACTACGTCCTTGCCATCCTTCAAAGTCCTTCATGCTATAACCGCCTAGAAGTGGATAGTCAGCTGCACCACCATAACTTCTGTAGTCACCAACCCAAGAATCTTTTTGGTGGTTACGGATAAAGCGAGTGATGGCACTGTTAATACCTTTATTTGTATAGCCACCATAGGTCAAGTCAGCTGCCCAGTGTTGGAAGGTAGAATCATATTCACCACCATGGCCCCACTCAATAGCAAAGCGCCAACCTTGTTTGTTAATTTCTTTCGCAATAACGTGAGTTGCCCAGGCACCGTTGTCACCTGATTGACCGTTACCCCAAACGTCGACGTAGATGAAGTCTAGACCTTCACCCAACTCTTTCTTCAACTCTTCCCAACGAGCTAGACGCCCATGAGCGAGGTCATAACCAGCATCAATATTGATACCTTGGTCAAGCCAGTTCCAACCGTAGCTGTAGCTGCCATCTGCATTTTTACGAAGAATATCTTCATTAAAATATTTAGACTCTGGATAGGTTTCTGAAGCATTTACGTGGATACCGAGGTGGGCACCGTATTTCTTAGCTTTCTCAATAAGAGTCTTAAAGTCTTCAACACCACCGATACGTTTACCGATGTCTGCATAGTTCAAGTGTCCAGAGTCATGTCCTTCACTTCCGTATCCTTTAAGGAGGACACCTTGGCCAAGACCATCGGTGTGGAGGTTAATCTTCTTGATACCATCCAAGGTCATGAGGAATGGGTTTTGCGCTTGTGAACCAAAGTTCATAGCGATACGGTAAGCTGTAATGTCTTTAACTTTTTCCCAACCTTGAGGGTTGTTCATGATGCTACGGTAAGCGATCGCACCATCTTGCCAGTCAACCTTATGGTCAGCATTGGCATCTTCCGTGATGACAACTTTTGCACTTGGAAGTTCTTGAGTGTATGCTGGGAAGACAACTCCATTGTGGGCTTTTTCCCATTGCCATTCAGAGCTATGAATTTCCACATAGTTGGCATTGCCAATCGTATTCTTATAAGCTGTCAAACGTGTCCAGTCGAAAGAACCACCACCATAGCTATTTTGTGAGTTACTCCATACACCAGCAGCGAGTTTATCTGTTGAAACAAATCCGTACATATAGCCTTTGGCTAATTCTTTCATTGGATTTGTTACTTCGATATGGTCATCACCACTGACGTGAGTATTGTTTGACATGGTTGCCCCATCAAACTTCGCTCCCGCTTGATCGCTTGAAACAGATACCAAGGCATTTCCTAAGAAGCTGATTGAAGAAAGTAATTTACGTTCGTCATCAATCTTTTGTCCTGGTGTAACTTGGTTATGGTTGACAATCTTAGTCACATCAAAGTGAAGTTGGTTGTCCACCACTTGCAAACGAACGGTCATATCTGCATTGATGAGGTTTTTCTCATCACGGAGTTTCATTTCATATTCAGCAGTCGTTGCATTGACCTTCTTATAGGTAACTTCAGGAGTCACAGCTTGCTTGTTAATCACAACTTGATTAATCGGTTGCACTTGACCTGGGAGCTTGTTGCCATTAAGGACGTACTCTTTAATACGTGGGAAGGCTTGGTCGATGACAGCTTTCAATACTGTAGATTCGATAGTGTCGTACTTGACATTGCTATCATCTACTGTGTCGCCCTTTTCTTTTTCAGCGGCTTCTTGATTGTTTTTCACACCTTCTTGGTCATCAGTTTTGACATTAACAATGGTTCGTTCACTACTGTTATAGGTTCCAGCTTTAAGAACGATTTTCTTCTCATCTTTGAGTTTGTCATTAACTGCAGATGGCAAGGTCACTGTGTCAAAGAGTTTGACATCATTGTTAGTTGCATTGAGCTGTCCATCTGATTTAAGGCTGATGGTCAAGTGGTTCTCAGAACCATTTACTGGAGCTGCAACACGTCCACCTTGGTACCAAAGTCCACTTCCATTTGACTTGTATTCCCAGAACCATCCACCTTGATCGTAACCTACAAAAACGTTGTTATCAGTGTCTTTGAATTTCATGAAGACACCAAAGCGAGATTTACCTGTTTCAGATTCTTCTTTAAAGGTCAAATCAACTGTGGCATTTCCATTAGCATCGACTGTCAAACCATCTTTTTCAAACAAGGCTGGTTTCTTACCATTGTCATTTTGAGCAGTTGAAGCTAATTGGTTGTAACGAACTCCATTTTCTTCACGGATTGTTACTGTTCCCTGTTGGTCTTTATTTTCAACTGTTTTCCATTCTGGAGAAACTTCTTTTGATTCAGTCGGTTTATTCTCAGCTGGCTTGTTTTCAGCAGGTTTATTTTCTGCTGGCTTGTTCTCAGCAGGTTTATTTTCTGCTGGTGTTTCTTCTTTTGGCTTATCTTCCTTAGGTTTATCCTCTTTTGGTTTTTCTTCCTTGTCCTCAACTTGTTTATCGAGAGCATCTAGACCAGCTGGTTTCGTTGTTTCAATACCCTTGATATAGTTTTGAATCCATTCTAGCTGAGCAGGTGAGAAGAGTATACCACCACTACGTTTACCAGATACACCATTTTGGTGAATACCAATCAATTTCCCATTTTCATCGAAAATGCCACCACCACTGGCACCTGGTTCACTTCCTTGATAGCTAATTCCACGAACACCTTCTCCGTGATTATTAATATCCTCAACAGTTGTATTCAGAATCGGTTCAAGCTCTCCTTTTGGATATCCAAATACATGGACCTTATCTCCTACCTTAGTTGTCGCAGGTTTATCAGTCACTTCAACAGGCGCATTTGCGAGAGGTGTACGAAGCTTAACGATTGCCAGGTCATTTTTATACCCTTTGAGGAATCCTTCACGATCCCAGTGTTTCACATCATTTTTACTGAATTTGACGTCTGGTGCCCCTTGATAAGAAATCGTATAAACATCTTCATCACTTTCAACATTATCAGCTACCTTACGATTATTGCCATCTGGAACATCTTTGATAAAGTTATGAGAAACAGACAAAACGAGATTTTCCCCGATAACGATACCACTACCGAGCCCAGCAGGGCTTTTAATTTCGACAGTCGCACCGTAGTTTAATTCTCCATTTTTTGTTTTAGCAACATCTTCTGGGACTAAGCTTTTATCTTCTTTTTCTAGTTCTTCTTTTGAGGCAGTGCGGCCATTTTCTTCAGCCTTATCAAGTTTTCCACGTAGTTCTTCAGGAAGAGTATCTGAAGCTGCTGAGCTTGTTGCAGTTGCAGTTTCTTTTTCTTTTGCCAGCAATTCTTCTTCAGTCTTTGGTCCTTCAGTTACTTCAGGAGAACCCTGATCTTCACCAGGTTTTGGTGCTTCAAAGTCATGCCCATCATCCTCTTTAGCATTGGCAAGAGCTGCCGCCAAATCAGTTGGCATATCTGCTGTCGAACCTGTTTGTGCAGAATCTGCGAGGACAGTGCTAGTTCCAAAGAAAGCTGCACCAATCATAACAGAAGCAACCCCTAGTGAAAATTTCCGAATACTGTATTTGCAACGTTTTTCAAATAATCCTTTATCCATCTGTTTTTTGGTTCCTTTCAGTTTGTCAAGTAAGCGTTTGCATTTTATTTTAAAAAAATATCCTCCTCAATTTTTAAACACTACTAGATAAACATATAATTTTTTCTATACCAATTCAATATATCAAAAACAGCTTAAAAAATCAATACTTTAATAGGTAAAACTAGTAAAAGTAAAATCCAATTAGTTGGCAAGTCTGAAACGATTTTCAGATGGCTTTATTTCTAAAGAAATCGCTATAAAAAAGGAAACTTCATCGCAAAAGTTAGACCATTTTTTACTAACTTTTCAATAAAGTTTCCATGCATTTTTATACTATTTTTACGTTTTTTATTGTTGTAAAACCTTTCGTGGCTTCGTTCCTTCTGCAGGTCCGATAACTCCAGCCATCTCTAATTCTTCCATCAAGCGAGTTGCTCGGTTAAAGCCAACTGATAAACGACGTTGAATCATAGATGCGCTCGCTTTTTGAGTTTCAATGACCAGAGCCTTAGCTTCTTCAAATAGCGGATCTCCACCTTCATCTCCTGTGCCAGATTCACCATCTATCTCAGAAACCTCTCCGGGATCAAAGCTTTCATCATAGTCAGCATCTGCTTGAGCCTTGATAAAGCTAACAATACGCTCAACATCATCATCCGAGATAAAGGAGCCTTGCAGTCGAACGGGATGATTTTCATCGATTGGTTTGAAAAGCATATCGCCTCGACCCAGGAGTTTCTCAGCACCATTTTCATCCAAGATAGTTCGCGAATCCGTTCCAGAAGATACAGCAAAGGCTACACGTGACGGTACATTGGCCTTAATCAAACCAGAAATAACATCAACCGACGGACGTTGCGTCGCAAGAATCATGTGAATACCAGCCGCACGCGCCTTCTGTCCAAGACGGATAATAGCATCTTCTACTTCCTTGCTGGCTACCATCATGAGGTCAGCTAACTCATCGACAATCACAACAATCAAAGGAAGTGGTACTTGTTTATACTCAGATTGAGCGTTGAATTCCTCCACCTTAGCATTGAAACCAGCAATATTACGGACGCCAATTTTGGCAAAGAGTTCATAGCGATTTTCCATCTCATCCACGACTTTTTGAAGGGCCTTGCTGGCCTTACGAGGGTTGGTTACTACAGGAATCAAAAGATGAGGAATATCATTATAGACTGACAACTCAACCATCTTCGGATCCACCATCATAAACTTGACTTGGTCTGGACGCGCCTTCATGAGAATACTTGCAATGATACCATTAACTGCAACAGATTTACCAGAACCTGTCGAACCAGCCACTAGCAAGTGAGGCATTTTAGCTAGGTCAAAACTACGAGCTGTTCCGTTAACTGCTTTCCCAAGGGGAATTTCTAGCAGATTTTCAGGTTTAGTTTGCGATTGTTCCCAGAGCTCTCTGAAGGAGACTGTCGCAATCTCTGAGTTAGGCACTTCAATCCCGACTAAGGATTTCCCTGGAATTGGAGCTTCGATACGAACATCTTTCGCAGCCAAGGCCAGAGCCAAGTCATCTGCTAGATTGGAAATGCGATTGACCCGCACACCAACAGCTGGCTTGACTTCGTACTTGGTAACTGATGGACCGATTTCAGCACGTTCAACCGTTACCTTGATACCGAAACTCGCAAAGGTTTCTTCCAAAATTTTGATATTTTCTCGTACGATTTTCTTTTCTTTTGACTGATCTTTTGGTTTATCAGGTGCAAAGAGTTGCAAGCTGGGGAGTTTGTACTCTAAAGCTTTTTTAGCAGAAAAATCTACCTCAATATCTTCATCCTCTAAGAACTCAGCTTCCTCTGGAATATCAACTTCGCTAGGAAGATCATAGTCTGCTTGCGGGAGAATAATTTCAGGTTCTATCCATTCTTCCTCTGGAAGGGGTGGTAAATCATCAAAGTGAACAGGGGAAGCTTCTAAAATCTCGCCAGTTTCCATATCAACAGGAGGTATATCCAATAAGGCTTGCTCTACTTGTTCTTTTTCTAGTCTTTCCTGTTCCTCTGCTTCCTTACGAGCTTTTTCTTCTTCTCGTTTGACGAAGCGTTCTTGTTTCTTCTGCTCACGTCTCTCCATCCAAAGGGCAAAACGTGCTCCAAGGAAATCAGCAACGTCATAGACAGACCAAGGACTAACTAGAAGAGCACCGATCAAGATTAAGATGGCTCCGATAAAGTAAGTACCAATATTTGAAAAGAGAAAGGCGACTGGAATATAAAGGGCAACACCTAGAAGCCCTCCTCCAGCAAAGCTAGTCACACGAAAGCCTGTCAAATCTGTCAAAACTTGGGCTAAAGTCCCCTTTAAGACAGATTGCTCTAAGCCATATTTCCATACAAGATAAGCTTCAAAAATCAACAATAAGCCTGAAAAAATGCAAAGAAAACCTGAGATTAGACCTTCTTGCTTCCGAATCCATTTAAAGAAAAAAAGATAGACTAGAACGACAAAGATGACCAGATAGGCCAGACTTCCTACTAGTAACCGAATAAGGTTATAGAGCGTGAGTCCAACTGCTCCTAATCTCAGAGCAGCGAATATTAAGCAAAAAGCTATGACTAAGGAAATTAACATCCGTTGGATAGCTTGCTTTCTTTCTAATTCAGCTTTTGACGGTCTCCGTCTTGTTTTATTTGTATTCTTGTTTGCCATGCTTCTATTATACCATATTTCAGAAACATCTAGAAAAATCAAAAAAATGACGGAATCTACTAGATACAATCATTTTTCGTTAATATTTCTGCACTTTCTTTTCTATATGATTTTTCAACAACCTTGTCTCACTATTTCTTTAAAAATCTAATTGCTGATTTTCTTGCTTTCTCAATCTTTTCGATTTCCAACTTCTCTACAGCAGATGTAGGGATCCATCTTTTCCCAAACAATACCTGGGCTGCTTCTATCATCAGAGCGCAAGCCTGCAAGTCCTTTTCTTCTGTAATTGCTTCAGAAAACAAATCCTTCGTTTTTTCCATTAAGATTTCTTTTTTTACTTGATGAAAAGATAATTGTATTAGACTACTGGCAGACCAGGAACGACAAAGAGCATCTTGGTCAGTCAAGAGATGTTATCCTAAGATTTCTATCTCACCAATTGAACCAATCCAACCTAGGGCAATGATTAGCTTTCTACGATTCGAAGCTTCTGAATTAGGAAAAAGAGAGAGCAGAACAGGAAGTACTTGCTTACAAGAAGAAGCATAAAAATCTCTATGTCTTGCTTTGGAGAGGATTTTCGCTAGAAGATATACAATCAAAACGCGTTGACTCTCCACTTCCTCTTGATTGAGAGTTTCTAAAAGATAATCGATTCCCGCCTGCCCATGCTGGTCAAAACTCGCTTCAAAATTCAGGTCAGTTCCTTCCTCCCAATCGTTGCAAATGAGCTCAAAATGAAAGGCAATTTCTGGGCTCCTACCTAAATCAGCGATAAAATGAATTCGTTTAGAATCAGGAAAATTCTCCTCCAGCAAGCTGGCATAGGTCTCTTGCAACACTTCTTTTGTAAGATTTTGGCAATAAATCTTAGATTTCTCTCGTTTGTCGATTTCTTCTTTTCTAGAATCACTCATGACACTTATCTCCTCTAAGGTATTTGTAGAACTTTAGCATTCTGTCATTTATACTCTTCGAAAATAAAATTCAAACCACGTCAGCGTCGCCTTACCTTACTCAAGTACAGCTTGCGGCTAGCTTCCTAGTTTGCTCTTTGATTTTCATTGAGTATTAAATTCTCAACGATTTACCTCTATTATATCACTTTAAAAACCTGTCTCCCTAACTCCATTATCAAAAAATGACTGACCACTTTCGTGTTCAGTCATTTGAATCTATTGTAATTATTTTTCTAATGGTTTACGAAGGTAACCATAAACCACACCACTAACAAGTGCTCCAATCAAGACAAAGACAAGGTAAAGAAGGGCATTTGTTGTAAGGGCGATAACGAAGATTCCTCCATGTGGTGCCATGAGTTTGATATTTGCAAGACCAACAAGTCCACCTGCTACTGCTGAACCAAGGATAAAGCTTGGAATAGCACGAGCTGGGTCAGCTGCACCAAATGGAATCGCACCTTCAGTGATGAATGACAATCCCATAACGATGTTCGTCAAACCTGAGTTACGTTCTTCTTTTGTAAATTTATTTTTGAAGAGAAGTGTTGCGACAAAGATTGCAAGTGGTGGAACCATTCCTCCTGCCATAACTGCTGCCATGGCTACTGAACCACCTGTTGCCACTGTTGCTGCAAGAGTACCAGTACCAAAGACATAAGCTGCTTTATTGACAGGTCCACCCATATCGACGGCCATCATTCCTCCAAGAACGATACCAAGAAGGACAGCTGAACCGCCTCCAAGACCGCCAAGGAAGTCGTTCATAGCAGTGTTGATTGCTGCCATTGGGATGTTAACAGCTAGCATGACAAATCCTGTCAAGACTGTTCCAAGAAGTGGCAAGAGAAGGATTGATTTAGCACCTTCAAGCGAGCGAGGAACCTTCACGTATTTCTTAATCAATAGCACCAAGGCACCTGCGATAAATCCACCAACAAGGGCTCCAAGGAAACCTGATGATACACCTGCAAGAGCTGAAGTTGCTTCACCACCTTGAGCATAAGGGATTTTACCAAAGGCAAAACCTTCTTTGGCGATAGCACCAGCTACGAAACCTGCTACCAAACCTGGTTTTTCAGCGATTGAGTAAGCAACATATCCTGCAAATACTGGAAGCATCAAACCAAAGGCTGCGCCACCGATTTTCATGAACATAGAAGCGAGTTCATGGTAAGAACCAAGATTTCCAAGGCTATCATTTGGCACACCCATAGCACCATCAATCAAGAAGGCTAGGGCAATCATGATACCACCACCGATAACGAATGGCAACATTTGAGATACACCACTCATCAAGTGTTTGTAGAAGGCACCACCGATACTTTGTTTTTCATTAGATGCTGTTGTTGCTTTTGCTCCATTAGCAGCATGGTAAACTTCAGCATTTCCAGAAAGAGCAAGGTTGATCAATTCTTCAGTTTTACGGATACCGTCTGCTACTGGACGATTTACCAATGGTTTGCCATCGAAACGATCCATTTCAACTGCTTTATCTGCAGCGATAATTACAGCTTTAGCCTTGCGGATATCTTCTGCTGTCAATTGGTTACCAACACCGCTGGCACCATTAGTTTCAACCTTGATACCAACACCCATTTCAGCAGCCACTTTTTGAAGAGCTTCTTGAGCCATGTAAGTGTGGGCGATACCTGTTGTACAAGCTGTAACTGCTACGATAAAGTCCCCAGATTCATTAGCAGAAGGCTGAGCTGGTTCCTCAGTTTTTTCTGACGCTTGATCAAAGAGTTCAATAACTTGGTCAGCTGATGTTACTTGACGAAGTTTGTCAGCAAAACCGTCTTTCATTAAGTATTGAGATAATTCTGCCAAGGCCGCCAAGTGAGTATCATTGGCACCTTCTGGAGCAGCAATCATAAAGAAGAGATCAGTTGGTTGTCCATCTAAACTTTCGTAGTCAACACCCTTATTTGACTTAGCAAAGAGAACAGTTGCTTCTTTAACTGCAGCGTTCTTGCTGTGAGGCATTGCGATACCATCACCCAAACCTGTAGAAGTCAAAGCTTCACGCGCCAAGATTCCTTCTTTGAAGGTTTCGAAATCTGTCACATATCCGTGCTCTACCAAGCTATGAATCATTTCTTCGATAGCTGCTGTTTTTTCAGTTGCTTGCAAATCAAGCAACATCACATCTTTTCTCAGTAAATCCTGAATTTTCATCTTTTTTCTACCTCAACTTTTTCATAAGTCTCTTTAATAAATGTTGCAGTCGCCAAATCATCTGAGAAGGTTGTTGCTGTTCCACAAGCCACTCCCCATTTGAAGGCTTCCACTGCGTCTTGTGATTTAACAAACTCACCAGTAAATCCAGCAACCATTGAGTCACCAGCTCCCACTGAGTTTTTCACGGTTCCCTTGATTGGTTTAGCAAAGTATGCTCCCTCTGATGTTACCAGAAGGGCTCCATCGCCAGCCATAGAGATGATCACGTTTTGAGCACCTTTAGCCAGCAACTCTCGAGCGTATTTTTCAATCTCATCTAAACTTTCGAGTTTCACTCCAAAGATAGATCCCAGTTCATGATTATTTGGTTTGACCAAAAGTGGTTGATAATCCAAACTATCGATCAAGGTCTGACCTTCAAAGTCACAGACTACTTGAGCGCCCGTCTGACGCGTCAAAGCAATCAACTCCTTATAGATGACATTGCCTAAGTTTTTAGCACTCGAACCCGCAAATACAACTGTATCTTCTGCTGTCAGACTTGAAAGAATGGCTTTTAACTCTTCAAGTTGTTCGGGTGCAACATTAGGACCAGTTCCGTTTATCTCTGTTTCTTGATCTGCTTTGATTTTAACGTTGATACGCGTATCTTCTGCTACTTGAACAAATCGCGTTTCAATTTGCTCCTCAGCTAAAGTGTCTGTGATAAATTTACCTGTAAAGCCTCCGATAAATCCAGTCGCTGTATTTGGAATGTCTAGACGTTTCAAGACACGGCTAACGTTGATTCCCTTACCACCAGCAAACTTATCATCACTATCCATACGATTAACACTACCAACTTCTACTTTATCCAAACGGACAATGTAGTCGATAGATGGATTGAGTGTGACTGTATAAATCATACTTCTATTACCTCCGTTTTCTCTTTGATAGCTGGCAAGAGCTCATGACCCTTGCTTGTAATGACAATAGCTCGTTTTATAGGCGCAACCTTAGCGAAACAAGACTGACCAATCTTAGATGAATCTGCCAAGACATAGGTTTGTTTGGCATTTTCTAAGATAGCACGCTTAACCGCTCCTTCCTCCATGTCTGGAGTTGTATAATAACCTTCGTCTACACCGTTCATTCCGATAAAGGCACGATCAAAGTGTAATTGGTTAATTTGGTTAAGAGCCACCCCTCCGATACTGGCATCCGTTGTCATCTTTACGCCACCACCGATAATCACTGTTGGGATTTGCTTATCCACTAATTGTACCGCATGGTGAATGGAGTTGGTTACTACAGTAATGTCTTTTCGCTCCAATTCCATAATGAGAAAGGCTGTCGTACTTCCTGCATCCACAAAGATAACATCTTTTTCTTTGATGAGGGAAGCTGCTTTTTGCGCAATCAACTTTTTCTCTTGAAGGTTTTTGACAGATTTTTCTTGAATAGTTTCTTCTTCTTGCAAGGAGTGAGGCAACTCAGCTCCCCCATGCACTCGGCGAAGTTTATTTTCAGACTCTAACTCATCTAAATCACGTCTAACTGTTGATTCTGAAGTATCTAGCAAGCCTACTAATTTCTCTAAAGTAACGACTTTATGTTTACCCAGCTCCTCTAAAATCAACTTTTTTCTCTCAGTTTTTAGCACTTACTCACCTCCTGTTAACGATTACAATAATCATTCTATCACAAAAAATATCAAAGTCAAGCACTTTTTGTCGTTTTCTTTCATTTTCTATCATTTTGCCAATTGTTTGAATTTTATTTGCAAGATACTTGCCTTTATGTTAAACTATCTTAGTAAGTATTGGAAGATTACTCAAGAGGCTTAAGAGGCCGTGTTGGAAACGCGGTAGGCGTGTGAAAGCGTGCGTGGGTTCGAATCCCATGTCTTCCGTTGCTATAGTGTAGCTGCATCTTCATGCAGCTTTTTATAATGGATTTTTCATCTAAGATGAGAATTCCAAAAAATCACCCAAGATTCAACTCTTGGGTGATTTTTTTCTTCAATTTTAATCATCAAAATGATATTTTTTCTACTTCATCTCAGATGCTCTTAAAAAATATCAAATAGCAATTTCACATTGAGAACAGTTAAGATAATGGAAACAATATAACCAAGGATAGTATTCCACTTGGCATTGGTAAATTCGCCCATCAGTGATTTTTTTGAAGTGAGATAAATCAAAGGGAAGATTGAAAATGGAAGAGCGATTGAAAGAAAGACCTGCGAATAAACCAATAACTGATCCAAGGTTTTTTCCTGATGACCAAAAACAACCGCTACAATCATGACAGGCAACAAGGCAAAGAGACGAGTTGCCAAACGAATGAACCATTGAGGCAATCTCATATGCAAGAAACCTTCCATAACGATTTGTCCTGTCAAGGTACCTGTGATAGTCGAATTCTGACCACTGGCTAATAGGGCCAAGGCAAACAAGGTTGATAAGGTTGAGCTAGCTATAGCTCCCGCAATGGTAGAATCCTGCAGGGCGTTATACATTTGAGAAAAGGCAGAAATCTCAGATGCATGTCCGAAAAAGAGAGCCGCCCCTAAGATTAAAAGAAGGGAGTTAACCACAAAGGCCAAGGATAATTGGAGATTTGAATCCCAGGTCATAAAGCGCACGGCTTTTCGAACATCATTCTTGTCCTTGTGATTGATTTTCCGAGTTTGAGACAAGGAAGAATGCAAATAGAGGTTATGGGGCATAACCGTTGCTCCCACGATCCCTAGTGCCAAGGTTAATTGACTTTCATGCCCTGGCAAGGGACTTTCAAATAAGGTTGCATTCGGTAGATAACCCTCAACGATTCCTTGGAAGCTTGGATGTGACAAAGCTACCAGATAGGTAAAAATTGCTAGAATGGTTAAAATCAGTGTTGTCACAATAGCTTCAATCTTCTTAAAGCCAAATTTCATCAGAAGCAATAAGAGAAAAACATCCAACACGGTCAAGAGAATTGCTATCATAATCGGAATCTTAAAGAGAAGATTGAGAGCAATCGCTGAACCTAGAACTTCTGCCAGATCTGTCGCCATCAAGGCTAATTCTAAAATCACCCATAGACTATAACGAAGCCATTTAGGTGAATGATGAGCCGTTGCTTGAGCCAGGTCCATCTGGGTTACAATACCAAGCTTTCCTGCCATCTGCTGAAGTTGCATG
Organism: Streptococcus infantis; assembly: GCF_047460825.1. Taxonomy (GTDB): domain Bacteria; phylum Bacillota; class Bacilli; order Lactobacillales; family Streptococcaceae; genus Streptococcus; species Streptococcus infantis_V. The sequence goes on along the minus strand of NZ_JASHFO010000001.1, from coordinate 54,568 downwards.
GCAATGAGAGATGAAATCAAGATAACAAACAAGAGACTATACTTATAGGAAGCACCACCGACTACACTGGTAATCCAGTTTCCTGGATCCATATAACCAACTGCGACAAGAGCACCCGGACCTAAAAAGGCCTTTAAATTTTGCCAGAAATGATTGTTATTTGGAGTATCGATAGATTGATTAATCTCAGAGAGTGACACTTTTTTATGAGAAGACATAGATACTTACCTCTTTCTAAACCTACTTTTTCATTATTTTCTATTAGAGAAAAATAAGATTGACTTTAAACTATTAAAACAATGAAAACTATATGAAAAACATTTAGTTTTTTCATTATTTTTCTTAAGGCACCTTAATTATAAAAAATATGATAAAAACTTAAGAAAATTCAACAAAATTTTAGGGAAAGTCAGAATAAGTCTACTCATTAACGATAATGATAAATCTATTGATAAACTTTGACATTTAATAGTGAACTGTAACTATTATTTCTAACTCGATTTCTCTATAAAAGAGTAAAAACCAGCGTCTTTTGACGCTGGATAAAAGCTACTTAGATTATTTAACAAGAAACTAAATGGCTTCTGTAACGAAGCTACGGCTTTCAAGTACCTTAAGCATAGCATCCGCTGTATCTAGGGCTGTAAAGAGTGGTACACCATGTTCGATAGCTGAACGGCGGATTTGTTCACCATCTTCATCAGCAGTTCGCTTGGTACCAACTGTGTTGATGATAGCTTGGATTTTCCCTTTACGAACATAGCTTGGGATATCATGTTCATCATCACCAATCTTACCAACGAGTTGAGCCTTCAAGCCATGACTTTCAAAGAAAGCTGCTGTTCCTTGAGTCGCAAGGATACCATAACCAATATTTTGGAAACGACGAGCCAAATCCAAAGCTTCTTCCTTGGCATCATCAGCGATAGTAAAGACAACATTTCCAAAGGTTGGCAAGTGAAGATAAGAAGCTTCAAAGGCCTTGTAGAGAGCTTTTTCAAGAGTCGTATCAGAACCCATAACCTCCCCTGTTGACTTCATTTCAGGACCAAGCAAGCTATCTACTTTCGCTAGCTTGGTAAATGAGAAGACTGGTGCTTTAATATGAACACGACTACTTTCTGGGTAAAGTCCATCTTGGTAACCAAGTTCTTCAAGACTTTGACCAAGAATTAACTTAGTTGCAACCTGAGCCATCGGGATATTGGTTACTTTTGATAGGAATGGAACAGTACGGCTGGCACGTGGATTGACCTCAATAACGTAGACTTTCTCATCCTTGATGACAAACTGAATGTTCATCATACCAAGACAGTTAAGGCCGATTGCTAGGCGTTTTGTGTAGTCTGCAATCGTTTCTTGCACTTTTTGAGACAAGGTTTGTGGAGGGTAAACAGCCATGGAGTCACCTGAGTGGACACCGGCACGTTCGATATGTTCCATGATACCTGGGATGAGGACATTTTGTCCATCTGAGATAGCATCTACTTCACACTCTTGACCGACGATATAAGAGTCTACAAGAACTGGATGATCTGGACTTGCCTTAACGGCTGTGCGCATGTAAGAACGGAGATCTTCTTCGTTTTCTACAATTTCCATAGCACGTCCACCCAAGACATAAGAGGGACGAACAAGGACTGGGAAACCAATCTTGCGAGCTGCAAGTACAGCTTCTTCTTCGTTTGTAGCAGTCTGTCCAGGTGGCTGTGGAATATCCAAATCTTTTAGGGCTTGTTCGAAGAGGTCACGGTCTTCGGCGCGGTCTAGGTCAGCAACCTGCGTACCCAGGATAGTCACACCTGCTTTTGCTAAGGGCTCAGCAAGGTTGATAGCTGTTTGACCACCAAACTGAACGATAACACCTTTTGGTTGCTCCAAATCGATGACATTCATGACATCTTCGAATGTTAATGGTTCAAAGTAAAGTTTATCCGATACAGAGAAGTCAGTTGAAACTGTCTCTGGGTTCGAGTTCATGATAATAGCTTCGTAGCCAGCAGCTTGAATTGCCTTAACAGAGTGAACAGTCGCATAGTCAAACTCAACTCCTTGACCGATACGGATTGGACCAGAACCTAGGACCAGTACAGATTCCTTTTCAGACTTGATCGATTCATTTTCCCAACCATAGGTTGAATAGAAATAAGGAGTTTCTGACTCAAATTCTGCCGCACAGGTATCAACCATCTTGTAAACTGGGACAATCTTGTTTTCCAAACGTAGTTGGCGAACTTGATCAGCTGTAGTATTCCAGAGTTCAGCAATCTTACGGTCTGAAAATCCATTCAATTTTGCAGTTTTCAAAACTTCAAGATTTTGTGGATGTGAGCCTAATTCTTGCTCAATTTCAAAGATATGCAAGAGTTTATCAAGATAGAAGATATCGATTTTTGTAAGCTCAGCAATTTCTTCTGGTGTGTAACCACGGCGAATGGCCTCTGATACGTAGAAGAGACGGTCATCCTGTGCTTTCACAACCTTTTCAATCAAGGCATCATCTGAGACTTCTGCAAGTTCAGGCATCTCATTGTGGTGCACCCCAATTTCAAGTGAACGACAAGCTTTAAGAAGTGACTCTTCGATGTTACGACCGATTGCCATAACTTCTCCAGTCGCCTTCATCTGAGTACCAAGACGGCGCTCACCCTTTTCAAACTTATCAAATGGGAAGCGTGGAATCTTGGCAACAACGTAGTCAAGGGCTGGTTCAAACATGGCATAAGTTGAACCTGTTACTGGGTTAATGACCTCATCCAAGGTCAAACCGACTGCAATCTTAGCAGCCAATTTAGCGATTGGGTAACCTGTCGCCTTAGAAGCAAGGGCTGACGAACGCGATACACGAGGATTTACTTCGATAACATAATATTTAAAACTATGTGGATCGAGAGCCAACTGAACGTTACATCCACCTTCAATCTTGAGAGCGCGGATAATGCTCAAACTTGCATCACGAAGCATTTGGTTTTCATAATCTGACATAGTTTGCGCTGGGGCAAATACGATGGAATCCCCTGTATGAATCCCGACTGGGTCAAAGTTTTCCATGTTACATACAACAAGAGCATTGTCAGCTGAGTCACGCATCACTTCGTACTCGATTTCCTTGAAACCGGCAATGGAACGCTCAATCAAACATTGAGTAACAGGTGACAACTTCAAACCATTTTCAGCAATTTCATGCAATTCTTCCTCATTGGCACACATACCACCACCAGTACCACCTAGAGTAAAGGCTGGGCGGACGATAACTGGGTAGCCAATTGTTGCTGCGAAGGCTACGGCTTCTTCCACTGTGTTAACAATTTCTGATTCAGGAATTGGTTGGTTCAGCTCTTCCATCAATTGTTTAAAAAGATCACGGTCCTCCGCTTGGTCGATGGCAGACAATTTAGTCCCGAGAAGTTCTACTCCCAATTCATCAAGAATTCCATTTTTAGACAATTCCATGGCCATGTTAAGCCCTGTTTGCCCACCAAGAGTTGGAAGCAAGGCATCTGGACGTTCTTTACGGAGAATACGAGTTACAAACTCAAGTGTGATTGGCTCAATGTAAACCTTGTCTGCAATTTCCTTATCCGTCATGATGGTTGCAGGGTTTGAGTTCACCAAGACAACCTCATAACCTTCCTCTTTCAAAGACAAGCAAGCCTGAGTCCCAGCATAGTCAAACTCAGCAGCCTGACCAATAATAATCGGACCAGAACCAATCACCATAATTTTTTGAATATCAGTACGTTTAGGCATTTATAAGATATTAAGGGCGCCAAGCGGACAAAGCTAAAATAGGAGTTATGACGAAGAACTGTCAGTTCTAGGAATAACTATCTTTTTAGCACCGTCCGTAGCCCGTATTCAGTTCAGCAAATACGGCTCACCCTTCTCCTTTCTATTCGTCGCCTCACAGGGCGACATTAAATAAATTCTCCGACGATTTTTTAACGAAACGATATTTTTCGGTAAAAAATCTAGTGCAGGGAGTTTTTAGTTCGCCTAATAGCGACTAAAAGAAACGACCTGCCTTTCTATTCGTCGCCTCACAGGGCGACATTAAATAAATTCTCCGACGATTTTTTAGCGAAACGATTTTTTTCGATAAAAAATCTAGTGCAGGGAGTTTTTAGTTCGCCTAATAGCGACTAAAAGAAACGACCTGCCTTTCTATTCGTCGCCTCACAGGGCGACATTAAATAAGATACAAAGGACGAATAGAAAGCGATTGGATTTTAGGAAACCAAGGAAGGATTGACAATCCGAGTTGGGTTCTCTAAATTCCGAGCTTTCCGTCCGTGTTCAGTTACATAAATTCTCCGACGATTTCACACTCGTCATTAATTTGTTTGTTTAAAGGCTTCCATCATCTCGATGAACTCGTCAAATAGATAACTTGCATCGTGCGGACCTGGTGCAGCATCTGGGTGGAATTGCACAGAGAAACCTGGTTGGTATCTGTGACGTACACCTTCAACTGACTTGTCATTGATTTCTTCATGAGTAATCATCAAATGGTCTGGAAAATCTTCACGACTTACTGCATATCCATGGTTTTGACTCGTGAAGTCCACGCGCCCTGTTGCAATTTCACGTACAGCGTGGTTAAATCCACGGTGACCAAATTTCATCTTATAGGTCTTGGCACCATTTGCCATCGCAAAGAGCTGGTGCCCCATACAAATACCAAAGATTGGAATCTTGCCAAGAATACCACGAATCATATCAAGTGCTTCTGGTACATCTTCTGGATTTCCCGGTCCATTTGACAACATAACTCCGTCTGGATTCAAGTGAAGGATTTCCTCTGCTGTTGTAGTATAAGGAACGACCGTTACATTACAATCTCTCTTAGACAACTCTCTTAAGATTGAATGCTTGAGACCAAAGTCTACAAGTACCACACTTAAACCTACTCCTGGAGCTGGGTAAGCAGTTTTTGTAGAAACCTGTTTGATATTATCTATTGGTAAAACAGTTGCTTGAAGCTGATCTGTGATGTGGTCGATACTATCTCCCACATGTGTCAGAGTCGCTCTCATAGTTCCATGTTTGCGAATGATTTTTGTCAAAGCACGTGTATCAATACCTGAAATACCAGGGATTTTCTTAGATTTCAAAAATTCATCCAGCGTCATCTGGTTGCGCCAGTTGCTGGCTCTTCGAGCTTCTTCAAATACCACTACACCTTTACAGGTTGGACTGATAGACTCGTAGTCATCACGGTTAATTCCATAATTTCCAACCAAGGGATAGGTAAAAGTTAGAATTTGCCCATTATAAGACTGATCCGTAATGGATTCTTGATAACCGGTCATCCCAGTATTAAAGACGATTTCACCAGTTACATCAATATCAGCCCCAAAGGCTTTTCCTTCAAAAATTGTTCCATCTTCTAAAACTAGAAGTCGTTTAGTCATAAATTCACCTCTCGTGGATGCTCTCAGGCATCTTTTAACGTTGTGTGTCTTATTTTGCGTTTCTGTAAGTCAATACAGATTCTAAAATTGCCATTCTGACAAAGACACCATTGGTCATTTGTTGAACAATACGTGATTTTGGTGCTTCGACCAAGTGATCAGCAATTTCAACATCGCGATTTACAGGAGCAGGATGCATCAGAATAGCTTTATCTTTCAAGCGATCATAGCGTTCTTGAGTCAAACCATGCTGAGCATGATAACCCTCTTTTGAAAAGACTGTTCCACTTTCATGACGCTCATGTTGAACACGGAGAAACATCATCACATCAACTTGGTCAATGATTTCATCAATGCTTACAAACTGTCCATAGTCTGCAAACTCTTGACTTCTCCATTCCTCAGGTCCAGCAAAGTAGAGTTCTGCTCCTAAGCGTTTTAAGATTTGCATATTGGATTTAGCCACACGCGAATGGTCAAGGTCACCAGCAATGGCTACCTTGAGTCCTTCGAAGTGTCCAAATTCTTCATAAATGGTCATCAAATCAAGCAAGCTTTGGCTTGGGTGTTGACCCGAACCATCCCCACCATTGATAATCGAAGTCGTAATCGTCGGACTATCGATCAACTCTCTGTAGTAATCTACCTCTGGGTGTCGGATGACACAGGCATCTACTCCCAAGGCTGACAAGGTTAAAATTGTATCGTAGAGTGTTTCACCCTTGTTGACTGAACTTGTTTTTACATCGAAGTCCAGTAGCTGAAGGCCCAGTTTAATCTCTGCTACTTCAAAAGATTTGTGGGTACGAGTCGAACTCTCAAAGAAGAGATTAGAGACGATGTGTTGGTCCTCATAAGACGCTTTTGCTCCATTTTTAAACTCAATTCCTCGTTTAATCAATTTCATAACCTGATCCACAGTGAGATCTTCCATGGATACCACATGTTTCAATGCTTGTTGATTTTCTGACATAGCTAACTCCTTTGGCTATCTAAGCTTCTTCGGTAATAAGAACACGATCTTGTCCATCTAGTTCAGTCATCTCTACGATGATTTCTTCTGAACGACTGGTTGGGATATTTTTCCCTACATAGTCTGGACGAATCGGTAATTCTCTATGTCCACGGTCAACTAAAACAGCTAAACTCACACGAGAAGGACGGCCATGGGTAACAATGTTATCAATAGCTGCTCGGATGGTCCGACCTGTGTAAAGCACATCGTCCACCAAGATTACCTCACGTTCTGTCATATCAACAGAGATTATAGAAGTATCTTCACCGCTTTTGACATCGTCGCGGAAAGGTTTGGTATCTAATTCTACAACGGGGACAGAGATATTTTCTAATTGTTCCAAACGCTCTTGGATACGGTGAGCAATGAAGACACCTCGTGTTTTTATCCCAGCCAATACAATCTTGTTTAAATCTTTATTTCGCTCGATAATCTCGTAGGTAATCCGAGTAATCGCTCGCTTGACGGTCAATTCGTCTACAACTTCTTTTGTCTTCATGACAAACCTCCAAAAAGAAAAGTCTCCTTTTTCAAGGAGACTTGAGAATGTATAACTAAGCGAGCCTTACTGTAAACAGTATAGACTTACCCTTCTACTTAATCGAGCTCCTTGCCTGCCTCACGGGACAGGATTAAAGGAATATTTGATTGCTACTACTATATCACAAAGTAGTAATCGATGCAAGAAAAAACACAAGAAATCAATTTTATAATGAACTAAAATCGTATAACTGTGGATAGTGATCGCATTCTGGATTTTTCGGATGACAAATAGCACGACCAAAGTAAATCATAGCCTGATGAGCTGCTAGCCATTCTTCTGGTGGCAAGACATCCATAACACGTTTTTCGACCTCAAGGGGTGTAGCTGATTTTTTAACAATATCGTGGTGTTTACAGATTCGCTCTACGTGAGTATCAACTGCAAAGGCCGGAATACCGAATCCCACGCTCAAAACTACGTTAGCTGTTTTACGACCAACTCCCGCTAAACTCTCTAATTCTTCCCTAGTCTGAGGGACTTGACCGTCAAAATCATCCAGTAGTTGCTGAGCACACCTCTTAAGGAACTTAGCTTTATTTCGATAAAGCCCAAGACGAGAAATATACGAGGCAATCTCACTCTCACTTGCATCTGCCATGGTTTGTGGGGTTGGAAAAGCTGCAAAAAGGCCATGAGTAGCCTTGTTGACTGCCGCATCTGTCGTCTGAGCAGACAGCATAACAGCAACCAGAAGTTCAAAATGATTGTGAAAATCTAGACTTGGTTTTGCATCTGGAAAAAGAGCAATGATTTCCTCAATGACATGACGGGCACGTTTCTTGGATAAAACCATCTATTCGTCTCCGTCAAACAGTCCTTGTAAACCTGCAAATGGACTATTTTCTTCTTTCTTGACTGCTTGTTGAGCTTGATATTCTTCCTCTGTCATGATTTGCCAGTCATTTCCAGAAACAAATCCCTGACCAGCTTCTTCCTCAGCTGTTAAGACCTTGATTGGAATATTGAGCAAGATATTATCTGAAACACTTTCAGACAAGTCGATTTCCCCATTTTCAATCGGTAAAACCAAGTCATCATCTAGAACTTCTTGGTCCAGTTGATTGGTAGCACCTTCCATAAAGACTTCTGTCACTGGATAAGACTCTTTCAATTCTACCGGTTCCATGCTGCGGCTAGAAGCTAAAACGATTGTATATGACAACTGATAATCTAGGAAAAACATAAGGTCTTCGTACTGAACTTTCCCTATAGCAACAATATCTTTTACATCTATAATTTCTTGATTACGGGCACGCAAGTCAGCTGCTAAGTCTAAAGTTTGCTCAAAGTGCAAACCTTCAGGCTGCTTACGAATTTCTTGAATATTTAATTTCATACTTCCTCCATAAAGATTTACTATCTTGATTATACCATGAAAAAAGTTCAAACAAGGTATCTAAACATTTTAAATATTTTTCACTATTTTTTGATATATTTACTATGATATTTTTTGTTTTTGGTGCTATACTATAGACATCAATACATGAGCAAAGGAGGACGCTCATATGGAAGACAAAGAACTAATCTTAGAAGCTTATCAACTCATTTCCGAGTTAAATAACGCTTACCAAACTTGCAAACAAGGATTGCCTGATGATCTGCGCTTGCAGCAAAATATTGACGAGCTACTCAAACAACTTAAAAAGACAGAGAAACTAGATAACTCTATCTTAGTTGAACTTGAGAAATTTTACCAACATACCAGTCTCTTGATTGGACTTGGCACCCTTAAACTCAATGAAGAAGCTCGCACAGCTTGGCGAAACTATGACAAATTCCACTACGATCACGTCAAACACGTTTTGACTCTCTATGGACCTGTTTTTGGTTTCTAGAAAGATTTAAATTTCTCATTTCTTTTGACAAAGTGTTCCAAAAGGTATAAAATAAACATAGTAATTTTCGGAGGTAAGGGAGACATGAACAACTAAGTCTATCAAATAAAGAACCTTTATTTAGTAGATCTTGTTTCTGTCTCTTTTTGTGCGCTCTTTTTTCTGCTACTTTTTCAGCCCTTTTAAGAGAGGATTTTTTGACATAGACGATTGGCTCTACTAGGTAAAGTAGAGCTTTTGTTATGCAATATAGACATTCTAGAAAGGGCATTAATATGATAAAAATTAACCATCTAACTATCACTCAAAACAAAGATTTACGAGACCTTATTTCCGATTTAAATATTACTATCCAAGACGGAGAAAAGGTCGCTATTATCGGCGAAGAAGGAAATGGAAAATCAACCTTACTTAAAACTTTAATGGGAGAAAGATTAGAGGATTTCACTATTAGGGGCGACATTCAATCTGACCTTCAGTCTCTGGCTCACATTCCCCAACATCTCCCTGAAAAATTGAAGAAAAAATCTCTACAGGACTACTTCTTTTTAGAGTCTGCTGATTTGGACTACAGTATTCTCTATCGTTTAGCTGAGGAATTGCACTTTGATAGCAGTCGTTTTGCTAGTGACCAAGAGATTGGTAGCCTCTCGGGAGGTGAAGCTTTGAAAATTCAGCTTATCCATGAATTAGCCAAACCCTTTGAGATTCTATTTTTAGATGAACCTTCAAATGACCTGGACCTTGAGACAGTTGATTGGCTAAAAAGTAAGATTCAGAAGATCAGGCAGACCGTTATTTTCATTTCTCATGATGAAGACTTCCTCTCTCAAACTGCAGACACCATTATCCACTTGCGACTAGTCAAGCATCGAAAGGAAGCTGAAACCCTAGTCGAGCACTTAGACTATGATCGCTATAGTGCCCAAAGGAAGGCTAGTTTTGTCAGACAAAGCCAGCAAGCTGACAACGACCAACGATCCTATGATAAAGCCATAGAAAAGCATCGCCGAGTCAAGCAAAAGGTAGAAACTGCACTTCGAGCTACCAAAGACAGTACTGCCGGACGACTACTGGCTAAAAAGATGAAAAATGTTCTTTCTCAAGAAAAACGCTACGAAAAAGCAGCTCAGTCCATGACCCAAAAGCCACTTGAAGAGGAAGAAATCCAACTTTTCTTTTCAGATATAGAGCCATTAGCAGCTTCTAAAGTCTTACTTCGACTGGAAAAGGAGACTTTATCCATTGGCCAACGAATTTTGTCTCAAAAACTCCAACTAACTGTTTGGGGGCAAGATAAAATCGGCATCATCGGTCCCAATGGAGTTGGCAAATCTACTCTGTTAGCCAAGTTGCAACAACTACTAAGTAGCAAAAGTGAGATTTCACTTGGATTTATGCCACAAAATTACCAAGAAACATTGCAATTGGATCTATCTCCAGTAGAATTTCTCAGCCAAACTGGACATAAAGAGGAATTACAGAAAATCCAATCCTTTCTAGCTAGTCTCAATTTCAGTTATCCAGAAATGCAACACCAAATCCGCTCCCTATCCGGCGGTCAACAAGGCAAACTCCTTCTTTTGAATTTAGTTCTGCGGAAACCAAACTTTCTCTTTCTGGATGAACCCACACGAAATTTTTCTCCAACTTCACAACCTGAAATCAGAAAACTCTTTGCCAATTATCCTGGTGGTCTGGTCACTGTTTCACATGATCGACGTTTCTTAAAAGAAGTCTGTAGAAGTATCTATCGTTTAAGCGAAAATGGGTTAGAAGTCATTGATTTACAAGATTTATAACTGTAGAAAATAGTAAACATCCAGAGGAAAATCTCTGGATGTTTTTACATATGTTTCAGACGCTCAATCCGTTCTGAGATTGGCGGATGGGTATAGAAGAGTTTTTGCAAGCCACCTCGTTTTTGAGGATCATTGATATAGAGAGCACTGCTAGCATCATCCACATGACGACTCATAGGCTGACTATGGTCCAGCTTACGAAGGGCATTGATCATCCCTTGAGGATTACGAGTCAACTCTACACTTGAAGCATCTGCTAAAAATTCTCGTTGACGAGAGATGGCTAGTTGCACTAAGGTTGCTGCGAGAGGCGCCAGCACAAGAGCTAGTAGAGAAACCACGAGCATAACGATTTCTAAGCCATTTCCATCTCGGTCATCGTCACTTCGTCTGCGACCTGCCCCACCCCACCACATCATACGTCCAGCCATACTTGATAAAAGTGTAATAGCACTGGCAAGGGCAACCGCGATCGTAGAAATCCGTATATCATAGTTACGAATGTGACTGACTTCATGACCAATAACCGCCTCTAACTCTTCACGATTCATAATCGCAAGGAGTCCTGAAGTTGCTGCTACCGCTGCATTTTGGGGATTTGAACCCGTAGCAAAGGCATTTAAGCTGGCATCATCGATGATGAAGACACGTGGCATAGGGATTTGCGCCACCATAGCCATATCTTCCACAACATGATAGAGGGTTGGTGCAGTCTGCTCATTCACCTCACGCGCACCATTCATACTCATGACTATCTCTGTTGATTGAAAAATCATGGACAAGGCATAGATAAAGCCGATAATCAGAGCGATAACTAAGCCACTAAGACCAGATCGCATAAAGAGATAACCAACTGCATATCCAACCAAAGCCAAAAGTAAAAAGAATACTAGTAGTAAAATCCAAGTTCTTCGCTTATTACTCGCGATTTGATCATACAACATCCTAGTCACCTAAACCACTAAAATCAACCTTTGGTACTGCCTTTTCTTCTTCAGGTGTTTGAAGGAAATCAGCCACTTTAAAACCAAAGAGTCCAGCAACTAGGTTGCTTGGGAATGTTTCTAATTTAACATTATAGTTGCTAACAACACTATTGTAGAGTTGGCGAGAGTAAGAAATTTTATTTTCAGTATTGGTCAACTCCTCTTGCAATTGTGCAAAGTTGCCACTTGCTTTTAGGTCTGGATAATTTTCTGCAACAGCAAAAATTCCTGATACTTGGCGTGAAAGAGCATCACTAGCCTTCATAGCTTCTGCTGGTGAAGTTGCTGCTGCTACTTGATTACGAAGTTCTGCAACTCTTTCAAGTGTTGAACCTTCATACTTTGCATATCCCTTTACAGTCTCAATCAAGTTTGGCAAGAGATCGTTACGACGTTTCAACTGAACATCAATCTGACTCCATGCCTCCTTAGTTTGCATGCGATTTTTAACCAATCCATTATAGGTAATAATCACAAAGATACCAATAAGAGCAAGAACTCCAAGAATAATCCAATTCATCTGATATCTCCTTTCTGTTTTTAGATTAGTACCAGTATATCAAATTTCTATCTTTTTGTGGTAAAATAAGATGATACTAAAGAAGGAAACTACTATGAAACCAGAAACATTTTATCAACTACTAGCTGAACAAAATATCAATCTTTCTGACCAGCAAAAAGTTCAATTTGAGCGTTATTTTGAACTCTTGGTCGAATGGAATGAAAAAATCAACCTAACTGCTATTACAGAAAAAGAAGAAGTCTATCTCAAACACTTCTATGATTCCATCGCTCCTATTTTACAGGGATTGATTGAAAACCAGCCCATTAAACTCTTAGACATTGGTGCTGGAGCAGGTTTTCCTAGCCTTCCTATGAAGATTCTCTATCCTCAACTAGATGTGACCATTATTGATTCCCTCAATAAACGAATCAACTTTCTGAATCTATTAACCCAAGAACTAGGGTTAGAAAATGTCCACTTCTATCACGGACGTGCAGAAGACTTCGCCCAAGATAAGAACTTCCGTGCCCAGTTTGATATCGTTACGGCTCGTGCTGTTGCCCGTATGCAGGTCTTGTCCGAGTTGACTATCCCCTACTTAAAAGTCGGTGGAAAATTGCTAGCACTGAAGGCTAGCAATGCCCCAGAGGAATTAACTGAGGCTAAAAATGCCCTTAACCTTCTCTTTAGTAAGGTTGAAGAAAATCTCAGTTACACACTTCCTAACGGAGACCCTCGCTACATTACTATTGTCGAGAAGAAAAAAGAAACTCCAAATAAATACCCAAGAAAGGCTGGCATGCCTAACAAACGTCCGCTTTAGAAAGATTAAAAATCTGCAAACTCATACCTCACTCTCTCATTTCAAGGCTCAGGAAAAAATGATTTACAAAATCATACCTCGCTCTCTCATTTCAAGGCTCGGGAAAAAATGATTTACAAAATCATGCCTCGCTCTCTCATTTCAAGGCTCGGGAAAAAATGATATACAAAATCATACCTCGCTTTCTCGTTTCAAGGCTCGGGAAAAAATGATTTACAAAATCATGCCTCGCTCTCTCATTTCAAGGCTCGGGAAAAAATGATTTACAAAATCATTTTTTTCTGCTATACTATCCTAAGCAAAGGTTTTTAATGTCATCCCGTGAGGTGACGAAGGCGCAGATCTATATAAAACTCTTTAAAACTTGATAAAGGAGTCTTGTTTTAGAGAGGTCTTACTCTGGGAGCCTATTGCTATAAAATAATGGGCTCTTTTTTGATGCCCAAAAGTGAGGTTAATATGAAACAGGAATCAACTGTTGATTTGCTTTTAGACGTTGACCAACGTCCTTCAGCTGGAAAGGGAATTCTTCTTAGCTTCCAGCACGTATTCGCCATGTTTGGTGCAACCATCTTGGTACCTTTGATCTTGGGAATGCCTGTATCGGTTGCCCTTTTTGCTTCAGGTGTAGGAACACTCATTTACATGATCTCTACTGGCTTTAAAGTTCCAGTTTATCTGGGTTCTTCTTTTGCCTTTATCACAGCTATGTCACTTGCCATGAAAGAAATGGGTGGTGATGTATCTGCTGCTCAGACAGGGGTTATCCTGACTGGTCTTGTTTATGTCCTTGTTGCTGCAAGTATTCGCTTTGCAGGTACAAAATGGATCGACAAACTCTTACCTCCAATCATTATCGGTCCTATGATCATTGTTATCGGTCTTGGACTAGCTAGTTCAGCTGTAACCAATGCTGGCCTTGTAGCTGATGGAAACTGGAAAAACGCTCTTGTAGCCGTTGTTACTTTCTTGATTGCTGCCTTTATCAATACAAAAGGAAAAGGCTTCCTACGAATTATCCCATTCCTATTTGCCATTATCGGTGGTTACCTCTTTGCCCTAGCACTTGGATTGGTTGACTTCACTCCTGTTCTTGAAGCTAACTGGTTTGAAATCCCTGGTTTCTACCTACCATTCAATACAGGTGGTGCCTTCAAACAATACGACCTTTACTTCGGTCCTGAAACAATTGCCATCTTACCAATTGCAATCGTAACCATTTCTGAACATATCGGAGACCATACCGTTTTAGGTCAAATCTGTGGACGCCAATTTTTGAAAGAACCTGGTCTACACCGTACTCTTCTTGGTGATGGTATCGCAACATCTGTTTCTGCCTTCCTCGGTGGACCAGCCAATACAACTTACGGTGAAAATACAGGGGTTATCGGAATGACTCGTATCGCTTCTGTCTCAGTTATCCGTAACGCTGCCTTTATCGCAATTGCCCTTAGCTTCCTTGGTAAATTCACTGCCTTGATTTCAACAATTCCAAACGCTGTACTTGGTGGTATGTCTATCCTTCTTTACGGGGTTATCGCAAGTAACGGTTTGAAAGTCTTGATCAAAGAACGTGTTGACTTCGGTCAGATGCGTAATCTTATCATCGCTAGTGCTATGTTGGTGCTTGGACTTGGTGGTGCTATCCTTAAACTTGGACCAGTTACCCTTTCAGGTACTGCCCTATCAGCTATGACAGGTATCATCCTAAACTTGATCTTGCCATACGAAAACAAAGACTAATCCATATAGAATCAACAAGAGGTCGGGACCAAAATCCCGACCTCTATTTTTATTCACAAGAAGACTTTGATACAGTGACTCATTGGACTGTTGTCAAAAAGTTTGATTTCTTAATTTTCCCAAGCAATCAGAAGATACAAGAGACTTGAACCAAACATATCTGCTAGAGCATGCATGAGAAAAAATGGCAGTAAATTCTTGACTACATACTTGTACAAGAAATAATAAAAGAGACCATAAACAAGCCCAATCACCAAGGCCCAAAGCAATCCTTGATAGGTATGGAAAGAAATCCGTATAATTACCGAGTAGACTAGAGCTAACCACTTATGCTTTTCTTTTACTGAAGTCAGTAAGCCTAAGAAGAAAAATTCTTCATAAAAACCATTTAATAAAGCATAGCAAATCGCCATCGGCGTTAAAGCCATGAATTTTCGAATGATTTCCATAGGGTCTATAAAAAGGAAGCAGTTAGGGGTTGAAGTAGTTATACTCACCACTAAGGGTTGTAATGATATCACCAAAGATACCAACTACAGCAAAGATAAGGGGAATCCAAATTAAAACAGACCAGCTCCAACGTATAGGAAGCTGTTTAAAATCATAATTTCGAATCACAAGATAAAGGAAGGTAATCCCTAACATCATCAATTGAAAATTGAAATTACTAGAATAAGCTGCCCCATCACTTGCTAGATTTGTCGTAGTTTCTGCGACGCTAGCAAGAATTGAGGGCGATAAACTCTCCATAAATTGTTGAGTAGAACGAATGATAAACTCTCCAAACATTAAAACAGTGATGATGAGGATATCGAACCATTTTAAGTATCTTAAAGATTTTGATGGATGAATACTTTGTAGCAAATTCATATTTCCTCCTTATCTTTAAATGTATGGATTGATTATAAACATCCATTCTTATACTCTTCGAAAATCAAATTCAAACCACGTCAACGTCGCCTTGCCGTACTCAAGTACAGCCTGCGGCTAGTTTCCTAGTTTGCTCTTTGATTTTCATTGAGTATTAAAGTTATATGAACCACCTTGCTGGAAGATTAAAAAACAGCCTTCCAAAAAGACTGTTCATGTAAATTAAACTGAATAATGTTTCTTTTCAAGCATTAAATCCTTCAAAGAAATGATAGTCACGGCTAGTAAAATCATTGCCATACCAAGAAAATCTACAGGATAAAAGATATCCCCCATAATCATGAAGGCAAAAAATACTGCCGAGATAGGCTCAATCGAAGCCAAAAGGCTAGACTTGACTGGTCCTATCATACTGGCTCCCTTGAGGAAGGCTGTATAGGCAAAGACCGTTCCAATCAGAATGATGCCAGCAAAAGCTAGAAAGATATCAAAAGATATGGGAATACTGGTCCCAATAAGGCCTGTAAAAGGTACTGCTAGAAAACCTGAGATGGTCATTCCAACACCAATAACCAATATGCTCCCCCATTTTTGAATCAATTTTATAGGTAAAATGATATAAAGAGCATAGGTTAGGGCCGAGAACAAACCCCAAAATAGACCAGCTGGAGTCATCGAGAGTTGATCCAATTGCCCATGGGTTGCAATGAGAAAGGTCCCACCTATAGCTAAAAACATAGAGATGATTTCTGAAAGCGTTGGAGGCACCTTATCCTTGATACAAGTGTAAGCAAGGATTCCAACTGGACAGACATACTGGAGGACTGTCGCTGTCCCAGCATTAGTCTCCTGAATAGCTGATAGATAAGCTAATTGATTTAGAAAAAGACCAAATAAAGAAAATAACAAGAGAGAAAACAGACTTGATTTATCCTTCAGAAAGGCCATAAATTTATCCCTCGATTTAGTATAGGCCAGAAGAAGCAAGAGTAATCCAGCAATTATCAAACGGATATTGGTCAGGACAAGAGCAGAAATCCCATGAGCCATCAAGTACTGACCACTGGTGCCAGACAAGCCCCAGGCAATACCTGCAATCACTGTAAAAAGAGTTCCTTTTAAAGCTTTTGACATACTTCCCCCTAGTCTCTATCTCGAATCAAGTCCATGACCTGATTACGATCTAATATCCACTGAGCACGCTCATCTTTTTCATAGGTTCGGTTAGATAGAAAAATTGCCGCCTCTTGCTTCTTACGATTCCACATGATAAAGGTCCCAGTATAGCCTGTATGGTCCAGCCAGTCACCTTCAAGATTCCAGGCCAATGAGCGTTCTTTATCACTCAAATCTGAAAAATTTTGACTTAAGGATGTGGCAAAATCATCCTGCAAATAATGCTCAAGGAAGATTTTTAAATCATGAACTGTTGAAAACAAACCTGCACTACCTGCATGTTTCCCAAGCAAACGAGCTTTGGGATCATGGACCACTCCTGCTTTCTGTCCACGGACCGTTGGAACAGCACTGCTAACTGGGCCAAACTGTGTTTCTTTCATCTTCCACGGATCCAAAACTTGCTCCTGTAAAATCTGGTCTAAATCTTTCTTGAAGTAACTTTCCAAGAGAAAACCCAGCAAGAGAAAGTGCACATCCGAGTAAAGAAAGGCTCTCTTCTCACGTCGATTCAAATGAAACATAGCTTTTCTTAGCTGGTCAGCTGAAAGCTGATCCCTATTTGGGATAAAAGGATCTAAATCCGTCGCATGCGTTAAGAGTTGTCGAATAGTAATGTCTGGGTAATCTACCTCTGGAAGATAGTCTCTTATGGAGTTATCTAGCTCAATCTTACCTTCCTTCCACAAGAAGATTAAGACAGTTCCTACTCCAACAACCTTACTCACACTGGCCAAATCATAGACCAAACCCTTACGAGTCAGCTCGCCAATTTCTGGATTTGCTTCTCCTAGATACCAATCAGACCAAGCGCCATCCTGATAATATGCAAAAGAGGCACCAGGATAAATCCCTGCCTCAATTTGTTGCTTTATTTTTTGAATGATTTCTTGTTTCATACTTCTTCAAACCACAATTCGATGTTGTTGGTATCCTTACTTAGGAAAAACTTCTCAGATTTTGGAATAAAGTAACCAGCTTCTTCGAAACGCTGACGCAATACAGCAAGATCCAGATTCTCTACTTGAAATTTCAACATGGACAAGTCCCAAGTTACATTATTTTCAAGTAGCAAATCACTACCTTGAGCTTGATTAAAAGCTAGTCGGTTTTCGATTTCTTCTTTTTCAAGCAGACTAGCTGTCTTTTCTGGCAAGTTAATTTCCACAGAGATTTCAAAGGCTGTCAAATATCTCAGTTTCTCATCTTTTGAAAAAGTGACTTCTTCCTCAACTTTATTCAAATCTTTGATATCATCTTCCGCATGGATAAGGACACAATCTCCTTCCGGAGAAAGAACCTCAAAAGCATAGCCCTTGTTTCCTTTGTAGAGGCGAGGATGTTTTTCCATTCTAGCTAGTAAGGCTTCAATTTCAGATGCATTTTCTACCTTTACAAGTAGTCTAGCTAATTTTTTTATCCCTTCAACTTTACGGCTTCTCATACTTGGTGATTCTTCTAAAACTAACTTTTCAATGCCTGACTGGTCTCCAAGTGATAGAAATGCAGACTCTTCAAGCAAGGGTTTCATCCCCAAAGTCTCAAAATAAAATGATTCATTTAAATTTCTATTATTTACCTTTAGCGTCGGGATCATACGCTTTATTTGATTTACAATCATAAATTCCTCCAACACTTTTTATTTTAAAGGATTTTATCTTTTTTTACAAGTTATTCAATAAAAAACTTTAACTATATTAACTCCTTAAATAAATCAACCCCTTCTGCTAGTAGAAGGGGGACTGGTTTGTTTTTACTAAAATACCTTATTTAGTCTTTCCAAACTAGTTCTGCTTGGAGACCATAATGATCGCTCACCTGTGGACTGTTTTTACCATCAAAGACGACGTGAAGGTTTTCTACCTGAATATCCTTTGTCGTAAAGACATAATCAATTCGAAGTGGTTCGCTGTTCCCCTTCCAACCATCAATTTCAGGCGGAACGGTAAAGCTTCCACTTCTTTCTTTTGCAACTTCATATGCATCTTGTAAGACTAGTGGACTAGCTAGAATGGCTTGATAACCTTCCTGACCAGCAGGATTATTGAAATCACCTGCTAGTAAGAGTGACTTGTTCAATTCTTTCAGAACCGCTTCAAAGCGCGCCCATTCCTCTTGGAAGCCTTTATCCCACCAAGAGAGATGGACACTGGCAACTGCAAGCTCTTTGCCTTCAACTACTGTTTCTGCTAAAGCAACTCGACGAGTGTGATAGTCTGTTGGATCATCTACATCTGATACCAAGATCTCACGCGCTTCAATTGGTGTTTTAGATAGGATTGCAACACCTTCATGGTAACGATCATAACCGATATGGTTGTAGGCCCAAGTCCAATAATAATTTTGACCTTGCTCAGCCAACTTCTCTACCAAAAGTCGCACATAGTGGTCTTGATGAATCGGCTCAGCCGATGGTAATGGCTGATAAAGTGGGCCTGTTTCTACTTGCGCTGAAGTAATTTCTTGGTTGATTTCCTGAAAACAAATCAAATCATAACTGTTTTCAAGGATATCTTGAAGTAAAAGTTGAAACTTTTGTTCAGGATTTTTTTCCATCCAACTATGGGTATTGAGTGTTAAAAACTTCATGCTTTTCTCCTATAAACAAGAGGTTGGAAACAGCTTCCAACCTCCTAAATATTACAATTCTACTTTTGCAACTGCTGTTTTAGCTGCAAGAGAACCTGTTTGTTCTAACTTAACTGATTTGATCGCATCACCATTTGTGAATACAACCACAGTTGTAGTTTCACGACCAGCTTCACGAATAGCACCCAAGTCTGCTGTGACAAGAAGATCACCAGCAGCAACCTGTTGTCCTTCAGTAACACGAACTGTAAA
Source organism: Streptococcus infantis (assembly GCF_047460825.1). Classification (GTDB taxonomy): domain Bacteria; phylum Bacillota; class Bacilli; order Lactobacillales; family Streptococcaceae; genus Streptococcus; species Streptococcus infantis_V. The sequence goes on along the minus strand of NZ_JASHFO010000001.1, from coordinate 35,014 downwards.
TGGTTTTCCTTCAAGACTTACTGTGTCCAAACCAATGTGAACAAGTACTTCAAGTCCTGACTCAGTCACAAGACCAAGAGCGTGTTTAGTTGGGAAGATACTTGATACAGTACCTGATACTGGAGATACAATGTTTCCGTTTGCTGGTTCCACTGCAAATCCGTCACCCATCATTTTTTGTGCGAATACAGGATCCTTAACTTGGTCCAATTCAATCACTTGACCGTCAGCAACTGAGTAAACTTCTTCAGTCACACCTTTATATACAACAGCATCTTTTTGAGCTGCTGCCATTTGACTTGGAAGAGTTTCAGGAATTACTTCACCTGAGTCAAGAAGGTCTTGAATATCTGATTTCAAAACGTCAGCTTTAGGTCCGTAGATAGCTTGGACACCTTGTCCTTTCATGACAAGTCCCATAGCTCCTTCAGCTTTCCATTGTTCTTCTGTTCCGACTTTTTCAGCGTCTTTTACAGTTACACGAAGACGAGTCATACATGCGTCCACATCGACGATGTTAGCGCGTCCACCAAGAAGGTTGATGATGTTAACAGCTTGAGAAGCTTCTGCTACTTTTGACTCACCAGCAGCTTCAGATTCTGATGAACCTTCGGCATTTTCATAGTTTCCGTTACGTCCTGGAGTCGCATAGTTGAATTTTTGAATCATGAAGTTAGCAATGAAGTACATGATAACTGCAAATAGTGCTGTTACCCAGATAAAGTTAATGATGTCCATACCAAGACCAGCATTGATTGCTAGTGGAGTACGAGTCAAGAATTCGATTGAACCGAATGAGTGCACACGAAGGTGAACAATATCAGCCATAGCAAAGGCAGCACCTTGAACAACAGAATAAACAAGATAAAGAGGTGTTGCAACAAACATGAACATGTATTCGATTGGCTCAGTAACCCCTGTCAAGAAAGTTGCAAGAGCTGTTGCAATCATCATTCCTTTGTATTGGTGTTTCTTGTCTGCTTCAACATTACGGTAAATAGCAGCAGCCACACCCATCAAAATACCGAATGATCCAATCATTTGTCCAACTTTGAAACGAGCTGGATGAACTGTATCTAGCAATGTTTGGTATTGGCTAGCATCAGTACCTTTTAGGTTAACAAGGTCTGTTACCCATGCAAGCCAAAGTGGATCTTGTCCAAATACTTGAGTGCCTTTTGCTGCACCAGTTAAAATATCGTAAGTACCACCAAGAGCTGTATAGTTCATTGGGATAGTCAACATATGGTGAAGACCAAATGGCAAGAGCAAGCGTTCCAAAGTACCATACAAGAATGGTGCAAGAACTGGTGCTGTTTCTTGTGAATTGGCAATCCAGATACCGAAGTTGTTGATACCTGTCTGAATAAGTGGCCAGAAAGCTGAAAGAAGAATTGCAGCGATTGCTGAGCGAAGAATAACTACAAATGGTACAAAACGTTTTCCGTTAAAGAATGAAAGTGCATCAGGAAGTTTACGGAAGTTGTAGTATTTGTTAAAAGCAGTCGCTCCAACAAAACCTGAGATAATCCCTACAAATACACCCATGTTAAGGGCTGGCGCCTCAAGTACACTAATGAAGTAATCAGAAACTTTGATAGAGTTACCAAAGAGTGTTGATACCATTGCGTTAGGATCCTTCAACATATCCCCTGATACACCGAAGATTGTACCAGTGATACGGTTAATAAGGATAAATGCAAGACCAGCCGCAAAAGCACCGCCTGCGCGTTCCTTAGCCCAGCTTCCTCCAATAGCAAGGGCAAACAAAATATGAAGGTTACCGATAACTCCCCAACCGATTTGCTCTAGTACGCCACCAGTAATAACTAGGGGAGCAAGGTTTGGGTCAATCATTGCAAGTGACTTACCGATTGAAATCATCAATCCAGCCGCTGGCATAACAGCGATAACCACCATTAGAGCCTTACCGAATTTCTGCCAAAATTCGAAAGACAAGACATTTTTGAATGTATCTTTCATCATTCAAATCTCCTTTATATTTATTCGGCAAACGTTTTACGAAAACGTTTGCACTTGTTTGTGACTTAATTATACCACTTTTTATTTTTTTGTAAAGTCTTTTTTAAAAGAATTTTTTTTGTTTTATCATTTCGATATCCCTCACTCATTTGCTAACTTTGAGTTTACTAGTGTTTTCTGATATAATATTAGCTATGAAATCCTATAATACCTTGAATGATTACTATCGAATACTTTTTGGAGAAAAAACTTTTAAAGTTCCTATTGATGCTGGCTTTGACTGTCCAAACCGTGATGGAACTGTAGCACATGGGGGCTGTACTTTTTGTACGGTTTCTGGTTCTGGAGATGCAATCGTTGCTCCTGATGCACCTATCAGCGAGCAATTTTATAAGGAAATTGACTTTATGCATCGTAAATGGCCTGAAGTTAAAAAATATTTGGTTTACTTCCAAAATTTTACCAATACCCATGAAAAACTGGAAGTGATTCGCGAACGCTATGAACAAGCTATCAACGAACCTGGGGTTGTCGGTATCAATATCGGTACTCGTCCAGACTGTCTACCCGATGAGACTATCGAATACTTGGCAGAATTATCAGAGCGAATGCATGTTACCGTAGAGTTAGGCTTACAAACAACATATGAAGCCACTTCTGAATTGATTAACCGTGCCCACTCCTATGAACTCTATGTGGAGACAGTTAAACGCTTAAGGAAATATCCCAAGATTGAAATTGTTGCCCATTTGATTAATGGCTTGCCAGGGGAAACTCATGACATGATGGTGGAAAATGTTCGTCGCTGTGTGACGGATAATGATATTCAAGGGATTAAACTTCACCTACTTCACCTCATGACCAATACTCGGATGCAACGTGATTATCATGAAGGTCGTTTGCAGCTCATGAGTCAGGATGAATATGTCAAGGTCATCTGTGATCAGCTAGAAATCATTCCCAAACATATAGTTATCCATCGGATTACGGGTGATGCGCCTAGAGATATGCTGATTGGTCCTATGTGGAGTCTCAATAAATGGGAAGTTCTAAATAGCATAGAAGCTGAAATGAGACGTCGAGGTAGTGTCCAAGGATGCAAGGCTATAAAACAGGAGTTTATGAATGAAAAAACCACTTGAAATGGCACATGATTTTCTTGCACAAGTCATCACAAAAGATGATGTTGTTGTAGATGCAACAATGGGAAATGGACATGATACACTTTTCCTTGCCAAATTGGCTAAACAAGTCTACGCTTTTGATATACAAGAACAAGCTCTTGAAAAAACAAGTCAACGTCTACAAGAAGCTGGTTTGACCAATGTAGAGTTACTTCTACAAGGTCACGAAACCGTGAATCAGTTTGCAACTGAAGTGAAAGCAGCCATCTTTAATCTAGGTTATCTTCCTTCTGCCGATAAGTCTATTATTACTAAACCTCACACAACCATTGAGGCACTTGAAAAACTCTGTCAGATGCTCGTTAAAGGCGGACGAATAGCCATCATGATTTATTACGGACATGACGGCGGAGATATAGAACGGGATGCAGTTATGGATTATGTTAGTCAGTTACCGCAACAAAAATATACTGCTACTATCTATCGCACCCTCAACCAAATTAACAATCCACCATTTTTAGTTATGATTGAAAAATTAGAAAGGTATCGACATGGATAAACAATACCTAAAAGATAAAATCGAAGCTCTTCGTCACAACTTTGTCGAGTCAACCCAACATGAACGTGCAGTTGGTATTTTGGATGAAGCACATATGAGTAAAAAAATGCTAAAAATCAAGAAGAAAATGATTTCACTTGAAATGGAGCGTTGTCAGAAAAAAATAGAACATAAGGACTGCTCAAAGATTGATCAAAAAATCCAAGAACAAAAGGAACTTTTTGAAAATTGTCGTAAACAAAAATAGGGAGGTGGAAAATGAATTTACTTTTTTATCTCTTGGTATTTTTACTAGTTCTTATTGTTTCTAGTACGACCAATAAGCTTCTGCCCTTTTTACCCATGCCTCTGATTCAAATTTTGTTAGGGATTGGAATTGGACTTTGTTTACCCAACAACCAATATCATTTAGATACTGAGTTGTTTCTAGCTTTAGTCATTGGCCCACTACTATTCCGAGAGGCTCAAGAAGCAGACATTACTTCTATCCTAAAACACTGGCGGATTGTCCTCTACTTGATTTTCCCAGTTATCTTTATCTCAGCGCTGAGCATGGGGGGACTCGCTCATGTCCTTTGGGCTAGCCTACCATTAGCCGCCTGTGTAGCAGTTGGTGCTGCTTTAGGGCCTACAGACCTAGTAGCCTTCGCATCCCTTTCTCAACGCTTTTCCTTCCCAAAGCGGGTTTCTAATATCCTAAAAGGAGAAGGTCTTCTGAATGATGCTTCTGGGCTAGTAGCCTTTCGTATGGCTCTCATCGCTTGGACAACAGGAACATTCTCCCTTACCCAAGCCGGAACCTCATTAGCCATTTCCATCGTTGGAGGGGTTGCAGTCGGCTTTATAACAGCCCTAATCAATCGCTTCCTTCATACCTTTCTACTCAGTGTCCGTGCAACAGATATCGCGAGTGAGCTCTTATTGGAACTTAGTTTACCTCTCTTGACTTTTTTCATAGCCGAAGAAATTCATGTTTCAGGCATCATCGCCGTTGTTGTTGCTGGGATTCTGAAAGCCAGTCGTTTCAAGAAAATAAATCTCCTTGAAGCACAAGTTGATACAGTTACTGAGACTGTTTGGCAGACTGTAACCTTTATGCTCAATGGTTCAGTATTTGTCATTCTTGGGATGGAACTGGAAATGATTGCGGAACCAATTCTTAAGAGTGCTTTCTACAACAAAGTTCTTCTCTTACTCAGCGTTTTCCTCTTGACCTTCCTGCTTTTTGCTATCCGCTTTGTCATGATCTATGGATTTTACGCATTTCGGATTAAGAAGCTTCATAAAAGTTTGGACAAATATGTCAAAGACATGCTCCTCCTTACCTTTTCTGGTGTGAAGGGAACTGTATCCATTGCCACTATCCTTTTGATACCGTCTAATCTGGAACAAGAATATCCTCTTCTTCTCTTCCTCGTAGCTGGTGTAACCCTGGTAAGTTTCCTGACGGGATTACTGGTACTCCCACACCTTTCTGAAGAGAAAGAACCATCTAAGGATCAGCTCATGCACATCGCTATCTTAAACGATGTCGCCATGGAATTAGAGAAGGATTTAGAGAACACAAAAAACAAGGTTCCACTCTATGCGGCTATTGACAATTATCATGGACGTATTGAAAATCTTATTCTTAGTCAAGAAAACAAAGAAATTCAGGAGGACTGGGAAGCTCTTAAACTCTTGATTCTCAGTGTTGAAAGCGATGGCTTGGAACAAGCCTATGAAGAAGGAAAGATTGGAGATCGTGCTTATCGTGTCTACCAACGCTACTTGAAAAGCATGGAGAAAAATATTAAGCGAAACTTTGCTTCTCGACTAACTTACTACTTCCTTGTCTCCATACGCATTCTTCGTTTTCTACTTCATGAATTGCTCACATTTGGGAAAACATTCCGCTCGTGGAAAGACAAGGAAAAACAGCGACTTCTTGCCATTGATTATGACCAGATTGCTGAACTCTACCTAGCCAACACTGAAATTATTATCGAGAGTTTGGAAAACCTCAAAGGGATTTATAAGAGTTCTTTAATCAGCTTCATGCAGGAATCTCGTCTTCGCGAAACCAGTCATATTACGAGTGGTGCCTTTGTGGAACGAGTTATCAATCGTATCAAACCCAATAACATTGATGAAATGCTTAGAGGTTATTACCTTGAACGTAAGTGTATCTTTGAATACGAAGCTCAAAAACTCATCTCAGCTCAATATGCCAAAAAGCTACGCCAAAATGTCAATAATTTAGAAACTTATTCCTTAAAAGAATCTGCTAATACCTTACCTTATGATATGATGGAATTAGTCCGAAGAAATTAAAGTCTATAGAAAACAAGAGAAAAACTGGAGGATTGTAACATGAAAAAGTTGTGGAAACAGCTGACTGATAGACCCTTATTAAAAGCTTTTTTGCACTACTACCAAGCCTCCGATAGTGAGTTAACTAGCGTTGCTGTTGCCTACTATTGGTTGATTTCAATCTTCCCTTTACTCATGATAGTGGTCAATATCTTACCCTACTTTCAAATTCCCATCTCAAACTTTCTATTAACAATCAAGGAATTTTTACCAGATACAATCTATGAAGTTGTTGCAAAAATTGTCAGAGAAGTTCTGACTCAACCATCAACAGGTTTACTAAGTTTTGCGATCTTATCAGCTCTTTGGACTTTCTCCAAATCCATGAATTTTCTTCAGAAAGCCTTTAATAAAGCCTATGGAGTTGCAAAAAATAGAGGAATTATCTCACATCAGCTGATGAGTCTCTTAGTTAGCTTCGGACTTCAAATTCTCTTTGCGATTACTTTATTCCTCAGTATGTTTGGCCATATGCTAATGGATTTACTAAAAAACTACTGGAAATCCGAGAGTGCTCTGTTTTCTTATCTACAAGATTTTACAGGTCCGCTGATCTATGCCTTTCTTTTTGCAATCGTAATCATGCTCTATTATTTCCTACCAAATGTTAAAGTAAGTAGGATTCGCTACATCATACCTGGAAGTCTCTTTGTACTAATTACGACGATTGCTTTATTAAACATCTTTGCAGCTTATTTCAACAATTATGTCAATTATCTCGTTGACGTCAGATTTTTCAGTTCAATCGTCGTCGTTGTTATGATGTTCTGGTTCATTATCATTGCCAAGATATTAATTATCGGTGCTGTCCTCAATGCCAGCGTTCAAAGTTTGAAGGATCCAGACTTTAAAGCAAATCAATAAGATTTCACCGATTTTACAAATCAATCCCCCAGTCATTTAATACTGGGGGATTTTTGAATTTCCTACTTTATTGTTCACTCGTTAGGGCTTGCAATTCTGTTTTTAGATACTGAGCCAAATGTTGGTGAGCAAAAATATTGGCAATTTTTTCTGCGGTAGGATTGTAATTGGTGTTGGTATTTACATCATAAACATAAATATCACCACTCTCTGATTGAACCCATTCAATCGCCGCAACTTCAATCTGAGCATTTTTCAAGAAATTCTCATAAGCTTCTCTTCGGTCATCTGGTAGAGGTTCTGTAATCTGGAATTTTTCAGACGTTTCTAGTTGCTCTGGTCTCTTGCCGATTTGGCAACCATCTGCTGGACACAGTTGGAATCCATCTGAAGAATCAATCGAAACAGTATAGAGAAACTTCTGATTGATAAACTCTGAACGACGGATACGTCCATCACTTGGTTTGATGTAAGCTTGTAACAAGGTAATCCCGTCCACTGAAGGTTCAAAGAGAGGGCTATTAACATAAGCTGCCAGTTCCTCTTCATTTTGGAAGAGTTGAACGCCTAATCCCTTACCTGCTCGATTGTGCTTGGTAATCAAAGGATAAATGTTTAATTTTCTTGCTGCTTCAATGATGTTTTCTTGCCCTAAAACCGCAACTGTTGCAGGAGTCTCGATACCAGATTCGTTTAACTTCAAATATTGTTTGACTTTACTAATTTCAAGGTTGATAGCACCGGTACCATTCACAACTTTGCGTCCGTGTGCTTCTAACCAAGTAATCACTTGCTCTGTAAATTCTGGCGCATAACGATGTCCTCTTGTGTGAGAAGAGGCAGACATACGATTGTAAAAGATACCTTGTGGCGGTGGGCTTTGCAAATCTAAAATCCCACTAGACAAATCCCATAGTTCATAAGGGACTTCTAATTCTTCCAACCATTTGACCAAATGCTGGGTCCATTCTAGATTCTCATGTATCACATAAACTTTTGCTTCACTCATTACTTATAAACTCCTTAAGAAAAGCTGACTGATAATTGGCTTTCCTTTTCTTCCTCTAAAATATATCCTTCTGTTTTTTCGATAACGCTGACTGTTAAGATTTGACCCAAAACATTGATCATGGTACGGCCTGCATTGACAAAGAAATCAACTGCAAAAATCAAGGCCACTCCTTCAACTGGCAAGCCCAATTGAGGTGCTGCAGCTAATAAAACTACGATAGCTCCTGATGGCACAGTTGCTGCAGTTTTTCCAATCAAGGTCAAGAGTAAAACAGTAAACAAAAGACTTGATAAAGAAAATTGAATTCCATAGGCGTGGGCGATAAAAATTGTCGCTACTGAGAAATAAACCGCTGCTCCTTCTAAGTTAAAAGTATATCCTAAAGGAACAACTAAATCAATTGTATGCTCGTCATGCCCCTGTTTTTTCAAATCTTTAAGTAGTGATGGCAAAACCACACTAGAACTTCCAGTAACAAAAGCCAAAGTCAAGAGACTCCAATTTTCACGAAAGGCTGATAAATACGGTACTTTAAAGAAGAAAGCAATCAATGGGAAAATAAGGAGAACTAAAACAGCATAAGCCAGATAAGTTCCAATTACAAACTGACCAAGCCCAATCAACTTGTCGACACCCGTAGTTGCAACATCTTTAGCGATAAATCCAAAAATTCCAATCGGTGATAGTTTGATAATTACTGCAACAATCTTGTAAATGGCTTCAATCCAGATTTGGAAACCTTCTATAATCTTCTGAGATTTATCAGTCTTAAGATTCCCAATTCCGTAACCAAGAAAGATGGCAAAAACGATAATTGGCAAGAGGGCACCTTCTGAAAGTGACTTGACGATATTTGATGGAATAAAACCAAGCAAAAATTCGCTAAACTTGACATTGTTAGCAATCCCATCAAGGTTTCCACCAGTTTGACCGATATTCACTCCTTGACCAAATCCTAGATAGTAACTAGCAAATACAAACAAAAGAGTAATGGCAGTTGTTACGGCAAAAAAGTAAACCAAACTCTTGGTCAAGATTTTTCCGAAAGATTTTTTTCCGATAACTCCAGCTACTGCAACAACGATGGTTGGGAAGATTAGCGGAATGATAACCATATTGATCAATTTAATAAAGGCTTGACCTAAAAATTGATAAAAGCCTGCAAATTGTGGCCAGATAAGGGCAGCGATAACACCCAAGACCAAAGCCACCAATAATTGAATACCTAGTGAGAGTTTTGACCATAAAGTAACTAATTTCATAAGAAACTCCTTTGTTTTATTTGCTACTCATTCTACTACGATTCTTCACTTCTGACTAATATATATTTTCTATGGTGAACATAAAAAAGATTTATATTGAGGACTCAAACTATCATTGTATCGAACACATGATTTATTCTGATCAAGCAGGAATTATAAAATCTGTTTCTTACCAATGATTTTTTGCTAAAACAGTGATAAATCAAGGAATTTACTTTTCTATTCTCTAAATTTTATGATACAATAATGGTATGATTTTAATGAAACTTGCTTCCATCTTGCTTTTGGTACTAACCTTAGCTCTGGCGATTATTTTAAGCAGACTCTTTAAGTTAAAAAAAAGGGGCATCAATGCTGCTGATTTAGCTTTTCCTTTTCTAATTTTTGAATACTATTTGATTACGGCTAAGATGTTCACACACAATCAACTTCCAGTATTGGGAACGGCCTTATCAATACTAGCAATTGTGTTAGTCTTTTTCTTCTTAAATAAAAAACGTAGTTTTTATTATCCAAAATTTATTAAATTCTTTTGGCGAGCTGGATTTTTACTAACACTGCTCATCTATATCATCATGATTGTTCAAATTTTCGTGATGAAATAGTCAACTATTACAATATAGCCCACCAACACCTCGATCTTGCTTTCTAGATATTCCTAAGAGGGGCTTTTCTAATGAGATTTTAAAAAAGATTATAAAAAATGTATAGGAGATTAATCAAGTGAAAAAAACGCTCTTGGCAAGCGCCATTACGCTTTCAGTTTTTGGTCTAACAACCAACCTTAGCTATGCTGAGGAAAACAAAGTACAGTCAACCCCAGTAGAAACAACACATAGTGAAACCGCTACTGACAAAGTAGAGAAAAATAGTCTTCCTGCCAAGGAAGCTGAACCTTCAACTGAAGCAAATGCCAATCAAACGACAAATCCAACTAAGAAAGAAGAAGACAAGGCACCAGAAGTTCAAAAAGAAGGTTGGGTATTAGAGGAAAATATCTGGCGCTTCTATGAAAATAATGCCCCTGTTCTTAACTGGAAAAAAATCCACGGAAAATGGTACTACTTCAACAAAGATGGCATCATGTTGAGCGATACTATTTTTGACGGATATATCCTTACTAGTAGCGGGGCCATGGTCGATTCTGGTTGGAGTAAACTCCAAGAAAAATGGTATTACGCTAACGCTTATGGAAAAATTTCTCAACAAAAATGGGAAAAGATCGGTGGTGTCTGGTACTATTTTGATCAAGACGGTGTCATGCTCAGCAACACGATTTTTGACGACTATCTGTTTACTAATAGTGGTGCCATGGCTGAGAGTTCTTGGGTAAAACAAGATGGACAATGGTACTATGCCCCTGCTTCTGGTAAATTAATCAAAAATAAGTGGGACAAAATTAGTGGTACCTGGTACTATTTTAACAAAGACGCCACTATGGCAAACAACCAATGGCAAGGTAGCTACTACCTAAAAGGTAGCGGTGCTATGGCTGAAAAAGAATGGATTTTCGATAAAAACTATGATAGTTGGTTCTACTTGAAATCTGGTGGAACCTATGCAGAGCGTCAATGGATCGGATCCTACTACCTCAAGGCAGGTGGCTACATGGCTAAGAGCGAATGGATTGACGATGGTTACTATAAAGCTCGCTACTATGTAGATGAAAATGGAGTCTATGTTACAGGTACCTATAAAATTAATGGGAAAGACCAGCAATTTCAAAGTGATGGAAAATGGCTTGGAGAAGCTTCTACAAGCCACGGGTTTGAAAAGGGGAAATATAACAATATCATCTTCCTAGATCCAGGCCATGGTGGTAAAGATCCTGGAGCATCTTATTATAACATCACCGAAAAAGAACTGAACATGCAAGTTTACCAAAAGCTACGCAAGGAGCTTGAAGGACTCGGCTATACTGTTCTTTCTTCAAGAGACAGTGATGTCTTTGTAGACTTTGTCACCGAACGTTCAAGAATGGTTAATAAGACTGACTCAGATATCTTTATTAGTATTCACTTCAATGCTAGTGGTAATCCAGCTTCAAACAGAGCTGGAATCCAGACTTATTCTTATGAAGAAGCTGCTGGTTATCCTTCTAAGATCAATCCTTACTGGCATAACCACCCTGACAGAATCAGTGAAAGCAATCGCCTCGCGGCAGATATCCACTCTTCACTATTAGCTGAAACTGGTGCTAAGGATGCAGGTCGTCTACGAAGTAGTTTTGCTGTCCTTCGAGAAACTAATAAACCAGCCGTTCTATTGGAATTGGGATATATTGACAATTTCAATGAGAATCAACAAGTCCGCAGTGATGCCTACCAAAACAGATTGGTTGCAGGTATTGTAAAAGGGATTCAAAAATATTACGCAGGTCAATAAAGAAAAAATCTCGAGAAAATCTCGAGATTTTTTTGTATTATTTTTCTTACTTATTGGCTTCAGGAAAAAGAAATCCAATTCCAACGCAAGCCAAGACTCCAGCACCGATAACCAAACCGCTTGAAAGTGGCAAGATATCAAGAATGGCATTGGCGATGATAAAGGCAATAATCAAGCTCATGAGACTGGCCTTGTAATCTTTTTTCACCAAATTCTCAAGGGTAAAAAATAGGAATAAACCTACTGGAAAGAGGGCCCAGATATTGACATCCAAACTTGGCCATCCAACAAAACCAAAATACAAAACTGCTACTGCAACGACTAAAAATCCGATACCTACTACTTTTTTCATGATACGACCTCATTTTCTATTTTGTTAGGAAGTTTTATCTCCCTTTAACAATTACAACTATAACAGAAATAAAAATCGCAAACAATAGCTTTTGTCTATGTGGCAGATATGATAGACTATGTGGTCAGAATTTTTCTAAAAAAGAAGCCATTGCTGGCTTCTTTTCATTCATTTTTCATTTTTCTTTAGACTCTAAAGCTGATTTGATGGCATCACGATCAGCTTTCAATTTCGCTAAATTCTTCTCTTCTGATTCTAATTGGCTCGTATCTGGTTTAACGCGATAGTAAACATTTTCTGGATGCATCAACATTCCTTCATATTGTTGTCCTGCAAAGAGTCTATCCTCAGTGTGATTGGAATTGTCTGTTATTTTACCATCACCACCAGGTTCCATGACAACACCACTTGGTACAACGACTACCACAAACCCTCCCGCCTGAGAACCTTTTGCCCAAGCACCAAGGGCTACTGTTTCTGGGTTGCGATCATTCTGACTTTTTGATACTTTCAATTCAACAATAGACTCATGCTTTTGATCATTGTATATCAAAGAAGATTGGACTTCCCCTGAATCATTAATGATATATTCATTACCAGACTGTGTCCGCCAAGTACCCTCTAAACTTGATAAATCATTATTTCTGAGGGCTTCAATATCTAATTTGGGAACAAAAACTTCTTTTTTTAATTGACTAACATGCTGCTCCGCTTCTGAGATCTTGGTATCCAAATCAGCCAATTGCTCCTTTAGCTTTTGAATTTTCTCTTCCTTTACCTTATCCTTATCCTTATCATCCTCTTTCCCCTGACTTTTTGTCGTCTCTTCAGTCTTAGATGAGGAAGAAATTTGATTTGCTTCTTGCTTGAGATTAGGTGAATTTAAAAAGATGCTAGCAACAATGATTATAACTAGAGCTGTTATGGCAAGACCGATATACATTTTTATATTATTAATTGTAGAAAGGGTTTCTGCCAATTTCGATGCAGTTGCTTTTCGACCGTGAGTCTTATCTACTTGTTTTATCCGTTCTTTCTTTTTCATGATACTCCTCCTCATTTTAATATTTGTTGATAATTCTAATCAGCTATTGCAGTTTTACTCTTTCTGATGCTAATCTATACTATAATATTTGTATAAAGGTAATCTATCACATAGATTATACCACTCTTCAAATACAGATAAAAATTTTATAGAAACTTTTTTGGATATTACTAAAGAGTAAATCAACCTAATCTACTTTATTCAATATTCCCTTTTTGGTCAAAATTTGGTCAAAAAAATTAAAAATGCTAAATTATTTTTAACAATGAACTTGAGAAAATTGCCTTCAAATAAACATTTTGAATTTTCTTTGTCTTTCTTTACATTACTAAAAATGCCGATTGCAGGGATCGAACCTGTGACCTTCGCGTTACGAATGCGGTGCTCTACCAACTGAGCTAAATCGGCGATTCCACTTATAGTATAGCACTATAAGAAAGGATGTCAAGGGATTCTTAACCCATCTTTTTAATCAAAATCTGACAAGGATTTTGAGGCCCCCAAAGTTGTGGAAAAATCTCTAATTTTTTAAAGCCAAGACTGCGATAAAAGACATTTGTTCGATCATAATCTTTATTAGAGCCTTCTGCTACTGTTTTCACTTGTAAATAATCAACGTTTTTGCGTGCTTCATTTTCTAAAGTAGCAAGCAATTGACTCCCAATTCCTCTACCTTGATGAGCTTTTTTTACACCGAGACAATCAATCTCTGCACAATCTTCACTGGAATAGGACAAGCTCACAAAGCCAAGCAAATCACTCTCCTGAAAGGCGGCCCACACTTGCAGGTCCTTGGCTCCTTCGATGTAGGCTTGCGTGCTTTCTGGTATTCCAAACCATTCTGGCAAATCCTTTAAAATCTCAGCGACAACTGCCTTTTTTTGATCTTCATACTTGACTTCTTTAATTACAAACATCATAAGTTCCTTTCTTGATTTTAGTCCTACTTTAGCTCTTACGAACCAGCACTTTCGTAGGCATCTAACCCCCTGTTCCAAAGTTTTAGAGAGATGCAAAAGAAGATAAGAGAAATCAGAATCAAACCACCAATATTAAAGAGTCCATCCTTGTCCTGCAAGAAATAGCTGGCAGGATAGTAGGCCGTAAAGGCGAAAGGAACGATAAAGCTAATCAACCATCGAAGAAATGAATTGTAAATGGAAATCGGGTACTTGGCAAAGTCATTAAACATATAGAAAATGTAAATCATAGCGCCTGACTGCTTGGTCCAAAAAGCAATACTGGCTGTTGCAATTTTCAAGGAAGTATAAATCAAGGTCGCAAAAGGAATACAAACTAGAAAAATCAGGAATTTGGGAAGAGTCCAAGCAATGCTAGTCGCCGTTGTTGCTAGTAAGATTCCACCGACCAAAAGTTCACCCAAGGCATCAATCTGAAAGGTCTCAACGAGGATGTGAAAGAGAGGATTGATAGGACGAGTCAGATACTTGTCAAACTCCCCTTTTCGAACTAGTCGTTGACCTAAAGCCCAGAGATTGTCAAAAAAGAGATGATCTAATCCCTTTGGAATTAAGGAAAATCCATAGATAAAGGCAATCTCTTGAAAGGTCCAACCTTCTAGCGAGGGGATGTGTTGAAAGAGTACATTAAGAAACAAGAGGTTCAGGCCTTGAGTCAGAAAGACTCCCAAGACACCTACCACAAAATCCACCTTGTATTCCATGATTTGCTTGATGTACTGTCTGATAAAAATCAGATGCATGCGTTGATATTTTTTCATCCTAACCTCCCTGAATGGTGATAAATGTCTGGACTCGTTTCCAAATCAACTGAGACAAGCCCACCATCACTATAAGCCAGAAAAACTGAAGCAAAAGTGCTTGAAGAATCTGACTGGTATCGTATTTCCCAAGAATAATCATGACCGGAGTGTAAATTAAGGATGAAAAAGGCAAGAAGGAGAGAATATCTGAAACCACCTTTGGAAAAAAAGCCAAGGGAATTAAACTTCCAGACATAAAGGATACTAGTGAAGCCTTAAATACTTGAGAACCCCATAAATTTTTAAATACAAAGGCTGAAAATCCAAAACAGATATTAAAGAAAAAGTTAATCAGATAAGCCAGAGTTAAGCTAAAGAGATAAAGGACAGTTAATCCTAGCACCTCTAGAATCCCTTGCCCAGATAAGATTTTTATTAAAACAATGACACTTAAAAATGGTAGGCCAACAGAGATAAAAATCAACCACTTGGAACCAAGCTCTGTGAAAAGATAAGAGGCCGCAAAATGTACTGGTCTCAGCAAACGCATGATAATAGAGCCATCTTTTACCTCATCACCTATCATAAAGGAGCTATCTGACTCAGTTAATAAATTAGTCACAAAACTCATGATGATGTAAAGGGTGATATCTGCCATACTGAAGCCCTGAATCAAAGGCTCCTGGGAGGAATCAAAGACAGCCTTCCAGAGATAAAAGGCCACAAAAGCCCCCATGACATCACCAATCCGATAGAGAATAAAGTTGACTCGATAAGTAATCAACTCCTGAATCCCTGCATTGATAAAGGGTTTATAACGTCTCCACAATTTGACCATCTTAGAGCTCCTTTCGATAGAAGCGACGGATAATATCTTCAATATCCGTATCCACCATCTTCAAATCGCGGATTTCAAAATCAGACAGGGTTTGCTTGATAATATCAGCTGACTGGTAGCGGGAACTATCGAATTCAATAGTCAGGTTATTTCCTTGTCTATCAATGGACATATCAGGCAAGCCCTCATAATGAGAGACGAGATGACTTTGACCTGGTACCAGTTCAAAAGAAAGAGTCTTCATCTTGCCAAAGGTTTCCTTGAGCTGGCTAACCGTTCCATCAAAAATCTCCTGCCCCTTGTCAATCATAAAAATCCGATCACAGAGTTGCTCAATATCACTCAGGTCGTGAGTAGTCAAGAGAATGGTTGTTTCTTCCTCTTGATTGATCTGGGTGATAGCACGTCGAATGTTATCCTTGACCGACACATCCAAGCCAATGGTAGGCTCATCTAAAAAGAGAACCTTGGGATTGTGAAGCAAGGAAGCCGCAATATCCGCCCGCATCCGTTGACCTAGTGAAAGAGTCCGCACAGGATCCTTGATAAATTCCTTCAAATCCAAAACTTCATTCAAAAAGTCCATGCGTTTATGGAAAAGCGAGTCTGGCACATCGTAAATCTCCTTCAAGACCGTGTAGGTCTCTTGCAGTGCCAAATCCCACCATAGCTGGGTGCGTTGTCCGAAAACGACTCCAATATCCTTGACATAATCTTGGCGATTATCCTGGGGAATCTTGCCGTTAATCCGACAAAAGCCAGATGTGGGTTTTAAAATCCCTGTCAGCATTTTGATGGTGGTTGACTTCCCAGCACCATTTGCCCCGATAAATCCTAAAATCTGCCCTTTTGGAACTTCAAAAGTTAAATCCTTGACCGCTTCAAAGGTCTGCTTTTCAGGATGAATAAAGGAGCGCAAAGCTCCCTTCAAACCAGGTTCCTTCACTGTCTTCGCAAAATTTTTCTGAAGATGTTGCACTTCTATCATTGCCATATCTATCTCCCTTTAGTAAGAAACAACATTGTATTTTTGACTACAAAAATTCTAAATCCTTACTTTCTACACCTTCTCAATATTATTACAGAAGGATTTATACCAACCTATTATAATCCAATAAAAAAAGGAATGCAAGCGTTTGCTTATAGATTATAAAATTAGATATTTCTCTCTTAAAATAATGCTTTTAAACAAAAATTCTGGTTTATTAGTTTCCTTAAAACACCCAAAAAACCTGCCTTCTTTTTCAATATAAGGAAAGAAAGCCCTAATAACACCCTATTATAGTGCAAATGTCTAAGGAAAACCAGTGTTAATTTATATCGAAAATTTTTATCTCTAAGAAAAGATAAAAAGGTGATGCTACATCACCTCCCTCTACCAAGTTAAGTCTTCAATCAAGCTTCTTACTTGTGAATCAAGAGTCTTATCCTTCTTCAGTTCTCCAACCAAAGTCTGAATCTGCCGGACTAGATTTGGATCATTGTCGTTATAGCATCGATGAAGCATCCAGATGTTATGCACAGTTGGACTTTTTAGAACTGACTCCATCAATAATTCCTCATAGCCTTGATGATAAAATCGCTCCACAAAGTGAACCAACTCACCTGGAGCTCCAAAATCTACTTCTGGATGTTTGGAAATAAAGTCTAAGACGGGGTCAACCAAATCAAAGGGTTGAGGGTAAGCCTCCATGGCATCTACAATCTCGTCTGCTAACTCAAATTCTTGGTCTTCAGTAATTGCATCATGCAAAGCAACTAACATATCATCTTTAGTAAGCATCTGATTCTCCTTTTCAACTGTTCCATATCATTATTCGTTTTCGAACTTCTTCTTCACTCATCAAACCTTGTTCGTAAGTAGTTTTCAAACTCCTTTTGGGATAAATCACTAGGAAGTTCAAACACATACTCATATCCTTCATCACAAAAGGAAACCTTCTCTTCAGGTGGAAACCATTTCCGAAGCCAGATGATATAGGAGGCATAATCCTGTAACCTGTTCGTTGAATCAAAGTAATCAATCACAAAAACATTTTTCTTGCTACTTAAAGAACTTTCCAAGGTAAGCTGAGGACTTTGATAATCCCAAGAAAGCGAGTAAGCTTTTTCAGGATTAGTCCTTTCTCTGATCAAAATACCTGGGAATTTTTCTCTCAAAGCAGTACAAAAGGCTTGTAAATCTAGGAATATGGGGTCTTTACTCTCAATAAAGACAAAATCAGCAGTACTCATCAGTCTCTCTCCTTCTTTTTAAAACTGAAAACAGACCTTAACCATCAATGGCAAAATTCTCCAGACTCTCAAATGCCTGCCCCTGATAGTCAAAAGAAAAGATATGAATATCATCAAAAGTTTGATCGCAGAAAGTAACGGTTTGTCTTTCTGGCTCGATGATGGGTTTACCCAATTTTTCAGTAGCTTCTTCATCTGTGAAATACCCATAAAATTCTTGTAAATGAGGCAGTATAAAGGCAAGAATACGAGACCTATTTTTATGGTAATTGGCTGCAAGCAATTGAGCCTTCGTCTCAAAACTCCCACTTGGTTTTTCTTCCCAAGCTACAAGAACATTATCTACTTCATGAACGTAGGCTTGCAAGGACTGATCGAATATCATGGCTATTTCCCCTTCTATTCTATTTACAATAACAGAAAATAAAAATCACATAGATTGAGCTAAATGATTACCTAAAAGTATCTGGCATAATTCTTTTCACACTCTCATCTTTGTCAACTAGAAAGCAATCTGGAAAGGTCATCTGTTCCCATTTTTTATAATCAAAACTTGAATCAAAATGATTGATTAAGATTCCTAGCAAATTTCCATGAGAACTCAGTAAAATGGTTTTATCTGAATACCTTTCTTCCAAGTCCGAAAATAAATCTAAAATTCTATTTAATGCTTCTCGATTGGACTCGCCTCCAATGAGAGATTTATCTGGATTTTGCCATAAATATTGAATTGTTTTTTCAAACTCAGTATCTTCAATAAATCTTGAGGATAATTTTCTTTCACGTAAACGATTATCAAGTACTATCTTATCAAATTGAACAGGAGAACTATTTACTGTCTCAAAAGCTCGCTTATAAGGGCTTGAAATAAAGTAATCTATTTTACAAGCATTTAAAAAATCCAACTGTTCAAGAGAAGAAAATCCTTTTTCCGACAATGTTCTATTAAAATCATCACTCGAGAATCTTGAATGAGCATGTCTAAGTACAATATAAGTGTTCTTCATAAAATGTCACCTCTCAATTATTGGCATCCGTTCAAAATAACTTTCTAAATCACAGTTACTCTGTTAAAAATTCTTCAATTCGAGAAACAAGTTCATTATTTTGATAATGATAGAGGTCGTGAGGCGCATCCATATAGATGACTTGAACATTAGACTGACCACTAGCAAATCTCTCTGCATAATGCTGCCATTCTGATTGGCTAAAGCTAGTACCATCACCGTTAGAAACCAGTAATAAGGTGGGAATTTTCGGATTAATGCTAGATGGAACTTTCTTGGCATTTTCCTTTACCAAACGGGATTCATGAAGCATGGCTTGTGACATCAACTGCTTATATGCTAGTAATTTATATTGTTGTCGTTCAGTTTCAGTCAGAGTTGGATTTTTTATATAAAAGGACTCAGGGAAATAGCGTAATAAGCCAATCTTACTGCTCCAATAAGCCACAGTAAGCAAGGCCTGATTATCCTTTAAATCCTCATAACTTGCTGGTAATGCCCAATCCAGACCAACCAAGGCTTTCACTTCATCAGGATACTTTTCCTGCCAAGCCAGACTTTCAAGACTAGCCATGGAATGAGACAGAATGATAAAAGGTCCTGATATATTTGCTTGTGATAGAGCTTGACGTGTCTCAGACAAAACTTCCATTACGTCTCTGGATTGATTACTATCCTCGCTATAACCATAGCCAGCTCTCTCGACTACGACAATCTTATATTTTTTTGATAGGGAATCTGTTAGATTCTTAAAGTCTAATATAGGTGAAGCAATTCCAGCACCTGATAGCACTACTATTGCCTCTGGACCATCCCCTTCAACGTAAACATTGATTTTGTGCCCATTAACGAGAACAGCTTTACCCATAGGAGTTAGAGAGGCTTGTTCCTTTTCTAAGCTGATACGATGAAAGATAAATGTCCCTACTAAAAACAAGATAAGGAAACTAAGAAAGGCTAGACAGCATTTTTTGAGTTTTTTCATAGCATTATTGTACAAAAATTAGACTCTTTTAGCAACTTAAGTTAAAGAATTTTCCTGTATAATCTGTATATATCCAGAAACAAAAAACCCACCTTCACAGGCGGGTTTGATTTTGTATTGTTCAGCTAGATTAAGCTTTACCTTCTGAACCGAATACGTCGATACGTTCTTCAACTGATGCTTGGATAGCTTTCACACCCTCAGCCAAGAATTTACGTGGGTCGAAGAGTTTCTTCTTGTCGTATTCTGCTTCGTTTGCTTCGTAGTCACGAGCAAATTTACGAGTTGCGTTAGCGAATGCGATTTGACATTCAGTGTTAACGTTAACTTTAGCAACACCAAGTTTGATAGCTGCTTGGATTTGGTCGTCAGGAATACCTGATCCACCGTGCAATACGATTGGGAATCCTGGAACAGCTTCAGTCAATTTTTGCAAGTGGTCAAGGTGAAGACCTTTCCAGTTTGCTGGGTAAGGACCGTGGATGTTACCGATACCTGCAGCCAAGAAGTCGATTCCTGTAGCAACCATTGCTTTAGCGTCTTCGATTGGTGCCAATTCACCGTCACCGATGATACCGTCTTCTTCACCACCGATAGTTCCAACTTCAGCTTCTACTGATACACCATTTGCGTGAGCAAATTCTACAACTTTACGAGCTTTTTCAAGGTTCTCTTCAACTGGAAGGTGTGAACCATCAAACATAACTGAAGTATAACCAACTTGAATACACTCAAGTGCATCTTCGTAGTGACCGTGGTCAAGGTGGATAGCTACTGGTACAGTGATACCCATTGATTCTACAAGGTTAGCGATCAAGTTGCGAGCAACTTTGTAACCACCCATGTATTTAGCAGCACCCATTGAAGTTTGGATCAAAACTGGAGCTTTTTTAGCTTCTGCTGCGCGCAAGATAGCTTGAGTCCACTCAAGGTTGTTTGTGTTAAATCCACCAACTGCATAACCGTTGTCACGAGCTGCTTGGACAAATTTTTCTGCTGAAACGATTGCCATTTTATCAGGCCTCCTGTATATTTTTATGGGATATCCCATTTACATTGTTCATTTTATCACTTTTTGATAAAAAAAGCTAGTTTTTCCTGTAGTTTGAATTGAATTTCTTCCAATTAGATTGATGTAAACCCTTTCTTAATCACTTTCCGGATTGACCTGTGGTAGCTTCATGAAAAATACTAGGTGATCATCGTCTCTTTCAAAATGATAGTCAATTTCTTCGTTTTCCAATAAACTCTTGACCACAAATAGTCCCAATCCAGCTCCCTTGCTTTGGCGACTAGAAGTTGTAAAGGACTGTTCAAATTTATCTTGTTCCTCAAGTGTACAACTGTTCTCAATGAAAACCCAGCCATCTTCTGTCCCAATTTTTATATAGCCTCCTTGAACAGAGTGTTTCACAGCATTACTGATAAGATTGGAAAGAATCAGCTTGAGTACCGAAGGATTTAGATAAGTTTGTTGATCTGTGAGTTGATTCACAACTGAGATTTCCCTCTCTTTGGCTAATAAATCATAATCCTTTAAGAGAAAACCTGTCATTTCAAGAAGGTTGATTTTTTCCTTTTTATCTCGCAATTCTTGCACTGAAGAAAGGGATAAGATTTGCTGGATATGGTGACTCAAATCATCCACGATACCCAAAGAAACTCCTAGATAATGGTCTCGATCTTTATAGCGTCCAATATTGGCTTTCATATTCTCCAGAAGAATCTTCAGACTAGCTAGAGGTGTTTTCAGTTCATGGGAGGCACCTCGTAAAAATTCGACCTTCAACTTTTCTAACTGGAGGATGGCCTCATTTTTCTCATGTAGATCGGCAATAACAGTCAAGAGGTGTTGATAGAGGCTATTGATTTGTTCTTTAAGATCGCCAATTTCATCCTTAGAATCCACGCGCAACCTCACTTCTGCATCCAAATCCATCATCCGTCGAGTCACTCGTTTAATTTCCAAAATAGGAGCAACAATGGTTCTAGCATAGATAAAGGCGATGAGGAGCGAAATGATGAAAGACGATAATAAAGTATAAGGCAGAAATTGAAGACTGATGTCTTCTGCTTCTTTCTGCAAATCCATAGAAGCTAAAAACTGTAAGGTCATGGTCTGACCATCCTTAGTTTGAACTTCTCTTTCTTCAATGACCAAGGAAGCCGTCTGTCGTTGTTTATCAATGGGAAGATTGTCATTGACTTCCAACTTATCCTGAGTCATCTCTCCCTTAACAGCTCCCTTAATATCACTGCTTTTAGAATAAAGTTCAAGGACTTCCTGAATAGTTTGACTGTCCTTTCCTTGGAGAGTTTGAGCAATTTCTGTAGCCTTTTGCCCGATGCTTTCCTGACGGTGACTGAGATAGGTCGGAGGAAAGAGGAAATAGATGGCCAAATGCAAACAAATGACCAAGGTAGAAAATACCGAGAAGGTATAGAGAAAAATTTTTTTAAATAAACCTGAACGTCTCATTTTCTCTCCAATTTATAACCAACATTGCGCACGGTAAGAATACAGTCTAAATCCAATTTTTTCCGTAGTTCCTTGATATAGACATCAATCACTCTGTCAAAAGGAACCTCATCTGTCATCTTCCATACAGCATCGATAATCTGCGACCGTGTTAAGGCTCGACCTTCATTTTTAACCAGATAGTCTAAAATTTCCAGTTCTTTTGCATTCACTGCAACTTCTTGGCCAGCTACTTTGGCGCTATAGCTGTCAAAGTCTACCTCGGTGTCTCTATAGGTAAAAATACGACCAGTATCATAATAACGTTTAAAGATGGCATCCACTCGTACTTTTAACAAAGATAGAGAAAAAGGCTTTTCCAAATAACCATCTGCAAATGCAGCAAAGGCACTCATCTTATATTCTTCGTCCTGAAAGGCTGTCAACATCAAGACCGGAACTTGGCTACTTTTACGGATTTCTGACAAAACCTCTAAACCATTAAGTTTCGGCATTTGAATATCTAAGAGAACCAAGGCAACTTGGTGATTGGAAAATTGTTCTAAGGCCTCAAGGCCATCTGCTGCCTGAATGGTTTCATAGCCACAATCCGTCAAATAGTCACTAATTCCCTCGCGGATCATGTCTTCATCTTCTACAATTAGAATTTTCATATAAATCCTTTTCTATCAAAAATGCTACCTATATTATATCTCATTTGAATGAGAATAGGTAGCATGATTTTTATTCACTATCCAACAAGAGTTCTTTTGGTTGTTTAAATAGGAGATTACTTGAAGCAAGTGCCATAACTAGTACCACTAGAACCAAGCCAAGTACAAAGATGATAGCAAAGTCAGAAGGTTGAATGGATATATCTAAACTTGAAAGAGTCTTGCTAAAGCCGTCAACTTCTGCACCACCACCAAGATTAGAGGCTTGGGCTGCCTTACTAGCCTGCTTAGCCACATCTGATGTGACATTTGCAAGCACTGTATTTCCAATGGCACGAGCAGTATAGTTGGCTAAGAAGTAAGCTGAAATTAGTGCTGGAATTGCAATCATAACTGCTTCTGTGATAAATTGTCCTAGAATACTTGCTTGTTTAAGACCAATGGAAAGGAGAATTCCAACCTCTTTTCGACGGGCGTTAATCCATAGTGTAAGTAAGAGAGCAAGTAGTAGAACAGAGAAGCTCAAGCTACCCCAGAAGAGAAGATTAGCCATCTTGTACATGCCTGAAATAGATTGTTCAAGGGCAGGATAGTTAGATGAACTCTTAATCAAGCTATACATTTTCCAGTTGATGCCGTTGATTGACCCTAGTTCTTGCATGACAGTATCTAGGTTCTTATCTCCAGCTACAAAGAAGGTAGCATCGCCATAGATAGCTGTATCTTCTGTATAACCATAGAGTTGAGCTGCTGTGTGAATATCTGTGATAGCTGTATTCTCATAAAGTTCTTGTGAGTAGGTCACAGCAGATTTGTTATGTCCATCAAAAAGTCCTTTGATCGTTACTTCTACTGTTTCCTTGGCTCCTTTTTCATTATCTGCATCGTAGATATTGGAGTTGAGTTTGACCTTGTCTCCTACTTTCCAACCGTGTTTAGCAGCCAGGTCTTTGTGCATGAGAATCTGGTATTTGTCATCGTTTGTTAAATGTTCTCCTTCGACCAGTTTGTAAGAGCCTGACACAAACTTGTCTTCTTTAGAAGAGTCATTGACTCCTGTTATCATCAAGCTACTTCCAAAACGTTGAGCTCGATCTGCCGTTAGATTTTTCTTGGTTTCAGGCGTTTCAATCAGTTCATAGCCTGTCAAATCACCGATAGCATTAATCCGTTTGATGTAGGATTCAATGGCCTTATTCTCGGTAATTTTTTTAATATCTTCACCCTTGATATTCCCAGCACCACGTGGAGTTCCTTGATTGACCCTGCGATTGATTTGCATGGAGAAACTATTGGTGATATTTTTAAAGGTTTCTTGAGAAGCCTTGGCTGTCGCACCCTTGATAGACAAGCCGACCAAACTCAAACTAGCCATCAAGAGAATGATAAGAAAGATCACAAGCGACTTAAAAAATTTTCTTGTGACATAGGCAAATGCGTTGTGTAACATAAGATTCCTTTCTAGATTTACTTCCGTTTTTAATATGTTTAAAAGTTTTAGTTACTGTTTGTTCTTATTTCAGTCAGTTTCTTGTCCTTCAATTCAAGTGTAATATCTGACGCCTGTGCTACTTCCTTGCTGTGGGTCACAACGATCACACACTTGCCTGTTTTCTCAGCGAGAGATTTGAGCAAATCGATGATATCCCCAGCAGTCTTAGGATCCAGGTTTCCTGTTGGTTCATCCGCTAAAATCACTGGCGCCTCAGATACCAGACTACGAGCAATGGCAACCCGTTGTTGCTGTCCACCTGATAATTGGAGAACATTCCGCTTGATTTGACTTTCATCTAAACCAAGTTCAAGAAGGGTATCCTTGCTAGCTTTTTTATTAACCAAGCGGATATTTTCCAATGGAGAAAGATAATCAATCAAGTTATAGTTTTGGAAAACTAGCGAGATATGGTGCATGCGATGATAAGAATAACCTTGTTCACGAATATCCTTGCCTTCGAATAAGATAGCTCCTTCGACAGGGCTATCAAGTCCTGCTAAGAGAGATAAGAGTGTTGACTTCCCAGCTCCTGATTCTCCGATAATACTATAAAACTTACCAGGTTCAAAATCGTAATTGATTTTATATAATACAGCTTCTGCAGTGTTCTTATAACGATAAGTAAGATCTTGTAATTGTAGTAAAGTCATAATTTCTCCTTTATTAACTGATGGATGATAAAATTTCTTTCGGTGATTTTCTAAATAAAAATAGGAAACAAAGTGCAACTGACAAGCAGCTAATTATAAGTAGGAAAATATAAGATTCTCCAAATGATAGAAGACTTGTTGAAAGATTCGTTGCTTTTGCTAGAGTATCTTGTAATGCAGCTTGGTCGCCACTTGCTAGAACAGTCTTCAAGAGATAGGAAGTAATGGCATTCCCAGCCACAAATGCTGGCAGAATAGCTGCCAATGAAACTAGGATGACTTCCAGGCAGAATTGGCTATAGATTGCTATTTTCCCTTTACCTAGTGCCAATAAAATACCAACCTCGTAGACTCGCTCTCGTAACCAAAGTGACAAGACCAAAATCAGGGCTCCTACACCAGCAATCATAATACCATAGAGGAAAATCTGTAGGAAGGTTTGGAAGGTCGAAACTGAATCCTTGATTTGTTCAAAAGCCTTATTTTCCTTTTCGACTTGGTAACCTTTCGTTTCAAGAGATAACTTTTCAACCTCTTGAATGATTCTATCCATATCTTTTGGATTTTCTAGATAGAAACGAGCGGCAGTAACTTGAGCTTCCTTATTTCCAAGAAGAGTTTGGCTACTTTCGTAGTCTGTATAGACCGTGTTTTCACTAAAATCTGACGAAAGACCAGTGAATTTCTCTTGTTTTTGACCTGAGAAAATACCTACGATTTCATAGTCTAGTCTTTGTCCACTATTTCCATCTACTTGACCAGGATTTAAGTTAATCTTATCTCCTAGCTTTAGATTGTTTTTCTTTGCTAAATCTTCATGGATTAAGATTTTTTTACGATCCCCTTTTTCGATATGTCTCCCTTCTTTAAGGGTAAAGGCGGAACTTGTAAAAGAAACATCCTTGGAAGAGTCTTCTAATGCAATCAAACTGATAAGATTTTTTTCAGCTTCTGTCAAATCATCCCTTTGGATACTTTGTTCTCCAGTAACCACTTCTTTGTCAGTCAACTTAGCTATTGTTTCAAGCTCTGGAGAAATCTCCTCAAGACCCTTTATCTTTTTAAGGTCATCTAGTTGAGACAGTTGAAAGGTCTGATCTGCTTCTATTCTTTTAATAGAAAAAGATGTATTCAGTGAGCGATAGAGATTATTTTCTACTGTTTTGTTGGACTTCATGAGCGTCAAACAAGCCGATATTCCAGCTAATAATACAAATAAAATCAAGAATAATATGAGACTTCTCAGTCGTTTTCTGCCGACGTAAGCCCAAGCTCTTTGAGTGGGATTCATATAGCACCTCCATATTTGTAAAACCATTATAATATTCAAATATGAAATGTTTATGAAATCACAAAAAAAGAGCAAAATCTTTGCCCTTGTTTATATAAAAATAAAGAGCTAGCTGAAGCTAACTCTTTTCCTATGCGGAGAGAGGGACTTGAACCCTCACGACCTAAAGCGGTCACAGGATCCTTAGTCCTGCGCGTCTGCCAATTCCGCCATCCCCGCGTCGATTACTTTACTAGTATATCAACTTTCACAAACTTTGTCAACACTTTTTTCAGATTTTTTTCATTTTTTTTGAATACATTATTCTTTGATTTCAACTAGATTTTCATCAAGGAGTTTCGCTCCTAATGTATTCTTAAAATGTCCAAGTGCAAACTGATGATTTTCAGGCCAGATTGATGCAACTGCTGGCTTAACAACTTCTATCTGATAACCAAGATTATAGGCATCGATAGCTGTATGCAATACACAAATATCTGTTAGAACACCTGTTAAAATGACTGTATCCACGCGACGCTCTCTCAAACGGATATCCAAATCTGTGCCAGAAAAAGCCGAATAGTGACGTTTGTCCATCCAGAAAACACGACTATCGCCAGCATATTCCTGATAGAACTCGGCTAACTTACCATATAGATTACGCCCGCTAGTCCCAATCAGATTATGAGGGGGAAATAGTTTACTTTCTGGATGAAAGACATCATTTTCCTCATGAGCATCAATGGTAAAGAAAATATAATCTCCACGGTCAAATGCTAATCTAGTTACCTGATTGATCGCTTCTGATATAGCTTGAGCGGGAGCTCCAGCTGTCAATTTTCCATGTTCCGCTACAAAATCTTCTGTATAGTCAATCGAAATTAAAGCCTTAGCCATTAATAGTCCCTCTTCTTCACTTCTTCAAAGATATCTGGGATCAAGACCTTAAGATAAGTTCCCTTCATCCCCAGTGAACGACTTTCAATAATTCCTGCCGATTCGAGTTTTCGAAGGGCATTGACAATCACTGAACGCGTAATACCGATACGGTCTGCAATGACTGACGCAGTTAATTGTCCTTCATTGCCATTCAATTCACCCAAAATAGCTGACACTGCTCGTAACTCAGAGTAAGAAAGAGTGTTGACTGCCATCGTTACGGCTGTACGACGACGGATATTTTTCTCGTCTTCTTCACGTTGGAAGTTCAAAAGCTGAATACCAACCACCGTACTAGCTATCTCAACAAGAATCAAATCCTCATCTTCAAATTTCTTATCATTACGCCAGATAATCAAAGATCCCAAACGAATCCCAGAAACATGGATTGGAGCAATTGTTGTCAAACCTTCTGAGAAATCTGCACGACTCTCAACTGGAAAGATGCTTAATTCGTGATCTACAGTCAGATTTGCTTCTGTATCGTAAATCATGTTTGCACCTTGAATATAGTCCTCAGGAAAAATTTTTGATTGGAAAAATTGCTCTACACGATCATTATTAGTCTTGTAGCGCATGAAATATCCCAAAAGACGTCCCTTACTATTTAGGATACAAGCGTTGCAATCAATAATATCCGCTAATTGGCGTGTGATGGCATTATATGGAAGATCATCTTGTAATTTCTCCTCCGCACGCTTCAGGATAGACGTAATTTTTCTCGTTTTTTCTAATAAATGTGCCATTTTTCACCTCGTATTTAATCGCTTCCATTATATCATAAATTGATCATTATTTCAATAATTATCTGAAAATTGTTTATTGAATTGCAATTCATGACTGTTCGAAAATTTTTACTAGTTTTTTCTAATTTTCTTGTTGACAGGTTCCTAAATTTTTGATAATATAATATTACAAGATAACAAATATATAAATCTATTTTCTCGTATTAAACTTTTATTAACTCTCGGTCTCCTTATATATAAAAGCGATCCACCTCAGTGAACCGCTTTTTTTATTATTTATCACCCTTGTTACGGATTACAAAACCAGTTTTCTTCTCACTTGAAGTATTACGTGGTTTTTTATTATCCTTACGGTAACGTTTTTCCTTCTCAAAGCGGTCGTTTTTGCGACTGCCTTTTTTGAAATCATCTCGACGACCATTGCCACGGCGATTACGATCTCGACGGTCGTCTCCACGACGACCTCCCTTACCTTTGCCACCAAAGCCTCCACCAGATGGTTTAAATGGTAAAGGTTTTTCACGTGCAATCTCAACCTCAGGAAGACTATCTGGGTCTTGAACAGCTAAGCTGAGGATATACATAGCCAATTCTTCTGGGCTGAATTCTGAGGCTAATTGACGAGCATCCTTGCCAAACTTCTCAAAGTTGCCACGGATTGTCTCATCTGCAAAATCACGTTCAATTTTCTTAAGAGCCACTTGTTTTTTAGCTTGGAAAGCTTCTTCTGCACTTGCAGGTTTGAGACCTTTCATACGTTTCTTAGTCAAGTTCTCAATGATTTGGAGGTAACCCATTTCATTAGGTGAAACGAAGGTAATAGACTGACCTGACTTACCTGCACGCCCTGTACGGCCAATACGGTGAACATAACTCTCAGGGTCTTGAGGAATATCGTAGTTATAGACATGAGTCACACCTGAGATATCCAAACCACGTGCTGCAACGTCTGTCGCAACTAAAACATCAAGGTTACCGTTTTTGAAGTCACGAAGGACGCGAAGGCGTTTGTTTTGATCCAAATCTCCATGAATCCCTTCTGCACGGAAGCCACGGATTTTCAGACCGCGAGTCAACTCATCCACACGACGTTTTGTACGACCGAAGACAATAGACAACTCAGGCTGTTCAACGTCCATAAGACGAGTCATGGTGTCAAATTTTTCTTGTTCTTTGACACGGATATAGTACTGGTCAACCAATTCTGTTGTTAACTCCTTGGCAGCAATCTTCACATGCTCAGGTTCTTTCATAAACTGAACCCCGATACGTTTGATAGCTTCAGGCATAGTTGCTGAAAAGAGCAAGGTTTGACGATTTTCTGGGACACGAGAGATGATGGCTTCAATATCCTCAAGGAAGCCCATGTTAAGCATTTCGTCCGCTTCATCAAGGATTAGAGTTTCAATATCTTGTAATTTCAAGGCTTTGCGTTTGATCAAATCTAGGAGACGACCTGGTGTTCCAACTACGATATGAGCACCTGATTTAAGAGCCTTGATTTGTTTTTCGATACTTGAACCACCATAAACAGAACGGACTTTTACACCCTTGCTACGACCAAAGCGGAAGAGTTCTTCCTGACTTTGCACAGCTAGTTCACGGGTTGGTGCAATGACCAAAGCTTGAATGGTTGCTTCTTCTGTACGAATTTTTTCAAGGGTTGGCAAGCCAAAGGCTGCAGTTTTCCCTGTACCGGTTTGAGCTTGTCCGATAACATCTTTCCCTTCAAGAGCCAAAGGAATGGTTTGCTCTTGGATAGGACTTGCTTCTACAAATC
The DNA here is from genome assembly GCF_047460825.1 of Streptococcus infantis. GTDB lineage: Bacteria > Bacillota > Bacilli > Lactobacillales > Streptococcaceae > Streptococcus > Streptococcus infantis_V. Next base: position 5,276 of record NZ_JASHFO010000001.1, on the reverse strand, counting down.
CTGCTTTTTCGATTTCTGCTAACAAATCCGCAGAAAGGTTAAATTCATTAAATTTCACGTTATTCTTCTTTCTAAAGATGGTGCGAAGCCATCCTATAGCGCTTAGTTTATACTTTTCTTGTCATGACGTACTTTCATACCTTTTATGAAAGACCGTGTTGCTTCTTTTCCACTAAAGAAAAGTACTGCTTTTTTGCAACTTATCTAGTATAACACAAGAGAGGGTCAAAAGATAGTCTAACCACCTGATTAAATCATGTAAACGATTTTTCTATCTTTTGAAGTCGATTTATCTAAGCATTCTCGAGACTATTTTGTTTGGATATTTTTTCCCGTAGCAGAATTGTGAAAAAAATTATTTCTTGTGCTAGAATGAAATCAAACAGGAGGATTTAAAAATGTTAACATACGATTTAATTGTCATTGGATTTGGTAAGGCAGGTAAAACTCTTGCTGGGAAACTAGCTTCAGCTGGTAAAAAAGTTGCTTTGATCGAACGTAGTAAGGCGATGTACGGCGGTACTTGTATCAATATCGGTTGTATCCCAACTAAAACCTTGTTAGTTGCTGCTGAAAAAGACTTGTCATTTGATCAAGTCATGGCTACTAAAAATACGGTTACTACACGCCTCAATGGAAAAAATTATGCTACTGTAGCTGGTACAGGTGTAGATATCTTTGATGCTGAAGCACACTTTGTCTCAAACAAGGTTATTGAAATTCAAGCTGGAGATGAAAAACAAGAACTGACTGCTGAAACAATCGTTATCAACACTGGTGCTGTTTCAAATGTCTTGCCTATCCCAGGCCTTGCTACAAGCAAGAATGTCTTTGACTCAACAGGTATCCAAAACTTGGACAAATTGCCTGAAAAACTTGGTGTCCTTGGTGGCGGAAATATCGGTCTTGAATTTGCCGGTCTCTACAACAAACTTGGAAGTAAGGTTACAGTCCTAGATGCCTTGGATAAATTCCTACCTCGTGCAGAACCTTCTATCGCTGCTCTTGCTAAACAGTACATGGAAGAAGACGGTATTGAATTGCTTCAAAACATCCGTACTACTGAAATCAAAAATGATGGCGACCAAGTCCTTGTCGTAACTGAAAACGAAACTTATCGTTTCGATGCCCTTCTCTATGCAACAGGACGTAAACCAAATGTTGAACCTCTACAACTTGAAAATACAGATATTGAACTAACTGAACGTGGTGCTATTAAAGTCGACAAACACTGTCAAACAAACGTTCCTGGTGTTTTTGCAGTTGGAGATGTCAACGGTGGCCTTCAATTTACTTACATTTCACTTGATGACTTCCGTGTTGTCTACAGCTACCTTGCTGGTGATGGCAGCTACACACTCGAAGATCGTCTCAATGTACCAAATACTCTTTTCATCACACCTGCACTTTCACAAGTTGGTTTGACTGAAAGCCAAGCTGCTGATTTGAAGCTTCCATACGCTGTCAAGGAAATTCCTGTCGCTGCTATGCCTCGTGGTCATGTAAATGGTGACCTTCGTGGAGCTTTCAAAGCAGTTGTCAACACTGAAACAAAAGAAATTCTTGGCGCAACTATCTTCTCTGAAGGTTCACAAGAAATCATCAACATCATCACTGTTGCAATGGACAACAAGATTCCATACACTTACTTCACAAAACAAATCTTCACTCACCCAACCTTAGCTGAAAACTTGAATGACTTGTTTGCGATTTAATAGATTTAATAATAGAAAGCAGCCTCCTTGGGCTGTTTTTCTTTTTCTAAAATCTCAAATCTGTCTTTTTCAGCTTTTATGATATAATAGAAACATGAAATTAAAAACTACTTTGGGCCTTCTTGCTGGGCGTTCTTCTCACTTTATTTTGAGTCGTCTTGGACGTGGAAGCACGCTGCCTGGAAAACTCGCCCTTCAATTTGATAAAGATATTTTACAACATTTAGCTAAGAACTACGAAATTGTTGTGGTAACTGGTACCAATGGAAAAACCTTGACAACCGCTCTCACTGTCGGTATCCTTAAGGAAATTTATGGTCAAGTTTTAACTAATCCAAGTGGTGCCAACATGATCACAGGGATTACAACTACCTTCTTGACTGCAAAATCTTCAAAAACTGGAAAAAATATTGCGGTTCTTGAAATAGATGAAGCTAGTCTCTCACGTATCTGTGACTACATCCAGCCTAGTCTTTTCGTCATCACCAATATTTTCCGCGATCAAATGGACCGCTACGGTGAGATCTATACGACTTACAACATGATTTTGGACGCTATTCGGAAAGTTCCTACTGCTACTGTTCTGCTAAACGGTGATAGTCCGCTATTCTACAAGCCTGCAATTCCAAATCCTGTTCAGTATTTTGGTTTTGATTTGGAAAAAGGTCCAGCAAAGCTTGCTCACTACAATACTGAAGGTATCCTCTGCCCTGAATGTCAAAGTATTTTGAAATATGAGCTAAATACTTATGCCAACTTAGGAGCTTATATCTGTGATAATTGTGGATGCAAGCGTCCTGAGCTGGATTATCGTCTGACTGAACTGGTTGAATTGACCAACAATCGCTCTCGCTTTGTCATCGACGGTCAAGAATACGGTATTCAAATCGGTGGACTCTACAATATCTACAATGCTCTCGCTGCAGTTGCTATCGCGCGTTACCTTGGTGCTGATTCTCAACTGATTAAGCAAGGATTTGATAAGAGTCGAGCTGTTTTTGGACGCCAAGAAACCTTCCATATCGGTGACAAGGAATGTACACTGGTTCTCATCAAGAATCCTGTAGGTGCTACACAAGCTATTGAAATGATTAAACTAGCTCCTTATCCATTTAGTCTTTCTGTTCTCCTCAATGCCAACTATGCTGACGGGATTGATACCAGCTGGATTTGGGATGCTGATTTTGAACAAGTTACTGACATGGATATCCCAGAAATCAACGCCGGTGGCGTTCGTCATTCTGAAATCGCTCGTCGTCTTCGAGTGACTGGCTACCCAGCTGATAAAATCACTGAAACAAGTAGTCTGGAACAAGTTCTTAAAACGATTGAAGCCCAAGATTGTAAACATGCTTACATCCTTGCGACCTACACTGCTATGCTGGAATTCCGAGAACTACTAGCCAATCGTCAACTTGTTAGAAAGGAGATGAACTAATGGTTTATACTTCACTTTCCTCAAAAGACGGCAACTATCCTTACCAGCTAAATATTGCCCACCTCTATGGCAATCTCATGAATACCTACGGGGATAATGGAAATATCCTCATGCTCAAGTATGTGGCTGAAAAGCTGGGTGCTCACGTAACAGTTGACATCGTTTCTCTCCACGATGATTTCGATGAAAATCATTACGATATCGCTTTTTTCGGTGGTGGCCAAGACTTTGAACAAAGTATCATTGCTGGTGATTTGCCTGCTAAAAAAGAAAGCATCGATAACTTTATCCAAAATGATGGAGTCGTCCTTGCTATCTGTGGTGGCTTCCAGCTATTAGGCCAATACTATATTGAAGCTTCTGGAAGACGCATCGAAGGTCTTGGTGTCATGGGACACTATACCCTTAATCAAACCAACAACCGCTTCATCGGTGACATTAAAATTCATAATGAAGAGTTTGATGAAACCTACTATGGTTTTGAAAACCACCAAGGCCGTACCTTCCTCTCAGATGACCAAAAACCATTGGGGCAGGTCGTATACGGAAACGGAAATAATGAAGAGAAAATCGGTGAAGGTGTTCACTATAAAAATGTCTTTGGTTCTTATTTCCACGGGCCTATCTTATCTCGTAATGCCAACCTAGCCTATCGCTTGGTCACTACTGCTCTTAAGAAAAAATATGGTCAGGATATCGACCTTCCAGCTTATGAGGATATCCTTAGCCAAGAAGTTGCTGAAGAATACAGCGATGTGAAAAGCAAGGCAGACTTCAATTAATATTTAGATTCCAACATGCTATTAGCTGTTGGAATTTTTTTAGTTTCTTTTCCCCTTCTCCCTTGCATTTTCTACTAATTTTTGCAAAAATAGAGGGGTAGAAAGAAGGTAACATATGTCTAAATTACAACAAATTGTAACATATCTCGAATCTGAAAAGTTAGACGTCGCAGTCGTATCTGACCCCGTCACTATCAATTACCTCACTGGCTTTTACAGTGATCCCCACGAACGCCAAATGTTCCTCTTTGTCCTTGGAAACCAAGAACCACTTCTCTTCGTTCCAGCACTTGAGGTTGAGCGTGCAACTAGCACTGTTTCATTCCCAGTAGTTGGTTATGTGGACTCTGAAAATCCTTGGAAAAAAATCCAAAATGCCTTGCCACAGCTTGATTTCAAACGTGTAGCAGTTGAGTTTGATAATCTCATCTTGACTAAATACCACGGTTTAAGATCTGTCTTTGAAACTGCTGAATTTGAAAACTTAACTCCATTGATCCAACGCATGCGCTTGATCAAATCAGCAGACGAAGTGCAAAAAATGATGGTTGCAGGTGTTTACGCCGATAAGTCTGTCAAAGTTGGTTTTGACAATATCTCTCTTGATAATACGGAAACAGATATCATTGCGCAAATCGACTTCGCTATGAAACGTGAAGGTTATGAAATGAGCTTTGACACCATGGTCTTAACAGGTGATAATGCTGCGAATCCACACGGTATTCCTGGGGCCAACAAGGTTGAAAATAATGCTCTTCTCCTCTTTGACCTCGGTGTTATGGTCAATGGTTATGCATCAGATATGACTCGTACAGTCGCTGTTGGTAAACCAGACCAATTCAAGAAAGATATCTACAACTTGACTCTAGAAGCTCAACAAGCTGCCCTTGACTTTATCAGACCTGGTGTAACAGCTCATGAGGTTGACCGTGCGGCTCGTGAAGTGATCGAAAAAGCTGGCTACGGTGAGTACTTCAACCACCGTCTCGGTCATGGTATCGGTATGGATGTCCACGAATTCCCTTCAATCATGGAAGGAAACGATATGGTCATCGAAGAGGGTATGTGCTTCTCAGTTGAACCTGGTATTTACATCCCTGGTAAAGTCGGTGTCCGCATCGAAGACTGTGGTGTTGTGACCAAAGACGGCTTTGACCTCTTTACAAGTACCAGCAAAGATTTGCTTTATTTTGATTAAAAAGTATTTATAGTTGCTTAGTTTATAAAATACATGTTATAATAAAGCTATGGCATATAGTACAGATTTTAAACAACGAGCATTAAATTACATCAAAGAGGGACACAGCCATGTCGAGGCATCCAAAGTTTTTGACGTTGGCG